>JBKBTF010000003.1:0-31114 GCA_046291395.1 Blastomonas sp. | reverse complement strand
GCCTTTCCCGCGGCGGGGGTTTTGACCATCGCCCACCCCTCCCGCAGGCGGTAGGGGAGAGAAATTGTGATGACCGCCACCCTCCAATCCCTGATCGCCGCCGAAGCGCTGCAGCCGGTCGACCCGCGCGTCGGCGCCTTTGCCGCTGAGCTCGCCCGCCCGTTTGGCGATACCGCGCGCGCGGTGATCTTCTATGGGTCGTGCCTGCGCGAGGCGCAGCTCGACGGGCTGATGCTCGATTTCTACGTGATCGTGTCGGACTACGCGTCGGCGTATCGAACCGCAGGCAAGGGAGGGTGGATGGCGCGCGCCAATGCGCTGATCCCGCCCAATGTGTTTCCGGCAGCGTACGACAATCTCGCCGCCAAATATGCGGTGCTCTCCGAAGCCGATCTGGCGCGGGCCTGCTCGATGCAGGCGCGCGATGTCTCGGTCTGGGCGCGCTTTGCGCAGCCGGTGCGGCTGGTGTGGAGCGCCGACGATGCCGCGCGCGATGCTGCGCTGGATGCGCTGTGCGATGCGCCGGTCACCCTGCTGCGCCATTCCGCGCCGCTTAGCGATCCTGCCGCGGCTGATCCGCTCGCACCCTGGCGCACCGGCTTCACCCGCACCTATGGCGCCGAACTTCGCGCCGAGCGCGGCGACCGGCCCGACAAGGTCGTCGATTTCGCTCCCGATCACTACGCCAAGGTCGGCGAGGCGGTTGCGCGCGAACATCCCGATATCGCCGCCATGCCCCGCGCCGAGGCCGAAAGCCGGTGGGCCGCGCTCAGGCGGCGAGGCAAAAGGCTGACCGTGGCCCGTCTCGCGAAGGCGACCTTCACCTTCGCCGGGGGGATCGATTACCTCGCCTGGAAGATCAACCGGCATGCGGGCACGCAGATCGAGATCAAGCCCTGGCAGCGCAAATGGCCGCTGTTGGCGGCGGTTGTGCTGGTGCCGAAGCTGCTCAGATCGGGCGCGGTGAAGTAGACGCAGCCCTCTCCCCTCCCGCAGGCGGGAGGGGCAGGCCCGGCTTGCCGGACCGGGGTGGGCCTGTAAGGACAGGCGCCTGCGCAGGCCCACCCCGGCCTGCGGCCACCCCTCCCGCCTGCGGGAGGGGAGATAGTTGTGCACCTATCTTCACCCTTGATTTTCAACCCCAAAACCGCCATCTCGTAATCGGAACGATTCACTCCGATTAACGGGCCGAGCCTTATGCGCATGTCCAGTCTTGCCGATTATGCCGTGGTGCTGATGAGCGCCGCTGCGCGCCATTGCGGCGGCATGCGCTGCAACGCGCGGGTGCTGGCGACCGAAACCGGCCTGCCTTTGCCCACCGCGCAGAAGCTGGTGAGCAAGCTGTCCGCAGCGGGCCTGATCGAAACGGTGCGCGGGGCTGGCGGTGGTTTCCGCCTGTCGCGCCCGCCCGCCGCGATCACGCTCGCCGATATCGTCGAGGCGGTGGACGGCCCGATCGAGATCACGGTGTGCGCTGGCGAGCACGCCAGCGATTGCGCGATGGAGGGCAGTTGCCATGTCCGTCCGCACTGGCAGATCGTCAACCGCACCATCCGCTCGGCGCTTTCAGGCGTAACCCTGGCCAGCCTGGGCCAGCATATCCCCGATCCCAGACGCCCCGAACATCCGCTCGACCTCAAGAAGGTCGGCGAAAGGACCTCAACGTGACCGACGACAGCACCCCTGCAGACACCAAGACGCGCGATGCCGACGCCTGGGCGGCGGCGGAAAAGGCGAGCACCTATGAATGGGGCTTCTCGTCCGCGATCGAGCAGGAAATGGCGCCCAAGGGGCTGACCGAAGACACCGTGCGCTATATCAGCGCCAAGAAGAACGAGCCCGAATGGATGCTCGACTGGCGATTGAAGGCGTTCCGCATCTGGCAGACGCTCGAGACCCCCGACTGGGCCAAGCTTCAGGTCCCGCCGATCGATTATCAGGACGCCTATTATTACGCCGAGCCCAAGGCCAAGCCTAAGCTCGGCTCGCTCGACGAGGTCGATCCCGAGATCCTCGAGGTCTACAAGAAGCTCGGCATCCCGATCGAGGAGCAGAAGGTGCTCGCCAATGTCGAGGGCGCGCGCCGCGTGGCCGTCGATGCGGTGTTCGACTCGGTTTCGGTCGCGACCACCTTCCGCGAGGAACTGTCGCGCGCCGGCGTGATCTTCATGTCGATCAGCGAGGCGATCCGCGAATATCCCGATCTGGTCAGGAAGTGGCTGGGCAAGGTCGTGCCGGTGCGCGACAATTATTTTGCGACGCTCAATTGCGCGGTCTTTTCCGACGGCACCTTCGTCTACATCCCCGAAGGCGTGCGCTGCCCGATGGAGCTGTCGACCTATTTCCGCATCAACGCGGAGAACACCGGCCAGTTCGAGCGCACCCTGATCATCGCCGACAAGGGCAGCTATGTGAGCTATCTCGAAGGCTGCACCGCGCCGCAGCGCGACGAGAACCAGTTGCACGCCGCTGTCGTCGAGCTCGTCGCGATGGACGATGCCGAGATCAAATACTCGACCGTGCAGAACTGGTACCCCGGCGACGCCGAGGGCAAGGGCGGGATCTACAATTTCGTCACCAAGCGCGGCTTGGCGCAGGGCGCGCGCTCCAAGATCAGCTGGACGCAGGTCGAAACCGGCAGCGCCGTCACGTGGAAATACCCGTCGTGCGTGCTCAACGGCGAGGACAGCGTCGGCGAGTTCTACTCGGTCGCGGTGACCAACAACTACCAGCAGGCCGACACCGGCACCAAGATGATCCACAACGGCAAGGGCTCGCGCTCGACGATCGTGTCCAAGGGGATCAGCGCGGGACGCAGCAACAACAGCTATCGCGGACTTGTGCGCGTAGCCCCCGGTGCGGAAGGCGTGCGCAACTTCACCCAGTGCGATTCGCTGCTGCTCGGCGACCAGTGCGGCGCACACACCGTGCCGTATATCGAGGTGCGCAATCCTTCCGCGCAGATCGAGCATGAGGCGACGACCAGCAAGATCAGCGACGATCAGCTGTTCTACGCGATGCAGCGCGGGCTGAGCGCGGAGGAAGCGGTGGCGCTGATCGTCAACGGCTTCGCGCGCGAGGTGCTCAAGCAGCTGCCGATGGAATTCGCGGTCGAAGCGCAGAAGCTGCTGGGGATTTCGCTTGAGGGTTCGGTCGGATGATTGCGCAACCGCATCCCCCTCTCCCAGCTTCGACTAGGCTCGCTTCGCTCACCAAGTCTGCGCAACCCTCTCCCTCAAGGGGAGAGGGGAAGAATGGAATGACCATGCTCAAAATTGAAAACCTCCACGCCACCATCGGTGGCACCGAAATCCTCAAGGGCCTTTCGCTCACCATCAACGCAGGCGAGATCCATGCGATCATGGGGCCGAACGGCGCGGGCAAGTCGACGCTGGCGTATACGCTGGGCGGACGGCCAGGGTACGAGGTCACCGAGGGTTCCGCGATCTTCGACGGTCAGGATCTGCTTGGCCTGGAGCCGCACGAGCGCGCCGCGGCAGGCCTGTTCCTCGGCTTCCAGTATCCGGTCGAGATTCCCGGCGTGTCCAACCTGCAGTTCCTGCGCGAGAGCCTCAATGCCCAGCGCCGTGCGCGCGGTGAAGAGCCGTTGAGCGGCGCGGAGTTCATCCGGTTGGCCAAGGAAAAGGCAGGCCTGCTCAGGATGGACATGGACATGCTCAAGCGGCCGGTGAACGTCGGCTTTTCGGGCGGCGAGAAGAAGCGCAACGAGATGGTGCAGATGGGGATCATCGATCCCAAGCTCGCTTTGCTCGACGAGACCGACAGCGGCCTCGATATCGACGCGCTGCGCATCGTCGGCGAGGGGATCAACACCATCATGCGCAAGCCCGACCGCGCGGTGCTGCTGATCACCCACTATCAGCGGCTGCTCGATCTGGTGAAGCCCGATTTCGTGCACGTGCTCGCGGGCGGACGGATCGTGCGCAGCGGCGGCGCGGAACTGGCGCTCGAGCTCGAAGAGCAGGGTTACGAGGCGGTGGCGTGATGGGTCCACAGACCCAAACCTTCCCCCTCGAGGGGGAAGGATACGCAGCCTTGGCGACGCAGTCGCCTAGGCGCAGTTGGATGAGGGGGGCTGCGCGAAGGTTTGCCGTCGCTTTGCAGCCTCGCTACCCTCACCCAGCTTCGCCTAAATTCGCTGCGCTCATTAAGGCTTCGCAGCCCTCTCCCTGCACGGGAGAGGGATTGATAGGAGAGGGATAATGAGCGTTCACACTCTTCCCCTCCCCACGCGCCGCGACGAGGCGTGGCGCTATGCCGATCTCGATGCGCTGGCGCGTGTCTGGGGCGATGTGCCGCAGGGGCCCGAGCGGATCACCGTGGCGGCAGGCGAAACTCTCGCCAAGCAGATCGTGCTTCCGGTGGCGATGTCGGGCGTGTCGATCACCGATCTCGACGTGGTGATCGAAGCAGGCGCGACCTTCGCGTTGCACCTGCTCGCCACCGACTCCGATTACGGGCGGATGAGCGTCAATGTGCTGCTGCACGAAGGCGCGCATTTCGAGATGGGCGGCGCGATCCTGGGCAACGGCGAGCAGACGCTCGAGATCGTGACGCAAGTCAACCACGTGCACCCCAATGCAACCAGCAACCAGGTGGTGCGCAGCGTGCTGGCAGGCCATGCCACCGGATCGTTCCTCGGCAAGGTCGCGGTCGCGCGCCATGCACAGAAGACCGACGCGTCGCAGTCGGTCAAGGCGATGCTGCTCGATCGCACCGCGACCGCCAACGCCAAGCCCGAGCTCGAAATCTACGCCGACGACGTCAAGTGCGCGCACGGCGCGACCGTGGGTGAACTCGACAAGGCGGCGCTGTTCTACATGGCCGCGCGCGGTCTCCCGCCGCAGCTGGCGCGCAAGCTGATGCTGCAGGCGTTCATCGCCGATGCGTTCGTATCGCTCGAGGATGACGCCGCGCGCGAGGCGATCGAGACGCGCGCGCTCGCTGCGCTCGAGGGGCTGGCGTGATGGATATGATGCTCGCCAAAAGCCCTTCCCCCCTGGAGGGGGAAGGATACGCAGCCTTGGCGACGCAGTCGCCTAGGCGCAGTTGGATGAGGGGGGCTGCGCGACGGTCACTTTGCACCCACAGCCCCCTCTCCCAGCTTCGACTAGGCAGCAAGCTGCCAAGTCTGCGCAACCCTCTCCCTCGGGGGGGAGAGGGGCTATGAGCGTGCTCGCACCACCCCGCCTGCTCGACCACCGCGCAGACTTCCCCGGGCTGTTCACCGCCGAGGGCAAGCCCTGGCATTATCTCGATACCGCTGCCACCGCGCAGAAGCCGCAATTCGTCATCGATGCCATCGCGCGCGCCTATGGCGACGATTACGCCACCGTGCACCGCGGCGTTTATGCGCGGTCGGCGAACATGACGGTGTCGTACGAGGGCGCGCGGCGCAAGGCGGCGGCGTTCATCGGTGGCCGCGAGGACGAGACGATTTTCGTGCGCGGGGCGACCGAGGGGATCAACCTCGTCGCGCAAAGCTGGGGCGGGGCCAATCTCAAGCCCGGCGATCGCATCATGCTCAGCCAGCTCGAGCATCACAGCAACATCGTGCCATGGCAGATGGTCGCCGAACGCACCGGCGCCGAAATCGACGTCGCGCCGCTGACCGAGGACGGCCAGATCGATCTCGATGCCATGGCCGCAATGCTGACCGAGCGCCACAAGATGGTCGCGCTGGCGCATGTCTCCAACGTGCTGGGCAGCGTGCTCGATGCCAGACGCGCAGCGAAGCTCGCGCACGATGTCGGCGCGCTGCTGCTGCTCGATGGCTGCCAGGCCGTGCCGCGGCTGCCGGTTGATGTCGCCGCGCTCGACTGCGACTTCTACGTCTACTCCGCACACAAGCTCTATGGCCCGACCGGGATCGGCGTGCTGTGGGGCAGGGCGGAGCTGCTCGACGCGATGCCGCCATGGCAGGGCGGCGGCGCGATGATCGACCGGGTGACCTTCGCGCGCACCACTTATGCCCCGCCGCCGCAGCGCTTCGAGGCGGGCACGCCGCACATCGTCGGCGCCTCCGGCCTGGGTGCGGCGATCGATTATGTCGAAGCCATCGGTATCGACGCGATCCACGCGCACGAATGCGCGCTGGTGGCAGAGGCGCAGCACGCGCTTGGCCAGATCAACGCGATCCGCGTGTTCGGGCCGAAGGACAGTGCTGGAATCCTCTCGTTCGAGATGCAGGGGGTGCATCCGCACGACATCGGCACCATATTGGATGAGGCGAATGTCGCGATCCGCGCCGGGCACCATTGCGCGCAGCCGCTGATGGACCACCTCGGCGTGTCGGCGACCGCCCGCGCCAGCTTTGGCGTCTACAGCAACAGCGATGATGTCGAGGCGCTGGTGCGCGGGCTCGACCGGGTACGCAGGATTTTCGGATGAGTGATATGAACGAGATGGGAAAGATCATGTCGGAACAGGTTGATGCGGTGGAAAAGCCGCGCAAGGCGCGCGTCGATATGGCAATCGATACCACCGGGCCGGAGAGCGCGGGCGAACGCTATGCGCGCAAGCGTGATTATCTCGATGGGTTCCTCGCCGAAAAGCCGCAAGGCGTCGCCGCTGGGGAACCGGGCGGCGAGGTTTACGAGGCGGTGATCGATACGCTCAAGAGCATCTATGACCCGGAAATTCCGGTGAATATCTACGATCTCGGGCTGATCTACGGCGTCGAGGTCAGCGATGGCCATGCGATCATCACGATGACGCTGACCACGCCGCACTGCCCGGTGGCTGAATCGATGCCCGGAGAGATCGAACTTCAGGTCGGCAGCGTACCCGGTGTCGGCCATGCCGAGGTCAATCTGGTCTGGGATCCGCCCTGGGACCCGGGCAAGATGACCGACGAGGCCAAGCTTGAAATGGGGATGTTGTAAAGGCCTTCTCCCTCGATGGGAGAAGGCTACGAAGCCTTGCCAGCTTGCTGGCTAGGCGCAGTTGGATGAGGGTGAGCGAGAATACGCCGACGGTGCTGCCCCCTCTCCCAGCTTCGACTAGGGCACATGCGTGCCCAAGTCTGCGCAACCCTCTCCCTCGAAGGGGAGAGGGGTAAATAGAGGACCACGCCAATGACGACCACAACCCGCACGCGCCCCGCCGCCTTGACGTTGACTCCGTCGGCCGAGGCCCGGATTGCGCATCTGATGCAGACCGCGCCTGCAGGCGCGATCGGGGTCAAGCTCTCGACGCCGCGCCGGGGCTGCTCGGGGCTCGCATATTCGGTCGATTACGTCACCGAAGAGGTGAAGTTCGACGAGAAGATCGAGACCCCGGGCGGGGTGTTCTATGTCGATGGCGGCTCGATCCTGTACCTGATCGGATCGGTGATGGACTGGGTCGAGGACGATTTCACCGCGGGCTTCGTGTTCGCCAACCCAAATTCCAAGGGGTCGTGCGGCTGCGGCGAGAGCTTCACCGTCTGACGCAGCCGCGCGCAGTGTACGTTACCCTTAAGACGTGATCGGCCGTTCGCCGACGATCGACAGGCCATAGCCGTCGAGCCCGACCAGGCTGTGGTGCGAGTTGGTCAGCAGTTCCATATCCTGCACACCCATTTCGGTGAGGATTTGCGCGCCGATGCCGTAATCGCGCAGCTCTTCCATGTCGGGAACCGCTTCGCCAGACTTGAGACGGATGGCCTGGCTGAGGCTGTTGATGCCATGCCGGTTGAGCAGCACCACCAGCCCGGCACCCTCTTCGCCGATGATCTCCATCGCCCGGGCGAGCAGCCCTGACCGGTTGCCGGTTTCGCCAAATATGTCGGTAAACGGGTTGAGCACGTGCATCCGCACCAGCGTCGGCGTGTCGGGATCGACATGGCCCTTCTGCAGCACGGTCTGCTCGGTCTTCTCGGCCTTGTTGTAGAAGACGATGGCCTTCCATTCGCCGCCATGCTGGCTGGTAAACCGTGCCTCGGCGCGCTTTTCGACGAGATGGTCATGGCGGCGGCGATAGGCGATCAGGTCGCGGATCGTGCCGATCTTCATGCCGTGGATGTGCGCGAACTCGATCAGGTCGTCGAGCCGCGCCATGGTGCCGTCGTCGTTCATGATCTCGCAGATCACCCCCGAGGGATTGAGCCCGGCGAGCCGCGAGACATCGACCGCCGCTTCGGTGTGACCGGCGCGGACCAGAACGCCGCCATCGCGCGCCATCAGCGGGAAGACATGGCCTGGGGTGACGATTTCCTCGGGGCCCTTGCTGGGATCGATGGCGACGGTCACGGTGCGCGAGCGGTCCGCCGCGCTGATCCCGGTGGTCACCCCGGTGCGCGCCTCGATCGAGACGGTGAAGGCGGTTTCATGCCGGGTGCCGTTGTGGCGCGCCATCAGGTTGAGGCCGAGTTCCTCCACCCGGTCCTTGGTCATGGCAAGGCAGATCAGGCCGCGGCCGTATCTCGCCATGAAGTTGATCGCATCGGGCGTCGCCATCTGCGCGGGGATGATCAGGTCGCCCTCGTTCTCGCGATCCTCGTCATCGACCAGAATGTACATCCGGCCGTTGCGCGCCTCGTTGATGATTTCCTCGGCCGTGGCCATCACACCGGCGGGATCGCGCGACAGATAGCGCTCCAGCTTGCCTAGCGTGTCTGCGGTGGGGTTCCAGTCGGGTTCGCCCAGCTTGCGCAGCGAGTTGGCGTGGAGCCCTGCGGCGCGGGCGAGCCCGGCGCGGCTTTCCTGGCCACCTTCAATGATTTCAACGATCCGTTCGATAAGCTGTGCTGACATCGGAATATCCCTTCGGAGCTCCCGATATCACATTACAATGTGCGCTGCAATTGCGCGATCACATCGCAATGGATTTTGCCTCGTTCATCCGCATCAAGTAACGGGCCAGGACGTCAATCTCGAGATTGACCGGATCGCCCGGCTGCAGCATGCCCAACGTCGTCATTTCCCAAGTATGCGGGATGATATTGAGCCCGAAATGCACTGCGCCATCGCTCTGGTCGGCATGGCTGTTCACCGTCAGCGACACGCCTTCGAGGGTGATCGAACCTTTGGCGGCAATATAGGGCGCCAGAGAATGCGGCGCGGCAATCGTGAAGCGGATCGAATCGCCTTCGGGTTCTCGCGCCACCACGGTGCCCATGCCATCGACATGGCCCGTGACGATATGCCCGCCCAGTTCGTCGCCGATCTTGAGTGCGCGCTCGAGATTGAGGCGGGTGCCTTTCTCCCAGCGACCGGCGCTGGTCTTGCTGACGGTCTCGGCGCTGATATCGACGGTGAACCAGTCATCCCCCTTCGACGTCACGGTCAGGCACGCACCCGAGCACGCGATCGATGCGCCGATGGCGACGCTGGCCATGTCATAGCCGCAGCGGATGCGGGCGTGCAGGTCACCGCGTTGTTCGACATGGTCGATGGTGCCGATATCGGTGATGATGCCTGTAAACATGGTCGTCCTGTGTGTTGCCCCGTCAGTGGGCGGGTTTCGCGGGATCAGCGTATTCGCTGGTAGCTTTCCATCCGGTCGTTGCCAAGCAGCCGCGTGTCCTCTAGCCGCCAGCGGCCATGTGCATCGGCCAGCCGGTCCAGCCCGATATCGCCCAAAGCCGCCTTGCCGTGGCCGATCAGCACCGGCGCGCGGTAGAGCAACAGCCGGTCGACGCTGTCGGCGGCGAGAAACGCTGCTGCCACCTCGGCGCCGCCCTCGACCATCAGCCAGTCGACGCCTTGCAGTGATCCAATGTCTTCGGGCGAGGCAATCGCGGTCCATCCGGCGGGCGCATCGCCCATGCGGCTGAGCAGCACCCGGCGCGGCGAGCGCGCCTCCAGCCCCGCCAGCCGCACGTCCAGCTGCGGCGCATCGGCGCGAAACGTGCCGCCACCGACCAGGATCGCATCATGGTGCGCGCGCTCGACATGAGTGTGAGCGCGTGCCTGCTCGCCGGTGATCCACTGGCTCGACCCGTCGGCAAGCGCGATCCGGCCATCGAGCGATGTCGCGAGCTTCAGCGTGACGAACGGACGGCCCAGGCTCTGGCGGATGACGAAGCCGGCGAGGCTGGCGCGCGCCGATCCCTCGGCCACGTTCGCCAGCACCGCGATCCCGGCAGCGGCCAGCCGCGCCGCGCCGTCGCCGTTGGTGCGCGGATCGGGGTCCTGCGTGCCGATGACGACGCGCGCCACGCCGGCGGCAACCAGCAGATCGGCGCAGGCGGGGCCGCGCTGGCTGTCGTGCGCGCACGGTTCCAGCGTGACATAAGCGGTTGCGCCGCGCGCCGCGTCGCCGGCTGCAGCCAGCGCCATGGCTTCGGCATGGGGTCGGCCCCCGGCTGCGGTCCAGCCGCGTCCCATGACACGGCCATCACGGACCAATATGCATCCCACAGCGGGGTTGGGGCTCGACAGCCCGCGCCCGCGCAGGGCCAGCGCGATAGCTGCGTGCATCCAGTCCGCATCAGACCGGGCGGCTGGAATCACTCTGTGTCCATGCCGAACTGTTCGGCCAGGCGGCGATATTGCGCCTTGCGCTCTTCTTCTTTCGCCAACCATTCGGCCTCGATCCGGTCGTTCTCGGCCTGGTTGGCAACGTTCTCCGCAGCAATCTCGGCATCGCTTCGCCCGGGCTCAAAGCTGGTCACCCAGGTGATCTCTGGCCGTTTCCATTGGACCTCGAATCCGGATTCGCTGAAGAACGCCGAAAAGATGGTGGCGGTGGCTGCAAGCGACGCAAACAGAAAGCGCCATTTATGGTCCTGCTGGTCGAACCAGTAGGTCTTGAGGTCGCCAAAAGCGCGAACCGGCGAAATGTCACGAAAGAATCCCATATCGGACAAGATAGGGGGCTTTGCCCGTCTTGACCAGTATCGGTGTCCTCGGCCCGGCGCTGTGGCCTATTGCACCAGCGGCTTGGTGCCGTCCCCCAGCAGGATGAACGCCGCCCAGTAATAGGGGTGTGATGTCAGCGGGTCATCCATCGCCGCACGCTGCGCCTGCGCCAGCGAGGCGTTCATCGCGACGCCCGAGCCCGCCTTGAACAACGCCGAGATCAGGTTCTCCGTCGCGTTGAAGTCGTCGGGCACAGGCCAGTGGCTGGCCAGCACCGATCGCGCGCCTGCGCCGACAAAGGCGCGCACCAGACCATCGAGCGCGAAGTTGCCGCCGGTCTCGATTCCCGCCTCGCGCGAGGCCGATACGGTGGCAAGGCCCGCGGTATCGCAGGCGGAAAGGATCACCAGATCGGCATCGAGCTTGAGGTCGAAAATCTCCTTGAAGCTCAGCAACCCGTCCGATGTCGCGTCACCGAACGAGGTGACCAGCGCTGGACGCGCGGGGCATTGCGGACGCGGCGCGGTGACCAGTCCATGGGTGGCGAAATGGAGGATGCGGAAATCATCCAGATCGCCCCGGCCCAGCAGCGCGGTGTCGCTGAACGCGCTCTGGGTGAGCACTTCGGCCTTGCCTGCGCCCAGCACGCTCTGTGCCAGCTTGAGTTCGGCAGGCGAAATCGGGTCGAGCCAGGTGTTGATCGGCCACTCGCAATCCTCTGCCCGGCTCGCCGAGGCCATGCGGATCCGTTCGGGCGGTGCGGCGTTCTGGCCGAGCCCGAGATAGGCCTGCTTTCCACGCGCAGGCGCGATGGTGCGGACATCGGCGAACGAGCGCGGCGACACCGCGATCGAAAAGCGCCGGTCGCGCCCGAACCAGGCGACGCCGGTGAAGTCGAAGGGATCGGCGTCGATCGCCGCCGTGCGTTCCAGATAGGCATCCACGCCCTTCTGATCCTCGACCAGTAGTCCGGGCGGCAATTGCAGCAGTGCACCGTCGGGCTCGTAGACCAGATGCTCGATCCCGGAGAGATCCTGGCCAAGGCCGGGGAACAGCGCCTCGTACAGCGCCTTGGCCTCGACCACGTCGAAGGGGTAGTTGGTCGGCTGCCCGTTCTCGATCACCACGATCGAATCGCGCAACTTGGCCACCGTCTTGTCGAGTTCGGCGCGGGTCAGCGCGATGCTGACCGTGCGGACGCGATCGGGCGTGATCAACTGGCCATAGGCCTGCTGGCCGACAAAGCTGACCTTGTAATAGCCTTCGCGCGGCCGCAGCAGCTTCTGCAGCTCGCCCAGCGTCACCGATGTCGGCGACAGCACGCGATACTGCGAATACTGGCCCAGCCGGGACTGCAGCGCGGTCTGTTCGTTCTGCTGGTTGGTCAGCGATTCGCGTGCCAGCGCCAGCGTGGCAAGATCGGCGGCCGTCGGCGCGGCCAGCGCCTCGATGCGCTGGATCTCGGCACTGGTGCGGGCAATTTCACGGGTGCGGGTCACCGCCAGCCGGAACAGTGCCGATGCCTCGTCATTGCCCTCGGACAGTTCGCGCGCCAGCACCGCCTGGGTCTGGGCGACGCCGGGGCGCTGGAGCAACTGGCTGGCGGTGAACATGCGCGATGCCACCGACGCATCGATATCGGCGCGAACCGCGAGCTGCGCGAAATAGGGACCAAGCATTTCCTTCATCGTCGCGCGGGCGCCGGGCACAGCCTCCCCCTCGGCGACGATCTCGTCATACAGCGCGATCGAGGCATCGGCCTCGCCCCGCCGCGCCAGGAATGCGGCCAGCCGGGCCTTCGCGCTGAGCAGGCCCGGCGATTGCGGATAATCGAGCCGGTAGATGTCCAGCGCCTCGGCCAGGCCGGCGCGCGCGCTTGTCAGATCACCCTGCGATTCCTGGATCAGCGCGCGCTGCGTCGCGACTTCGGCGCGCAGCCATCCGGTCGAGCTGATCCGCCCGTTGCGCACGGCAACGATCATGTCGATGCCCTGCTGCAGGGCGGTAAGCGCGGCGGCGCTTTGCCCGGTGAGGCGCAGCGCCGATCCGCGCAGCAGCAGCGCCTGACCGTCGAGTATCTGCGCGCGTTCGGTGCCGGTGAGGCTGCTGTCGACGCCGCCCAGCCGCTTGAGGCCTGCATTCTCGCGGTTGATGCGGTCGGCGAGCATCTTGGTGATCTCGCCCTGTGAGATCAGAGCCTCACCCACCAGTTCGGTATCGACCGAGACCGGACGATCAAGGAACGCGATCGCCGCTGCAGGATCGCGCTGGTTGATCGCATCGATCGCACGGAAGTTGCGGATCATCCGCTGGGTCACGCCATCGCTGGAGGCGACCACCCGGTCGGCGCGCGCGAACAGGGCGCCCGCGGTGGCGAAATCGCCCATGTTCGATTGTTGCAATGCCTGGTTGGCGAGGAACTCCGCGGTCCGCTCGCTTCCGCCCTGGTCGCGTGCAGCCAGCGTCTCGAAAAACTCGGCCGATTCGGCATAGGCGCCGTAATTGTTGCGGGTATAGGCCTCGACCCGCGCCGATTCCTCGTCCAGCGTACCCGCCTGGATGCGGGCGAAGGCGGCAGGATCGCTGACCTGGGTGGTGGCGACGTCGACGGTGCCGGTCACCGGCCGGTCGGTCACCAGGGAAGCCAGCGCCAGCCGGAGCGCCGAATCATAGCCCGACAGGCCTTCGGCGATGTAGACCGTGTCGCCGCGCACTGCGGCATAGAGGCGGTAATCGACCGATGCCTTGGGGTCTCGGCATTCGATCACGGTGGCGCCGCCGACCGCATCGACCTCGGTCACCTGCCGTTCGCCGCAGGTCAGCCGGCTGGTGGCGGCTTGCAGATAGTTTGCCAGCCGGTCGCCCTCGCCGCCCCGCAGCGCATAAAGCGATCCCACCGGGCTGGCGGCATCACGGCACACCACGCGATAGCCGCGATCGAACATGCTGGTCAGCGCCGCATCGGTCGGGCGGTATTGCGCGGTGCACAGCACGCCGGCCGATCCCACGCGAAAGCTGTCGCGCAAGGCGATCGCGCCCTCGGTCTGGGCGGAGGCCGCCATGGGCAACGCGCTCGCCAGACCCAGGCTCAGCGCCAGTACCGCGCCACTGGTGCGATCAAGGGCGCGCTGCAGCGCACGGTGTCGGGACGGGGAGCGGATCATGGCTGTCCTCCGGTATCGGGCAGGGGAGTGGGTAGCGGCTGGTCGAGCTGCAGATTGGGGTTGCCACCGCTGGTTACCGGCTCGGCGATGATCGGTTCGACGCCCAGATTGCGGGTGTTGACGATGCTCACCGGCGGCATGATCGGGCGGCGTGGAGCCGCATCGCCGCGCGCCGCTTCTTCCGCTGCGGCCTTGGCCTCTTCCTTCTCGCGTTCGGCCTGGCGTTCCTCGGAGGGACGTGGCGGCGGGGGGCCTGCATGGGTCACGACCGTCGGACTTTCCTGGGTGACGCCGCCGCTGCCGCAGCTGATCGCGTTGAGCAGGCAGCCGTTGACGCTCGAATTGGCGGTGAAGCCGCTGGGGCCGCTGCTGTCCTGCCCGGCGCTGGTCGAGCGCGGGAAGATCAGGTCGCGCACCGAGCTACCGTTGCGGACGATGTCGCCGGTATCGAGCAGCTGGCCATAGATGACCATGTCGATCCCGCTCGACGAGCTCTGCGAAGACCGGGGTAGGATCTCGATGCTGCCGACCCGGCCGAAGAATCCGGCATTGAGCAGGCTGGTACCGGTGTTCTGGATCAGCAACGTACTGCCGACGTTGAACTGCAGCCGCGATGCCTGGATCACGCCATCGGGCCGCGAAGTCGCGATCGGCAATCCGAGCGCGGTATCGCGTCCGGTAAAGTTGACGTTCTCAGCCAGCCGGCCCAGCAGCTCTGCTCCGGCGATGTGGATGTTGTTGGCCGTGATCGACAGAATTCCGCCCGGCGAGCTGCCGTTCAGGAAGATGCCGCCGGTATCGGCGTTGATTTCGACCCGCCCGGCATTGAGCGCAACCCGGTTGGTCGCTGCCATCGAATTGAAGACAGCGTTGCCGTTGACCCGGATCGTGCCGCCCGTATTGATCGTCAGGCTGCCTTCCGATCCGTTGAGGTTGACGCCGCTGGACGCGCCCGATCCGTTCATCGTCAATGCGCGGATTTCGATACCCGTGCTGCTCGACGAGGAGACATTGGGCGCGTTGATCACGATGTTCTGCGCGCGGATGCGCGAAATCTCGCTGCCATCAAGCGTGTAGCTGCCCTGTTGCGACTGGCTGTCGCCACTGCCGCCCAGGATCACCGGACCGCTGCGGTTTGCGGTGAGCGTCAGTGTGCCGGTGCTTGCATTGCCCAGCCCGCCACCTTGAGAGAACGCAATGTCGGCCGAGCTGATCGCGATGGTGGGCGCCGCCGCCAGTCCGCCGAACACCGCCGTGCCGCCGACGTCGAGGCTGATCCGGGTGCCCGCGGTGATCGCGCTGCTGGCCGAGAAGCCGCCCGTGGAGGCGGACAGCAGCGTACCGGTGGAGACCGGCGCGCCGATTGACACACTTCCGCCGACACGCACCGGCGTGGCCGCCAGCAGCGCGTTGAGGTCGATGGTCGAGATCAGCCCCGTCGGCGAAATCGCCGAGCTGTTGGCGATGAGGGTCGTGCCCGTCGTACCCGTGCTGATCCCGCCGGTGTTGACCGACTGCGCGGCCAGCAGCACCGCCGAGGTGCCGGTCGTGATATTGCCGGTGTTGAGACTGCCGGTCATCGCCGCGGCCAGAATGGCATTGGTTGCCTGGAGCGCACCGGTGGTCACCGTGCCGCCGCGCACCCGGATCTCGTTGGTCGAGGTGATCGCGCCAGTTGTCAGCCCCTGGGTGCTGCGCAGGAAGGCGCTGCCGCCCGCGGTGATGGCGCCGGTGGTGATGCTGGCGGCGTTGCCCAGATTGCCCTGGCCGTCGTCCGATCCGATTCCCAGCAACCCGAAGCTGCCGATGGTTCCGGTGACGATGTTGCCCTGCGCGCCCAGCCCGATGCTGAAGCCGTTGGCCGAAGTTCCCGGCCCCGTGGTGCGCAGGTTGCCGAGCGTCATGTTGCCGCCGACGATCGTGCCGATCCAGCTTCCTGCGGTGATAGCGCCGCCGGTGACCGATCCGCTGACGTTGAACTGCGTGTTCGCCGAGGAGGTCAGCGTGCCGAAGCTGAGATTGCCCGCGGTCGCCGCCATCGCGATGCCGCCAGCGGTGCTGGTGACATTGGCAAGCACCAGAGCCGTGCCGCCGATGTTCACCGTGCCGCCGGTGATCGCGCCGAGCGAGCTGAACGTGCCCGCGATCGAGCGCAACTGCGCAGCGCCCGTGCTGGTCACTCCGCCGATGCTGACCGCGCCCTGGCCGTCGACGCCGACGGATGTGCCGGTCAGCACGCCGCTGGTGATCTGACCCGCACCGGCCAGAAGGCCGACCGCACCGCCTGCCGTCACCGATCCGACGACAAGGTTGCCACTGGTGGCATTGAGCGAGGTGTTGAACGTCGAGACGAGATTCTGCGCCGCAATGCTGCTGGCGGTGATGGCGATGCGGCCGTTTGTCGCGGTGATCGGACCCGTGACGGCAAAGCCGGTGCCCAGCCCCACGACGAAATTGCCCGTCTGGATAGGACCGTTGACGGTCAGGCTGCCCAGCGTGCGCACAGGTGCGACGGCAAAGACAGGGCTGGGGTCGCCGCCGATGAACGATGTGTTGTCGTTGCCGCCGCCGCCATCCAGCAACGACGACATCGATGAATTGCCGATGTAGAAGAAGCGGTTGGCTCCCGTGCCGGTGGTGATCGCGCCGTTGATCGCGATATTGCCGTCCACCAGCAGAATCACGTTCTCGCTGGTGGAAAGGCCGCCGCTGGTGAAGCTACCGGTGCTCAAGGCGCCGATGTTGCGGGCGGACTGGATCGATCCCACCTGGATATTGCCCGTGGCGGCCAGGCCCACGCCGTAATCGGCCTCGGCCAGCGCCGATTGGGCGGTGATGTTGCCCCCGGTGATGTTGCCATCAGCGATCGCTTCGAAGTTCAGGCCCGTGCTGGCATTGCCGAAATTGATCGAGCCGATCGCGTCGAGATATACATCCTCGCCCGCCGTGAGATCGCCAACCGAGATGTTGCCGGCAAGCGTCTCGATATCGATGAACCCGCCGGCGGTCAGGTTGCCGGTGCTGATGTCGCCGCCATCGGAAAGGGCGAAGATATAGGATCCCGCGTCGATGTCCGAGGTGAAAATGCCGCCTGAGCCAAACATCTCGACAAAATTTGCCGCGCTGATCGCGCCCGTCGCGATACTGCCGCCGAACAGGTTGATATGGTTGCCCGAGCTCAGGTTGCCCAGGTCGAGTATCCCGCCGGATATGCTGATGACGCCGCCGCTGGAGATATCGAACAGATCGACCAGTCCGGGAACCGAGATGGCGATATCCTGCACCGCATTGAGGTTGGCGGTGATCCGCATGTCTCCGTTGGAGAACAGACCGATGGCGTCGGCATTGATGGCGCCGATGCTGGTCGGCGCCGTGATCACCGTGTCATCGACGAACGTGCCCGCGCTCAGGCCCACTGCGCTGGCATTGAGCGACGCGTTGCTGACCACGACCGACAGCGAATTGGGTGTGGCATAAGTGAAGCTGTTGCCGGAACTGAACGTGCCATCGCTGATCCGGATGGAGTCCTCGATCGGTGTCGTGGGATCAGGCAGATTTCCGCCGACATTGATCACGAAGCTTGCAACGGAGGCGTCGGCATTGCGCAGTTCGACGCCGTTGCCGGTGCTGTAATAGCCAAGGCCGCCCACGACGCCTGCACCACCGATACCGGTGGACAGGCCGGTGATGTTGCCCGCCTGGAGCAGGCCGCGATTGGCGGGGATCTGGAACCGGTCGGTAATTGCAAAGCCCAGGCCGCCGCCGGCGCCGTCACCGCCATTGCCTCCGATCGCCCCGATGCCGCCCGCGCCGCCGATACCGGCCACGAGCATGGTGATATCGTCAGCGGTCACCCGCGATCCGCGCACGATCAGGACATTGTCGCCGCCAATCCCGGCGCCCCCGTTGCCGCCATTGCCGGCGATGGTAAAGCCGGAGCCGCCGTTGCCGCCGGTACCCCCGAATCCCCCTGCGGCAGAGGTGACGTTGGCGATATCGGCAAAGCCGACATTCACGCCCAGCGCCGCCGTACCGCTTTGCGTGCCGAAGGTGATGAACCCGCCCCGGCCAGCGCCCCCGGCGCCGCCATTGCCACCCGCGCCGGAACTGCCGATGCCGCCGGCACCGCCGAATCCGCCGACGCCATCTGCGCTGAGTTGCACATCGAGCACGTCGAGCTGCCCGTTGCCCGCAGTGCCCAGGAGAAGGATTTCGCCGCCTGTGCCGATACCGCCGATACCGCCATTGCCGCCGGTCGACCCGTTCGTGCCAGCGCCGCCGCTACCGCCGAAGCCCGAAACGTTGATGAACACATTGTCGAAATCGACCAGCCCGGTTACGGGACCGCTGCCCGCAATCAGCGAAGCTGTGCCGCCGGTGCCATTGCCGCCATTGCCCCCCGAGGCGCCATCTCCGCCGGCACCTGTGGCGCTGAGCGTAATGTTGGCGCCGCGCAAGGTCGCGCCGTTGACTCCGGCGCGCGATTGACCGCCGACGCCATTGCCGCCACTGCCTGCTGACAGCGCAGACCCGCCAAATCCGTCCGTAAAGAGGCTTGCATTGCTGCCCACGGTGACCGTGCCGATGACGTTCAGCGTGCCGAATTCGGCAAGACCGCCAGTGCCTGTGCCCCCGGTGCCGATCGCGGCGCTGCCGCCAAAGCCGTTGGCAAGCTGAACCAGCGCGCCAGTGGCACTGGTCGTGCCGCCGCCCGTGCCGAAAACCACCATCTGCGTGCGGCCACCGGTGGCCGCACCGCCAGTGCCGGTGATGGTCGGTGCGCCGCCACTCGCCGATGCATCCAGCGTGAGATCGCCAAGAATCTGCAGCAGGCCGGATTGCGCGTTCGCTGAAGCCAGCCCGCCTGTCGCCAGGCCGATGATCCCTGTTCCGCTGGAGCCGCCAAAGGCCGTCGCATCGGCGAAAAAGCTGCCGTTCACGGTAATGCCGCTGCCTGCCGCCTGCGCCAGCATGACCGCATTGCCGCCGGTCGCTGTTCCGGTGTTGCCGGAGCCGCCAACGCTGCCGTTCAAGCTGCTGCCCGCGCCTGCAAACACTGCCAGAAACGCATCGTTGTTCAGGGTGATCTGGCCGTTGCCCAGCGAAACGAAGCTGGCGTTGCCCCCTTGCGCCGCGCCGCCTGCGGCGTTGTTGTTGCCATTGCCGCCAAAGGCGGACGCACTGAGGAAGCTCGTGCCGGTGACATTGACCGTGCCGTTCTGCGCAAATATCTGCGCGCCGCCACCTGTTCCCACGCCGCCGGAAAACGAAACGCCGGATCCGTCGCCGCCTTCGCCATTGGCAGTGGCATCGACCAGCCCGCCGATCTGGATACGCGCGGTGGAGGTGACGGTGCCGACCAGCGCCTGGCCGCCCGTGCCGTCGCCGCCCGATCCAGGGCTGAAGGAATCGCCGCCAAGGCCGGATGCCTTGGCGATGCCGGCTCCCCCGATGCTGAGCGTGCCCACCGCCGCGCCAAGATTGGCCAGGCCGCCGATTCCGTTGCCGCCACGGATGCCGCCCAGATTGTTTCCGCCAAAGCCGCTCGCATCGACCACGGCATTGCCGGTGATGGTGACGTTGAAGTCATTGACGACGATGCGCGCATCCCCGCCGACGCCATTGCCTGCAATGCCGTCGCCGCCGCCCTGATTGGCATCGCCGGTGCCGGTCGCGGTCACATTGGCGCTGCCGTTGATCGTGATCTGGCCCAGCGTGTTCTGCGAGATCGACGCATTGCCGCCGGTGCCGTTGCCGCCATCGATTCCGGTGAGTGCGCTGCCGAACACCGCGCCATTGGCCGATACGGTAACATCGCCGGTGATGTTGACCACACCGCCGGTGAGCGCGATCAGCTGCGCGATCGCACCGCCGGTGCCGTTGCCGGATGATCCCGTCCCCGGCGTGCTCGCGGTGCCGCCCAGGCCCGAGCTGTCGACGATCAGGCCGTTGAGCAGATTGAGCTGACCTGCATTCTGCACGATGACCTGAGCGTTGCCGCCGGTGCCGTTGCCGCCAAAGGTCGCCATGCCGCCGATGCCGAAGGATTCGACCTGCGTCGTGCCGGAGATCGTAAGATTGCCGCCAGCCGCGTTCTGGAAGATGATCGCGCCGCCACCTTGCGCGTTGCCGCCCAGATTGCCCGAATGTTCACCAACGCCGCCATTGGCGGATGCGCGCAAAATCGCATCGGCCGCCACATTGATGAGGCCGCCGTTGCCGCCCATGCTCAGGCTTGCGGTGCCGCCGGTCGCCGCCCCGCCGGAAGCGCCTGCGGTGGCGCCTGCGGTGCCGCCAAAGCCGAAGGCCAGCAGCGACAGGTCGCTCAGGAAATCGAGCGTGCTTGCGCCCTCGGTGCTGACGAAGATCTGCCCGCCCTGGCCGATGCCGCCATTACCCGCATTGGCGCCGGTCGCGCCAAAGCCGGTAACCTCTGCCAGGAACGCGTCGCCAAACCGCATCAGATGGCCAGAGCCTTGCGCGAACACGTCGATCCGGCCGCCAAAGCCTGCCCCGCCGGTGCCGCTCGCGGATCCGCCATCCTGCGAGCCCACGCCCAGCGCGAACAGGTCGGTCGTACCGCCGACCAGCAGCGAGCCGCCGCTGCCCAGGGTGTACACACCAATGTTGCCGCCGCGACCGAAGTTGCTGCCCACGCCGCTGGTTTCGGTCTGGCCGGCAAAGCCCGATGCATCGGCGCGCAGATTGCCCGCGATCGCGATCAGTCCGCCATCATTGGCCAGAATCTCGATCAGGCCGCCGGTGCCGCTGCCCACGGTGCCAGCCGTATCGTTGGAGCCACCAGTCGCGGTCGCGCCAAGGTCGGCATTGCCCAGCAGGCTGATTACGCCGCCATTGACCGCGCGCAACCGTACCGTGCCCCCCACGGCATCCGCGCCTTCGATGTTCGGGCTGGAATCGGCCGACAGCACAAGGTTTCCGCCGACATTGATCGAGGCGCTGGCGCCATTGGCGTCGAAGATGGCAGAGCCCGCGCCGAACGCCTGGACGTCACTGAAGAAATTGATGTCGCCGCCCAGCGATTGCGCCAGGAAGTTGCGCGAGGCAGCACCGATGAAGGACGAGGTGATGTCTGCAGGGGACACGACGATGTCCGCCGCCTGCGCCGGGTTGACCGGGCTGCCGGTGTCGACGAAATCGCCGAAGACATCATAGCCTGCCGACAGGATAATCGAGTTGCCCACGACATTGGCGGCGCCCGCGATATCGAAGCCCAGCCGGCTGCCCGAGCCGATCGCCATGGTGATCGCGTTGTTCTTGGGCACCGCGACCATGTAGATGCGGTGGTTGTCTCCCGTTCCGCTGCTGGCCGGGCCGGTGGTCACACCGCCATGGCCGACCGCGATGCCGCCGGTGCCGTTGGTACCGGTGGTGACCTGGATGTCGAACAGGCCGTTTCCGCCAAAGGTGATGGTGGCAGCCTCGGCTCCGACATACAGCGCCGATCCGTTGACGTTCACGCTACCGGCCTGCAGCACGGTCGGCGCGACCATCGCGACATAGCTGTTTTCCGGCGTGGCAAGGATGGTCGCGCCGGGCTGGATGATCACCGACGAAGCCGATGCCGAGGGGCCCAGCGTGAAGGAGCCACCCGGAGTGATGAAATTGCCTGAGCCATCGCGCAGGGGATCGGAACTGGTCAGCAGCAACCCGCCGACATTGATCGCGGCGGTGGAGTTCACGACAATCCCGCCGGGGCTGTAGAACCAGACATTGCCGCCCGGGACGACTCCCAGTGCGGTCTGCAACTGGCTGATGATGGTGCCGTTGAACTGGATCGCCCGACCGGTTCCGGTGGGAATGATCCGGTTGAGGACAGTGAAGAAATTCTGCGCCGAGGGGTTGTTGCGGAAAAACGCGGTGCGCCCGGTGGGCAGGAAGTTGATCGGCCCACCGGTTACCGCGGTGTCGTTGGTGGTCCAGTTGATCACTGCCTGATTGGTATCGACCTGGATATCGTCGGTGCCCGGCGAGCGGACGATATTTACACCGCCAGATATGACCGTGGGATTGCCTTCAAAGGCCTGCGCATGGACTGGCCCCGATGTCCCGAGGACCAGCCCGGTGGCCAGGGCCATCGCCGATGTCGCCTTGGCCAGCATCATGCGGCGGGCAATGGTGGTGCGGTTGTAAGCCATCAGCGGGCTCCCCAGGGCAATAGCAAGGTGGTGAGGGTGAACAGGATGCGTGGGTCAGGGGTGTCGACCAGCAGGCCGGCGCGTTCGGTGGGGACCGCGACGGTCACGTCCAGCCGGAACCGGTCGTTGAGCCGGGCGCGTACGCCGCCGCCCACCGAGCTCAGCCGCTGCGGATCGCCGGGGCGGCCATCGTCCCAGGTCCAGGCGACGTCCATGAAGACGAAGGGCTGGAAGGTGAAGTCGGTCGCCTTGATCGGCGCGATTTGCGGTCCGCGCAGCTCGACCGAATAGCCGGCCCCGTCGTCGCCGACGATGGTTCCGGGATCATAGCCGCGTCCGATGGTGAAGTTGCCGCCCGAGAATTCCTCGAAGCTGAGCACCGGATCGAACGCGATCTGCCCGCGCCCGCGCACGAACACCGAGAAATTGTCGCCCAGCGCGGCTTCGGCAGCAATTTCGCCGCGCACCAGCGTGGCGGTAGGATCGCCATCGCCGCGCGTCGTCGGCGTGCGGACCAGCGCGCAGACAAAGTTGCACGCCTCGCTCGCGCCCAGAATGTCCAGGCCCTGGCGCAGGTCGACCTGACCGCTCATCCGCCAGCGCGGCGCAGCGCCATTGGCCATGTCGATCGCCTCTCCGGCCAGCTGGGCATAGGCGACGCGGATGCGGTCGCGCGACAGCGGGCCGAGAAAATCGATGTCCTGGTTGACGTAATCCAGGCCGATGGTGCTGTAGAGCGAGGCCGCCTGGGTGCGCAGCAGCGGATAGCGCGCCTCGATGCTCGCCAGCAATGTGGTCGCCTCGATGCTGGCATTCGCACCGGCGGGCAGGTTGAGATCCGGTTTGGTCCAGGCATAGGTAAAGCGCCCGCCCAGCGTCAGGCCTTCCCCGCCGACGCGAAACTCGTGCCCCGCCTGGATGATCTGCTGCTCTTCGAAGTCGAGCGTCGAATAAGCCGAGATATAAGTGCGGTCGCCCATGCCGGTGAGGCCGTAGAACTGGGCGCGAAGCTGCGCGCCATAGGGCCCGGCATCGCGCGCGGCGAGGTTCTGGACGTTGAAGTCGACCTCAAGCGGCGTACGGCGCACCGTGACATCGCCGATCAGCTCGCCGGGGCCGGTGCCCGCGGGAACCAAAGTCAGCCGGATGTCATAGCCGGGCAGGTCGCGGGCGAGCAGCAGATAGCGCTCGGCCAACTTCTGGTTGAACACCTCGCCGGTGGTCAGTCGCTCGAGATAGCTGGCAACCAGCCTTTCGCCTTTTCCCGCATCGCCGCGCACGCGGATCGAGGTCAGCCTGGCATAGAGCACCTCGAACTGGACGATACCGTTGTCGATCCGCTGGGTCGGCACCTGGACTGCGGCGATATAGCCATCGCGGCGCAGCCTGGTCGCCACCGCATCGCGGATTTCGCACAGCACGGCGACCGGCTGCTGGGTGCCGATATATTGCTGGTAGAGGGGAAGCAGCTCGGACGGCGCCACGGGGCCAAGGTTGTTGAACCGCGCCTCGGTCAGCGTCAGCCGGACATTGGCATAGGCGGGGTCGGCCAGCGGGCAGGGTGCGCGCTCGATATCGCCTTCCACCGTCAACCGCGAAGGGCGATCGGTCCGCGGCTGCACAGGACGCTCGATTTCCTCGCGGGTGGGGGGCGAGGGCACGTTGATCTGCTGGGCATGGACCGCGGTCGCGCCGAACAGGCCAGCCGCCACGGCCGAACCCAGAAAAACACGTCTCGTGCGAGTGTTGCGCGTCGCCAAAGTTACCCCCATTAACCATTACGGGTCGAGGGTGGCTTGGCATAAGCTTGTCACCCTGGACTGGATAGGGGAGAGCAAAGCGGTTCTTCCACTTCTGCTTTCCCGGGCGACCTTGGCGCATCTCTTAACGCACCCTTAATCTGGGGGCAACCCGCAAAAGCCTTGAGTGTCCCGAAATTGTCCAAAGTTAACATATGGTTGGCCAGTCCGTAACGCCTGGGGTAACATCCCGTGTAACCGGCGTTGATTTCATTGGGCATTTTCTGAACCGGTACTGGGCGGGACTCTCACCGTCCGCTGGCGTGCGCGGCGCAGCCTTCCCCCGGCACTGCTCGATGCTTTCCAATCCGGGCGACTCACGCTATGCGCGCGGGCCATGACCAGACTTCCCCAGCCCAAAGAATGGATCGACGCGATCCACGCCTATGTCCCCGGAAAATCGACGGGGGATGACGGCCGCCCGCTGATCAAGCTTTCGGCCAACGAAAACCCCTTGGGCACCTCGCCCGCCGCGCTCGCCGCGCGGGGCGCAGGTGCGGCGCAAGGCCCGTCGCTCTATCCCGATCCGGACAGCAGCGCGCTGCGCGAAGCGATCGGCGCTGCCCACGGACTCGACCCGGCCCAGATCGTGTGCGGCACCGGCTCGGACGAGCTGCTGAACCTGGCCGCGCAGGGCTATTGCGGGCCGGGCGACGAGGTTGTGTATGTCCGCTATGGCTTTTCGGTCTATGACATCGCCGCGCGCCGCTGCGGGGCCACCCCGGTTGTTGCGCCAGACAACTTCTATGCGACCGATGTCGATGCGTTGCTGGCCTGCGTCAGCGACGCCACCCGCGTGGTGTTTCTCGCCAACCCCAACAACCCCACCGGAACGCTGACCCCGCGCGCTGAAGTCGCGCGCCTGCACGCGGCGCTGCCGTCGCACGTGCTGCTGGTGCTCGATCAGGCCTATGCCGAGTATCTGTCCCCCGAGCATGATGATCTCGGGCTCGACCTCGCCCGGATGCACGGCAACGTGCTGGTGACGCGGACCTTCTCGAAGATCTACGGGCTGGCCGGCGACCGCATCGGCTGGGGCTATGGCGCCCAGCCCATCATCGATACGCTCAACCGCATCCGCGGGCCGTTCAACCTTACGCTGACGGGGCAGGCGGCTGCGCTGGCGGCGCTGGCGGATCAGGATTTCGTGGCGCAGTCGCGCGACCACAATGCCCGCTGGCGCCAGTGGCTGGCCGACGAGATCGCGCAGCTCGGCAATCACGGGCTGACCGTCATCCCCAGCCACGCCAATTTCCTGCTTGTCCTGTTCGAAGGTGCCGTCAACGCCGAAACCGCGTTCAACGCGCTGATGCAGGCGGGCTATATCGTCCGCTGGCCAAAGGGGCAGGGGCTTGGCCATGCGCTGCGGATCACGATCGGGCACGAGGCGGACATGCGCGCCATCGCTGCGGTGCTGCGCGATCTGGTGCGCGCATGAACGATGCCTTCGCCAGCGTTGCGATCGTCGGGCTGGGGCTGATCGGATCGTCGATCGCCCGTGCGATCCGGCAGAACCTGCCCGATACGCAGATCATGGGTTACGACCGCGATGCGGGCGTGTGCGCACGGGCGCAGGCGATCGGCCTGTGCGACAGCTATCACACCGCGTTTGGGCCGGAGCTGGCCCAGGCGCAGATGGTGATCCTGTGCGTGCCCGTCGGCGCGATGGCCGCCGCCGCCTCTGCCATGGCCCCGCATCTGTCGCCCGAGACGATCATTTCCGATGTCGGGTCGTGCAAGGCGAGCGTGCTCAGCGCGCTGCGCGGCGCTCTGCCGGACGCGATCATCGTGCCTGCGCACCCTGTGGCGGGGACCGAGAACAGCGGCCCTGAATCGGGCTTTGCCTCGTTGTTCAAGGGCCGCTGGTGCATCCTCACTCCGGATGCCGATGCCGATGCTGGGGCGTGCGAACGGGTCGCGAGCTTCTGGAGGGCGCTTGGCGCGAATGTCGAGACGATGGATGCTGCGCACCACGATCTGGTGCTCGCGGTGACCAGCCACCTGCCGCACCTCATCGCCTATACCATCGTGGGCACCGCCAGCGATCTGGAGGGCGTGACGCAGAGCGAGGTGATCAAATACTCCGCCGGCGGCTTTCGCGACTTTACCCGCATCGCCGCCAGCGATCCGGTGATGTGGCGCGACGTGTTCCTGTCGAACAAGGATGCGGTGCTCGAGATGCTCCAGCGCTTCTCCGAAGACCTTTCCGCGCTGCAACGCGCGATCCGCTGGGACAAGGGCGACGAGCTCGAGGAACTGTTCACCCGTACCCGCACCATCCGCCGCTCGATCATCGAACAGGGCCAGGATGATGCCAAGCCCGACTTCGGGCGCGAGCATCAGTAGCGGGTTCTTGCCTGGATCCAGCGTGGCGCGACGACCCACCCCCAGCCCCTCCCTGTCCAGGGAGGGGAGCAGGTTGCGTGAACGTCCATCGCTCAATGGCACTGCCGCTTGAGCATCGCGCGTTCCCCTCCCTGCAAGGGAGGGGCCAGGGGTGGGTAAGCGGCTGCAAAGCTTCACCGTCGCTCCATCGACCCGCTCTCAGCTCCTCGATTGCAGGGAGCGGGCAAGTGAGCAGCGGCGAAAATCAGTCCACACTATCCGCAGCACCACGGATCAGGTGAAACCTCTCCTGCCGCCCGTCGAGATAGCTCACCTGCTCGCCATCGAAGAACATGTCCTCCTCGGTGCGGAACGAGACCGCCTGGTCTCCCCATTCAGGGACGTTGTTGGTGACCGCCAGCTCGATGGACCAGGCGGTGCTGGCGCGGATGAGGTACCGTCCGGCGGGGCTGCTGTCCTGATTGTCCCAGAAGCCGATTGCGGGCCCCGCGCCATGTCCGTGAAAGCCGATGGGGTGCGAATAGATGCTGGGTTGATAGCCCGACGAAATCGCCCGCGCGCGCGCGGCAGCGAGCAGATCGTTGCCGGTCAGGCCGACGCGAAATTCCGCCGTCAGCATGTCCTGCACCGCGTTGGCGGCGGCAAGCCCGGCCTTCAGGCCTTGCGGCGCATCGGTCTCGCCGGGCTTCAGCACATAGGCGAGATGCTGCGTGTCGGTGTTGAGCCCCAGATAGGTGATGCCGAAATCGGTCCACAGCATGTCGCCGGGCTGGATGACGGCATCGCCGGTCAGTTCGGCCGACTGACCGGCGCGGAAGATCGCGAGCGAAGGGTGGAACCAGACCTCGAGGCCCAGAGCGCTGACCTTGTCGCGCATCCACCATTGCACGTCTTCCGCCGTGGTTTTGCCCGGCGTGATCACGGTGTCGGATAGCGCCTCGGCAATGATCGCATGCGCGGTGCGGACGATGGAGGGATAGACTTGCATTTCTGACGGGATGCGGCTTTCCAGCCAGCCGATCGCGAGCGGGCCAGCAGGCACGATGCGGCTGCGGTAATCCTCGGGCAAGGCTGCGATGAACTCTTCGTGCTGGCTGTGAGTCAGCCCGTCGGCCAGCGCGGTCTGCGCAGACACGTTGAGCGCGATTCTTTGCGGATTGCGCTCGGCAATCACCTCGGCGAGGCGCTTCCACTGATCGGGCTGGGTCTCGGGCGTCCAGACGGGCGCGAACATCCCCGCCAGGCCATAGCGGCTGACCGTCAGCCGCTCGACCGGCTGGCCCTCGCCCGGATCGAAGAACACCAGGATCGTGCGCCGCCGGGCGTGCATCGAGCGAGCATCGAGCATCGTCGCGACCACCGGGTCCTCGGCATATTCGCGCGCGATCAGCACCCACATGTCGATGCCCTGTTCGCGCATCAGTGCCGGAACCACGGTTTCCAGCCTCTCGGCCAGCCAGGCATCGCGCAATGTCGCGCGCTCGCGCAGCGGCAAAATGGCCGGGAACGCGGGGGCGTCGGCTTCGGCGGCATTGCCCGGTTGCAGGGCGAGCGCGGGGTGCGGCGCGACAACCGGGATGGTCATCAGCCCGGCGGCGGCGATCCAGGCGATCAAGGCGGTGGTCGTGTATTTCATGCGGCTCCCCTGCGGCGTGTCTGTAGGCCGCAAGCTAGCCCGGCAGCGTCGGCAATGCCATCGTCAGATGGTCGCTGCCCGAAGGCCAGTCGAGTTCTGGCCAGCCTTTTGCGCGGGCAACCAGCCGCATCGGCAGATGGGCATTGGTGACAAACGCCTCGTCGGCCATTTCCAGCATCGGCAGGTCCGAAAGGTGATCGGAATAGCAGCGGATGTGACAGGCGGCGCGGTCAACCCCGTGCCGCGCCATCCAGGCCGCAATCATCTCGGCCTTGTGCGCGCCATAGCAGTTATGTCCGGCGATTTGCGGCTGCACCCGCCCGCGCGAAGCGGTCAGGTCGGTTGCGATGACATCGTCGATCCCCAATCGCCGGGCGATCGCCTCGACATACAGCCGGTAGGACGCGGTGGCGATGACGATGCGAAAGCCCGCAGCGCGGTCAGCGGCGATCTGCGCCAGCGCGCCGGGGCGGATGTTCCTGGCGAAGACGAACTCGGCATGCGCGGCCATCGGCTTCGAGAGGCCCGAGAGGCGCAGGCTGCCCAGCAGCAGCCGCTGGTTGATCTGCTTGAGGCCATCGCGGCTCACGATGCGGAGCAGATAGCCAAGCCCCGCAAGCGCGGACAAAGGCAGCAGCATCAGCCGCTTGCGGTCATGCCGCAGTGCCATCCACAGCAGAAAACGCGCATAAGTGGGGTGGACGGTGATCGTCCGGTCCATGTCGTAAAAGGCGATCCGTTCCCCCACGGCCACGGCCATAGAGGCAAATCTGCATGAAACAAGCATGGCGTTGTAACAAGTTGGCGCCAGTGCGATCATGCGGCGCTGCGGCAGGACGTGCGCCAAGATGCTTGTGATCACAGGCTTTATCGCACAAAGAGGGCAGCGATATGGGTGTACCGGCCGATTTTTCTGTTGAAGAGCGCAGCGAGACCGGCGCGGTGCTGCGCTTTAGCGGCGATCTCGATATTGCCACCATCGGGCCGCTCGACAAAAGGCTGAAATCTCTCGACCAGAATCTGGCGCTGATCGATTTGGCCGATGTCGGCCATATCGATACCGTCGGCGCGTGGATCGTGCACCGGCTGGCACGCGATCATGGTTGCGATATCGTCAACCTCAGCGAATCGGGATCCAGGCTGGTCGAGGCCGTCGGCCAATCCGATCTGGGGGACTTGAAGGCTCCGCCGCGGCCCAACATCCTCACCCGCACCGTCAGCAGCGTAGGCGAAGGCACCATGCTCGCCTTCAGTTCGATGGTGGGCATGCTCAGCTTCTTCGGCGCATTGGTCCGTGCGACGCTGTCGTTGGCGGTCCATCCGGGCCGCATCCGCTGGGCCGCCATGATCCGCCACTTCGAACTGGTCGGAGCCTCGGCGCTTGGCATCGTCGGGCTGATGAGCTTCCTGATCGGCATCGTCATCGCGCAACAGGGCGCTGTGCAGCTGCGGCAGTTCGGCGCGGAGGTGTTCACGGTCAATCTGGTGGGGCGGCTGACGCTGCGTGAACTGGGTGTGCTGATGACGGCGATCATGGTCGCGGGCCGATCGGGCAGCGCCTTTGCCGCGCAGATCGGCACGATGAAGCTCACCGAGGAGGTCGATGCGATGCGCACCATCGGCGTGTCGCCGGTCGAGGCGCTGGTCATCCCCCGGGTCGCCGCTGCCGTGCTGATGATGCCGTTGCTGGGCTTCTATTCGATGATGGTCGCGATGGTCGGCGGCGCCTTCTTGTGCTGGATCGTGCTCGAAATACCGCCCGCCACGTTCATCGTGCGCATCCAGGAAGTGGTGCCGATCACCGATTTCTATGTCGGCATGGTCAAGGCCCCGGTGTTCGGCCTGATCATCGGGCTGGCCGGCTGCTATCAGGGCATGCAGGTGCGCGGTAATGCCGAAGAGGTCGGTGCGCGGACCACTGCGGCGGTCGTCCAGGCCATCTTCATGGTCATCGTGCTCGATGCCTTCTTCGCGGTGTTCTTCACGGAGATCGGCTGGGGATGAGCGCTGCACGGGGCAAGGAAAGCGATGTCGCCATCCGCATCACCGGGCTGACCAACAGCTTTGGTGATGACGTGGTGCACGAGGATCTCTCGCTTGAGGTCCGGAATGGGGAGATCCTGGGCGTGGTCGGCGGCTCGGGCACCGGCAAGTCGGTGCTGATGCGCTCGATCATCGGGTTGCAGATCCCCGATACCGGGACGATCGAGGTGCTCGGCGAATCGATGCTGGATGGGGCGGAGGAAGATGTCTCGATCCGCAGCCGCTGGGGCGTGCTGTTCCAGGGCGGCGCACTGTTTTCCACGCTGACCGTCGCGGAAAACGTGATGGTCCCGCTGGCCGAATTCTTCCCGCAGATCAGTCGCAAGCTGCGCCGCGAGATCGCACTGTACAAGATCGCGCTGAGCGGGCTGCCGGCAGAGGCGGCGGACAAATACCCGTCTGAGCTGTCGGGTGGCATGAAGAAACGCGCAGGGCTTGCGCGCGCGCTGGCGCTCGATCCGGACCTGCTGTTCCTCGACGAGCCGACTGCAGGGCTCGACCCGATCGGCGCGTCGCGTTTCGACGAGCTGACGCTCGAGCTGCAGCGCACCTTGGGCCTGACGGTGTTCCTGATCACGCATGATCTCGATACGCTGCACGAGATCTGCGACCGGGTCGCGGTGCTGGCCGACCGCAAGGTGATCGCCATCGGCACCATTCCCGAGCTGCTCGCCACCGACCATGCCTGGATCCAGGAATATTTCAACGGACCGCGCGGACGCGCTGCGGCGGTCAGCCATGCAGACGAGGAGCGGCGTAAAAGCCGGCACCCCGCACAGACCAAGAGCCGGGGGTTCAAGCGATGACGCCAGATCACGCTCTGGGGAACGACTGCTCCGCATTGGCGGTAGACAGCATGAAAAGATCAGGGGCATAACGCAACGCCATGGAAACACGCGCCAATCACGTCTGGGTGGGGACCGTCACCCTGGTGCTGCTCGCAGGGATCGCCGCCTTTGTCATCTGGCTGGCGGGTCTGGGCGACAATGACCGCAACCGATACGACATCTTCTTCAAGACGTCGGTGGATGGCATCGCCAAGGGATCGGTGGTCGCCTATTCGGGCGTGCCGTCCGGCCAGGTGACCGAGATCGCGCTTTGGGCCAAGGATCCGCAGTTCGTCCGCGTGCGGATCGAGGTCAATTCCGAGGTTCCGATACTG
>JBKBTF010000056.1:0-23894 GCA_046291395.1 Blastomonas sp. | reverse complement strand
CGCGGCCCGCATCGCATTGACTTCGGCAATGACATAAGGGGGCAGGCGTTTGATGCGGTAGAATTCTTCGGACATATCGATTTCGCTTTTCAGTTCTCCGTGAATGGAGCGCCTTCCTTGACGTATGTGCGTGCGCCTGTCGAGCAAAAGCGGGAGGCTCGCTGTGCGGCCAACTGCTCTATCAGGGACTTATCTTTGCGGGTCTCCGCTGCTAGGACAGGCCAAAGAACAAAAGCGAGAGACGATCATGCCAGCCGATAGCGAAACCACCCCCCCAGGCCTGCCCGCGCTGGAAGAGATGCAGCACTGGACCTGGGTGGTCGGCCGCGCGCAGCAGATGATGCTGGAGCACGCCGCCACCATGGCGCAGCAGACCCCGGTCGACTTGAGCGCGTTCACCGATCCGCAGGCGCTGCAGGCGCGCCTCCCCGCCTGGATGGGATCGATGCCGCAGGCGATGCTCGATGCGCAGGCGGATATGTGGCGCGATGGGCTCACCTTGTGGCAGGGCTTTATCGGCGCGATGACGCCTCCAGCCCTGCTCGCCGAAACCGAGGGCGGCCCGCCCAAGGCCCCGAAATCAGTGCCCGAGCTGCGCAGCGATCGCCGTTTTGCCGCGCGCCAGTGGCACGACAATCCGGTCTATGCGCTGATCCAGCAGAGCTATCTGATGGTGTCCGAACAGATGCTGCGCGTCGCCGACAGCGTCGACGGGCTGGAGCCGCGCCAGAAGGAGAAGATGCGCTTTGCGCTGCAGAGCCTGCTCGACGCATCAAGCCCGGCCAACTTCGCGATGACCAACCCGCTGGTGCTTGAGAAGATGGTCGAGAGCAAGGGCGAGAACCTGCTCAAGGGACTCGAGCACATGCTCTCCGACATGCGCAAGGGCCAGCTCACCCACACCGATCCGGACGCCTTCGAGCTTGGCCGCAACATCGCGGTGACGCCGGGCAAGGTGGTCTATGAGACTGACCTGTTCCAGCTCATCCAGTATACCCCCACCACCGACGAGGTGCTCGAGATTCCGCTGGTGATCTTCCCGCCGTGGATCAACCGCTTCTACATCCTCGATCTCAACCCGCAGAAGAGCTTCGTCCGCTGGGCGACCGAACAGGGCATCACGGTGTTCATGGTGTCGTGGAAGTCCGCCGACGAGAGCATGAGCGAGATCATCTGGGACGATTACGTCAAGGCGCAGATCGAGGCGATCGACGTGGTTCGCGATGCGCTGTCGGTTCGCCATGTCCACACCATCGGCTATTGCGTCGCGGGCACCACGCTGGCGGCGACGCTGGCGGTGCTCGCCAAACGCGGCGAGGCCGAGCGGGTCAAGTCGGTCACGTTCTTCACCGCGCAGGTCGATTTCGAGAATGCCGGCGACCTCAACCTGTTCGTCGACGACGAGCAACTGAAGCTGGTCGATCAGCTCGGCAGCAAAGGCTATCTCGACGGGCGTTACATGGCCGCGACCTTCAACCTGCTGCGCGGGCGCGACCTCATCTGGAACTACGTGATCAACAACTATCTGCTGGGTGAGGACTATCCCCCTTTCGATCTGCTGCACTGGAATGGCGACACCACCAACCTGCCGGCCAAATGGCACAAGTCGTACCTGAAGGATCTCTACCGCGACAACCGGCTGGCGCAGCCAGGATCGCTGAGCGTCGACGGCACGCCGATCGACCTGCGCCTGATCCAGACCCCGGCCTATATCCAGGCGGGCAAGGAAGATCACATCGCGCCGCTGGAAAGCGTCTGGCGGCTGAGCGAGCACCTTTCGGGCCCCACCCGCTTCGTGCTCGCAGGCTCGGGTCATATCGCAGGCGTGGTCAACCCGCCCTCGATGCAGAAATACCAGTACTGGACCAATGAGGAGACGGTGAACGGGCTCGAGCATTTCATCGCCGGCGCGACCGAGACCAAGGGCAGCTGGTGGCCCGACTGGGAGGACTGGCTGAAAGCGCACGCCCCCGCCACGGTCAAGGCCAAGGGCGCGCGTATCCCCGGCAAGGGCAAGCTCAAGGCCATTGAGGATGCGCCGGGCCGTTACGTCAAGGCGCGCTGACATGCTTGCCGCAAATCTGCACCTGAGCTAGAATATCGGAAGGACGCAAAGGCCCGCGGTCTGTGCGGATCATTGCAGATATGCACTTTTGTGCAGTGCAACATTTTTCCTTGACGTTACCCCCTCGGACCACTATTGTGCAGTGCAGCATAACGCAGCAGATGAGTGAACCCGACCATGTCCGATCAGAGCAAGACGCCCCCCGCCAAGCCAGCGGCACCGGCCAATGCCGCTGCTGCAAATGCTGCGCCTTTGGCTGCTCCGGCAACCAAGGCTGAAGCGCCCAAGGTTCAGGCCCCTAACGCCGAACCGGTCAAGCAGGCCCAGCCCGCCAAGGCGATCGACACCATGATCGCCAAGGCCCTGGCCCCCGCCGAAAAGCCCGCAGCATCGGTTGCCGCATCCGCACTGGCGGCTGAGCCGAAAGCGGCGAAGGTCGAGGCCGTGAAGGCCAAGACTGCAAAGCCTGTTACCGCAAAGCCGGTCACACCAAAGCCCATCACACCAAAGATGGCCAAGCCTGCCGCCAAGCCGGTTGCGCCCAAGGCCACGAAAACCAAGTCCGCAGTGCTCCAAACACCGGTTGCCGCCAAGGCCGCCGCTCCCGTGATGAAGAAGGAAACCACCATGAACACCACCGAAACCATGACCGCCGAAGCCAAGAACACCGCCGCAGCCATGACCGATCGCGTCAAGAGCCTGATGGGCGACATGTCGACCCGCGCCAAGACCGCCTATGAAAAGGGCACCGAAATGGTCTCGCAGGCTACCGAATTTTCCAAGGGCAATGTCGAAGCCCTGGTCGAATCGGGCAAGATCGCTGCCAAGGGCGCGCAGGAAATGGGCCAGGCCTATGCCGAAGACACCAAGAAGGGCTTTGAAGAGCTGACCGCGGCGTTCAAGGAAATGACCACCATCAAGTCGCCCACCGAGTTCATCGAACTGCAGACCCGCCTCGTCAAGAAGAGCTTCGACACCGCGGTCGCCCAGACCTCGAAGAACAGCGAAGCGTTCCTGAAGCTGGCCGGCGACGTGTTCCAGCCGATCTCGAACCGCGTCAGCGTGGCCGTCGACAGCTTCAAGAAAGCTGCCTGACCCAAGAGCTTCCCGCCGCCTGCAACGGCAGGTGGGAAACCAGAAAAAAGCCGCTCCGGGCAACCGGGGCGGCTTTTTTGCTTGGGGAAAAGTTTGCGGTCACTCGGGCAATTATTTGCCGTGCGCAGATCCCGTCGTTCGTTGATTGCGGCACTCCCGAACCTGGAAGGCCAGGTGTGGCCTTCGCGGTCGTGACGTAGCGCTGTGTCAAACGGCAGGATTTTTCCCGGTAGCCGACAGTCACTGCCCATCTGGCCGGTCAGCACCCGGCACCCGCCAATGGATTGAACGCGCCATTGCAGCTTAAGCCGGGGCCTGCACCCGCTTGGCGGTAATGGCGTGGAGCCGCTCTTGCCTGTTGGGTGTGGGATCTTATCAGCGTCAATGCATACAAGCATCAACCTGGTGCGGCGTGCCGCTCAATTCTGGATGTGATCTGGGAGCCGTGAACCGCACACCGGCGCATGCCTTTGGGCGCGGCTGCCGGAGCTTTCCCACCATGAGCCGAAACGCTGTTGCTTTTGGTTGTCGAATTTTGCGGACCGTAAACGATCGACCTGCAAATGCGCCCGGCATGCATCCCTGCCAGCTGAGCGGTCTCAGGGATACTACACGCGCATTCGAAAGGCCATGGTCCCGGAAGGCTGACGCCTGCAAAGCCGTCAGCTTTGTCTCCGGGCCAGGCAGGGTAGCCAGCAGCTATTTTGCTGCGTATTCGCCCGGGCGAGCGCCGAAATGTTCCTGTGCGAACGCACGGGCTGCAGTTGCGGTTTTGAACAACTCTTCCTGCAGCAGCGCGGTCACCAGGGGGTAACCTTGCGAGTTGTACCGGGTTGAGCGCACTGTAAGCCGGACATTTCCATCGGCATCCTTGTTTATAAGGAACGGACGATCTTTCGGATCAGTCATTTTTTTACTTCCGGTAAATTTAGCTCGACACATGGAACGAGGCAGTGCGACCGCGTTGGCCACACTGCCTCGCACTTATCAGGCAGCCTGAAGATTCACTGCAGAGGTCTTGCCTCGCTGATCGGTTTCCAGTTCGTAAGAAACGACCTGATCCTTGTCGAGGGTACGCATTCCGGCGCGTTCGACGGCTGAAATGTGCACGAATGCGTCATCGCCGCCATCGTTTGGCGCGATGAAGCCATAGCCCTTGTCGGCGTTGAAAAATTTCACGGTTCCGGTAGTCATTTGGATAATCCTTTATCCCAAGTATGACGGGCATGCGCCAACAGCGGAGCATCCCGGCTTCAATAGTGCTAGAAAGGGATAAGAGGTGGCATAATGCTGCCGATTATCCGTCGCATGCGACGTAAGCCACGCTGCTCTATCAACTTATTCAGAATTTGGAAGCAAATTCTGAATTTGACGAGCGACCGAATAATTCGGGACGCCCTCACAACTGCCTCAACGCCTGCGCAGGCCGCGCCGCCAGCACCGGCAGCGAGCCCGCCAGTCCAAGGCCGAGCGTCAGCAACGCGCCGCCGCCCAGCGTTGCCAGCACCACGCCCCAATCGGGTTGCCAGCCGAAGTCGAAGATCTGGGTGATCACGTACCACGCCGCGAGCACGCCCAGTCCCAGCGCCACCACCGCGAGCAAGGCTGCGAGCAGGCCGTATTCGAGCGCCTGCGCCGACAGGATCTGCCGCCGCGTTGCCCCCAGCGTCTTGAGGATCACGCTGTCATAGATTCGCGCCTGTCGGCTGGCCGCGATCGCACCGATGAGCACCGCAATGCCTGACAGGATCGCGATCGATCCGGCGGCGGCGATCGCGGTGGCGATCTGCGTCAGGATGGTCGAGACCTGGCCGATGACATCGCGCACCTCGATCACCGAGGATGACGCGAACGCGGCGAGCACCGCCTTGGACACCGCGCGCTCCTTCACGTCCGGATCGGCCATGCCCTTGAGCGACACCGTCGCAGCCAGATTGTGCGGCGCCTCGCGCAGCGTGTTGGGGCTGAACACCATCACATAGTTGAACCCCATCGTGTCCCAGTTGATCTGGCGCAGCGAGGCTATCCTTGCGGTGAACTCGCGCCCGAGCAGGCTGACGGTGAGCGGATCGCCGACCTTGAGGTCGAGCGTCTGCGCCATCTCCCTGTCGACCGAGACCAGAGGCGGGCCGTCATAGCCCCTGGGCCACCAGTCGCCCTCGATCAGCTCGCTGCCCTCGGGCAGGGTTTCCGAATAGGTGAGGCCACGCTCGCCGCGCAGCACCCAGGCGTTGTCGGGCAGGTCCTCGAGCTCGGCGACGCGGATGTCCTTATAGCCGGTGATCGTTCCGCGCAGCGAGGGCACGGTGTTGACCGCCGCGCCGGGGGCGGCCCGCTCGACCGTCTGCCGGAACTGCGCCTCTCCCGCCACGGGCACATCGAGCACGAACAGGTTGGGCGCCTCTTTCGGCACAGTGCGGGTGATCTCGTTGGTGAGGCTTGTCTGGATGCCTGCAAGGATCACGAACAGCGTGAGCCCCAGCCCCAGAGCGACTACCAGCTGCCCGGTCTGCGCGCCGGGGCGGTGCAGGTTGGCGAGCGCCAGCCGCAGCAACGGAGCCTTGGGGCGCGGCAGGCGCGATGCCGTCCACCGGATGCCCCAGCCTATCCCGGCGAGCAGCAGCAGCACGCCCGTCGCCGCCGCCATGAACCAGGCGGAGAACACCGCCTCGCGCGCGGTGACCAGCGCCAGCAGCACGATGGCCGCGATGCCGGCGCCGACCAGCGCCAGCGTCGTCCGGTCGGGCCAGCGGTTGCTCTCGACCAGCGAGCGGAACAGTCCTGCTGCGGGAATATGCCGCGCGCGCGCCAGCGGTGGCAGCGCGAAAATGAAGGCGATCAACAGGCCATAGACCGCGCTCACCGCCAGCGGCAGCGGGTGGATGGCAAAGCCGGGCTTCACCGGCAGGATATCGCCCGCCGCCGCGATGATCGCAGGCGGGATCAGCGCCCCCGCCACCAGCCCGCCGAGGATCGCCAGCGCCGATACCGCGAGAATCTGCACCAGATAGATGCGCAGGATATCGCCCGAGCCCGCGCCGAGGATCTTGAGCGTCGCGATGCCCTGTCGCTTGGTCGCCAGATACGACGCGACGCCGTTGCCGACACCGATGCCTGCGATCACCAGCGCGGCAAGCCCGACCAGCGACAGGAACTGCCCCATCCGCTCGATAAAGCGCGCGGTGCCCGGCGCGCCGCGCTCTCGGTCGCGCATCTCCAGCCCGCCCTCGGGGAACTGCGCCTTGATGCGGTCGATCGAGGCCGCCGGATCGGCGAGCGCGCCGACCTTCACGCGGTACTTGCTTTCGTACATGCTGCCCGGCTGGATCAGCCCGGTGCGCTGGATGCCGAGATCGGAGACGAGTGCCACGGGGCCGAGCGTGAAACCCTCGCCCAGCCGGTCGGGCTCATCGGCGATGATGCCGCGGATGGTGAATTCGCCCTCGCCGAAGCGGATGGTATCGCCGGATGTCAGGTCGAGCCGGTCGGCCAGCCCCGCGCCGATCACCGCGCTGCCGGGATCGAGCGGCGCATACGTGCCCTGCTGCAGTGTCAGCGTGCCATAGAGCGGATAGTCATAGTCCACGCCCTTGAGCTCGGCGAGGATCGCGTCGGGGCCGGTGCCCTGGGCGCGTGGGCCGCTGCGCTGCGCCATCGCCTGCATCCGAACGGTTTCAGAGACCGTGCCTTCGGCCTCGAACGCCGCGAGCTCTGCCTCGCTCGCCATCCGCTGCGACATCGTGACCTCGAAATCGCCTCCCAGGATCACCTGCCCGCGCTCGGACAGCTCGCCGGTGATCGACGCGGTGAGGCTGCCGATCGTCGCCAGCGTCGCCACGCCGAGGAACAGGCAGACGATCAGCAGCCTGAGGCCGCGGAACCGCCCGGACAGGTCGCGGCGCGCGATCCGCCAGATCTGCGCCCAGGTCATGCGGCGCCGCCGGCACGGTCCGCAATGATCACGCCGTCACGCATCTCGATCACGCGGTTGCAGTGCGTCGCCAGCGCGGGGTCATGGGTGATGATCAGCAGCGTCGCGCCGCTTTCGCGCTGGCGGCTGAACAGCAGGTCGATGATCGCCTCGCCGGTGGTGCCGTCGAGGTTGCCGGTGGGCTCGTCGGCAAAGATGATGTCCGGACCCGGCGCCATCGCGCGCGCGATCGCCACGCGCTGCTGCTCGCCGCCCGAAAGCTGGCTGGGATAATGCGTCACGCGGTGGCCAAGGCCGACCGCCTCGAGCTCGCGCGCCGCCGTGCCGAAGGGATCGTCGCGCCCGGCAAGCTCGAGCGGCACCGCGACATTCTCCAGCGCGGTCATCGTCGGCAGCAGGTGGAACGCCTGCAGCACGATGCCGATGCGCCCGCGCCGCGCCCTGGCAAGGCCATCCTCGTCCATCGGCCCGAAATCGAGCCCCGCGACCGTCACTTCGCCGCTGGTCGCACGCTCCAGCCCCGAAAGGATCGCCATCAGCGACGACTTGCCCGATCCCGATGGGCCGAGCAAAGCCACCGACTGGCCCAGAGGGATTTCTAGGTCGATGCCCTTCAATATCTGCGTCTGGTTGCCGCTGTCGCCCAGCGAAAGGGTGACATTGCGGGCGGCAATCGCAATATGGGACCGCGTGGTTGGTGCGTGCATGAAATGAAAGGGCTTTCGCTTTGGGTCGGAACATCATTCTATATGGGGCCGCACTGGCGCTTGTCTATTGCACTGCGGCATGTTCGCCGTCGTCGGACGAAGCTGCACCGCCGCCTGTCGAACGCACAGATGCGCCCGCGCAGCCCAGTGCGCTCAACGCCGACACCAAATTGGTCATGGCGTTCGGCGACAGCCTCTATGCCGGCTATGGCGTCAAGCAGGACGAAAGCTTCCCCGCGCAGCTCGAAAAGGCGCTGGCGGCCAAGGGCCTGAAGGTAACGGTCCACAATGCGGGCGTGTCGGGCGATACCACCGCAGCGGGCCTCCAGCGGCTGGCGTTCGCGCTTGATGGCCTGCCGCGCAAGCCCGATCTTGTGATCCTGGGGCTGGGCGGCAACGACATGCTGCGCGGGATCAGCCCCGACCAGACCCGCAGCAACATGGAAGCGATGCTGAAGGAACTGCAGGCGCGCGATATCGACGTGGTGCTGACCGGAATGATCGCCGCGCCCAATCTGGGCAAGGATTATGCAGGTCGCTTCAACCCGATCTTCACCGATCTTGCCGCACGATATGATGCGCAGCTCTATCCCTTCTTTCTCGACGGCGTGATCACCGACCCGAAGCTGATGCTGCCAGACGGCGTCCATCCCAACACGCAGGGCATCGGCAAGGTCGTCACGGGGATCAGCGATATGGTAGCGGACGAGCTGAAGCGCTGAAGCGCAATCATGTCGGTGCCGTGACGGTATGCGGACATGACCAAGACAGTTGGGGGTCGGAATCGGTCAAAACCGTCATATCGGGGCCATCGCGGAGTCACCGACACCCCCTAGCAGCGCCCTCGTACACCAACGGGGGCTGCATCATGATTCTGGATATACGTACCAAGACACTGCTTTGCTCATCGATCGTCGCGCTGGCGATGGCGGCTGCGGCGCCGGCTCAAGCACAGCAAGCCGACACACAGCCGGAAGCAGACCAGGCCGGCGATATCATCGTCCAGGGCGCGATCATCACCGCACAGGGTGAATCGATCGCGCAGAAGCGCAACGCCGACAACCTGATCGATATCTCGGCCGCGGACTCGGTAGGCCGCTTTCCCGACCAGAACAGCGCTGCTGCCCTTTCCCGCCTGCCCGCCGTCGCGGTGCAGCGCGACCAGGGGCAGGAACGCTATATCCAGGTGCGCGGCGCGCCCAACCGCTGGACCTCGGTCAGCATCGACGGCATTCCGATGATCGGCGCCGACGAGGGCGGCCTGACCCGCGCCTACCGCTTCGATGCGGTGCCTGCGGTGATCCTGAGCGCGCTGGCGATCAACAAGTCGCTGACCCCCAACATCCAGGCCGAGGCGATCGTCGCCAATATCGACCTGCGCACCTTCTCGCCGCTGGCGGGCAAGACCGGTTTCCACGTGCAGGGCGATGCGGGATACGGCTTCATGGAACTGGGCGACGGCGAACAGCGCCAAGGATCGCTGCGCGTATCGTACAGCGATGGCACCTTCGGCGTGGTGGCGGGCGCATCGCACTATCGCCGCGAGCAGGTGACGGACAACCGCGAGGTCGGGCTGTATGATGAACCGACCAGCCCCACCGATACCCAGTTCGGCCCGACCGAGATCGATATCCGCCAATATCGCCTGGTGCGCGAGAACAATGGTCTGTTTGCAGGCCTCGAATACTCGCCGGTGGAAGGCCAGAAAATCTATTTCAAGACAATCTACACCGAGTTCAAGGACGACGAGCAGCGCGACCAGTATGAGATTCGGCTGGACCGTGCGCTGTCGGGGACGCGTAACCTTTCAGGCGGCGATCTGGTACGCGTGCCGGTCCGCGCCTCGTTCAACCTGGGCGAATACCGCACCCGCAACTTCATCAACACCATCGGCGGCGATTACGAGGCGGACGGCTGGAAAGTGAACTTCGCGGCCAATTACACCCGCACCGAGAACACGACGTTCCTGCCACTGGTGCAGGCGAGCACCGCGACCGCGACATCGCCTTCGGTCCGTTACGACTTCAGCCGCCCCAATTTCCCGATCGTGCAATTGTTCCAGACCGTTCCGGGGGCAACCCCGGGCAGCTTCGTGCGGGGCCCGGCGCTCGCCAATTTCGACCAGACCACGATCATCAACGCCAACGCCGCGCCTGCAGTGCTGATCCCGATCGTGCAGGACGTGTTCACCGACAGCTACACGGTCAAGCTCGACGTGGCGAAGGATCTGGGCGACGTGACGCTCACCGGTGGCTTTCTCTATGCCGACCGCGACATCGGCGGCTTCCTGTTTTCCACCGCCAATGCTCTGCTGCTCTCGCCCGCCGCGCTGGCAGGCACCGGGCTGAGCTTCAATCCCGCCGACTACATCACCAACAAACCCTGGGACACGGGATTCCCGCTCGGGCTCGATTTCAATTATGTCGACCACACCCGCATGCGCGCCGATCTCGACACGATTTTCGCCACTCTGCAGAGCCAGGGACGGTTCAATCCGGCAAACAACGTGCCTGCCGAAAACCGCTTTTCGCTCAATGAAAAGACGCTGACCGGCTATGGCATGGCGAAATGGGTGTTCGATGGCGGACAGGTGATCGCAGGTGCGCGGGTCGAGCATTTTCGGTTGGCCAACCAGGGCCAGGCCAGGCTGGCGAATGGCACATTGGTGCCGCTGTCCTCGCCTCAGGAGTATACCGACATCTTCCCCAGCGTGAATGCGCGCTTCGATGTCATGGACAATCTGGTGTTCCGCCTCGCCGGTCAGCGCGGGATTGCACGGCCCAGCTTCGGCGAAATCCGTGTTGGCTCTGCAATCAACGATACCAACAGCCCCGGCACGATCAGCGGCGGAAACCCCTCGCTGAGGCCCGAATACACCTGGGGCGTCGATGCCAGCCTTGAATATTACATTCCCGGCCAGGGCATCATCGCAGTATCGGGATTCCACCGCTGGGTCGACAACGTGCTGTTCTCTAACACCCAGATCGTCGGCACCGACGCCTTCAACTCGGGCGGTGTCGACCGTTCGGGCTATCTGCTCGGTTCCAGCTTCAACGGCAATTCCGGAGAGCTTTACGGGGTCGAATTCAACTATCAGCAGCAGTTCACCTTCCTGCCCTCGCCGCTCGACGGCTTCGGCTTCCAGGGCAATCTGACATTGATCGAAGGCAGCTTCGATACCGATTTGCGGCAAAACATAGGTTTTCCCGGCACCTCGGACACCATCGTCAACGCCTCGCTCTACTACGAGAAATACGGGCTGTCGGTGCGTGCCAGCTATCAGTGGCGCAGCGATTATCTCGAAACGCTGTCGATCGGCACCGGCGGGGGCGTGGCGACCGGCGACGAGTTCCGCGGCGGCTATACCAATGTCGATGTCGCGATCCGCTATGACATCACCCCCAACATCAGCCTGTTTGCCGATCTCAACAACCTGACCGACGCCAAGTACACCGCGTTCCTGGGTTCACGGGCCCGCCCCACCGAGGTCGAACAGATCGGCCGTCGCTATCTCGCCGGCATCCGCTTCGGCTTCTGACATTAAAGGACCTGATCCCATGCGCATGAAAACCCTTTTCACCCTGGCTCTGCTGGCCAGCACTGCTCCCGCCCTGGCGGTAGATAACGTCGCCGTGGCGCGCATCGATGCCGAGACGGTCAAGGTCAGCTGGCAGGACAATGATCCTGTCGACATCATCGTCACCGACCAGCCAACCGCACTCGGCACCGCGGTGCCGGTGGTCAAGGCCAGTCGCAAGGGAGAGGCGATCATCGCCATGCCCGCAAGCAAGCGCCAGTTCGTCGTGCTGCGCGACGGCGGCGATGCTTCGCTGACGCTGGCGGCGGAGCGCGAGCTGCCGCTCGCCAAGGGATCGAATTTCCGCGATCTGGGCGGCTACAGGGGCGCAGGCGGCAAGACGGTGCGCTGGGGCAAGGTCTTCCGCTCGGGCGCGCTGCCGCTGCTGACCGAGGAGGATTACACCCTGCTCGGCGGGCTCGACATCGGCACGATCGTCGATCTGCGCTCGCTCGAGGAGCGCGACGTTGCTGCCACCCAACTCGATGACCGCACCGGCGCGCTGTTCGTCTCCAACGATTATTCGCTCAAGCCGCTGATGGCCAAAATGGGCACGATGAAGGGCGAATATGTCTATACCGGCATGGAGAAACTGCTCGCCCCGCAATACCGATCGTTGTTCAGGCGGCTGCTCGCCGATGATGGCGCGGTGATGTATCACTGCTCGGCCGGGCAGGACCGCACCGGGATCGCCTCGGCGCTGATCCTGAGCGTGCTGGGAGTCGATCGCGACACGATCCTGGCGGACTATCATCTTTCGACCCAGCTGCGCCGCCCGCAGAACGAGCTGCCGCCGCTCGACCCCGCCGATCATCCGACCAATCCGATCGTGCAATATTACGCCGCCGCCGCCAAGAAGCCGGGCGGCATCAAGGCCGAGCCGCTCTATTCGGCGTCGGGCCAGTCACACCTCGTGCAGTTCTTCGAGGTGATCGATCGCGATTATGGCGGGGTTGAGGGCTATCTGGCCACGCTGGGGATCACCGCAGTGGATATCGCCCGGTTGAGGTCGCTGTATCTGGAGTGAAGCTGGGGTTGCGGCTTGTAAATAGCCCTCTCCCCTTGCGGGAGAGGGTTGGGACAGGGGTCTGGAGCGTAAGCTCCAGATCGCGCCCCCCTCTCAACTGCGGCTAGCCAGCGAGCTGGCAAGCCTTCGTATCTCTCCCGCAAGGGGAGAGAGAAATGTTACAGCGAAGCCGTAATTACCTGAACAGCAACACCGACATCTGCCCCGAACGGATCATCTGCGTCGTCGTGCTCCCCACAAGCATGTTGCGCAGCGGGCTGTGGCCATAGGCGCCCATCACGAACAGGTCGATCGCCCGTTCCTTGGCAACCTGCTGCAGGACGCTGTCGGGACTGCCTTCGCGCTGGATCGCCCTGACCCCGACGCGCCCGGTGAACTGGCTCTGCGCCCAGTCGATATAAGCGGCGTTCTTGTCCGTATACGGGCCAACCAGCACGATATCGATCTCGAGCCCCCCAAACAGCGGCGAGGTCGAGACATATTCCAGCGCCTTGTGGCTCGACGGTCCGCCATCAAAGGCGACGGCGATCCGCTGCGGTTCCTTGAATACGCGGGTTGCGACAAGAACCGGCTTTGCGCTCTGACGGACCACGCGCTCAACCTTGCTGCCCAGATGGCCCTTGGCGAAATTGGCCTGCGCGCCGCGCTTGCCGATGATCACCATATCGCTGAATGCCTCGCGCTCGATGATCGTCTCGACGATCCCGCCCTCGCGCTGCGTGACTTCGACATCGGTGATGCCCAAAGCGCGCAACTGTTCGACCGCAGCCTGAACGAGCAACTGCCCCTGCCGCTCTGCGAGCTGACCTTCGGCGATCCTGAGCGAAAGAATTTCGTCGAGCAGGCCAGGCTTGCTGGCAAGATCCATGGTGCTGCCCAGTTCCTGGCGCACGTCCTCGGCAGCGTTGCGCTGGATGACATGGAGCAGTTCCACTGCAGCATCCAGCCGCTTTGCGGCCCAGGCAGCGTGTTCGCACACGGTCTGCGAATAATGTGATACGTCGAGGCAAGCCAGAAGGCGGTTCATGTCTCTCTCCGGTTTCATGTCGTGCCGTTATTGGCTGAGCATATACCCTAGGGCACAGGGCGTTGCAGCTTCATGGCCCGTCTGTTGTTGAACGTTCAGGATTGCCTGATGGTTTCAGCAGATCTCATGTGACCTTGTTCATGACAGTGTATTCGCTGCGTTGCCAGCGACCATCCTCCATGATGGCGGCCAGCCGGTCAACCGCCCGCCAGATATCGGCAAAGCCAAGATACAAAGGCGTCAGCCCCAGCCGCAGCACATCGGGGGTGCGATAGTCGCCGATGACGCCTGCATCGATCAACGCCCGGTTGATCGGCCAGGCATGGGGATGGGCAAAGCTCGCATGGCTGCCGCGCAATTCGGCACGCGGCGGCGTGATCGGCAGCAGGTCGGGACAGCGCGCCGCCATCAGCTGTGCCAGAAAGTCGAACAGCCCCTGCGCCTTGGTCCACCGCGCCTGCTCATCCGCCTCCAGCATCAGATCCACCCCGCCCTCGAGTGCGAGCAGCGACAGCATGGGCGGCGTACCGGCGAGGAACCGCTCGATCCCCTCGGCAGGCGCATAATCGTCGGTCATGGCAAAGGGTGCGGCATGGCCCATCCAGCCCTGGATCGGCGAGCCGAGGAACTCGAGCGCTTCGGCGGCAACGTACAGGAACCCGGGCGCGCCAGGGCCGCCGTTGAGATATTTGTAGCCGCAGCCCACCGCGAAGCGCGCCGCATCGCCGCCCATGTCGAGCGGCACCGCGCCGACCGAATGCGACAGGTCCCAGATCAGCGGCACGTTGTGCGCATCGGCCAGCGCCTGCACGCCCGCCATGTCGAATCGCTCGCCGGTCTTGTAATGGACATGGGTCAGCACGATCAGCGTGGTATCCGGGCCGATCCGTTCGGAAATCAAGTCGCGCGGCACGGCATCGAGCGTCAGGCCGTGATGGCGCGCGACCCCTGCGGCGACGTGAAGATCGGTGGGAAAGTTGCCGCTCTCGGTGAGGATCGTCCCGGCCTGGCCCACGGCGCTGTCTCGCCGCGTCGCCAGCAGCGCCATCATCAGCTTGTAGAGGTTCACCGTCACCGAATCGCAGACCACGACCTCGCCCGGCGCGGCGCGGATCAGCTCGGCAATCTTGTCGCCGATACGCCGGGGCGCGCCGATCCAGTCGGCATCGTTCCAGCTGCGGATCAGCCCTTCGCCCCATTGCCGATCGACCGCGTCGCGCATCAGGGCCGCTGTCCCCTTTGGCAGCGCACCCAGCGAATTGCCGTCCAGATAGATCACGCCATCGGGCAGCACGAAACGGTCACGCCATGGGCGCAGCAAGTCGGCCGCATCGCGGGCTTCGGCTTCGGAAAGTGGCGGGAAAGATTTGCTCGTCACTTTTTCAACAGTTCCTTGATGCGTGCTTTTTGCGCGGCCCAGCTGCGGCTGGCAGGGGCGATCAGCTCGACATGGCCTTCGTGGACGTGGACATGGGTTTCGACCGTGACCCCCCTCTTGGCCATCTCGGCGGCATAGTCACTGGCGTAGCGAGGCGGGGCGATGCGGTCCTTGTCGGTGTGGAACTGGATCTGCAGAGCCTTGCTCACCGGCATTTCGGGTGGCGAGGTTAACGCAAACGCATCGCCCGCCATGGCCTTGGGTGCCTCGGTGCCACAGGCGTGACCGTCGCGCTGCATTGCCGCGCGCAGATCGGCGATGCCCGCCTGACTGATCGCGGCATCGATCCGCAAGGGGTTTGCTCCGCGCAAGGGTTCGCTCGCAGGCAGGGCCTGGCGCGCTGCCAGCCACAAGGCCAGATGCCCGCCTGCCGAATGTCCGATGGCGATGGTGGTCGACAGATCGAGGTTCAGCGCTTGGGCCTTGGCCGCCAGCATGTCCGCCGCCGCGCCGACATCCTGATAGGTGCCCGGATAACCGCCGCCGCGGTCCACGCCGCGATACTCGATGTTCCACACCGCGATACCGTCTGCGCGCAGGTCATTGGCGATATAGTTCATGATGTCGCGGGTCGCGATCTCGGTCTGCCAGCAGCCGCCATGGAGCATTACCACGACGGGATGCGGGCCCTCGCCTTGCGGCAGCCACAGATCGACGACGTGCCGCGGGTCCTCGCCATAGGACAGGGTATGGTCGGCCGCCGGGCGCGGCTGATCCAGCAGATCGGGCCATTGCATGATCGGCTTGTCGCTCGCAGACCCGCTCATGTGCGCCGAAGCTCCCGGTGCATCGGCCAGCCGGATGCCAAGCAGCACCAGCGCGAGCGCAATGGCGCCCCATTTGATCGTTCGCACACTGTGTCCTCTCCGCGTGAAACCAGACGACATGACCCGAACTCGCTCAGGCAAAGCGAAGGGGGTACGGCTTGGCAGTACCCACCTCAATAATCCTTCGATATCCGCACATTGGCGCTTTGGCGACCGATAGTCGAGATCGATGAAAGCAGCGAGAGCCAGCGCGTGATCTGGAACTCGACCTGCGTCGCAGAATAGCCGCGCCCGTCGGTGACGATTTCGACATAGGTGTTGCGGGTGATGTACTTGCCCGCCGCGATGCTCGTTCCCTGCCCCAGGGTCTGGTTGCCCTCGACGATGCGCAGCCGGTCCAGCCCGATCGCGCCGCGCAGCGCGTTGATCGGATCGAGCCCGCCACCACCACGCAGCGACGCCAGCGCCGCGGCAAGCTGCACCGCTTCGGGCGCGGAGATGTCGGTGATCGACGATCCGAACAGCAGCCGGGCGAGCAGTTCGTCTTCGGGCAAGGCAGGCGTGCTGGTGAAACTGATCTCAGGCTGCAGCCCGGTGCCGCGCACGTTGATGGTGGCGTTGAGATCGGTGAGGTTGGCCGATGCGGCAATATCGAGCGCGGGGTTGGGCGGCGTTTCCCCGCGGAAGTTGATCCGCCCGCGCACCAGATCGAATTCACGCCCGGCAAATTCATATTCGCCGCGCACCAGATCGGCCTGGCCGCTGATCCGCGGCGCGTCGACCGTTCCGGTCAGTGCGACATCGGCGGACCATTCGCTGTTCAGCCCCATGCCAGTCACGGTGAACTGGCTGGCGGCGCGCGCCTTGACATCATAGCGCCAGATCGCGGCGCGCTGACGACGCGGCGCCTCGTCGGCGCGACGGTTGATCTCGCGCACGTTGATGATCGGCAGCGCCTGCGCTGCGTTATACTGCCCCAGGCGAAAACGCCCGCGGTTGAGCACGACATCGCCGCCCAGCGTCCCCGACCGGCCATCGGACGAGATGGTCAGCGGGCCGGTGACCGTCGCGCCGAAGTCGTCGCGGTTGACGAGTTGCGCGTTCTTGGCATTGGCCCTGATCTCCACCGCCACCCCTTGCGAGGGCGAGGCGAACAGCCCCCCATAATCGACATATCCCGATCCGCTGAGGGTTCCGCCGGACCCGGCCTTTCCGCTGAAGCTGGAGAATGTCAGCCGCGAACCGTTGAACTGCCCGCGTGACGCGATGTCGGTGATGATCGTGCCCGCGACCGCGCTTTCCAGCCGCGCGGTGCGCGTGGCCAGCACGCCGTTGATGCGCGGATCGAGCAGGCTGCCGCCAAGGTTTGCGGCGACCCCGACCTGGCCGGTGACATCGAACGCCTCGATCCCCAGCAGCCGCCACAGCGAATCCGCAGGGCCATTGAAGCGCAACTGCCCCGCCAGCGCCCCGCGCTGCAGACGTCCGAACAGATCGAACCCGGCAGGCAGACCGCTGATCCGTGCCTGGGCGCGCCCGACGGTCTTGGCGTCCTCTGCAATCACCGCGCGCATCGCAAGGGCATCGGCGGTCAGCGCCAGATTGGCCGAGATATCAACCGGACGCGAACTGGCAATCAGCCCAGTACGGGTGAGGTTGTCGAGCATCACGCTGGCTTTGCCGGTGGGCACCTGGCCTGCTGCCTGACGATAGCTCAGCGTGCCCGACGCATTGCCGCCGAAGCCGAGCTCGCGCACCGCGACGTCGAACAGTGCCATCGGCACGGTGTTGAAGTGCGCGGTGACATCGGTCAGCCCGCCGCCGAAGCGCCCTTGCGCGCCGATCCGCCCGCGGCCCAGGCGCAGCACGGCGGGCGCCAGTTGCCAGCCGCCATCCTCAAGCCGGGTCAGACGGGCCGGACGCATCAGCCTCAGGCGGCGGTTGCCATATTGGCCGTTGCCCGAGACGACGAGCGCGTTGCGGGCGATCTGGATGCTGGTCTGCAGATCGAAATTGCTGCCCCGCCTCCCCGCGAGCGATGCCGTGACTCGCCCCTCTCCGTCGACAAGATTGGCATTCGCCGCCAGCCGCCCGATGAACAAGGGCCCGCGCCCGATGCCTTGCGCGCGGATGCTGCCGGTGACGGTGCTGCGGCCATCGGCGATCAGCGCATCGATTTCCACCGAACCCCGGTTGATCGTGATCGGTACCTCGCCGTCGAACCGGGCATTGGCAAGATCGATCAGCGCCTTGACCCCCTGGCCGTTGCCGCGCGGATCGAGCGTCACATCACCTGTGAGCCCTCCCCCCGACACGGCCAGCGCGCCTTCGATACCGGCGCGGGTGGCGAAGATATTGCCGCGAAAGAGCGCCTGCGACACGGTGAAGCGATCGACCTCAATCAAGGTCCGGCCCGCCTCGCGCGCGAAAATGCGGGTCGTGCCATCGATCGGCCCGAGCGCCGACTGACCTGTGACGCCGACCGAGAAGCCGTCGGGCACCGTCCCCAGCGCCAATTGAAGATCGCGCACGCCCAAAGCGGGCAGCGGGTCGGCCAGCGTCAGCACCGCACGGGTATCTCCCCGGATCGAATCCGCGCTGACATCGAGCGCGCCATAATCGCGATGCCGTCCGCTGGCACGCAGCACGATGCGGCCATCCGGCTCCACCCGGCCGCCGCCGATCAGCGCCAGCTTCTCGGCGGCCAGGCTGGCATCGCGCAGCACGAAGGGCTGGCCCGCGCCATAGCTGAACTTGCTGGTAAAGCGCGGAGCCGGACCGATCAGCGTCACCACGGTCTCGTTCACCACCCGGCGCATCAGCACGCGGACGTCACCGAGCACGTCCCATCCCGCACCGCCGCCAAAGGCAACCCGCACATTGGCGTCGATATCGGCATCGCCGACATTCTCCACCCCGAAGGCGGGCAGCCGGACATCGGCGACCGCCAGATACCGTCCCCGCTGGGCACTGCCGGAGATCTGGACCAGTGCGGTGAAGGTCCGGCTCGCCAGACGGATGGGATCGCTACTCAACCTGCCATCGCGCATCCGCACCACGCCCTCGCCGGCCAGCCCGCTCGCCAGCCGGTCGCCATAGGCGTTGCCCGTGATGACGCGCGCGGCGCTGATCTTGATCGGGATGGTAAAGTCTCCCCCCGAACGGGTGATGGTGCCCTCGGCCCGCACAGCGTCGGCGCTGACACCGGCGAGCGCCAGTAGGTCAGCGGTCACGCGATAGGGCGCGGCAAGATCGGTAAAGGCGCCGTCAAGCGTCACGGCGGCGCGCAGGTTGCGCGCGTCGAGCCCCGGGACGAGCAGTTGAGGCCGGGTGACCAGCGCGGCCACTTCGACAGCGTCGAAGCTGTTGTCGCCGAGATCGATCGCGCCCTGGGCGGTCACCGTTCCGGCCTGCGCCGCCAGTGCCAGCGTGCCCGACAGCACCCGCGCATCGAGCGTGCCGCGAGCCCACACACCGACCGCCGAACCCAGCGCCCGCGCCATCTGCGTTCCGATCAGCGGCACAGGACGCACATAGCCGCCGATCCGCACATTGCCCTCGCGCTGGTCGATATCGAGCGCGGCAAGCTCGCCATTGCCGAGCGTTGCAGACAGCTTGCCCTGCCAGAAGTCCCAGTCGCCGCGGCCCTTGATCGAGGCGGTGAAGTCCTGCTCCAGCCCAGCGATCGTAGCGATCGCGCCGTTGGCGGGCGCGCTGACATCGGCATCGATCATCAGCCGGTTCTGGTCGGGGACCGCATCGATGACCAGCGCCAGCCGGTCGGTGCCATCGGTCAGCGCCGCGCGGGCATCGACCAGAACCCGGCCCGAGCGGATATCGACCTTGGCCGCGATATTGGCCACCCGGCGTGCGCCGGCGATCCCCTCTCGGATGACCAGGCCGTCAGCGCGCAGGCGGTCGATGCGGATGTCGAAGCCGGGCAGCAGCGGATCGTCGGGGTCGCCGAGTTTCAGTTCGGGCAGGCTGCGCAGCACGCCTTGCCGGATGACGAGATCGCGGATGTCGAGCCGGTTGGCGAGAAACCGGAACGGCCGCCAGTCGAGATCGACCGCAGACGCGGTGAAGAACACGCGGCGGCTATCGTAGACCTCCACCCCGCGCAGCACCGCCTTGCCGTAGATCGAGCCATCGATCCTCTCGACGCGCAGCTTCAGTCCCGATTTGAGCTCGTATCCGGCAAGTTGTTCGGCAAGGAAGCGGCGGCCGGGGCCGGTGTCGAGTGCCAGCGCCAGCGCAACCGCCGCGACGGCCAGACCCAGCAGCGTGAGCACGACCGCGCGCACCCAGCGTACAGGCCGGCGCGGCGGGACGGCCCCCTGCTCCTCGCCGGACGGCAATTCGGCATCTGCGGCCTCGGGAATGGCGTTATCCGCCATCAGAACGCCTGACCGAGCGAGATATAGACGCCGATGCGGCTGTCACCGGTCTGCCGGTTGAGCGGCGTGGCGACATCGATCCGCAACGGGCCGAAGCTGCTGTAATAGCGCACGCCGATGCCTGCGCCATAGCGCAGACCGGAAAGGTCGGGCGTGCTTCCCGCATAGACATTGCCCGCGTCGAAGAACGGTACCACCCCGAAATCGCCAAATCGTACGCGCGCCTCCAGCGAAAACTCGGCCAGACCATTGCCGCCGATGGGATCGTCATTGCCATCGCGCGGGCCGATCCGCTGGAAGCCATAGCCGCGCACCGATCCGCCGCCACCGGCATAGAAGCGGCGTGATGGCGCGATATCGAAGCGGTCTGCCCCCAGGGTGCTGCCCAATCGCACCCGGCCCGCCACCACGATGCGTTCAGACACCGGCTGATAGTAACTGCCGTCGAGCTGGAGCCGGACATAAGCCTGGCTGCCCGATTGCAGCGAATATTCGGGCGACACGCGTCCGCCGAGACGGAATCCCTTGCTCGGATCGAGCAGGTCATCGCTGCCGTCATAGGTCAGCGAGGTCGGCAGCGCAGCGATGAAGAAGGTGCGTCGCGCGCCGCCGACGATGCGCGCGCGACCATCGCGTTCATCGGTCAGCACCAGTTCGCCGCCCACCGACCATGTCCATTTCTTCTGGAAGATGAGGTTGGTCTGCCGTTCGAGCGAGCCCGCCACCAGGAAGGTACGCGCCTCAAAGGCATCGCGGTTGATGTTGCTCGCCAGAACCTGCGCGGTCAGCACGCGATCGCGGGTCATGAAGTTGTTGCGGCGATAGACCAGATTGACCAGCTGTTCCTGCGTACCGCCGACGGCGCGCGCGCGCACCAGTCCTTCGGGCGGGAAGAAGTTGCGGTGCTCCCAGCTGACCTCGGCGCGATAGCCCTCGCCCGTGCCATAGCCCAGCGCGCCGGCGATGGTGCGCAACGGCGCGGCGGTGGTCTCGACCGCGATATCGACCGTCCCGGGCTCCGCACCCACCGGCGGGGTAGCCGCAACAGGTTTCAGCGTCACCGTCGATACCAGCCCCGTCGCCAGGATAGCGCGGCGCAGATCGTCGACCTCCGACGCCTGGAAGATATCGCCATCCTTGAAACGGGCGATCCGCTGCAGATGCCGCGACCCGAACAGGTCGTCCTCGCCGGTCACGATGCCGCCGAAACGGTACTGGCCGCCAGGCTTGACCGGCACGGTGAGCGCGCCTCTGCGCAGATCGTGATCGATTAGAAGGTCAGGCTCGCCGGTCTCTGCAAACGCAAAGCCCGTTTCGAGCAGCCGGGTTAGCAGCGCCAGACGCCCCGCGACGATGCTGTCCGAATTGGCCGGATCGCCGACCTTCACGCCGAAGGCCTCGCGCATCGCAGCCACATCGACGCCCACGGCATCGAGCCCCGCCAGATCGACCGCGCTGAGCGTGTAGAGCGGTCCGGCGGTGATATCGAAGGTCATCGCGACCCGATCCTGGCCCTCGATCCGCGCCACCGAGCTGCGCACTTCGCCGTCATAATAACCGTAAACCCGCAGCATGTTGTCGAGCAGGTCACGGTCATCACGCGCGCGGCGGTTGACCTGGGCCAGATTGGCGTCGTCGTCCGAAAGCCGCTCCAGCGTCGACAGCGAGCGAAAGCGGCCAGTAAAGGCGCCTTGATCGAGCGCCTGCAAATCTTCCGACGGAACGAAGGTCACGATCACGCGATAGCGGACATCGCCATCGTCCAGCGCGCGCAGCGCCTGACGCTCGGCACGGAGGTCCTGCCGCTCCGCGCGTCTTTCGGCCTGACGCTCGGCACGCCGGGTCGCCGCATCAGGGTCTGCGTCCACGACCGCCGGCGAGCCTGCAGGCGGCGGCAGCGCTGCGGCAAGGCCGTCGCGCACATCGTCAGCGCTGGTCGCCACGCTGTCGGGATTGGCGCTGTCGGCTGCGTCGGCGGTCTCGGCCTCAACCGGAAGATTGTCTTCCACCGCGAACTCGCCGGGCCATTCGGGGACGTCGCCGCCCTCGGGCCAGTCGACCTCCATGCCCGGCAACTGGCCGAGCGGAGCGAGCGGATCGATCGCCAGCGGATCGTCGAGCAGAGATTCTTCGGGATTGGCGGGGGCAGCGATTTCGGGCCGAGGGTCCGCGTTCTGCGCGCGCACTTGTTGGGGCATTGCCACGCCAGCCGCCAGCAAAGCCATTGTCCAGGCCGTTGCCAGGCACCCGCGATCAGCCAGACTCATCAACCCAATTTGCTTTCAACGCGTACGGGTAACGCCCCGAGGCCGCAGAAGACGTCTAGACCTCGCCAGCGTCGCGTTCAAGGTCGAACGGGTGCCAGCCATCGGGACCAAGCAGTTCGAGCGGCTGGTATTTGACCTTGTACTGCATCCGCGGCGAAGATTTCACCCAATAGCCAAGGTACACATAGGGCAACCGTGCGCGTGCGGCGCGCTGGATATGATCCATGATGATATAGTTGCCCAGGCCCCGGCGGGTCGGATGGTCGGGCTCGTAGAAGCTGTAGATCATCGACAGGCCATCGCCTTGCTGATCGGTCAGGCACGCACCGACAAGCTTGCCCGCGCTGCCGTCGGGATTGGGCTCGCGATATTCGATGACATAGCTGCGCACGGGCGAATGCTCGACCATGTCGGCATAATCCATGTCGTCCATCTCGGACATCCCGCCGCCGGGATGGCGCGCCTTGAGATAGCGGCGGAGCAGATCATATTGCTCCTGCGTCGACCAGGGCCGGCAGGCGGACACGATCAGGTCTCGGTTGCGCCGCAGCAGCTTGCGCTGGCCAGGGCTGGGGGCGAATTTCTCCGCCACCACGCGCACCGAGACACAGGCGCGGCAATCAAGGCAACTTGGGCGATAGGCAACGTTCTGGCTGCGGCGAAAACCGATGCGGCTCAGCGCATCGTTGAGCTCGTCGGCATGCGGGCCGTTGAGCTCGGTGAACACCTTGCGCTCGCTCTTGCCCGGAAGATACGGACACGGACCAGGGTTGGTCACGAAAAATCGGGGAAAGCGTGCCGGTGCGCTCACGTGGGAAACGATCCTTGCTTCTGGTTGCCTGACGTGCGGGAGAAGACCCGAAGCCGGTATGATCGATAACCCGCGCTGCCGCCAAGCCGGTTAACCAACTTTCATGGTTAAGCAGCGCCAAGTCGAGTCAATTTGGCGGCAGACTGCGCTGCTCTGTGGATAAAGAAAGGATTCATGCTGAATCGCGGGCTCAGGTGATCAACCGATGACCTTCAGGCCCACCCCGGCCTTCGGCCACCCCACCCGCAAGCGGGAAGGGAGAGGATTGGCGCGACGTCTCTCCCCTCCCGCTCGCGGGAGGGGCAGGTTCAGATTGCTGAGCCGGGGTGGGCCTGAATCTAGGTCCGCATGCCCAATGCCGCGTCGATCTCATCCAACACGCCGTCGAGATGATCGCGAACGTCCTCGTTCAAGAACCGCAACACCCGGTAGCCTTCTCGCGTCAAGAAGGCGTCGCGGCGCTCGTCATACTCGCCTGTCAGCTCATGCGAGTCACCATCCACCTCGATCACCAGCTTTGCTTCCCGGCACACAAAATCGCAGAAGTATGGGCCGACCGGGATTTGGCGCGAAAACTTGAATCCTTGGCGCTGCCGTTTGTTCAAATAAAGCCACAGCCGCTTTTCTGACAGGGTGGCTTCCTGCCGAAGGCCTCGAGCACGCGAGGTGTTGCGTGGCGTAAAACTGGGCATCGCGACAATGACCTCCAGCAATTTTCAGGCCCACCCCGGCCTTCGGCCACCCCTCCCGCAAGCGGGAGTGGAGAGGGTCAGCGCGCCATCTCT
>JBKBTF010000055.1:20807-23897 GCA_046291395.1 Blastomonas sp. | reverse complement strand
TTCAGCCCGGCGCCCGCACCCGAATTTGCGGCGCGCAGCGTGATTGCCCTGCCGCGCAGGGCAGCAGGCACCGTGCGTATCAGCCAGCCTGGCTGGCGCGTTGCCGCTTGACCTTGGCGTAGGAGCGGATGCCGAAGGGGATCAGCAACAGGTAGACCAGGCAGATCGCCGTCAGCGTGAGCCACGGCATGGTCAGCAAGGATGCAGCGGTCAGCGCGAACAAGGCGAGCGCTTCAAGCCGGATGTTCTTGCGCAGCCGCAGCGATGACCAGCTGAACGTCGCAACGTTCGATATCATCAGGAACGCGATCAGCAGCACCCAGGGTCCGACGACGGTGTAATGGCGCAGTGCGTCGATCCCGGTTTCCATCCACAGATAGAGCGGCAGCATGGCAAGGCCAGCGCCCGCAGGGGCAGGGACCCCGGTCATATAGCCTGCCGACTTGTGCGGCTGGTCTTCCAGATCGATCTGAGCGTTGAACCTTGCAAGCCTCAGTGCGCAGCAAACCGCCAGCGCCAGTGCGATCAGCCAGCCGAAGCGCGGCAGCTCGTTGAGCGACCACAGGAACAGCACCAGTGCAGGCGATACCCCGAACGCGATCGAATCTGCCAGCGAATCCAGCTCTGCGCCAAAACGGCTTTGTGCCTTGAGCAGCCGTGCCACCCGGCCATCGATGCCGTCGAGCACGCCTGCAAGCACGATTGCCCCGGCCGCCAGCGGCCATTGTTCGTTCATGGCAAACCGGACCCCGGTCAAGCCGCAGCATAGCGCCGTCGCGGTAATCGCGTTGGGTACCATAGCGCGCAGCGTCAGCCCCTCGCGCAGCCGCAGTCGCCTGCCCGCCAGATAACGGATCGAACCGCGCCGTCCCCGGCGCTCGAGCGGATCGGGATCGGTCATCGCGGACTCTCCTTGTTCGGCACCGGGCAGGGCATGGGGACGCGGGTGGGCGGCATCATTGCGCGATCCCTTCAAGGACAGGCGCGTCGCCCAGCATCGCCAGAACCGTCTCGCCGGCCGTGATGCGCTGGCCCTTGACCACGGCAGGCGCGGTGCCGTGCGGCAGATAGACATCCACGCGGCTGCCGAAGCGGATCAGGCCGACCCGCTGACCGACCGCGACGAAATCGCCTTCCTTGATGAAGGGCACGATCCGGCGCGCGACAATGCCCGCGATCTGGGTGATGCCGACCCTTGCGCCGTCGCCACGCTCGATCATGATGTGCTGGCGCTCGTTCTCATCGCTCGCCTTGTCGAGATCGGCATTGAGGAACTTGCCCGAGATATAGACGATCCGGCGGATCGTCCCGCCGATCGGAGCGCGGTTGATGTGCACGTCGAACACGCTCATGAAGATGGAGATGCGATAGAGCGGATCGGAGCCCAGTCCGCCGGGGCCGGCCAGCTCGGTCGGCGGCGGAACCAGCTCGATCTGGGTGCAAAGCCCGTCGGCGGGCGCGACGACCAGCCTTTCGTCCTGCGGCGTAACCCGGGCCGGATCACGGAAAAATGCGAGTATCCACAAGGTTAGGCCGCCCATCGGCCAGGCGAGCGTTTCCCAAGCGAGCAGAGCGAAAATCAGCGTGAGGGTTGCGGCTGCAACGGCAAATTTGCGACCTTCCGGGTGCACCGACGGCATGCTCCAGCTCGCCAGGCCCCTGCCTCGGTTATCCAGTATTTCTTGCGACATGCCGGACCTCTTAGGGGCTGTGGGCGGGTGTGACAACGCCCAAACCCCCTGATCCGCGCCGAGCCGTGCTGCGACGCAGCATATTCATGCGCAGGACCGGCAGGCGGGCCGGGGTGCTGCACGGTTGAAACATGGGCGGACTTTGCTAAGAGCGTCGCATCTTAACGATTCCTCCCTAGCAAGAAGGCGCAAATCCCGCATGGCCAAGATAAAAGTAGCCAAGCCCGTCGTCGAAATCGACGGCGACGAAATGACCCGCATCATCTGGGAGTGGATCCGCGAACGCCTGATCCTTCCCTATCTCGATATCGACCTGAAATATTACGATCTCTCGGTCGAGAAGCGCGACGAGACCAACGACAAGATCACCGTCGATGCGTCGAACGCGATCCGGGAATATGGTGTCGGAGTCAAATGCGCCACCATTACCCCCGATGAACAGCGCGTCGAGGAGTTCAACCTCAAGAAAATGTGGAAATCGCCCAACGGCACCATCCGCAACATCCTGGGCGGCGTGGTGTTCCGCGAGCCGATCGTGATTTCCAACGTTCCGCGTCTGGTCCCCGGCTGGACTGACCCGATCGTGGTCGGCCGTCACGCCTTTGGCGATCAGTACAAGGCGACGGATTTCCTCGTGCCGGGTCCGGGCAAGCTGCGTCTGGTGTTCGAAGGCGAGGACGGCACCAGGATCGACGAGGAAGTGTTCCAGTTCCCGTCTTCGGGTGTCGCCATGGCGATGTACAACCTCGACGATTCCATCGCCGACTTTGCGCGCGCCTCGATGAACTATGGTCTCGACCGCGGCTGGCCGACATACCTGTCGACCAAGAACACCATCCTCAAGGCCTATGATGGCCGCTTCAAGGACATCTTCGAAGAGGTCTTCCAGGCGGAATTCAAGGACAAGTTCGACGCCGCCGGAATTACCTACCAGCATCGCCTGATCGACGACATGGTCGCATCGGCGCTGAAATGGTCGGGCAAGTTCGTCTGGGCGTGCAAGAACTATGATGGCGACGTCCAGTCGGACACCGTCGCGCAGGGCTTCGGCTCGCTGGGTCTGATGACCTCGGTGCTGATGACCCCCGATGGCAAGACGGTGGAAGCCGAAGCCGCGCACGGCACGGTCACGCGTCACTATCGCATGCACCAGCAGGGCAAGGCGACCTCGACCAACCCGATCGCGTCGATCTTCGCCTGGACCCGCGGTCTGATCTATCGCGGCCGCTTCGACGAAACCCCCGAGGTGGTGCGCTTTGCAGAAACGCTCGAGCGGGTATGCATCGAAACCGTGGAAAGCGGCGCGATGACCAAGGATCTGGCGATCCTGATCGGCCCCGATCAGGCGTGGATGACCACCGAGCAGTTCTTCGAGGCGATCCGCCAGAACCTCGAAAAG
>JBKBTF010000055.1:0-20797 GCA_046291395.1 Blastomonas sp. | reverse complement strand
GGCGTGATGGTTTGATGGCCCAGCGCAGCAGCAAGGCACGGCTGGAGGTCAGGCAGGCCCGGCGAGGCGATATTCCCGGAATATCGCAGCTCGTCGAGCGTGCCTACCCCAGCCTTCCGCCGTACAAGTTTGGCGAGCTGCGCGGGCAGATCAACAACTTCCCCCAGGGCCAGTTCGTCGCCATTCTCGATGGCGAGATCGTGGGCTATTGCGCCTCGTCGCGGGTGACCGAGGCGATGGCGTTCACCCAGCACGACTGGGAAGAGATCAGCGGCAACGGTTTCGGCACGCGCCATGTGCCGACCGGCGAATGGCTGTACGGCTATGAGATGTGCGTCGATCCGGCGCAGCGCGGCGTGCGCATCGGCAAAAGGCTGTACGAGGCGCGCCGTGCCCTGGCCGAACTGCTCGATCTCAACGGAATCGTCTTTGCCGGGCGCATTCCTGGCTATGACAAGGCCAAGCGCACCAAGAAGGTGGACGGCCCGGAAGATTATCTTGCCAAGGTGATCGACGGCAAGCTGCGCGATCCGGTGATCGGCTTCCAGATCGCCAACGGCTTCCAGCCGGTCGGCATCCTCACGCGCTATCTGCCCGAGGACAAGCAGTCGCGCGGCCATGCGGTGCACATGGTGTGGCGCAACCCCTATGTGAACCCGGACGAGCCGCCGACGCATCGCGTTCCGCGCGGCGTGGAAAGCGTTCGCCTCGCCACGGTGCAGTTCCAGGCGCGCGCGGTCGCCAATTTCGAGGAGTTCGTGCGCAACGTCGAATATTTCGTCGACGTGGCAGCGGACTACAAGGCAGACTTTGTGCTGTTCCCCGAGATGTTCACGATGTCTTTGCTCTCCTTCGCCAAGAAGAAGATGGGGCCGCAGGAAGCGATCGAGGCGCTGAGCGAGTTTACCCCGCGCATCCGCGACGAGCTGACCCGGATGGCGATGGAATACAACATCAACATCATCGGCGGATCGCACCCCACGCGCGCTGATGACGGCGACATCCAGAATATCGCGCTTGTCGCGCTGCGCGATGGCTCGATCCACGCGCAGGAAAAGATCCACCCCACGCCCAACGAGCGCTACTGGTGGAAGATCAAGGGTGGCGACAGCATCGACGCGATCCAGACCGACTGCGGCCCGATCGGTGTGCTGATCTGCTATGACAGCGAGTTCCCCGAGCTCGCCCGCCGTCTGGCGGACGAAGGCGCGCGGATCATCTTCGTGCCGTTCTGCACCGACAGCCGCGAGGCCTATATGCGCGTGCGCTATTGCTGCCAGGCGCGCGCTATCGAGAACCAGTGCTATGTCGTGATGTCGGGCAATGTCGGCAATCTGCCCGATGTCGAGAACATGGACATCCAGTATTCGCAAAGCTGCATCCTGACGCCGTGCGACCTTCCCTTTGCGCGCGACGGAATTGCCGCCGAGGCCAGCGAGAATGTCGAGACGCTGACGATCAGCGACGTGAACCTGGACGACCTCAGCTGGGCGCGCAGCGAAGGCACGGTGCGTAATCTCAGCGACCGGCGTTACGACCTGTACCATATCGAATGGGATCGCGCCGTGGGCAGGGGGCATGCGTCCAAGCGCGAGCGTGCGCGGCAGCCGGCGCCTGCCGGTCCGCAGGGCGGCGGCGGCGGATAAAGCGCTTGCTGGCCAAGATTAATGGCTGACAGGTGCGGCGCCATCAGTCATTAGCTAGGCAATGCACAATCCGCTCGATAATCCTGTCTTCAGCGACGCCCTGGTCATTCTGGGCGCGGCGGGGATCGTTATTCCTGCGTTTGCGCGCTTCAAGATCACACCGATCATCGGTTTTCTGCTGATTGGCATTCTGGTTGGACCATTCGGGCTTGGCTCATTGGTCGATGAATATCCCTGGCTGTACCACATCACGATTACCGATGCGGAGGCCATCACGCCATACGCCGAATTCGGGATCATCTTGCTGCTGTTCACGATCGGGCTCGAGCTGTCATTCAAGCGGCTGTGGAGCATGAGAAAGCTTGTTTTCGGAGTTGGTCTGGCTGAGCTCAGCCTGTCTGCGCTGCTGATCGGTTTTGCCCTGTATCTTGTCGGCCAGAACATGTCCGGGGCGATCGGTCTTGGGCTAGCCCTCGCATTGTCTTCGACGGCTCTCGTCTTGCCAATTTCCGGAACAACATCGCCTGTGGGCCGGGCGGCATTGGCGATGTGCCTGTTTGAAGATGTGGCAATTGTCCCGATTATCTTTCTGCTCGGAGCGCTGGCACCGATCGCCGGTTCAGACGCGGTGGGCGACCTTACCCAGACACTTGTGCTGGGCGTTCTCACAGTCTTGGGCATGTTGTTGCTGGGCCGGCTGATTCTCCCCAAAATGTTCGCACAGGCAGCACGAACAAAGAATCCGGAGCTGTTTTTGGCCGCCAGTCTGCTGGTTGTGATCACGGCAAGCCTCGCGACCGCGTCCGTGGGATTGTCGCCAATCGTCGGCGCGCTTCTGGCAGGCCTCGTAATCGCCGAAACAGAGTATCGCGGCGAGGTCGAGATTTTGATCGAGCCCTTCAAAGGTCTCGCGCTGGGTGTGTTCCTGATCACTGTGGGCATGTCGGTCGATCTGCGCGTGATCGCGGCCTATTGGCAGGAACTGGGGCTTGCCGTGGTTGGCGTTGTGATCATCAAAGCGGTCGTGACAGGTGTCCTGCTGCGCGTTGCGGGTGCAAGGCGTGGGACTGCGGCTGAAGTGGGTGTATTGATGGCCAGCCCGTCTGAAACCACGTTGATCGTGCTCGCCGCCGCAGTGCAGGCGCAGCTGATCCAGGCTTCAACTGCGCAATTCTGGCAGATCGTCACCGCGATCGGCCTGACGATCACCCCGCTTCTCGCCAAATTGGGGCATACCATGGCGCGGCAGTTGGAAATGCGTGCCAGCGACGCCGCGCCGATCGACCAGTCGGATATCGCCAACGATCGCACCGTCATCTTTGGCTATGGGCGGGTCGGAGAGATCATCGCCGATATGCTCAAGGAGCACGAGCAGCCGTTCGTCGCGGTCGAATCGAATGTCGATGTGGTGATGCAGGCGCGCCGCGACGGGGTGCCGATCGTCTTTGGCGATGTCGCCCGGTCCGAGCTCCTCGACCGGATGCGGCTGGGCCATGCCCGCGCGCTGATCCTGACGATGGACGATCCTGTGCTGGCGGTGCAGATCGTGCGCCGGGTCCACGGCTGGGTGCCGGACCTGACGATCATCGCCCGCGCCCGGGACACTGCGCACGCTGCCGAACTCTACCGTGCCGGCGCCAAGCTGGCGGTGCCCGAGGCGCTGGAAAGCTCGCTGCAATTGTCCGAGGCTTTGCTTGTCGATTTAGGGATAGCGATGGGCCACGTCATCGCTTCGATCCACGAAAAGCGCGACGAAATGCGCCGTCGGATCATGGACGAAGGAGAGCTCGACCAGAAGCCGGCGTTGAAATCAGGCGAGGTTGCGGCGGGTTAGACACTGTTCTCCCCTCCCGCAGGCGGGAGGGGTGGCCGAAGGCCGGGGTGGGCGTGAACTGAAGGTGGTGCCTACAGGCCCACCCCGGTTCAGCAAGCTGAACCTGCCCCTCCCGCAAGCGGTAGGGGAGAGGGGACTTAACCCAAAGCCGCCTGCTTTTCCTCGGCCAGCCGGTCCAGCTCGGCGCGGCTTTTCTTTTCCGACGCCGACTTGAGCTGCCCGCACGCTGCCATGATATCGCGGCCGCGCGGGGTGCGCACCGGGGCGCTGATGCCGCCTTCGAACACGATGTCGGAAAAGCGCTTTATCCGATCGGGGTCCGAGCATTCGTAGATCGCGCCGGGCCAGGGGTTGAACGGGATCAGGTTGACCTTGGCAGCCAGGCCATAGCCCTTGATCAGCCGCACCAGTTCGCGTGCGTCGTCATCGCTGTCGTTCTTGTCCTTGAGCATCACATATTCGAAGGTGATGCGCCGTGCGTTGCTCGCGCCGGGATAATCGGCGCAGGCTTGCAGCAGCTCTTCCAGCCCGAATTTGCGGTTGAGCGGCACGATCTCGTCGCGCACTTCCTTGGTCACCGCATGCAGCGAGACCGCCAGGTTCACCCCGATCTCCTCGCCGCAGCGCGCCATCATCGGCACGACGCCGCTGGTCGACAGCGTGATCCGCCGCTTGGACAGCGCGAGGCCATCGCCGTGCATCACCACCTTCATCGCATCGCGCACGTTGTCGAAATTGTAGAGCGGCTCGCCCATGCCCATCAGCACGATGTTGGTCAGCAGCCGGCCATCGGCGGTGTAGGACGCAGCGTCTTCCTCGTCGTCGAGCGCGTCCATCGCGCCTTTGGGCCATTCGCCCAGCGCATCGCGCGCGAGCATGACCTGGCCGACGATCTCGCCCGGAGTCAGGTTGCGCACCAGCCGCATCGTGCCGGTATAGCAGAAGCGGCAGTTGAGCGTGCAGCCGACCTGGCTGGAGATGCACAATGTCCCCCGGTCGGCATCGGGGATGAACACCATCTCGTAATCCTGCGCGTCATCGGTGCGCAGCAGCCATTTGCGGGTGCCGTCGCTCGATACCTGCGCCTCGACAATTTCGGGCCTGCCGATCACGAAGCGCTCTTCGAGCCAGGGACGCATTGTCTTGGCAATGTCGGTCATGCTGTCGAAATCGGTGACGCCGCGATGATATATCCAGTGGAACAGCTGCTTGGAGCGCAATTTCGCCTGCTTGCGGTCAAGCCCGGCGGTCTCGAGCAGCACGCTGATGTCTTCGCGCATCAGCCCCATCAGGTCGGCGCGACCATCAGCACGCGGCGTGATCGGCCGAGGCACGGGAACGGGGTCGATATGGCCGGGGATCGCCATGTCCATGGAAGTTCCGGGGGAAGTCTCGGGGGAGGTCTCGGTTGTCATGCGCGCCACATAGTCAATCGGGCCGCCAAATGCTACCTCCGCGCACCGCGGCGTTCCCCGCCAGCGTGCAGGAGTTTCCATGGACCGGTTTTTCACCCTGATAGCGACCCAGGTATCGCGGACCGTAGGAAGGCCGTTCGCCTTTGTTGCGGCGGTCGCCATCATCCTCGCCTGGGGCGTGACCGGGCCGCTGTTCGGCTATTCCGACACCTGGCAGCTGGTGATCAACACCGGAACGACCATCATCACCTTCCTGATGGTATTCGTCATCCAGAACAGCCAGAACCGCGATGCTGCCGCGATGCAGGCCAAGCTCGACGAGCTGATCCGCACCCAACAGGAGGCGCGCAACGCGTTCATCGGCATCGAGCATCTCACCGATGTCCAGATCGAGCGGATCCGGGCGGCGCTGGAGAGCGAGGGCGAGGCACTGGAAGACGCACGGCTGGAACGCCATGAGAGCGTCGACCGATTCCTCAAGCGGCTGTGACCCCCGATCGCGATCAGCGCCGCTGCGCACATCCCAGTGCGGCAGCGTCAAGCGCGGTGGCCGCACCTTTCAGCAGATAGACATCGCGGATCGGCCTGCCATCGGCGCCCTTGGCGCTGGCGGCCATTTCGCGGGCGGATCGCATGGCGGCGATGATACTTGCATCCATCGCCTTGTCACTGGCCCAGGCATCGCCGCCGCCGCCGGTCAGCGTGAACCGGCGCACCCCGATAGTCAGGGTGATGGTGCCATCTTCGGCCATGGCCCGGCTGAGGCGCAGGTGAAACTGCCCGCGCACGCCGCGCCTGGGCCAATAGCCAATGCTCGCGAACGGGCGGTATTGGCGCTTGCCGCGCACGGTGTCTGGCTGCGCGATCGCATAGCAGCGCGGTACCTGCGGATCGCGAAACGCGCCCCAGTTGTCGAACACGCCGAGGCTGTCGCGCGCCAGAACCGGTGCGGGCGTAAAGGCGGTCAGCAGCGCTGCAGCGAGAAGGGCAGCGCGCCAGCCTGTCATGCATGGCCTCCGCCGGTGCCGGTGACGACGACCTCTTCGCGGCCATCGGCGATCATCACGACAGATCCCTGCGGCCGGCCGGGCGCGCCCGGCGCGCCGAACGCCGGATGCGGTGGCAAGCCCAGCAGCACCCCGCGCAGCACCCGGCTGGAAATTCCGTGCATGATCACCAATTTGTCGTCCGTATCGCAGGCATGGGCCTGCAGCCAGTCGGTGACCCGCGCGGCGATCTCGGCGTAATTCTCGCCATCGGGCGCGGGCTTGAGCAGCATCTCGGGAGGTTCGATCACCGGTCCGACCTCGGCGATGACATCGGCATAATAACGCCCGCCCCAGCCGCCCATGCCGATCTCGACCAGCCGCGGGTCGGCAATCGCATCGTGCCAGTCGAGCTTCAAATGTTCGGTGATCACCGCCAGCGTCTGCAGTGCGCGGCCTGTGTCCGATGCCCAGAGCGACAGCGCAGGGCGGGTGCCGAGCACATCGGCCAGCGCGGCCCCCATTGCGTCGGCCTGGGCGAAGCCCGCGCGGGTCAGCGGGGTGTGGAGATGGTCGCCCTGCAGCCTTTTGGCGGCGTTGAACACGGTTTCGCCATGCCGCGCGATGAACAGGCGGCCCGCGACAGGAGGGCAGGAAAATCGGGAATTTTGCGTCATCGGCAGCCCGTTTCGGCAATCGCGGCGGTGCGCGCAAGCCCGGCGCGCCATTTTCCACAGTTTAAACCGATTTGCGCGGCTATCGGCTTGCGGCAAAAGCCAATATTGTTAATGAAGTTGGTCGGGATTCTGTCATTACGGCAGAGCATGTCTTTTGGATTGGAGGCCGGCTGGCCTCGGGGGATTTTGATGAAAGCGACAATCGAACGCGCGACGCTCCTCAAGAGCCTCAGCCATGTTCAGTCGGTGGTGGAACGGCGCAACACTATCCCCATTCTGTCGAATGTGCTCATCGAAGCATCGGCCGATGGCGCATTGCGCTTCATGGCGACCGATCTCGACCTGCAGATCGTAGAGACGATCAGCGCCTATTCGGTCGAAACGCCGGGATCGATCACGGTGTCGGCGCACACGCTGTTCGAAATCGCGCGCAAGCTGCCCGATGGCAGTCAGGTGATGCTCGATGCCGCCGACGGCAAGATGCTGGTCCGCGCCGGCCGCAGCCGTTTCACCTTGCCGACGCTGCCGCGTGACGACTTCCCGGTGATTGCCGAAGGCGAACTGCCGACCAGCTTCGAGCTGGCAGCCGCCGAACTTGTCCAGATCATCGACAAGACCCGTTTTGCGATCTCGACCGAAGAGACCCGCTATTACCTCAACGGCATCTTCCTGCACGTCGCCGACGATGACCGCCCGGTGCTGAAAGCCGCGGCGACCGACGGTCACCGGCTGGCGCGGGTTACGCTCGACCGGCCCGATGGCGCCGAGGGCATGCCCGACGTGATCGTACCGCGCAAATGCATCGGCGAACTGCGCAAGCTGCTCGACGAACGCGGCGATGCCAAGGTTCAGATCGATCTGTCGGCGAGCAAGATCCGCTTTACTCTGGGCAGCGCGATCCTGACCTCCAAGCTGATCGACGGGACCTTCCCGGACTATAGCCGGGTGATCCCGACCGCCAACGACAAGCTGCTTCGCATCGATCCGCGCGCGTTCGAACAGGGTGTCGACCGCGTCGCGACCATCGCGACGGAAAAGACCCGCGCGGTGAAGATGGCGCTGGAGAAGGACAAGATCACGCTGTCCGTCACCAGCCCCGAAAACGGCACCGCGGCCGAAGAGGTCGAAGGCGAATATTCGAGCGACGGCTTCGAGATCGGCTTCAACGCCCGCTATCTGCTCGACATTCTGGGCGAACTCGAAGGCGATGTCATCGAACTGCATCTGGCCGACAGCAGCGCCCCGACGCTGATCCGCGAGAACGACAAGGCCAGCGCGCTCTACGTCCTGATGCCGATGCGCGTCTGATCCGGTGCCCGGCGTCGGGGCCTTCGTCCTGATCGCCGGCGTCGTTGCAGTGCTGCTGCTGGTCTACCGGTTCGATCGGACCGGGGGCACGCTGACGCTGATTGCCAGCCTGACGGTGATCGTGCTCCTCGTCCTGATGTTATTGCTGGCAGGGCTGGTGGTCGCCGCCGGTGCGGCCTGAACAATCCACCACCCACAGCAAAACGCCCTCCCGGTCGGACCGGAAGGGCGTTTTGCTTTTCAGTCTCGAATGGCCTTAGCGCTGGCCGACCGGAACATAGGGACGCTGCGTCGGGCCGGTGTAGAGCTGACGCGGGCGACCGATCTTCTGGCCGGGGTCGGAGATCATCTCGTTCCACTGCGCGACCCAGCCGACGGTGCGGGCGAGGGCGAACAGCACGGTGAACATGGTGGTCGGGAAACCGATCGCCGAAAGGATCACGCCCGAATAGAAATCGACGTTCGGGAACAGCTTCTTCTCGATGAAATACGGATCGTTGAGCGCCATTTCCTCGAGCTGCAACGCAACCTCGAACACCGGATCGCTGACCTTGAGCGCGTCGAACACTTCGCGCACGGTCTTCTGCATCACGGTCGCGCGCGGGTCATAGTTCTTGTAGACGCGGTGACCGAAGCCCATCAGGCGGAACGGATCGTTCTTGTCCTTGGCGCGCGCGATGTAATGCGGGATCTTGTCGGGGGTGCCGATTTCGCGCAGCATGTTGAGCGCGGCCTCGTTGGCGCCGCCATGCGCCGGGCCCCACAGACAGGCGATGCCCGCCGCGATGCACGCGAACGGGTTGGCGCCCGACGAACCTGCCAGGCGAACGGTCGAGGTCGACGCGTTCTGCTCATGGTCGGCATGCAGGATGAAGATGCGGTCGAGCGCGCGTTCCACAACCGGATTGACCTCATAAGGCTCGGCCGGGACGCCGAACGTCATCTTGAGGAAGTTGCCGGTGTAGGACAGCGAGTTGTCCGGATAGACGAAGGGCTGGCCGACCGAATATTTGTACGCGGCAGCCGCGATCGTCGGCATCTTGGCGATCAGCCGGTGGCTGGAGATGCGGCGATGCTCGGGATCGGCGATATCAGTCGAATCATGGTAGAAGGCAGACAGCGCACCGACGACACCGCACATGATCGCCATCGGGTGCGCATCGCGGCGGAACCCGCGATAGAACTGCATCAGCTGTTCGTGCAGCATGGTGTGGCGCGAAATGGTGTAGGTGAAGGTCTCGAGCTCTTCCTTGCTCGGCAGTTCGCCGTTGAGCAGCAGATACGAGACTTCCATGAAGCTCGAATCCTCGGCCAGCTCGCCAATCGCATAGCCGCGGTGCAGCAGCACACCTTCGTCGCCGTCAATATAGGTCAGCGCGCTGTCGCAGCTGGCGGTAGAGGTGAAGCCGGGGTCATAGGTGAAGCAGCCGGTCTCAGCATACAGCTTGCGGATGTCGATGACGTCCGGGCCGATGGTGCCGGACCGGATCGCATACGTGCTGTCCTTGTCGCCGATCTTCAATGATGCGCTGTCTGACACGGTTCGTTCTCCTCAAAGCGGTTCTTTGGCAAGCTGTTGGTATGCGCGCGGCCCTCAGGCGGCCACGCGCGTGACGTCGTTGATCCGGGCGAGCGATTCCTCGCGTCCCAGAAGTTCGAGCACATCGAAAATGCCCGGCGAGCGCGCCTGCCCTGTAAGAGCGGCGCGCAGCGGTTGGGCATAAGTGCCGAGGCCGTGCCCCTGACCCTCGGCGAAATGCGTAACCTTGTCCTCCAGAGCGGCAGCAGTCCAAGGCGCTGTCTCGGCCAGAACTGGCAATACTGCCTGCAAAATCGCGGTCCCGTTATCTTCTAGCAAAGACTTGGCTTTCTCGTCCATGGCTAACGGCCGCGTCTTGAACAGAAACTGGGCGCCGTCAGCAAGCTCGTTGAGGTCGCGCGCGCGCAGCTTCATCACCGGCATCGCGCGGGCGAGGAGGTCGATGCTCGCGGCAACGTCCAGACCGGGCATCAGCGCCGCGACGCGCGGGGCGACCAGCGCAGCCAGCGCTGCGTCATCCATCTCGCGCAGATACTGGCCGTTGAGGTTGACCAGCTTCTTGGCGTCGAAGCGCGATGGCGACTTGCCGACATTGGCGAGGGCGAACAGCTCGATGGCTTCGGCGCGCGAGATCTTCTCGCGGTCGCCATAGCCCCAGCCCAGCCGCAGCAGATAATTGAACATCGCGTCCGACACGATTCCCATGTCGTCGCGATAGGATTCGACGCCCAATGCGCCATGGCGCTTGGAGAGCTTGGCGCCGTCATTGCCGTGGATCAGCGGGATATGGGCATAGACCGGCTCGGGCCACTCCATCGCGCGGATCAGCGCGAGCTGGCGGAAGGCGTTGTTGAGGTGATCGTCGCCGCGGATGATGTGGGTGACGCCCATGTCATGATCGTCGACCACCACCGCAAGCATATAGGTCGGCGTGCCATCCGAACGCAGCAGGACATAATCATCGAGTTCGCGCGCGTCGACGGTCACCGATCCCTGCACTTCGTCGGCGATGGTCAGCTTGCCGGTCTGCGGCGCCTTCAGCCGGATGACATAAGGCGCGCCATCGGGGGCTTCGGCTGGATCGCGGTCGCGCCAGCGGCCGTCATAGCGCATGGGCAGCTTCTTGGCACGCTGTTCGGCGCGCATCGCCTCGAGTTCCTCGGCGGTGGCGAAACATTTATAGGCCTTGCCGGCATCCAGAAGCTGATGCGCGACCTCGGCGTGGCGGCCGGCGCGTTCGCTCTGGAAGACGGGCTCGTCGTCCCAGTCGAGCCCCAGCCAGTCGAGCCCGGCAAAGATCGCATCGATGGCTTCCGGGGTCGAGCGCGCCTTGTCGGTGTCCTCTATACGCAGCAGCGCCTTGCCACCGTGATGGCGGGCGAACAGCCAGTTGAACATTGCGGTACGCGCGCCGCCGATATGCAGGAATCCGGTCGGCGATGGTGCAAAACGGGTGACCACCTGACCGCCAGGCATGGCTGCCGGACCAGGCTGATTTTCGCCGCTTGCACTCACGTAGGCTTTCCTTTCAAACTGATCGGGCATGGCCCTTTCGACCGCCTCTAGCACGGCTTTCTGGCAGCGACAAATGGCCAGTTTGTCCCGTTTTTCAACGCCTGTCGGGCTCGGTTCGGCGGCGGAGCGCTTTGTGCTGGCCGAGCGTGATCAGTTGCCGCCATGGATCGTCGTCGCCTTTGGCGCAGGGATCGCGGCGTGGTTCGCGCTTCCGGGCGGCGCATGGCAGTTCGCGGTGATCGCGCTGGGCGCTGCGGGCGCGCTTGGCGCGCTGGCGGTGCATGGCAGCTGGCGGGCGATGGAGCTGGGCGCGCGCTGCCTGTTCATCGGGTCGCTGATGCTGGCGGCTGGCACCGCGCATATGGCATGGCGGGCGGAACGAGTGGCAGCCGACCCGCTGCCCGTGCCCTGGTTCGGCACGCTCACCGGCCGGGTCATCGAGCGTGAGATGCAGCCGGCGCGCGGGCAGGTGCGGCTGGTGGTGCAGACCGCACCCGCGCTAGGTTTACCCGGCAGGGTGCGGGTGAACCTCGACCTTGCCCTTGACAATCCCGGCGCGCGGCCCGGCGCGATCATCGCCGCCCGGGCCCGTCTGATGCCGCCGGCGCAGGCGTCGCTTCCCGGCGGCTACAGCTTTGCCCAGCGCGCCTGGTTCGATCGGCTGGGCGCGACAGGCAGCCTGCTCGACCCTCCGCGCATCGTGAAACCGGCCGCGCCGGGCAAAGGGCTTGATACCCTGCGGGCCCGGCTTTCGGCGCATGTCCAGGCGCAGGTCGGCGGCGCGGCAGGCGGGATTGCCGCCACGCTGGCGACGGGGGATCGCGGCGCGATCAGCGAGGAGGATGCCGAGGCGATGCGGCGCAGTGGCCTGGCGCATCTGCTGTCGATCAGCGGGCTGCATGTCACCGCGCTGATCGGCGCGGTGTGGCTGATTACGCTCAAGCTTCTCGCGTTGTCGCCGCCGCTGGCGCGCGCTGTACGGCTGCCTCTGGTCGCGGCGGGGGCGGGGGCGCTGGCGGGGATCGGCTATACGCTGCTCACCGGCGCCGAGGTTCCCACGATCCGATCGTGCGCGGCGGCGCTGCTGGTGCTCGCGGCGCTGGCGCTGGGGCGCGATCCTGTATCCCCGCGGCTGATCGCGGCGGGCGCAATGCTGGTGCTGCTGTTCTGGCCCGAGACGCTTATGGGGCCGAGCTTCCAGCTGAGCTTTGCCGCGGTCACCGCGATCGTCGCGCTGCACGATCACCCGAAGATGCGCGGCTGGGCGGCGATGGACCTGTCGTTTCCGGGACGGGTGGCGCGATTTCTCGCGATGCTGTTCCTTACCGGGCTGCTCATCGAGTTCACGCTGATGCCGATCGCGTTGTACCATTTCAACAAGGCGGGGCTCTATGGCGCGCTCGCCAACATGGCCGCGATCCCGCTGACGACCTTCGTCATCATGCCGCTTGAAGCGCTGGCGCTGCTGCTCGACGTCGCTGGCCTGGGCGCGCCTGTGTGGTGGCTGTGCGGGGCGGCGCTCGATGCGTTGCTGAGCCTGGCCCATGTGGTGTCCGGCGCGCCGGGCGCGGTGACGCTGTTTCCCAAGACGGCACCGGGTGTGTTCGCGCTGTTTGTCATCGGCGGCCTTTGGGTGTTCCTGTGGCGCAGCCGCGCGCGGTGGCTGGGCCTTGTTCCGGTCGCGCTAGGCTGTGTCCTGGTCGCGCTGCAGCCGGTGCCCGATCTGCTGATCACAGGCGATGGCCAGCATATGGCGGTGGCGCGGCAGAAGGGGCAAATGGTCGTGCTGCGCGCGCGCACCGGCGAGTTCGCGCTGCAGACACTGAGCGAAAGCGCGGCGTTCGAGGGGCAGCCGGTTGCGATGGAGGACTGGAGCGAAGCCAGTTGCAGCGCGGAATTCTGCAGTTTCGTGGTGAAAGGAGCTTCGCGCCCCTTCACGGTGCTGGTCGGGCGCAACCGGGAGCGGGTGCCCGAACGCGCGCTGGCCGCCGGCTGCAGGCGGGCCGATATCGTCATCGTCGGGCGCTGGCTGCCGCGAAGCTGCCGTCCGCGCTGGCTCAAGATCGATCGCGCGATGCTGGCGAGGACCGGCGGGCTGGCGCTGTATATCGATGACGGCGAGGTGCGCACCGTCGCCGCAGATCATCGCGGGCACCCGTGGTGGGACCGGGCGGTGGCGCTGCGCGAGGCGGAGCGCGAGGCCAGACGCGCCGCGCCGATCAGCACTCCACCACGTTGACCGCGAGCCCGCCCTGCGAGGTTTCCTTGTAACGCTCGTTCATGTCGAGTCCGGTGCGGCGCATCGTCTCGATCACCTCGTCGAGGCTGACCCTGTGCGTACCGTCGCCCATCATGGCGAGGCGCGCCGCCTCGATCGCCTTGACCGCGCCGACCGCATTGCGCTCGATGCATGGTACCTGCACCAGCCCCCCAACCGGGTCGCAGGTGAGGCCCAGATTGTGCTCCATGCCGATCTCGGCGGCATTCTCGACCTGCATTGCCGATCCGCCCCAGGCAGCGACCAGCCCGGCGGCGGCCATCGAGCAGGCGACCCCGACCTCGCCCTGGCAGCCAACCTCGGCGCCCGAAATCGAGGCGTTCTCCTTGAATAGCGAACCGATCGCCGCGGCGGTGAGCAGGAAGCGCTCGATCCCGGCCTGGTCGGCACCCGGCGCGAACCGGTCGTAGAAGCGCAACACCGAGGGCACGATTCCCGCCGCTCCGTTTGTGGGCGCGGTGACCACCTTTCCGCCTGCGGCGTTCTCCTCGTTCACCGCAAGCGCCCATAGGTTGACCCAGTCGATGACGGTCAGGGGGTCGGACAGCATCCGTTCCTGCCGCGCCATCAGATGCGCCATGATCAGGGGTGCACGGCGCTTGACGCGCAACCCGCCGGGCAACTCGCCGCCGGTGCGGATGCCGCGGTCGATGCAGTCCGACATCGCGCTCGCAATCTTGGCCAGCCCGGCGGACAGCGTATCGGCATCGCAAGCGGCGAGTTCGTTTGCGCGGGTAATCTCGGCGATCGACAGGCCGGTGCTGGCCGCGATGGCGAGCAGTTCCGCGCCCGAGCGGAACACGTGCGGCGGGTCCCACAGGCCGCCTGCGCCCGGCGCGTTGGCCCCGGTCTCGTCTTCATCGACCACTGCGCCGCCGCCGATCGAAAAATAGGCGCGGCGCTCGATCTGCACGCCCGCCGAATCGAACGCAGCGAACGCCATCGCGTTGGAATGATAATCGAGCCGCTCGCGCTGCAGGAAAAGAAGGTCGGCGGCTTCGTCAAAAGCCATCGCGTGGCGCTTGCCCAGCAGGATTTCGCCCGAGCCGCGAATCTGTTCGATCAGCCGGTCGGCGGCGTCGGGATCGCAGCTCACGGGCTCTTCCCCAGCCAGCCCCAGCAGGATGGCGCGGTCGCTGGCGTGCCCCTTGCCGGTCAGCGCCAACGATCCGTACAGCCGGGTCTCGATCCGCGCGACGCGCTCCAGCACCCCCATGGAACCGAGCCGCTCGACGAATCGGTTGGCGGCGACCATCGGCCCCATGGTGTGCGAGCTCGACGGACCGATGCCGATCTTGAACAGATCGAAGACAGACGCGACCATGGTGTTTCCTCTTGTGGATGGCGGTCAGTCCGCCGAGCGCCCCTTAGCGCCGAGCAGATGGCGTTGCCAGAAGGCGAGTGTCGTCCAGAACAGGAAATCGGCGTTTTCCTTGCGACGGAAACCATGGCCTTCGTTGCGGGCGAGAAGGTGCCAGGCGATGCCGCCGCGTGATCGCACGGCCTCGATGATCTGGTTGGCCTCGCTCGCCGGAACCCGCGGGTCGTTGGCACCGGTGACCACCAGCAGCGGCATCTTGAGTTCGTCGACCCGGGTGAGCGGGCTGATCTCCTGCAGCTTGGCGCGCAGCTCGGGAACGCGCTCGTCGCCATATTCGAACCGTCTCAGGTCGCGGCGGTATTCCTCTGTATTTTCGAGGAAAGTGACAAAGTTAGAGATCGCCACAATGCAATTGGCGGCGTTGAACCTGCGGCTGAACCGGATGGCGCTGGCATAGCACATATATCCGCCGTAGCTGCCGCCGGTTACGCCGAAGCGCCTGGAATCGAGCATCCGGTGCTTGCCCAGCCGATCCAGGAATGCGCCAATGTCCTTGACCGAATTTTCGCGCAGAAACGGACCGTTGTCGAGGCTGGCGAATCGTTTTCCAAAGCCCGTCGATCCCCGGACGTTGGGGAAAAACAGAGCGATTCCAAGTTCATTGATCAGATAGTTGCTGCGGCCCAAGAACCCTGCCGTCGCCTGGCCTTCGGGCCCGCCATGGATTGACATGATCAGCGGGCGCCTGCCCGGATGGCGGGCGGGATCGGGCCGATACAACAGGCCCGATATCGGTTCGCCATCGAAACTCGTGATCTCGACCAGTTCGGGCAGGACATTGTCTGCCGGGTCCAGACCACCCGTCTCGCTTTCGGTCCAGCGGGTGATCTGCAGACTGGCAGGGTCCAGGCTATAGGCATCGCCGGGCGACTGGTTGGAATAGACCGTGAACCCGAGCGTGCCCCAAGGCGCGAATTCCATGCCCGATCCGATTTCGCCAGGGGGCAGGCCGTTGACGACGCGCTTGGCGCCGCTCGCTATGTCGTACAGGTAAAGCTGGGAAAGTCCTGCTTCATTAACGACATAGGCGATGGTCTTGCCATCTGCCGATATATCGAAATTGCTGATATCCCAGCGTCCGCCGTCGATCATCGCCGTGAACACCGCAGTTTCCATGTCGAGCACACCAATGCGCTGGACGTCGGAATCCTTGTCGCTCGATACCCACAGCCGCCCATCGGGTGCAAACTTCAGCGTTCCATAGGCGACCGGCGTGGCATCGTTGGTCACCTTGCGTATCTCGCCGCTCTCGACATCGATGATGTGCAACTGGCTGTCGGTCACCGAGATATAATTGAAGACGAGAAGCTCGCGGCCGTTGGGAGCGAAATCGATCGCGACCCAGCCGCCGCTCTCGCTCGACAGGACCAGCCGCGCCGAAGAGGGATCGCGCGGGTCCATCACATAGATGTCGTTATACACCCCAGTGCGCATGTTGCCGCCAAAGGCGACCAGCCGTCCGTCGCCGGACCACGGGCCCAGCGTGTGCCGGCTCTTGCCATCGGTCAACAACGTCGTCCGGCCGGCGTCGAGGATATAGATCTGCGAGACCTCGTTGCCGCCTGCATCCTTTTCGACCAGCAGCAGCGATCCGTCGGGCGACCAGCTTCCGCGATAGATCGGCTCTTCCTCGAAGCTGATCTGCCGCCTTGCGCTTCCGGGGGCGGCGACGCTGTGCAACTGCGCGACATTGCCGAAGCGCGTGGTGATCAGCATCGAGCGATTCTGCGGATGCCAGCCTGCAAAGCTGGCCGTGCGGTATTCCAGATAAGGTCGGGTGTCGGAGACCAGTGACAGCGAAATGGGCGGCACGCCATCGGCGAGCATCGCGACGGGTGGCGGAACGGCGGCGGCCGGATCGACGGGCTGGAAGGCAGGGGCGCTTTCGTTCGCCGAGGCGGGAGACATCGCCAGCAGGATCAGCGCGGCGCACAGGGCCTGTGCAACCACCCTCCAATTCCGTCTGCCCATGCGCGATCTCTCCTGTTCTCGTTGCGTGCCGCTCTATGCGGGGCGGCGGCGCTTGGCAATCGGTGCGGCACGGCGCGAGCCTCCCTGGCCAGCGTGTTAGCCCTAGGCAGTCCCTGCGCCACGCCGTAGAAGCCCCCTCCATGGACCGCACCGCCGCCCGTACACCTGCCATTGCCGACCCCTTTGTCCTGCTGGACGATGCCCGGACCGACCATGCCAGCGCGGCGCGGTTGTATTGCGACCCGGTGCGCTGCCTTTCGGCACATTCAGCAGACCAGCTCTTCGTGTTGCTGGATGAATTGAAAGCCGCCGGACGCGAGGGACTGCATGCTGCCGGGTATTTCGCCTATGAGGCCGGGCTGGCACTGGAACCGCGGCTGCGCCCGTTGCTGGAGGACCTGCCACCGATGACGCTGGCATGGTTCGGACTGTTCGAACGGCATGACATCATGCAGCCAGAATGCGTTCCCGACTGGCTTGCTGCGCAGGGCGGCAATGGCGAAGCGTATCTGGCTCCGGCGCATCCGACCATGCTTCAGGCGGATTATGCCCAGCGCTTTGCCCGGGTGCATGAAGGCATTGCAGGCGGCGATATCTATCAGGCCAACCTGACCTTTCAGAACCACGCTGCGGTATCGGGCCATCCGCTGGCGCTATATCGCGCGCTGCGTGCAGGCTCGGCGGCAGGCTATGGCGGGGTGGTGTTCGACGGAACCGACTGGCTGCTAAGCCTTTCGCCCGAGCTCTTCTTCTCGCTTCGCGGTGGCGAGATCACCGCGCGCCCGATGAAGGGCACCGCTCCGCGCCACCGGGACCCGCAGCGCGATGCCGATGCCGCGCGCGCCCTGGAGACATCCGAAAAGGATCGCGCCGAAAACCTGATGATCGTCGATCTGTTGCGCAACGACCTGTCGCGGGTCGCGGTCCCGGGCAGCGTTGCGGTAACCGACCTGTTCCGCATCGAGAGCTATCCCACGGTGCATCAGATGACGTCCACCGTGCGCGCGGGTATCGCGCCGGGGCTCGACGCCCTCGACGTGGTGCGCGCGATCTTCCCCTGCGGTTCGATCACCGGCGCGCCGAAGATCCGCGCCATGGAGATGCTGCACTCGATCGAAGCCGGACCGCGCGGCATCTATTGCGGATCGATCGGGCGGATCGATCCCCATCGCGCAGATGAGCCGGGTGATGCCGCCTTCAATGTCGCAATTCGCACCTTGCATCTGGCAGGCGATGCGCAAAAGGTCTCGCTCGGGCTGGGGTCGGGCGTGGTCGCTGATTCCGGCAGCAGCGACGAATGGCGCGAATGTCTGGTCAAGGGGGCGTTCTTGAAAGCGGCGACACGGGATTTCGATCTGATCGAGACGATGGGCTTCGATCCGGTGCAGGGTATCATCCGGCTGGAGATGCACCTGGAACGCATGAAGGCGAGCGCTGTGGCCCTGGGCTTTTCGTTCGACCGCCACACGGTACGCAACGCGCTCAACCATGCCTGTTTCTATCTGGACGCGCCCACCCGGATCCGTCTTCTGCTCGCGCGCGGCGGCGACACCGCGATCGAGATGCGTCCTGCGGCCGCTCCGCTCACCGAACCGTTGCGGGTGGTGCTTCGCCCGATGGAACTGGCACCTGATGACCTGAGGCTTGCCCATAAGACCACGGATCGCGCCTGTTACGACCAGCCCCGGCGCGAAGCCCGGGAGCAGTGCGGGGCGGACGAGGTGCTGTTCACCGATGCCGATGGCGCGCTGACCGAAGGCAGTTTCACCAGCCTGTTCGTCGAGCGCGATGGCAGGCTGTTGACCCCGAAGCTGTCGCAAGGCCTGCTGCCAGGCGTGCTGAGGCACGAACTGCTGGAACAGGGCAGGGCGACCGAGGCCGTGCTTCGCGCTGATGACCTAGTGGAGGGATTCTGGCTGGGCAACTCGTTGCGCGGGCTGATGCGGGCGCGGCTGCTCGGCTGATCGACGCCCGCCGTCGATTTGCAGAATTGGCTGAACAATGCCCTGTGCGCTGGTTCACAGCGGATACAGGCGATTTAGGCGAGCTTGGGGAGGCCCAAGCAATGCCATCACGGGCACGGCTTGATTCGCACCCGGCGCGGCATACGTCGCACTTACGGTTGTAACCCCGCAGGTCCTGCCGACGAACATCGGCCTGCGGATACAAGAAAACGAGATCGAAATGAGCAATATTCTGACATCGGACCTGTTCCGCAACTTCATGGGCGGATTTGTCATCGGCGCGGTCGCGCTGCTGGCGCTGCAGCCGCGCGAATCCGACGCGATGCCGCAGCGGGCCGCGCCGGTCGCGGTCGAAGCGCCCGCGCACAGCCCCGCCTGATGGGGCTGCGCACCCGCACCCTGACCGGGCTCGCAGCACTTGGCCTGCTCGGCGCCGCTCTGGCCAATATGGACGGCGGTGCAACGGCGTGGGCGGCGGAAGAGGCCAAGATCATTCCCGCGCCCAAGCTGACGGCGGCGGAAACCGGCAAGCAGGCCGTGGCGATCTTTGCCGGGGGGTGTTTCTGGGGCGTCGAAGGCGTGTTCAGCCACGTCATGGGCGTCAGGAGTGCGGTGTCGGGCTATCACGGCGATGGCAAGGCCAATGCCAGCTATAATGATGTTTCCAGCGGCGCGACGAAGCACGCCGAATCCGTTCGCGTGGTCTATGATCCCGTTCAGGTCAGCTATGGCCAGCTGCTGCAGATCTATTTCTCGGTGATCGCCGACCCAACCTTGCTCAACCGGCAGGGACCCGACACGGGCCGTCATTACCGCACCGCTCTGGTGCCGATGACCAAGCCGCAGGCCCAGGTCGCGCGCGCCTATATCGCCGAACTGGAGAAATCGGGCGCCTGGAAAAAGCGCATCGTCACGGCGGTAGAGCCTTACAAGGGCTTCTTCCCGGCAGAGACCTATCATCAGGACTTCATGTTCAAGAATCCCGATCACCCTTACATCCAGCGCTGGGATGCGGTGAAGGTTGCCAATCTCAAGCGTGTCTTTCCAGCACTCTATTCCGCAAAACCGGTGCGCGGCTGACGCCGTTGCAGCATCCTTGCCATTGCAACCCGCGGGTGCGACGCGTAGATACTGCGCCATGTCCAACGTCAAAGACCATGGCCACAGGCACAAGGAGCATGAGGGGGCAGACCTTGCCCATGCTGCGCGCACATCGCTGGAAGCAGCGGGCGAGCAGTGGACCGACATGCGCGAGTCGATCTTCACTGCGCTCGCCGACATCGAAAAACCCGCCTCGGCCTATGATATCGCCGACACTGTCAGCAAGGCGCGCGGCAAGCGCGTTGCGCCCAACAGCGTGTACCGCATTCTCGACCTTTTCGTGCGCACCAACCTTGCGCGCAGGGTTGAGAGCATCAACGCCTATATCGCCAATTCCCACCCAGGGTGCCTGCACGACTGCATCTTTCTGGTGTGCGATTCGTGCGGGTCGGCGACGCATATCGATGATGACGGCCTTTCGCGCAGCGTCCGCAAGACTGCCGAAGCTGCCGGATATGTCGATATCCGGCCGGTTATCGAGGTGCGTGGCCGCTGCGCGGACTGCGACTGAAACTCCGCATTTGCGGAACTGTCCAAAAAACTTTACACTCATCCCGCCTGTCCATGTCGATCAATCGACAGAGCCCTCAAATCGGGCTAGGATTCGCGGTTGAAAGGGAACCCAATGACCAATCTGCCCGCCACGCCGCTGCTCGACACCGTCGACACTCCGTCCGATCTGCGCAGGCTCAAGCCGACGCAGCTGCGCCAGCTTGCCGACGAGTTGCGGCAGGAGGTGATCTCGGCGGTGTCGGTGACTGGCGGGCACCTGGGCGCAGGCCTGGGCGTGGTCGAACTGACCACTGCGATCCATTATGTGTTCGATACGCCCCGCGACCGGCTGATCTGGGACGTCGGGCATCAGTGCTATCCGCACAAGATTCTCACCGGCAGACGCGATCGCATCCGCACGCTGCGCACCGGTGGCGGGCTTTCGGGGTTCACCAAGCGCAGCGAGAGCGAATATGATCCGTTCGGCGCGGCGCACAGCTCCACCTCGATTTCGGCCGCATTGGGCTTTGCCACCGCCAATCAGATGACCGGCTCGCCGGGCAAGGCGATCGCGGTGATCGGCGATGGCGCGATGAGCGCAGGCATGGCCTATGAGGCGATGAACAACGCCGAGCGCGCGGGCAACCGGCTGGTCGTGATCCTCAACGACAACGACATGTCCATCGCGC
>JBKBTF010000054.1:0-24101 GCA_046291395.1 Blastomonas sp. | reverse complement strand
CTTCCGCCGCCACTCCATTCCCCACCCCAACCCCTCCCCTGAAGGGGAGGGGCTTTTGTTCATTAATACCCGAAAATCTCCGCGACCCGGCCCGCGTGGAAGTTCGCGTCACCCATGAACTCGTTGAGCGCACGGTCGCGCTTCATGTAGAAGCCGATGTCGTATTCGTCGGTCATGCCAATGCCGCCATGCATCTGCACGCCCTCGCGAACCACCAGATTGGTGGTGCGCCCTGCCTTGGCCTTGGCGACCGAGACATAGACTTCGGCGCTGTCCTTGCCTTCGTCGAGCAGCTGCTGCGCCTTGAGCACGGCTGCGCGCGCGATTTCCATCTCGCTGTACAGGTGCGCCGAGCGATGCTGCAGCGCCTGAAATTCACCGATCAGACGTCCGAACTGCTTGCGCTGCTTGAGGTAATCGACCGTCATGTCCATCGCGCCCGCGCCGACACCGACCAGCTCGGCCGCCGAACCTGCCCGCCCTGCCCGCAGCAGCGCAGACAGCACCTGCCAGCCATTGTCGACCTCGCCGATCACCGCATCGCCATCGACCTCGACACCGTCGAGCCTCACGTGCGCCGCCATCGAACTGTCGACCAGCCGCGCGCTGTCGAGCGACATGTTGGCTGCATCCTTGTCGACTGCGAACAGGGTCAGGCCCTCGGTCTCGCCCGGCGATCCGGCGGTGCGCGCCGCGACGATCAGCGCATCGGCGCTGGCGCCCTGGATCACGAACTGCTTTTGGCCGGTCAGCTTGAAGCCGTTGCCCGAGCGCTCGGCCCTGGTCGCTATGTGCGCAGGGCGGTGCTTGGCGCCTTCGTCGATCGCCAGCGCCAGCACGGATTCGCCCGCGAGAATGCCGGGGAAGAACTTGTCCTTCAGGTGCTGCCCGCCATGGTTGAGCGCCGAAACCCCGGCAATCGCGGTGGTGAGGAACGGCGAGGGCGACAGGTTGCGTCCGATTTCCTCGAGCACGACACCGGCTTCGACATGGCCGAGGCCGAGCCCGCCATCGTCTTCACCTATCAAGATGCCGGTAAAGCCCATTTCGCCGAACTGCTTCCACAAGGCATGGCGGAAGCCGTCCGTGCAGTTTTCGTCGCGCAGCTTGCGCATGTGACTGACCGGCGCTTCGGATTTGAGGAATTCGCGTGCGCTGTCGCGCAGCATCGCCTGGTCTTCGTTGAGGTACATTGGCATGGAAATGTCTCGCAAATGTTGAGATGTCCGTTTCCCCGCGAAGGCGGGGACCCATCTCCTACCGGTGCACCAAACGCAACGCTCGGGAGATGGACCCCTGCCTGCGCAGGGGACCGATCAAAAAGGGCTTCGGCCGATCACGCCCCCGGAAGATCCAGGATGCGCTTGGCGATCACGTTGAGCATCACCTCGCTGGTGCCGCCCTCGATGCTGTTCGCCTTGGTGCGCAGCCAGTTGCGCGCCTTGGCACCGCCCTTGGAGGCTTCACTTTCCCATTCGAGTGCGTCGGAACCGCTCCCCGCCATCACCAGTTCGTGGCGACGCTTGTTAAGCTCGGTCCCTGCGTACTTCATCATGTTGGGCTGGGCGGGATGGCCCTTGCCCGACTTCATCTCGTCGGTGAAGCGTTCGGCCATCGCCTTGAACGCCAGCGCATCGACATCGAACTGCGCCAGTTCCGCGCGCAGCAGGCCATCGTCGAGTTGACCCAGGCCGTTGGTGCCGATCGACGCGACCATCTGCGCACCCAGCGAAGGCGCGCCGTCGCCGAGGCCGCCGCCCGAAATCATCTCGCGCTCATGGCCCAGAAGGTACTTGGCGACATCCCAGCCGCGGTTGAGATCACCGACGATCTGATCCTTTGGCACCACGACATTGTCGAAGAAGGTCTCGCAGAACGGCGAGTTGCCGCTGATCAGCTTGATCGGCTTGGTCGAGACGCCCGGCGTTTCCATGTCGAACAGCAGGAAGGAGATGCCCTGATACTTGTTGGTCTTGTCGGTGCGGACCAGGCAGAAGATCCAGTCGCACTTGTCGGCATAGCTGGTCCAGATTTTCTGGCCGTTGACCACCCAATGGTCGCCCTTGTCTTCGCCGAAAGTCTGCAGGGAGACGAGGTCCGAGCCCGAACCCGGCTCCGAATAGCCCTGGCACCAGCGGATTTCGCCGCGCGCGATCTGGCCGAGATAATGGACCTTCTGGTCTTCGGTACCGAACTGCAGCAATGCGGGTCCGAGCATCCAGATGCCGAAGCTCGACAGCGGCGGGCGGGCATTGATCCGCGCCATTTCCTGCCGCAAAACCTTGGCCTCGCCCGCAGAAAGGCCTGCGCCGCCATAAGCCTTTGGCCAGTCGGGAACGGTATAACCCTTGGCGACGCAGCGTTCGAGCCAGAGCTTCTGCGCTTCGTTCTTGAAGGTCCAGTTGCGCCCGCCCCAGCAGACGTCATCTTCGCCGCGCACTGGCTCGCGCATCTCGGCCGGGCAGTTCGCTTCCAGCCATTCGCGCACGTCCAGCCTGAACTGATCGAGATCGCTCATCGTCATCCTCTCCCGCATGGTTTGATCCTGCGCGCGTCGTGGCCGGAAAGATTTTTCTGCGGTCAAAACTGCGCTTCGCGATTCAGTCTATGGTGGAGCGAACCGGGCTGCAAGCCTGTTGAATCCTAGGCCGAATGCCGTAACGTCATCCTCTGGGCAGTTGACGTTTACGGCAGGCATCATATGGTGCCGTCAAGCAAGCAAGCGGGAGAGAATCAATGCAGCGGGCCGCCTGGTCCATCGCAACGCCGGCGTCACAAGGCGCGGCGCTGCCCCGATCCGACCGCTGGCGAAGCACAGCCGCAAGAGGCGCTTGCTCCGCATGACCGATATCGCCAGCCTGACCGCCAAGCCGGTGGCCGCACGTGTTTCGATGCGCACCAAGCTGGCCTATGGCTTCGGGTCTGTGGCTTACGGCATCAAGGACAACGGCTTTGCCGTCTTTCTGCTGATCTATTTCAACCAGGTCGTAGGCATGCCCGCCGAGCAGGTCGGCCTTGCGGTACTGATCGCGTTGATTGCAGATGCATTCTTCGATCCGATCGTGGGCCACAAATCCGATGCCACGCGCAGCCGCTGGGGGCGCCGCCACCCGTGGCTCTATGCTGCTGCCCTACCAATCGCCCTCTCCTGGATGCTGCTGTGGAACCCGCCCCAGATCGGCAACGGCTGGATGTTCTTTTACGTGATCGTCGTCGCCATGGCGGTGCGATTTTCGTTCTCGGCCTATGAAGTGCCTGCGCTGGCGATGCTGCCCGAACTGACGCGTGACTATCATGAGCGCACCGAGGTTCTACGCTACCGTTTCCTCTTCGGATGGCTGGGCGGGCTGGTGATGCTTTACGCCGCCTATGCGCTGCTGCTGGTGCCCGAGCCGGGCTATGACAACGGCATCCTCAACCCCAATGGCTATCATCGCTATGCGGTGGTGGGGTCGATCGTGATGCTGATCTCGGTTGTTGTTTCGGCGTTTGGCACCCACAAGCTGATGGCGCGGCCCAACCAGTTGGACGCCAAAAGCGTTTCGCACGGGTTCAGCGATTTCGGAGCGGCGCTGCGGTTTCGGCCCTTCCAGATCCTGCTGGCCGCTGGCGTCTGCGCGTTTGCCAATCAGGGGCTGACATTCGCACTGACCAACTATCTGCTGCTCTACGTCTGGGAACTGCCGGCGTCGGCCTTCAACATCTATCCGTTCGTGCTGTTCGTCGGCGTGGCGCTCGCGTTCGGCATCGTTGGGCCGATGTCGCGCCGTCTGGAAAAGGGCCCCACCGGAGCCGTGTCGGCGGTGCTGTCGTTGATCTTCGGCACCCTGCCCTATTGGCTGCGCTGGGTGGGTCTTTTTCCCGACAATGGGTCGAACCTGGCGACTGCGGCGGTCCTAGGGCTGATCGCGTTGTCGATGACCTTCGGCATCTGCGCGATGATGATGATCAGCTCGATGATCGCCGATGTCACCGACGCGCATGAAGCCCGCACAGGCAAACGCACCGAAGGAATATTCTTTGCCGGGTTCTTCTTCATGCAGAAATGCATCGGGGGCCTCGGCATTCTCGCCTCTGCGCTGATCCTGTCAATCGCAGGCTTTCCAGAAAACGCCCAGCCTGGCCAGGTCCCTGCGCAGGTCATCGACCGGCTCGCCATCACCTTCGCCATCACGGCAACCGTCATCGGTATCGGATGCGCGTGGCTGTTCACCCGCTTTCCCCTTGGCCGCGCCGATCACGAGGCGCGGCTTGCCGAAATCGCAAAAGCCAGACTATCATGAAAGGACACCCGAAACATGGATTTTGATCTTAACGAGCGCCAGGCCTATTGGCGCGACCGCGTCCGTGCCTTCATCGAAAGCAACATTCGCCCACGCGAGCACGACTATCACCACCAACAGGCCGAAGGCTCGCGGTGGAAGGTGCTGCCGGTGATCGAGGAAGAGAAGGCCAAGGCCAAGGCTGCAGGCATCTGGAACCTGTTCATGCCGCCGTCGAACCCCAATCTGGCGCATGTCGACGACAGCTTCGAATTCGACGGCCCCGGCCTCACCAACCTCGAATATGCCCTGTGCGCCGAGGAAATGGGCCGCGTCGGCATGGCCAGCGAGGTTTTCAATTGCTCTGCGCCCGACACCGGCAACATGGAAGTGCTGCATCGTTATGGCACCCGCGCACACAAGGACCAGTGGCTCAAGCCGCTGATGGACGGCGAAATCCGCTCCGCCTTCCTGATGACCGAACCCCAGGTCGCTTCGTCCGATGCGACCAACATCGAGACCTCGATCCGCCGCGAAGGCGACGAATATGTCATCAACGGCCGCAAATGGTGGTCGTCCGGTGCGGGTGACCCGCGCTGCAAGATCGCGATCGTGATGGGCAAAACCGATTTCGAGGCCAAGCGCCATGCGCAGCAGTCGATGGTGCTGATGCCGCTCGATGCTCCGGGTGTGAACATTTTGCGCCACCTGCCCGTGTTCGGCTATGACGATGCGCCGCACGGGCATATGGAAATCGAACTCAAGGATGTTCGCATCCCGGCATCGAACATGCTGCTCGGCGAAGGCCGCGGGTTCGAGATCGCGCAGGGCCGCCTCGGGCCGGGCCGCATCCATCACTGCATGCGCACCATCGGTGTCGCCGAAGAAGCGCTCGCCAAGATGGCCCGCCGGCTGCAGACCCGCGTCGCCTTCGGCAAGCGCATTTCCGAATTCAGCATCTGGGAAGAGCGCCTGGCTACCGCCCGGATCGATATCGAGATGAACCGGCTGCTGTGCCTCAAGGCCGCAGACATGATGGACAAGGTCGGCAACAAATACGCCAAGGCCGAGATTGCCATGATCAAGGTGGCTGCGCCGCGCATGGCATTGAAGATCATCGACGATGCCATCCAGGCGCATGGCGGCGCCGGCGTGAGCGAGGACTTCGGTCTCGCCAAGGCCTATGCCCATATGCGCACACTGCGGCTTGCCGATGGTCCCGATGAAGTGCACAACCGCACCATCGCGCGCATCGAGCTGGGACGCCATGGTGTGAACGATGATGACGGCGCATTGAGCTCGGGCGATCTGGGCGTGGCGCGCTGATCGATCTTCCCCCTCCCCTTGCGGGAGGGGGAAAGCCCCGCACAAGACGGGGACGCATGACGAGGGACAGGGCTTGGGAGAGCAACGATGAAAGCCGCCATCTGTTATGAGCCGGGCAAGCCGCTGGAGGTGCGCGAGGTCATCATCGACAAGCCCGGCCCGCGCGAGGTGCTGATCCGCACCGCAGCGACCGGAGTATGCCGATCGGACCTGCATTTCGTCGACGGAGCCTATCCACACCCCCTGCCCTTCATTCCCGGCCATGAAGCTGCAGGGATCGTCGAGGCGGTGGGCGATGGCGTGTCGACGGTAAAGGTCGGCGATGCGGTGGTCACCTGCCTCAGCGCCTATTGCGGCCATTGCGAATATTGCGTCACCGGACAGATGTCCTTGTGCCTGGGCGGAGATACGCGCCGGGCACCCGGCGCTCCGCCGCGGCTGCGGCTCGCGGATGGGCCGCTCAACCAGATGCTCAACCTGTCGGCCTATGCCGAGATGATGCTGATCCACGAGCACGCCTGTGTCGCGATCAATCCCGAGATGCCGCTGGACCGCGCTTGCGTGATCGGTTGTGCGGTCACCACCGGAGCGGGCGCGATCTTCAATGCCGCCGATCTGGTTCCCGGCGAGACCGTGGCGATCGTCGGCTGCGGCGGTGTCGGGCTGGCGGCGGTGAACGCAGCGAAGATCGCAGGCGCCGGGCGCATCATCGCGATCGATCCCGTCGCCGAGAAACGTGCGCTGGCCCACAGATTGGGCGCGACCGACATGATCGATTCGAGCGCGGACGGTGCGGCCGAGCAGGTCATCGAAATGACCAAGGGCGGCGTCCATCACGCGATTGAAGCCGTCGGTCGCCCCGCTTCGGGCGCGATGGCAGTAAAGGTGCTTCGGCGGGGCGGCACCGCGACCATTTTGGGAATGATGCCGCTCGCCGAGAAGGTTTCCCTGGGTGCCATGGAGTTGCTGCAGGGCAAGAAGCTTCAAGGGTCGCTGATGGGCAACAACCGGTTTCCCGTCGAAATTCCGCGGCTTGTGGAGTTCTATATGCGCGGGATGCTGGACCTCGACACGATCATTGCCGAACGCATGCCGCTCGAGCGCATCAACGATGCCTTCGACGCGCTGCGCATCGGCGATTCCGCGCGCTCGGTGATCACATACAATTGATTGAGTGAGGAATTTAGCGATTATGGATCAGATCGACGCACAGGCGACGATGACCGGCACGATGGAAGTGCCCGAGCAGGATCGGCTCGACGAAGCAAAACTCACGGCCTGGTTCGAAGCCAATGTCGAAGGGTTTTCCGGCCCGTTGAAGATGTCCAAGTTCAAGGGCGGCCAGTCCAATCCGACCTACAAGGTCACCACGCCGGGTGCCGCCTACGTGCTGCGGCGCAAGCCGTTCGGTACGCTGCTGCCTTCGGCGCACGCGGTCGATCGCGAATACCGCGTCCAGGCGGCGCTCTACGATCAGGGCTTTCCGGTCTCGCGCCAGTTCGGCCTATGCGAGGATGACAGCGTCATCGGATCGATGTTCTACGTGATGGCCTTCACCGATGGCGCGAGCTATTGGGACGGCACCCTGCCGGGCAAGACCCCTGATGAGCGCACCGCGATCTACAATGCGATGATCGATACCCTCGCTCATCTGCACAGCTTCGATCCTGCCGAAATCGGGCTGGAAAGCTATGGCAAGCCGGGCAATTACTGCGCGCGGCAGATCTCGCGCTGGACCAAGCAATATCGCCTGTCCGAGACCGAAACCATCCCCGAGATGGACCGGCTTATCGAATGGCTGGAAAAAACCGTGCCCGAACAGCGCGGCTTCGGCATCGCGCACGGCGATTTCCGCATCGACAACATGATCTTCGACAATCATGAGCCCAAGGTGCTGGCGGTGCTCGACTGGGAGCTGTCGACGCTGGGCGATCCCATCGCCGACCTGTCCTATTTCCTGATGAGCTGGGTGCAGCCTGCCGAGGGCCGCAACGGCCTGCTGGGCGTCGACCTCAAGGCGCTGGGCATTCCGACGATGGAAGAAGCCATGGCGCGCTACATCGAAAAGGCCGGGCTCGACCACGTGCCGGATCTCGACTGGTATCTCGCCTACAACCAGTTCCGCATCGCCGCGATCCTGCAGGGCATCAAGAAACGGGTGATCGACGGCACGGCGTCCAGCGCCCAGGCCGAGCAGATGGCCCAGCGGGTAATCCCGCTCGCGCAGGCAGCGTGGGAATATGCCAAGAAAGCCGGGGCGCGCTAGGCATGTCGAGCTTCGATCTGACCGGGCGCATCGCCATCATCACCGGTTCATCGCGCGGCATCGGCGCTGCCACCGCGCGCAAGCTGGCAGAGCACGGAGCCAAGGTCGTGATCTCGAGCCGCAAGCAGGATGCCTGCGATGCGTTGGCGGCCGAGATCAACGCGCAGCACGGGAATGGCACCGCGATCGCGATCGCTGCCAGCATCTCGCGCAAGGAGGATCTACAGAACCTTGTCGACCAGACCCGTGCGCAGCTGGGGCCAATCGATATCCTGGTGTGCAATGCCGCGAGCAATCCCTATTACGGCCCGATGAGCGGGATCAGCGACGACCAGTTCCGCAAGATTCTCGACAACAACATCCTGTCAAACCACTGGCTGATCCAGATGGCGCTGCCGGACATGCGCGCTGCAGGACGCGGATCGGTGATCATCATCTCGTCGATCGGCGGGATGCAGGGCACCGGCAGCATCGGGGTATACAACATATCCAAGGCGGCCGACTTCCAGCTCGCGCGCAATCTTGCCGTGGAGCTGGGACCGGACAATATCCGCGTCAACTGCATCGCGCCCGGTCTGATCCAGACCGACATGGCGCGCGCCTTGTGGGAGAACGAGACGCTGATGGGCTATGTCCGCAATGTCACCCCGCTCAGGCGGATTGGCCAGCCAGACGAAATCGCAGGGGCAGCCGTGTTTCTGGCATCGGACGCATCAACCTATATCACCGGCCAGTCCATCGTGATCGATGGCGGCACCACTATCGCAGCGGCGCTCTGACAGCCGCATCAGGAGGGAAGTTCATGGATCTTCAGGGCAAGGTTGCCATCGTCACGGGCGCGGGAAGTGGCATCGGTCGAGCAAGCAGCCTTCTGTTCGCACAGCATGGCGCCAAGGTCATCGCCAGCGACATCACGGGCAGGCAGGATGAGACCGCAGCGGAAAACCCCCAGGCGATCACCGCGGTCCAGGCCGATGTCAGCAAGGAAGCCGACGTCCAGATGCTCGTCGCCAAGGCAATCGCGCAGCACGGCAGGCTCGACGTGTTCTTCGCCAATGCGGGGATTTCTGGCGGGTTCGACGGCATTTTCGACCAGACCGTCGAGGAATGGGAGCGCATCCTGGCGATCAACCTGATCGGGCCGTTTCTGGCGATCAAGCACGCGGGCAAAGCGATGGCCGATGCGGGCCATGGCGGATCGATCATCTGCACCGCATCTGTCGCCGGCCTGCGCTCGGGCGCGGGAGGCCCGGCCTATACCGCGAGCAAAGCTGGCGTGATCAATCTTGTGCGGATTGCTGCGCAGCAATTGACCGGCAGCGACGTGCGCTGCAACGCGATCTGCCCCGGCCTGATCGAGACCGGGATGACCGAGTTCATCTATACCAAGGCGCGAGAAAAGGGCTTCGAGGACAAGATCGGCCAGCTCAACCCGATGCAGCGTGGCGGCATTCCCAACGAGATCGCCGAAGCGGCCCTGTTTTTGGCATCCGACCGGTCGAGCTATGTCAACGGCCATGCGCTGGTGGTCGATGGCGGGCTCAGCGCCTCGCATCCTTATGCCCGGCAGCGCTTCGGGCAGACCGCCACGTGATCTACAAATCCCCTTTGGAGCAACGGATTTTTCCAGATGAGTATTTTTGTGTCTGACCCGGCTGACCTTGGCTTCGACCAGAATTTGCTTCAGCGAATTCCTGAGCACATCCAGAGCAAATATCTGGAAAGCAAACGCTTGCCCCATGCCGCTCTGCTGATCGGGCGCGGACACGAAGTGGCGCATCTGTCGCTGCAGGGCGAAGCACGACCGGGAAAGCCGCTCAAGCAGGATGCGATCTTCCGCATCGCCAGCATGACCAAGCCGATCACCTCGGTCGCGTTCATGCAGCTTGTCGAGGAAGGGAAGCTGGCGCTGTCAGATCCTGTCCACCGGGTCATTCCCGAGTGGAAGAACCTGGGCGTGTTCCTGTCGGGAGGCGGTGCGCAGCCCTTCGTCACCAGGCCCACGACCCAGCCGATGCGAATGATCGACCTTTTGAGGCATACTTCGGGCCTGACCTACGGCTTCCAGGAGCGCACGCCGGTCGACGCGGCCTACCGCAAGCACAAGCTGGAGGCCTTTGCCGGCCCGGACCTGGAGGAGTTCATCCGCATCCTCGCGGATATACCGTTGCAGTTCGATCCGGGCACGTCATGGAACTACTCCATCTCCACCGACATTCTCGGTGCGATCCTGCAGCGGGTGGATGACAAGCCGCTCGATCAGGTCATCGCTGATCGTGTCACCACGCCCCTGGGAATGAACGACACGCATTTCCAGATCCCGGAGGACAAGATCGACCGGGTGCCCGATTGCTACGTCTTCCATCCCACCGAGACGATGAAGATGTACGACCCCGGCGCGACCACAGCCTGGGGGCGCAAACCGAGCCAGCTTTCAGGTGGCGGCGGCATGGCATCGACGCTGGCGGACTATCATCGCTTCTGCCGGATGCTGCTCAATGGCGGTACGCTCGACGGCGTGCGTATCTTGGGCCGCAAGACCCTTGACCTGATGATCGCCAATCATCTGCCTGGCGGCGGGGACCTGACCCAGCACAGCAAGGCGTTGTTCAGCGAGGCAGAGAATGCCGGCGCAGGCTTCGGCCTGGGGTTTGCCACCACCATCGATAGCGCCGCCACGGGAGTCCCCGGATCGGTCGGCGATTTCTACTGGGGCGGCATGTTCTCGACGGCGTTCTTCGTCGATCCGATCGAGGACATCATCATGCTCTTCATGACGCAGCTTATGCCGTCGAGCACCTACCCCATCCGGCGCGAGATCAAGACGATGCTCTACGCCGCAGTCGAATAGCCAAAGGAAACCGACATGTCCGATTCCCCGATCTCCACCGAAAAACGTGGTGATATCCTGATTGTCACCTCGAATAATCCGCCGGTCAACGCGCTCGGCGCTGGCGTACGTACAGGGCTTGATGCCGCGCTCGACGTGGCTGCCGCCGATGATGGTGTCAAGGCGGTGGTGCTGATCTGCGAAGGCCAGACCTTCTTTGCCGGAGCCGATATCACCGAATTCGGCAAGCCGCCGGTGGAGCCTTTCTTGCCCGCCCTCATCTCCAGGATGGAGGCCCTCGACAAGCCCGTCATCGCCGCGATCCACGGCACCGCGCTTGGCGGCGGCCTGGAAACAGCATTGTGCGCACATTACCGTGTTGCCGTGCCATCTGCCAAGCTGGGCGTGCCTGAGGTGAAGCTCGGCTTGCTCCCCGGTGCCGGTGGTACGCAGCGACTGCCGCGCGTGGTCGGCGTCAAGGCAGCGCTTGAGATGACCGGCAAGGGCGATCCAATATCCGCCACTAGGGCGCACAAATGGGGCCTCGTCGATGAACTCGCCGAGGAAGGCGCCCTGCTCGATACCGCGCTGGCCTTTGCCGACAAGGTCAAGGCTGTTCGCCCGATCCCGCGCGTCAGTGAACGCACGGTTGCGGCCGACGATGCCGCGATCGAAGCGTTCCGCAAGGAGAATGCCCGCAAGTTCCGCGGCTTTGATGCGCCCGCTGCCAATATCGCCTGTGTCGAAGCGGCGACCCGCCTTCCGTTCGCCGAGGGCATCGAGTTCGAGCGCACCGAGTTCATGAAGTTGATGTTCGGGTCGCAGTCGGCGGCGCAGCGGCACATCTTCTTTGCCGAACGCAAGGCGAGCAAGATCGACGGCATCGCCAGCGACATCGCGCTGCGTCCAATCGCCAAGGTCGGCGTGATCGGCGCGGGCACGATGGGCGGCGGCATCACGATGAACTTTCTCTCCGCGGGCATCGCGGTGACCATCGTCGAGCAGGCTGAGGACGCACTCGACCGCGGCGTGGGGGTGATCCGCAAGAATTACGAGGCCAGCGCCACCAAGGGCCGCCTGAGCAGCGAGCAGGTCGAAAAGGCGGTGGGACTGCTGACACCGTCGCTGTCGCTCGACGATCTGGCCGATTGCGACCTGATCATCGAGGCGATCTTCGAGAACATGGACGTCAAGAAACAGGTGTTCGGCAAGCTCGACGCCATCGCCAAGCCAGGTGCAATCCTGGCCAGCAACACCAGCTATCTCAACGTCGACGAGATCGCGGCCTCGACCAGCCGCCCGCAGGACGTGCTGGGCATGCACTTCTTCTCGCCGGCCAACGTGATGAAGCTGCTCGAGGTCGTCCGCGGCGCGAAGACGGCTGACGATGTTCTGGCCACGGTCATGGCGCTGGCCAAGAAGATCAAGAAGGTCGCGGTGGTCGCGGGCGTGTGCCACGGCTTCATCGGCAACCGCATGCTGATGCCGCGTCAGGTCGAGGCCAACAAGCTGCTGATGGAAGGCGCGACCCCAGAACAGATCGACCGTGTCCATGTCGAGTTCGGCATGCCGATGGGGCCGTTCCAGATGAGCGATCTTGCAGGGGTCGATATCGGCTGGCACCGCGATCCATCCCGGATTGAAAGCATCCGCGACGCGCTGTGTGCCGAGGACCGTTGGGGCCAGAAAAAGGGCGCGGGCTTCTATGACTATGACGAGAAGCGCAATCCCACGCCGAGCGCGCGTGTGGCCGAGATCATCGAGGACTTCCGCTCACGCTCCAACATGCCCAAGCGCGAAATCAGCGATCAGGAGATCATCGAACGGACGCTTTATACCATGGTCAACGAAGGCGCGATGATCCTCGAAGAGGGCATGGCGCAGCGCGCATCAGATATCGATGTGGTGTGGATCTATGGCTATGGCTGGCCGGTCTATCGCGGCGGTCCGATGTTCTGGGCGGGGCTGGAAGGAACGCCCAAGATCGTCGAGGGTCTCAAGAAGCATGGCTTTGCCATCTCGAAATTGCTGGCAGAGAAAGCCGAGAAAAACGAAGGCTTCTGACACAAAAAACCCCGCCGGATCGTTTCCGGCGGGGCTTTTCTTGCTACGTGACGCCGGGATCAGGCGGCGCCGAGGATGGCATCGACAGCGGGTTTGTTAGCCGCACTGACGGCGCCCTTGGCGCGCAGTTCTTCGCCGATCGGCTTGGCCTGCTCGAGATAGCTTGCTTCACCGGTCGACTGATTGAGACCGATAAGGCTCGAAAACTCGGCATTCGCCAGTTCAGCGTTGGCAGGATCAGTCGCGCGACCTTCCTTGACGATCGCGAGCGCCTGTTCAAAGTTCGGCTGAGCGGCGGCCTTGTTCTGCTGATTGAGGTTGAAGTTGCCCAGGTTCACCAGAATGGACACCAAAGTGCCGCGCACGCCGGCATTGGCCTTGTCCGATTCATAGACCTTCATCCACAACGGAGCGGCTTCGGTGTACAGCGGCGGAATGGCGTCGATATTGCCCATCGCGCCCTGAGAATTTGCCGTGATCGTCAGTGCGCTGGCGAGAAAGCCCGCGTTCTGGATGCTGTTGGGATCCCGGCTGACAATCTCGCGGATCACGGGAAGTGCTGGTTCCAGCTTTGCGACAGCTTCGGCGTGGTTGCCAGCGGCCTGAGCCTGTTGCGCTGCAGTAAAATCGGCAATTGCCTTGTTTTGTGCTTCAACCTGCTCTGCAGTGGGCTGCGTGGCGGAGGTCTGGGCACCGGCATTTGGCTGGGTCTGGGCCGCAGCAGGGGCTGCCGGATCAGCAGGCGCCGTTTCCTGAGCGAACGCAGGGGCACCTGCAAGAACCAGCGCGCTGGAGGCAAAAAGTATGGAAATCGCAGATTTCGTCATTGGGAGACTTCTCCTTGAAGCGGTGCACGCGCAACCGATCTAAGGCTAGGGAACCCGGAACGCAGATCGGTCGCAGCACCTGATATAAAGATGGCAACAAACTGAGAACGCTCGAATGACCCTATCGTTCCCCGCTGGCATCCTGGGCCATAGAGCAAAAGCGGTGCGCATCGTCAAATGCCACCCTGCGCAATTGCCGGGTTGCCTCTGCATCGGCGTCCGCCCCCCAGAGCTCGATCTGCCAAAGCTCTTCCAGGCAGACAGCATCCCAGATCATCCCGGAATCATAGGCGTTTTCCAGCAATGCCAGCGCAGCCACCAGCGATCCGCTGATGCTGGTGAGCGTGGACAAACCAGCCAGGCCGAAAGGGTTGAAGCTCGAAACCACGCTCTGCAGGCGGGATAGGCTGTGCTGTGACTGCGGTTGGTGGATGATCCCCGCGACCCTCACCAAGCTTATGTCATAGCGTTGCTCGGCCCAGGTCAGAATCGGCTCCCAGACCTTCTGCTGTCGTTCGGCCAGCGGATCACCTGGGTCGGCGCGGTAGCACAGCGTGTCGGTTTCGCCATAGGCCACGATGTCGCCGATAAAACGGTCAGGATCGGGCGCGACGCGATCGATCGCGGCGTTGGCAAAGCCGGTCATGGGCATGGAGGTTATGACGATTTCCTCGCCCTGCCCTTCCCATTCCTCTGCGACGGCTTGTCCGAGGAGCGGATTGGGCAGCACCAGAGATGCGCGCGCGGGCGTCTTGACCGAGCGGCCATCCAGCAGCAATTGCTGGCCGCCCGGCGTTCCGGCGACGGAAACGGTTTTGTAGAAACGCTTCATGCTTTGGCTATCATTCTGTCGGGGGAGACTTCCATCGCGCAACCAGGATCTGGGGCAGGACGATCATCTCGATTATGCCCACCACCAGCAGCGCGTAGCCCAGAACATTGGGGATGCCATCGATCCGGCCATAGGAAATGGCAACCGCCATTGCGATGGTCAGCGCTCCGGCAAGCCGCACTGCGCCGATGACGAAGAACCGCCTGCGGGCCTGCCGGTCTTGCGGAGTCATGCGCCGCGCCCGGCGATGTGGTCGAACAGCTCGTCCATCGTATAGGCGACGCTGTCCGCCCCGGCCAGGGTGAGCTCGGCGGCATCGTGATAGCCCCAGTCGACCCCGATGGCCCGGACCTGCGCGGCCACGCCCATCGCCATGTCATAGCTGGTATCGCCGATCATCACGGCCTGTTCGGGCTGCGTGCCTGCGTCGACCAGGGCCTGGTAAATCATCGAGGGATGCGGCTTGGACGGATGCCGGTCGGCGGTTTGCAGCGACACGAAGCGATGCCGGATGCCGTGATGGGTGAGACACAAGTCGAGTCCACGATCTGACTTGCCGGTGGCGACTGCGAGCATCCAGCCCTGCTCGTCGAGCCGGTCGAGCAGCTCTGGCAGGCCGTCGTACAACGGCTCCTGCTGCAGCGAGCCCTTGCCCCGCAGCTCGTGAAACGCGTTCTTGTAATGATCGGCCAGCACGACGTGAAACTGGGGTTCGGCCTCGGGCAGCATCACGCGCATTGCCTCCACCAGCGACAGGCCGACGATCCGTCGGACGCGGTGATGATCGGGATGCTCCAGTCCTTCGGCGGCGAACGCCATTTCCATCGCCCGGCAGATATTCGCCTGGCTATCGACCAGCGTCCCGTCGCAGTCGAAGATTGCAAGTCGGCTCGTCATGGACGCGGGGGTGTCCGCTTGGGCGCAGCGCGCGGCGCAACAGGCTTGGACCGGAGACCAGTCTTGGCGGCGGCCGCTGGCTTGCCCTTGCCTGCGGGTTTGCCCTTGCCGACCGGGGCAGCGGCGCCCGATCGGCTGCGGCGCTCGCCGCGACGTTCCTTGCGGATCGTCTTGGCGTGCGCGCGCGCCTGCTGCTTCTTGACCTCGCGGGTGGCAGGCTCCGGCCCTTCATCGGCAAATGCGGTCTCGCCCAGCGACAGATCGAAGCCGAGGCTCTCCATCGATTCGGCGAAATGCTCGGGCAGTTCGGCGGTCACATCGAGCGCCGGGCCGTCGGGATGCGCGATCCTTAGCCGGCGCGCGTGCAAATGCATCTTGCGGCTGATCGTGCCGGTCAGGAAGGCATTTTGCCCGCCATATTTGCCATCGCCGACAATCGGGTGCCCGATCGCCGCCATGTGCACGCGCAACTGGTGGGTGCGTCCTGTGAACGGCTGCAGCGCGACCCAGGCCGCGCGCGATCCGGCGCGCTCGATCACCTGATAGGCGGTGCGCGACGGCTGGCCATTCTCTTCGTCGACATGCATCTTCTCGCCGCCGGTCCCCGGCTGCTTGGCGAGCGGCAGTTCGATGAGGCCGGAATAGATATCGGGCACGCCGACGACCAGCGCCCAGTAAACCTTCTTCGCATTGCGTCCGGCAAAGCGCTTGGCGAAATAGGCTGCGCTGCCCGGCGTGCGCGCAAGAAGCAACACGCCCGATGTATCCTTGTCGAGCCGGTGAACCAACCTCGGGCGCACCGCACTGTCGAACATCAGCGCCTCGCCCAGCCCGTCGACATGCGCATGGGTGCGGGTGCCGCCTTGGGTTGCCAGTCCCGGAGGCTTGTTGACCACGAGGGCAGCACGGTCGCGGTGAATCACCATCGACTGCGCATAGGCAATCTGATCGTCGCTCAATGTCTTGGGCACCACTCGCGCCGTTTGCTGCTCGGGCTCGGTTTCCGACGGAGGAATGCGGATCGTCTGCCCGGCCACTATGCGGTCGCCGGGGCCGACGCGCTTGCCGTCGAGCCGGACCTGGCCGGTGCGCGCCCAGCGCGAGACGAGGTTGAAGTTCACATCGGGCAGGTGCCGGTGAAACCAGCGGTCGAGCCGGATGCCGTCGTCATCGCTATCGATGGTGAACTGGCGCGCTTCGCTCGCGCTGTGGATTGTGGTGGCCGGGGCCGCAGCTACCGGCTTGCCCGCCGCGCCTGCGCGCTTGATTGCGGTCTTGCGGACAGGAGGCTTCATGTCAGCCCCCGCGTAGCCATAAGCCCGGCAGCCAGCGCCACCACTGACAGGCAAACCGACAGCAGGGCATAGCCGAGCCCGGCCATGATCTGGCCACGTTCGATCATCTGAAACAGCTCGAGGCTGAAGGCCGAAAATGTGGTGAACCCGCCAAGCACGCCCACCGCCAGAAACAAGCGCAACGGCTCACCGACTTGACCGCGCAACACCAGGGCGGCGAGCACCCCCATCGCGAGCCCGCCGAACACGTTGATCCAGAGTGTCGCAAAGGGATAGCCGCCGTAGCCCAGCCTGACCGTCAGCAGTGTGCCGTGAAAACGCAGTGCGGCACCCAAAGCGCCGCCCGCCATTACCAGTCCGGTGGCCTTGAATGTTAGATGAGCGTCCATCCGGCCTGCCTTAGCGGGATTGGATGGTTATTGGCTAGGTCTATTTGGGTGTGCCCAGCAGCCGGACGCTTTGCCAAAGTGCGACGGGGGGCATTCGTCAGGCGGAATTGCCGTCACGGGCGGCGGCTTCGGCCTGCTTCAGCTCGTCACCTTCGGCACCGTCAAGAGCGTCCGCGGCTTCGCGTGCCTTGTCTTTGACCTTCTGCTTGTCGGCAGCGAAGTCTTCCTGCGCTTCGCGGTAGTTCTGCGCTGCCTTGTAATTGCCCTCGCCCATTTCCTTGTCGGCGTTCGGGTGGTCGCTGTCCTGAGCCATGATGGCCTCCTGCGTAACGGATGGATGGTTGCTCCAACCGTTACGCAGGTCCGCCCTGTCAGGTTCCAGGGCCCGCGAAGATCTTGCTGAACCAGCCAGCACCCGCCTTGACCGTCGTGCGTGGCGGGAGGGCGCCTGAACATTCCAGGCACCACGCCTGCACGCCCTGGGCTCCGCTGAGCAGGTCGAGATCGCCGATCACCTGCCCCAGCGCTGCCTGCTGTCGCCAGGCAAGCTGCGCCACCAGTCCCCGCGCCTGCTTCGTATCGTCGCCCGGGGCAAACAGGCCCTTGAAGAATTGCTCAAACGCATCGGGCTTGGTTTCCAGATAATGCACCGAATAGGCATCGTCCTTCAGCTTCGCACGTTTCGCTGCCTCGGCTATGGCATCGTCGATCGATCCGAACCGGTCGACCAGCTTGATCTGGCGCGCGGTTCCGCCATCCCAGACACGGCCCTGCGCGATGTTGTCGACCTGAGCAGGTGTCATGCCGCGCGCCTTGCCGACCAGGCCGAGGAACCGGCGATAGTCGTGCTCGATAGAGCCCTGGATGAAGGTGTCGACGGTGCTGTTGAAACCACCGAGCAGATCGGGCTGACCCGAAAGATCGGTGGTCGCTACGCCATCCGCCTTGATGCCATATTCGGCCAGCGCGCGTTCGAAGCTGGGGAGCACCGCGAAGATGCCGATCGAGCCGGTGATGGTGGAGGGTTCGGCGAAGATGGTGTCGCCTGCGGTCGCGACCCAATAGCCGCCGCTCGCCGCGACATTGCCCATCGAGATGACAACCGGTATCTTCCTGCCCCGATAGGTTTCGATCGCACGGCGGATCTGTTCGGACGCGAACGCCGAGCCTCCCGGAGAATCCACCCGGACCACCAGAGCCTTCAGCTTGTCGCGCTGGAGTCCTTCGTGGAGCAGCTTTTCGATTCGGTCGCCACCTGCGGTGCCGGGTCCGGCCTCGCCATCGACGATGGTGCCAGCGATCGTGATCACGCCGACCTCGTCACCGCCGGTCTTGGGCGGATTGGCCGCAACCCAGTCGGCCAGGCTGGTGTGCTTGAAGGTACCCGGGCCCTCGTCCTTATCGGCACCTGCCAGCGCGGCGACGCCCTTGCCGAAAGCGGTGCGGTCCCCGACCTTGTCGATGATCCTGCGGTCTGTCGCCAGCTTGACGAGATCGCCGTTGACCGAGGTCACGGCGGCAGCAGGATCAGCGATATAGCCGGCCAGATCCGCTTGGGGCCGCGCCTTCTTCACATTGGCCTGCCAGTTGGCCCAGATCGGCTCATACACCGCAAGCAAGGCCTGCTTGGCTTCGGGCGACTGTTCGGAGCGCAGATAGGGTTCGACCGCGCTCTTGAAGGTGCCGACGCGATAGACGTGCGCGGTCACTTTGAAGCGGTCGAGAAAATCCTTGTAGTAGAGGCGCGAGCCTCCTGGGCCGGTAAACGCCGCGCCGCCCATTGGATCAATCCAGATTTCGCTGGCGTGCGATGCCAGAAGATAGGCGGAATCGCTGTAGAAGGTCGCAAAGCTGTAGACCGGCTTGCCCTTCGCCTTGGCGCGGCCAAGCGCCTCGCCGATCTGTTCGAGCGACACCTGCCCGCCGCCCATGAACCGGTCGAGATCAAGCGCGATCACCTTGATGCGATCGTCTTGAGCAGCGGTATCGATCGCACGGATGACATCACGCTCTCGGAACTGCTTTAGCGGGGCCTGCCCGCCGATCAAGGCCGCCAAGGGATCGATATTTTCCGGTTCTTCGACGATCACGCCATCAAGTTTCACCAGCAGCGCGCCATCGGTGACCGCAGCCGGGTTGGGCCGCCACGACAGAGCCGCAAGGATAAGGCCGAAGAACAACAGCATGGCCAGCAGGACGAGCCCGTCCTTGATGGCCACCAGCACCTTCCAGGCGCCTTTGACAAAACCCATGATCCGATATGCTCCGCTACGGGCGGATATGCCCCAGCGCCCTATCTAGGGGCAGCTTGGCCAATTTGCCACCGGTTCGCACGACAGACGGCTGACACAGTTCGATGCCCGGCTGGAAAGACGCTCACCAGCGCAGCAATGGCGTGAGGACAACCCGCCCCCCGATCGCGCAGCCTCCGATCGCCAGCGTATACCATGTGCCGATATAGACGACCGCATTTTCACTGCAGGAGATGCTATAGGCCGCCGTGCCCAGGGCTCCCGCCGCAAGCCCGACCAGCCACCCGGTTCGCTCAGGCGAGACCGGGGCTCCGCGCCTGAGCCACGCCGTCATGGCCATGCCGATGGCAACCGCACACAGCGCGCTCATCTGCAGGCACTGCATGCCATATTGCGGGTCAAGCAGGCGCTGCGCCTGATCGATCGAGCGGATATCGGCCAGCCAGACAAACGCTGCACCCAATGGAAAGAGGGCGGCAACGGCAAGAGCCCATTTCCACATACCGGGGCGCTCGCCGCCAACCAGGGGCGTCGATTCCGATAACGCGGCCGCTGCAGCCGCTATCCCCAGCCCCAGCAATGCGGCAGAGCGCAGCAGGAACATCCAGTGCAGAGCGCCGTTTGCCAGGTCGCCCCGCACCCCAAGCCGAAGGCCGATTGCGAGCGCACATACGGCCATCATGGCCAATGCAATGGCCATTCCCTCGCGCAGGCGGATCCGCCGCACGGGCACCAGATCGCTCACCAAGGTGTCGATATTGAAGCGGTCCACGCCTAAACCATCCGGCGCAAAAGTGTGCTTAACCATGATTACATCCAGTTCGTGTCGCGCAGCATGGGGCGGATCCATGAGCCTGCGCAGCCGCCTCGGCGGCGCTCAATCTGCACGGAAAGGTTTCGGTCGCGACGCCCATAAGGTTACAACTCCTCTATCAAGGCGCTCATCCTGCGGATGCCGCGGTGGATGTTGACCTTGACCAGCGATTCAGATTGACCGGTGCGTGTCGCAGCTTCGGTGATGCTGTAGCCTGCGATCTTGACCAGCCGGATGACTTCAGCCTGCCGTGGGGGAATTTGCTGCAACAGGGCATCGACGCTGAGGTTATCGACCACGCTATCATCCTGAGGCGCGGCGTGGAGGGCGTCATCAAGCCCGGTTTCGTTGGCGCGGTAGACCTTGCGCAGGTGATCAATCCAGCGATACCGCCCGATTGCCGCCAGCCACGGCAGAAAGGCGCGCTCGCCGTCATAGCTCGCGCGTTTGCGGTGGACCGAGATCAGCGTCTCCTGCACCAGGTCGTCGATTTGCGAAGGCGGAATGCGCCCGGCGAAATAGCGCGTCAGCCACGCCTGGCATACATGCAACAGGCGCGCATAGGACTGCTGGTCGCCTGCCTGCGCAGCCAGCATCAGTTGCCGCAGCATGTCATCCTGACTGGCCATGTGGCAAAAACCTACGCGGAGATCGCAAAAGCGGCAAGCATCAGGACGGTGCGCCCTTCGTTGCAAACACCCGGTCGAACATCCGGTCCAGCGCGAAAATCCCTCCGCCGCGCGCTATCAGCACCAGCGCCAGGCCAAACCACATGACATGCGGGGTCCAGAATGCACCAGGATAAACGAAAAGCTGGATCACCCCGGTCATCACCAGCAGCCCTGCCGCGCCGAAACGCGTCGCCAACCCCAGCATGAGCAGTGCCGACAGCCCGTGCTCCGCATAGGTCGCAAGCACGCCGGAAACCTCAGGCAAGGGCATATGATATTCGTCGCGGAACAGGTCGAAGGTGATCGGATCGATCTGCAGCCAGCTGCCATTGATGACCTTCGTCCGTGCCGAGCGCCAGAACTGCGCCGCTAGTGCAAGCCGGGCGACCAGCAGGGCAAAGCCTTCGAGCAAACGGGTATCGAGCAGCGCCAGTATGCGCTGGATTAGCGAAATCATGGGCAAGGCTTCCGGTTGGGCCTGAATACGTCAAGGCTTCGGAAATTTCCGGGTTACCGAGCTTGCACGGGTGTCGAGAGGCCAACGAAAACCGTTGTCGCCCCAACATCCGAACCTGGCGTCAGCCCCCCGGCCTTGCCAGCGCGCCTGCCTCCATCAAGGCAAAGACCGCAGGCAAGGCCTCTGCCTCGCCCAGTGTTTCGATAGCAGTCTGCAGAAGGTTACCCATGTTTGCGCAATTTTTTGCGTGTGCCGCGATTTCCGCATGTGCGGCGCTGAGCCCGAGCAAACGTACCGTTTCCTGGGGCCGCGTTAAGAGTATCGCAGCGGTGACATTGCCGCCCGCGGCCAGCTCCGGAATCAGGCCGTTGACGTCGCTGGCGATCTCCACGACCCGCATAGCAGGGTGTCGGCTCACCGGCATGCTCAGCAGCCCCGCCTCGTCATATTGCGCCAGATCGGCAAGTTGCAGCGCCGGAGTATCTGCAGCGTGATAGCTTTGCAGCCATGCCCACTCAACCCTGGCGAGGTCTGACGCCAGCGGGTCGCCAGCGTTATGCTGAAGATGATCGGCAAATCCTTCGCCGATTCCCATCAGCTTGCGCTTGCGCACCTCGGGCACATCGATGAAATCGCGTGAAAGCGCGTTGAATGCGTCATGGCCGATGTACGCCAACGTACGCGGATAGGTCTGCTCCAGTGCTACCAGACGGGCGTGGCTGATGGTGTTGGCGTGCGCCTTCAGACCGAGCAGCGCGCGATCAGGGTCGCCAGCGAAAAGCCCGGAAGGAAATGCCTCGGGCCCCTTCTGCAGCACCGCGACGAAGCGCGCCTGATCGTCTGCCAGATCGGACATCGGCTCAGGCCGTCTGCAGCAGCCGGGCAGACGCTCGCGCCATATGGTCGCCAGCCTTGCCTGCCTCGGTCATCAGGACCGCATAATCGGGCACATCGGCGTCCCACTCGATCAGCACCGGCCTGGCCCCTGCCCTGCCGATGAACCGCTCGAACAGCTGCCAGGTCAGGTCCGATACCGGACTGCCATGATCGTCGATCAACAGTGCGCGGTTGTCGTGCCACTCGGTGGCATGGCCCGCGAGGTGGATTTCGCCGACGATCGCAGGGTCGATCGCGTCGACATAGGCGAATGGATCGGTTTGCAGGTTGGTGCAACTGACCTCGACATTGTTGATGTCAAACAAAAGTCCGCACCCGCTCTTTGCACACAAAGCGTGGATGAACGTGACCTCATCCATCTCGTCATGCGCGAACGACAGATAGCGCGACGGGTTCTCGATCAGGATCGGGCGCCTGAGGCGATCCTGAACCCGTCCGATCTGGCCTGCGACATGATCGAGCGTGGTGCGGGTATAGGCAATGGGCAACAGATCGGGGTAGCGGTCGGAGCTGTTGCCAGACCAGCTCAAATGGTCCGAAATGCTGGCGGGATTGTAACGCTGGCACAATGCGGCCAGCTGTTCGAGCTCGTCCTCATCCAGCCCCTGCGCCGTGCCGATCGACAGACCGACGCTGTGAAAGCTGATCGGCAGCCGTTCGGCAATGGCGGCAAGCCAGCGATGGGGCGGCCCACCATCGACGAAATAGTTCTGCGGGTGGACCTCGACCCATGCGGGTGCGGCACAACCCGGTTGGGGCTCCAGAACGTCGCGATAGTGGGCCGGCTTGAGCCCGATGCCCGCATCGAGAGGCAGGATCATCGGGCCTTCGACCATCGCGTGCGATCAGCCCTTGGGCGTGGGTTTGGTGTTGCCCTTCAGCGGGGTCAGCGAACCGCCCATCTTCGCGCACTCGCCCTTCGCCACATATTTCCAGGCGCTGCCCTGATAATCGACGGTGGAGGTTCCGGCGCAAGACGTGCCGGGGCCGGAAGCGCAGTCGTTCTTGCCCTTGAGCGAGACGCCGTAGCATTTTTCCTTCTGGCCAGCAGCAGCGGCGGGCGTGGCGGCAACGGTAGCGGCAGCGAGCATGGCGGCGGCTGCAGCGCCCAGGGTCAACATGGAATTCGACATCGTATCATCCTTCAGGTCAGGGTCGCAATCGGACCGGATATCACGCGGGGCGTGGTGGTCCGTCCATCCGTTCGTCCCGTATGGACAGGAGGTTACCCCGTTTCCTCTCCCCACGCAAAAAATTCCTTCTGCCATGGGTTGACCGCGCGCTGGCGAGCGCTATCTAGCGCTTCGTTAGCACTCACCCCGATAGAGTGCTAATCGCGGACGCGGTCATCGTTAGACGGGCCTGCCGCGCAGGGGGTTTCACTAATTTCAGTGACGCAAGGAAAGGCTTAACGCATGACATTTCGTCCGTTGCACGACCGGGTTCTGGTGCGCCGCATCGAAGCCGAAGAAAAGACCGCTGGCGGGATCATCATCCCCGACGCTGCCAAGGAAAAGCCCTCTGAAGGCGAAGTGATCGCCATCGGTGAAGGCACCCGTGACGAGGATGGCGATCGTATCGCCCTCGACGTCAAGGTCGGCGACAAGATCCTGTTCGGCAAGTGGTCGGGCACCGAAGTGAAGATCAATGGTGAAGACCTGATCATCATGAAGGAAAGCGACATTCTGGGCATTCTGGGCTGATCCATCCGATCAACCCGACTGACCTCAATCGACATAAAGGAACACACTCATGGCTGCTAAAGACGTAAAGTTTGGCCGCGACGCCCGCGAACGCATTCTGCGCGGCGTGGATATCCTCGCTGACGCCGTCAAGGTGACTTTGGGCCCCAAGGGCCGCAACGTCGTGATCGACAAGAGCTTCGGCGCTCCGCGCATCACCAAGGACGGCGTTACCGTCGCCAAGGAAATCGAACTCAAGGACAAGTTCGAGAACATGGGCGCGCAGATGGTCAAGGAAGTCGCTTCCAAGACCAACGACATCGCCGGTGACGGTACCACC
>JBKBTF010000053.1:0-24332 GCA_046291395.1 Blastomonas sp. | reverse complement strand
GGCAAGCCGGACCTGCCCCTCCCGTTCACGGGAGGGGAGAGGATCAAAGCCGTTCGATCTTCTGTGCGGCTTCGTCGAGGATTTCGGCGACCCGGTGCTTGAACTCGGCATCGGTCTCGCCGCTGGCGAGGCGGTGCGCCATCGCGGCCATGAGATTGCCGACGGCGCGGCCGATCTGGGGCCCGCCCGCGCGCTGCTCACGCTCTTCGCCAGCATCGGAAAGACGCGCCAGCAGCGCATCGGCCTCGTCGCGCTTTTCCGCCAGTTCCGCCACACCGGCATCGGTGATGCGGAACGCCTTGCGCGCGCCTTCGGTTTCGACCGACGCGATCAGGCCGCTGTCCTCCAACAGGCTGAGCGTCGGATAGACCACGCCGGGGCTGGGCGCATAGTCGCCGCCGGTCATCTCCTCGATCGCCTTGATCAGGTCATAGCCATGGCGCGGCTCCTTCTCGATCAGTGCGAGCAGCACGAGGCGCAGTTCGCCGCTGTCGAACATCCGCCGACGCCCGCGTCCACCGCGACCGCCTCCGCCGCCGCGGCCACCCCGGCCGCCGCCATCGAAGCTCCAGTTGCCGATGTCCCAATCACTACCCCAGCCACGACCCCCGCCGCGGCCGAAGCTCATCGCGATAAAGGGGTTACCCGACCCGCGTGGGCCACCGCCCATTTTGAAACGCATACTCATATCGATTCTGTCTCCTGCATGTCTCGATGGCTCTAAGATATATCTTAGATACAGTTTGACAAGAGCTGTTTGTGCGACGGATGAATTTTCATCCCCTTCCCCCTGTCGCCTCCAACAGCTAGCGTTGCGGCAATGAGCGACCTTTTCGATACCCCTTCCCAAGCCTCCACCGCTCCCGCAGCCGATGCGCCGCTGGCCGACCGGCTACGCCCGGCCAACCTCGGCGAGATCATCGGCCAGGATCACCTGACCGGTCCCGAAGGCGCGATCGGGCGGATGGTGGCGGCGGGCAAACTCTCCTCGATGGTCCTGTGGGGGCCGCCCGGCACCGGCAAGACCAGCATGGCGCGGCTGCTCGGCGAAGCGACGGGGATGCGGTTCGTCGCGATCTCTGCGGTGTTCTCGGGCGTGGCCGATCTCAAGAAGGCGTTTGCCGAAGCCGAGAAGATGGCTGGCGCGGGCCAGCGCACCTTGCTGTTCGTGGACGAAATCCACCGCTTCAACCGCGCGCAGCAGGACGGATTTCTGCCGTTCGTCGAGCGCGGCACGGTGGTGCTGGTAGGTGCGACGACCGAAAACCCCTCGTTCGAACTCAACGCCGCATTGCTCAGCCGCAGCCAGGTGCTGATCCTGCGTCGGCTCGACGAGGCGGCCCTAGGCGAACTGATCGCGCGCGCCGAAGCGCTGACCGGACGCTCGCTGCCGCTCACCGACGATGCCCGCGCCGCGCTGATCGCCTCGGCCGATGGCGATGGCCGCTTCCTGCTCAACCAGGTCGAGACATTGCTCGCGGTGAAGATCGATACGCCGCTCGACCCGGCAGGGCTGGCGGCGCTGCTGCATCGACGGATGCCGGTCTATGACAAGGATCGCGAGGGGCATTACAACCTCATTTCCGCGCTGCACAAGGCGATGCGCGGGTCCGATCCGCAGGCCTCGCTCTATTATCTCGCGCGGATGCTGGTGGCGGGCGAGGAGCCGCTCTATGTGCTGCGGCGGATCACGCGTTTTGCCAGCGAAGACATCGGCATGGCCGATCCGCAGGCGCTGATCCAGTGCCTCGCCGCCAAGGATGCCTATGCGTTCCTGGGCTCACCCGAGGGCGAGCTGGCGATCGTGCAGGCCTGCCTCTATTGCGCCACCGCGCCCAAATCGAACGCGATCTATGCCGCGCAGAAAGCCGCGTGGAAAAATGCGCGGCTGACCGGATCGCTGATGCCACCGCCCAACATCCTCAACGCGCCGACCAGGCTGATGAAGGACATCGGCTATGGCAAGGGCTATGCGTATGACCACGACCAGGCGGAGGGCTTTTCCGGCGCGGACTACTGGCCCGAAGAGATGGACCCGCAGAGGTTCTACCAGCCGGTAGAGCGCGGATACGAGGCGCGCATCGCCGAGCGGATGCGGCACTGGGAGGAACTGCGAAAGGGAAAGGGTTAGGCGGCTTTTGAGACGATGCGGAGCATTTCTTTAGCCGCAGTTATGGCTTCCATCGTGGTAGAATAGCCGCGGCCACTTTGGGCCACTGATGCACCCTGTTCATCGTAGAACCGCCAATGCCAAAGATTGTCGTCGCCCAGCGCGAATTTGAAACCCGGACCATCTGCCCTCAGATCATCAGGCGCCAACGCGAATGTATCATCGTCGGCCTCGATGGCCGCTTCGATGTCCTCCTCGGTCATGGCCTTCAGGTATGCCCGATCGGTCTGCGATCGATCATCGCCCATAGCCGAAACGCGATCTGAAAACTTGTCGCTCATTCTTTCTTGCTCGCCTCGCGCTGATCAACCTGATCGAGCTTTTGCGCACGGTATATACCACGGCGATGACCTCGACGTCATCCTCCATCACCCCGAGCGCCAGAATCCGCAGCTCCCCCTGGACAATCCGTACGCCAACAACATCTATGAAATCACCCTTCCAGACATCTGCGATGTCCTCGAAATCGATCTTGTGCTTTCCCAAGTTCGCCAATCGCTTGGCTTCGTCCCATTCAAACTGCATGATAGGCGCACCCCACCTGGAGACACCATCTTGCAACTGCCCCTAATGTCTTTCAAGCCGCGCCTGCTGCTCATTGCAGCTTTTGCCACTATCTCCGCCCCCGCCCTCGGCCAGCCGACAATTCCCGCCGAACCGACCCGCATGGATCGCGCGCAGGCGGCAGGGTACAAGGCGCAGTTCGTGTGTTCGGGGCTGTGGAACGGCAACAAGACGATGGCCGATATCGAGGCGGATGAGCTCACCGGAATCTATCCGCACATCGCCTCGATCGTGCCGACGCTGAAGGCCGACGTCGATGAGCCCGCGCACCAGGTGAGCGTCGCGTTTGCCGACGACATGCCGCCGCGCGTCGCCCGGCACAATCCGGTGACGGGATGCACCTCGATGCCGATCGGATGGATCAATGACGGCCGCCGCCTGCCTGCCGAGCAGCTCGAGCGGGCACAGCCGGGCAGCGCCGATGCACAGGCCTGGCCGCTGGGCGATGCCAATGCCAGCGACCCGCGGATCATGATGATCACGCCGTTCGACACATTGGTAGAAAGCGCGTTCGACGCAAAAGCATTCGGCGGCGAGACCAGCGGCGTCGTGATCGTCCACAAGGGCCGGATAGTGCAGGAGCGCTACAAGCCTGGGCACGACATGCACACCGCACAGCGCACCTGGTCGGTCGCCAAGTCGATCGCGGGGACCTATGTCGGCTATGTCCGGCAGAAGGGCTTTGCCATCCCGGATACGCCAGTGCGCGAATGGAATGTGCCAGGCGATCCGCGCCGCGCGATCACCGTCGATCATCTGCTGCGGATGGGCAGCGGGCTGGTCAGCGATAGCCCAGGAAACCGCACTGACGCTGTGTACATGGCCGCTGGCGACGTGCGCCAGTGGACCACCTTGTGGCCTATGCTGCACCAGCCCGGCGCCGCCTTCCGCTATTCGAACAACGACATTCTGCTTGCCACGTTCGCCGCGCGCGATGCCGCGCCCGATCTGCACCCGCACCAGATGTTCGACGCTTTGGGCATGACCCGCACCTGGGCGGAAACCGACTGGCAGGGCAACTACATCCTCTCCAGCCAAGTATGGACCACCGCGCGCGATATGGCGCGGATGGGGCTGCTGTATCTGGCTGACGGCAGCTGGAACGGCAAGCGCGTGCTGCCCGAAGGCTGGCGCGATTACGTCACCCGTCCCAGCGGCCCGCAGCCGGAAGGCAATCCGTTCGGCTATGGCGCCAGCTTCTGGCTGATGAACGCCAGCGAGGGCGTGCCTGCCGATGCCTTTGCCGCTCTGGGCAATCGCGGTCAGTTTCTGGTGATCATCCCCAGCCGCGATCTGGTGATCGTTCGGCGCGGCTATGACACCGGCCCCGATCCGTTCGACATCGCAAGGTTCACCGCAGAAGTGCTCACGCACATCCGCTGAGCCGTGCGCCGTTTCCAGCATTATGCCTGTTTCGACTGGTCGGGCCAGGCGGTGGCGCGGCCCAAAGGCCTGGCGCTCGCGACCATCGAGGCGGATGAAGGCGCGCGTCCGGTGCTGCTGCGGCCTCAGGGCGGCTGGTCGCGCGGTGCCGCGCTCGACTGGCTGCTGGCGCACGCGCAAGCGGGCACGGACATGCTGATCGGGCTCGATCTGTCGCCGACCTTCCCGTTCGTCGACGCGGGCGGCTATTTTCCCGGCTGGGATCAATGCCCCGCCGATGCGCGCGGCCTTTGGGCCCTGGTCGACGGGCTGTGCGCAGCCGACGAGCATCTTGGTGCTGGCGGCTTCGTCAATCATGCTGAGGCGCGGCGCTATTTCCGCCATGGCAAGGGCGATACCGGGGATCGCTTCGGTGCCGCGGGAGTTGGCCGACTGCGCGAAGTCGAGCGGCACCAGCGGCTGACCGGCCAGGCCAACAGCCAGAGTTGCTTCAATCTGGTCGGCGCGGCGCAGGTCGGCAAATCCAGCCTTACCGGCATGCGGGTGCTGCACAGGCTGGCGGGCCGCATCCCGATCTGGCCGTTCGATCCGGTGCCCGCAGCCGGCCCGGTGATCATCGAGATCTACACCAGCATCGCCGCGCGTGCCGCCGGGCTAGGGCGCGCGCGCAGCAAGGTGCGCGATGCCGATGCGCTGCACCGCGCGTTGGACCAGCTTGGCGCGCGGCCTCCCGCACCCTTGATCGCACACGATGACCACAGCACCGACGCGCTGATCACTGCAGCGTGGCTGCGATACGCCGCGCGCGATGATGCGCTGTGGCAAAGCTTCTGGAACCCGCCCGCGCTGGATGAGATGATCCGCGTCACTGAAGGCTGGACCTTTGGCGTCAAATAGAGCATTGGACGCGGCGCAAACGCGCCTCAAAACGCCGCTTTAGCTCAGCTGGTAGAGCAACCGCCTTGTAAGCGGTAGGTCGTTGGTTCGAATCCGACAAGCGGCACCATAACGGACCGTCCCCTCAAGGCCCCGCAGCAAACGAGCCCTCTTGCCGCTGACCGAATCATTCCAGGAAACCTCGGGCGAAAGACCCGGACTGAGGCAGCGGGCAACGCAGTGGCTGCACTCGCGCCTGGGTGAACGCACGGGTGGATTCTTCTTCGCGCTGATCGCTGAGGTGCTGATCATTCTCGCCCTGTTGTCGCTGTCGATAGCACCGCCGGCAACCAGAACGCAGGAAGATCAACTGACCGTGTTCGGCGTCAGCGAGCAACCATCCGAAGAACCCCTCGAAGAACAGAGCCCCGAACCCGCCCAGGATGCGGCGCAATCGCCCCAGCCGCAGGAAACCGAGACTGCACCGTCCGAGATACCCAGCCCGGTGGTAGCGCCGCAGCCATCGCCGGTTCCACCGGCTGTCATTCCCGTTCCTTCCGCACAGCCTGCCCAGCCCCAGGCCGCGCCGCAAATTGCAAAACCCAAGGCCAATCCCGGCAGGGTCTATGGCCCGGCAGACAAAGGCGTGCCCGGCGACAGCGAGAGGGTCAGCGGATCAGGGCCCAACGGCGAGCCGCTTTACGCCGCAGCCTGGTATCGCGAGCCCTATCCCGACGAACTGGCGGGGTATCTGTCAACCGCCAGGGGCCCGGGTTGGGCGTTGATAGCTTGCCGCACCGTCCCCGATTTCCGGGTCGAGGATTGCGTGCAGCTTGGCGAATCGCCGCCGGGATCAGGCATTGGCCGGGCCGTGATGGCGGCAGCCTGGCAATTCCGCGTCAGGCCGCCACGTGTGGGTGGGGTGTCGAAGGTCGGCGAATGGGTGCGGATCCGGATCGACTACACCAACCGCAGACAATAAGTCGGTCAGCCTCTTCCGAAAACGCCGCATGCGATCCGGTCACCGCTATCGCCGGCAGGATCGGTCATCTGGTCATCGGCCCCGGCGTGGATCACAAGCGCCGCACCATCGTCATCGAGCATCTCTGCAAGACCCGCATCCCGGATCATATATTCCATCTTGCCGGTGCCATCACTGGCGATCGTGAGATTGGGCATATCGCCATAATGGGCACCTTGCGGATTGCTCAGACCATGCTTGGCCCCGACCGGGTTCCAATGGCCACCGGCCGTCTCGAACTTAGGTCCATCGCACTGTCCGGTGGTGTGGACGTGGATGCCGCGATCACCCGGGGTCAGTCCGGTAGCCGAGACAGCGATGCTGATGCCGCCTGCCATTTCCGTCGCGGTAACCGTACCCACGTCTCGTCCATCGGCGGTCTTGAGGCTGGCCATGGCCTGCTGAGACGTGGCGGTAGCCGTCGCGCTACTGTCGGCAGCGGTGTCGACAGGCGGCGTGGTCGGGGCTTCGCTGCCACATGCGCCAAGCGCCAGGGTGCCCGCGAGCAGGGATGCAGTAAAAGAAGGACGGATGGGGATCATGGGGTTCGCTCCTGTTCGGCTACTGCAAATACCGGGGAACACCGGCATGGTTCCCCATTGCACGGGGCATTGACCGTTTGACATGTCATGGCTTTGGCGTTTGGCTGTCCACGAACATAAACAGACGGTGCCCCATGACCGATACACCTTCCTCTGCCGCGCCTGATCTCAGCGCCACCATGGGCCTTGTCCGGATCGTCGAACTCCATTGCGAAGGTCGTGCCACGATCGAATATCGCGCGGGGCAGCATATGTGCCATTCAGGAGGTGTCGTGCAGGGTGGTTTTGTCACCGGATGGATCGATGCGGCCATGGCGCACGCTGCCATGGCGATGGGCGGTCCGGATTTCGTGCCGATGTCGCTGGAAATCAAGGTCAGCTTCTTTGCGCCCGCCCGGCCGGGGCTCGTCACCGCCAGCGCCTGGGTCGAGCGGCGCGGACGCAGCACCTGTTTCTTCGAGGGACAGCTGCTCGATGCGGCGGGCAAAGTGCTGGCCAAGGCCAGTTCGACCCTGATGCTGGCGGATCGCACGCGGGTAGAACAGGCATCGATCAAGGCGGTTGCGCCGGCCTAGCTACCCCGGCCGCTGTGCAACATCAGGATTTGGGGGCTGCGGCCTGAATATCCTTTAGGAAGCCGCGGATGCGCTTGGCGTTGACGCCCAGATCGCTGCGGCCCACCCGCGAGACCGAACGAACATCGATCTGGCTGGTCAGCCCGCCCGGCCCCGGCTGGACCCGGACCACCACGTCGTCCTTGAAGCGGAACAGCGATACGGTGTCCACCGCCTCCAGCCGACCTTCCTCGGGACTGGACGCGGCAATCTCCCAGCCGCGCTTGAGCGCGACCTGTTCTGCAAGCGCCACCGCCTTGTCGACAGGGAGCGGCACTGTAATGGTGCGGATATCGCCATAGGCCTTGCTGTGCAGTAGCTTCCAGCGCTCGATCGCATCCATACCGGCATATTTCGGGTCACCGCGCCCGGGTACATCGGCAAAATCGTCCGGCCGCAGCTTGAGCACCTGGAATTCGGGCGGATTATCGAGATCGGTGGTGATGTCGTGGATCTGCGGTACGTTCATGCCCACGTTCACCCAATAGCCGATAAAGCCGAGATGGGCGAGCGAGCACACCAGCCCCGCCAGGGTAAGGTTGCGGATCGTGCCGCCCCTTTTGCGATAGAGCAAGAGCACGATGAGCGACATCACGAGACCCAGGAGTGCGACCACCACGGCGGCACTCACAAAGCTCAACCCGTCAAGCTTGCCCCACCAGTCCTGCCCCGCCCCGATCGCGCCTACCAGCGCCATGATCACCGCACCTGCACCCAGTAACAGGCACAACCGTGCCAGCCAGATCGATCCGTGCGGTTTTTCAATGTCTTCCATGCAGTCCCCCTGTTGCCCGTATGACACATAGGTAAGCCGGGCCGGTTTGGCAATTCGATTAGGCCGCGGTGTCCCTCCAGGGGAAATCGCGCTCGACTTGGGGAGGCCATCTGCCTAAGGGCGCACTCTCCCTGATCTCATGCATAGCCGTCTGGACAAATGACCGAATTCACTATCATCCCGCTGGATCAGGTCGATGCGACCTGGGTCGATGAGCTTCTCGATCAGGTGTTCGGGCCCGAACGCACAGGCCGCACTATATATCGCGTGCGCGAAGGACTGGAGCCGCTTCCCGCGCTGAGCTTTGCCGCACTGGATGCCGATGGCTATCTTGTCGGCACCATCCAGTGCTGGCCCGCGGCGCTCACCGATCCCGATGGCCTTGCCTATCCGATGATATTGGTGGGACCGGTGGGCGTCGCGCCCGATCATCAGGACCAGGGCATTGGCCGCGCGCTGATGGCGGCGGTTTTCGGGGCGATGGGCGTGGGCGAAAAAATGCCGCTCGTGCTGCTGGGCGATCCCGAATATTACGGTACGCGTTTCGGTTTCAGCGCAGAGCGCACTGGCGGCTGGTCGCTCCCCGGACCCTATGAGCAGCACCGGTTGCTGGCACTGGCGCGGCCCGATTCCGTGATGCCTGCACGTGGGATGCTTGGCCCCTGGCGGCACAATTGACCGGCGTTTGCAGGCGCGGGGCTTTGCATCGCGCGCCTGGCATGCTTATCTGGTCAAACAATGCCTTATGATCCGCCACCCGAAATGCAGGACCTGTCACTGGCCGAGATCGCCGGGCTGGTCGCAGCGCGCAAGCTTCCCCCGGTCGAACAATGGTCGCCACAGTCCGAGAGCGACAGTCATATGCGCATCACTTCGGACGGCCGGTGGTACCATCAGGGCGGTCTGATTTCGCGTCCGGCGATGGTTCGCGTGTTCGCCAGCGTCCTGCGCCGCGAGGATGACGGGCGTTATGCGCTGGTCACGCCGTTCGAAAAGCAGTGGATCGAGGTCGAGGATGCGCCTTTGCTGGCGGTCGAGGTCAAGTCCGAAGGCAGCGGCGCGCAGAGGAAACTGGCATTCCGGCTCAATACCGACGAACTGGTAGTGTGCGGCAACGATCGACCGCTGATCCTGCGGGGAACTCTGGAAGAACCGCGGCCCTATCTGGCGCTGTGGCGCGCGCTGGAGGCGCGGATCGAGCGGCAGGCCTATTATGATCTGGTCGATCTGGCGCTGGCCGACCAACCCGAAGGTGCCGCCGATACGGCCGGCCTGCCGATCTGGAGCGATGGCACCTGCTTCCGGCTCGATCGGATCGCCCCGGCATGAGCCTGTTCGACAGGCTGGCGGGCGCTCTTGCCGCCAGCGCCGACTGCGGGTTTACGGGGGAGGACGAGCGGCATATCGATCCCGATGGCGGCACCCACACCCCGGCAGCGGTGCTGATCGCGGTAACCGATCGGCCCCAACCTGGCGTCATCCTGACCCAGCGGCCCGATTATCTGCGCAGTCATCCTGGCCAGATCGCCTTTCCCGGGGGCAAGATCGACCCTGACGACGCCGACGCCGTGGCAGCCGCGCTGCGTGAGGCGGACGAGGAACTGGGGCTGGCCTCCCACAATGTCCGGGTGATCGGTACAGCGGACATGTATCGCAGCGGCAGCGGCTTTGCCATCACGCCGGTGCTTGCCGTCATCCCGCCGGACCTCAGTTACACCCCCAATCCCGGCGAAGTCGCCGACTGGTTCGAGGTGCCATTGGCGTTCGTGCTCGACCCTGCCAACCATGTCCACCACACCACCCACTGGAAAGGCGCCGAACGCCGCTATATCGAGATCATGTGGGGGCGCCGGCGGATCTGGGGCGTGACGGCAGGCATCATCGCCAATCTGTCGCGCAGGCTGGAAGGGGTGATGGCGTGACCAGGATCAGCGCCGCGTGGACGCAGCGCGAAGACATCGCCGCGATGCTCGCAGCGCTCGATCCGGAAGGGGACCGGTGCCGCTATGTCGGCGGCGCGGTGCGTGATGCCCTGCTGGATATCGACGCCGCTGATGTCGATATCGCCACGCGGTTGCTTCCCGATGCGGTCATCACCCGGCTGGAGGCGGCGGGGATCAGGGCAGTGCCAACCGGGATCGATCACGGCACGGTCACGGCGGTCCTGCCGCAAGGTCCGGTCGAGATCACCACCTTGCGCCGTGACGTCACCACCGATGGCCGCCGTGCCGAGGTCGCCTTCACCGACGATTGGCAGGAAGATGCGGCGCGGCGCGATTTCACCATCAACGCGCTGTTCGCCGATCCGCGCACGCTGGAGGTGACCGACTATTTTGGCGGCGAGGACGATCTGGCTGTCCGGCTGGTCCGGTTCATCGGCGATGCCGACGCACGGATTCTTGAGGATCACCTGCGTATCTTGCGCTATTTCCGCTTTCACGCGCGGTTCGGCGGGACGCCCGACCCTGGCGCGCTGGAGGCCTGTGCCCGTCATGCCGACCGGTTGAAGGCCCTGTCACGCGAGCGAATTGCGCGGGAATTGCTGCTGTTGCTCGGCGGGGCATCTCCCCTGGGCACGGCGCAGCTGATGGACGAGACAGGTATCTGGCGGGTCATCCTTCCCGAAATGGCGTCCGATGGATTGGCAACGCTGGAGACATTGCTGGCGCGCGAACTGCTGGTCGACGCACCGGCTGATCCATTGCTGCGCCTCGCCGCATTGCTGCCCGTCGATGCCCAGATTGCCGAAACACTCGCGGCGCGGTTGCGGCTGTCCAAGGCGCAGCGCATCACGTTGGCACGCTATGCCACGCCCTGGCCTGGGACAGGGCTGGCGCGACAGGTGGCGGCGACGGTACAGCCAGCCGAGATCGTTGCTCCCTGGTTGCTGCTGCGCGGACCCGGTGATGCGCTGGAGACCGGATGGCAAAGCCTCAGGGGCTGGACCGTTCCCGATTTTCCTTTGGGCGGGCGCGACATCCTGGCGCTGGGCGTGCATGCCGGACCTGATGTCGCCCGGGTGCTGGGCGAGACGCGGCGGCGCTGGATCGCCGAGGGTTTCCCGGATTCCGCGCGCATCCGCGCCATCGCGACCGAAGTCGCTGGTCGTTGATCAGCCCATCCGGGTGATCATGTATTCATAGGCCTCGTCTGCCGGGACGGGCTGCGAGTAGAAATAGCCCTGACCGAACGAGCAGCCCAAGGCTGCCAGCGTCTGGGCGATTTCGAGAGTCTCGATGCCTTCGGCGGTGGTTTCCATGCCCAGCGCGCTGGCCAGTGACAGGATTGCCCGGACGATGGCGACCTTGTCGCGTTCCTGGAGCATATGGGTCACGAAGCTGCGGTCGATCTTGAGCACATCGATCGGCAGTTGCTGCAGATAAGCGAGGTTCGAATAGCCAGTGCCGAAATCGTCCATCGCCAGCGAGACATTGAGCGCACGCAGCGCGCTCATCACCTTGGCAGCGCGGGCAGGATCGCTGACCACCACCGATTCGGTCAGTTCCAGGCACAGCCGCTCGGGCCGGGTCTTGTTCGCGCGCAATATGCTGGCGACCATGCTGGGAATGTCGTCGCGCGCGAACTGCGTGGCGGAGACGTTGACGCTGACCTTGATCGGCAGCACCTCGCCGGCCCGCGCATCCCACTCGCCCAGCACCTTGCACGCCCGGTCGAGCGCCCAGCGGCCCAGCGGAACGATCAGCCCGCATTCCTCGGCCACGGGAATGAACTCGACCGGCGAGATCATGCCGTAATCGGGGTCCTTCCAGCGGGCGAGCGCCTCGAACCCGGTGACGAAGCCGTTGCTCATGTCGATCAGCGGCTGGAAATACAGCTCGAGCCGGTCAAGTTCGATCGCCTTGCGGAGCTCTGTCTCCAGCGTGAAACGGCGACGCGCCTTGTCGAGCTCCTCGGGAGTATAGATTTCTGCCTGCCGGGTCCGCTTGGCGCGCTTGAGCGCGATCTGTGACTGGCGGATGTAATTTGCGCAATCGGTGAGGCCAGGCTTGCTGAGTGCAATTCCGATCGCCCCGTCGATCTGGATTTCCAGATCGGACAAGCGATAGGGATTGACGAAGATGTCGCGGATGCGGGTGATGATCCGCGAGAGCTCGCGCGGATTGGACCCGCGCAGCGGCACGAACAGCGCAAATTCATCGCCGCCGATCCGGGCAATCACATCGGTCTTGCGCACCCGCCCCATCAAGCGGCGCGCGACAGTGATGATCAGTTCGTCACCCACCACGCCGCCGGCGCATTCGTTGATCTGGCTGAACCGGGCGATATCCAGCGTGATGATGGCAAATCCGGTGGCGGCCGGGCGTCCATCGCTGCCATGCTCTGCCAACCGGGTCTCGACGAGATCCTCAAAGCCCGCGCGATTGGGAAGCCCGGTCAGGCTGTCGCGCATGGTTTCGCGGCGGAAACTGTTATGGGTTTCGATCTCCGCGGTGCGGTCGATCAGGCTGATGAGGAAATGCGGCCACTCCAGCCCGGCCCATTCGACCCGCGCCGCGGTGACATCATAGCGCCGGGTCTTGACCGGATCAGTCGAGGTCCACGGGCGGCAGGCCTTCCCGCTGTCGTTTCGGCTGGCCACCGATACGAGTTCGGCGAGCAGCCTGGGATCAATTTCAGCAGCAGCCCCCGGCATCAACTGACGCTCAACAAACGCGGGATTGGCCATCACGATCTGGGGCAGATCATCAGCGCGCATCACCACTGCTGCGGGAATGGGCAGCGGGTCGAGTACCGCCGCAAACCCGGGATGATCGCCAGGCGCGCGCGCTGGCCGCGGCTTGGCGGACGTCGACGAGACGCGGGCATTGGAAGGCGGAGTGGGGCTGGCCATATCCCCCCGACGTAGCCGCGAAAATGTAAAATTAACTTAAACGGCGGTAAAAAACTGTCAGATTTCTCCTAGTTCTTCACCCGTCGAAACGGTTGTTACGCGGGAAGCCGTTGGGCGGCAGGCGACCGGCCGCACCGCGCGCGACGCGCCATAATCCCATGTCCTTTTCGGTCCGTGTCCGTCCGCTGTCGCCGCCCATCGTCCAGCTCAGGCCCTCTTCCAGCCGGAAGGTCGTGGCATCGGAGAGCGAACCGTCGCGATAGCGCTGGAGCTGCACCCCCTGCCCGCGCGCCATCACCGGCAGCTCATTGATCGGGAACACCACCAGCTTGCGGTTCTCGCCCACCACAGCGACATGGTCGGCACTGGCAGGCACGATGCGGATCACGCTCAGCCGGACGCCTGCCTTCAGGTTGACCACCTGACGTCCCTTGCGGGTTTCGGCGATCAACTCGGCCATTTCGGCAAGGAAACCGCGCCCATTGGAGGCGGCAAGCAGCAGTTTGCCCGCCGGATCATAGGGCATCACCGCGACGATCTGCGCCTCGTTCTCCATGTCCAGCATGTTGCGCACCGGCTCGCCAAAGCCGCGCGCGCCGGGCAGATTTTGCGCACCCAGAGTATAGAACCGGCCATTGTCGAGCGCGATCAGCAGCTTGTCGGTCGACTGGGCGTGGAAGGCAAAGGCGGGGCCGTCGCCCTCCTTGAACTTGGTGATCTCGGGCACCGCGAGGTCGGCATGGCCCTTCATCGCCTTGATCCAGCCGCGCCGCGACAGGATCACCGTCACCGGCTCGCGCTCGATCATCGCCTCGAGCGGGATTTCGCGCGCGGGCGCCGCTTCCTGCAGATCGGTGCGACGGCGACCCAGAACGGTGGTTTCGGAATACAGCGCTCTCAGTGTCGCAAGATCCTTCTTCAACCGCTTTTTCTGCAGACCGGGATTGGCGAGCAGCCTTTCCAGCCCCTCCGCTTCCTTGACCAGCGCGTCGTGCTCGCGCCGCAGCTCCATTTCCTCGAGCTTGCGCAACGAGCGCAGCCGCATGTTGAGGATCGCTTCGGCCTGCCGGTCGGTCAGCTCGAACTCTGCCATCATCACCGGCTTGGGCTCATCCATCGTGCGGATGATCTCGATCACCCGGTCGAGGTTGAGATAGGCAATGATATAGCCGCGCAGCAGCTCGAGCCTCGCTGCGATCTTGTCCAGCCGGTGACGGCTGCGGTTGGTGAGGATCAGGATCTGGTGCCGCAGCCAGGATTCGAGCAGCGGCTTGATTCCCATCACCCCGGGGGTGCGCGTCTCGTCGAGTACGTTGAGATTGAGCGGGAAGCGGATTTCCAGATCGGTGAGCCTATACAGGCTGTCCTTGAGCACGTCGGGATCGACATTGCGGCTTCTGGGCTCGAGCACGATGCGGATCGTCTCGTCGGATTCATCGCGGATATCGGCAAGGATCGGCAGCTTCTTGTCCGCGATCAGTGTCGCGATCTGCTCGATCAATTTGCCCTTCTGCACCTGATAGGGAATTTCACTGAGCACCAGCTGCCAGGTGCCGCCGGGCAGTCGCTCGATTCCGTGCGGTTCCCAGTTGCCATCGGAGTCCTTGCCGGTCGAATAGCGCGCGCGCAGCCGGAACGCGCCGCGCCCGGTGCGATAGGCCTGCGAAATCGTCTCGGCATTGTCGACCAGCAGGCCGCCTGTCGCAAAGTCCGGGCCGTGGAACACCTGCATGATCTGCTCGTGCGTGGTATCCGGATCGTCTATCAGCATGTCCGCCGCGTCGATCACCTCGGCGACATTGTGCGACGGGATCGAGGTCGCCATGCCCACCGCGATGCCGCTGGCACCATTGGCGAGCAGGTTGGGGAACAGGCCGGGGAAGATCTCGGGCTCTTCCTCCTCGCCATTATAGGTCGGCTTGAAGGTAACCGTACCCTCGTCGAGCCCGCTCATCAGCTCGATCGCGGTGCGCGTCAGCCGCGCTTCGGTATAACGATAGGCCGCAGCGTTATCGCCATCGACATTGCCGAAATTGCCCTGCCCGTCGACCAGGGGATAGCGCAGCACGAAATCCTGCGCGAGCCGGACCATCGCATCATAGACCGAGGCATCGCCGTGCGGGTGGTATTTGCCGATGACATCGCCGACGACACGCGCGCTTTTCTTGTAGCTGCTGGCGGGATCGAGCTTCAGCTGCCGCATCGCCCACAGCAGCCGGCGGTGGACGGGCTTGAGGCCATCGCGCAGATCGGGCAGCGAGCGCGCTGTGATGGTCGAGAGCGCATAGACGAGATAGCGCTCCGACAGCGCGCGGTCGAAGGACGTGTTCTCGATTTCGGGGATATCGTCGCCAGACCCGGCGCTCGCGTCTTTAGCCATGCTTCAGGCGCGTAGCAGCGCCGATGCGGCAAGGCGAGAGGGTTGGCCCGGTTTTCTGGGGAAAAATTCGCGCTGGATCGGCTTCAGGCGAACGACCCGTGCCGCCCCTTGCCGCCGGCAAAGCTGCCTGCGCCTTCGAGAGTTTCGCCGCTGGTGATCGTCGCGCGGCCCAGCTGTGCCTCCAGCGCGATTGCGTCTGCCTCATCCAGCGACCATTGCGCCAGCGCGCTGGCCCGGTCGCCGCGCAGGCAGGTCTGCGGGAAGGCCGCGATCTGGGTCGCCAGTTCGACCGCGAGTTCGAGCGCGCCGCCGTGCCGCGCCACCCGGTTGGCCAGCCCCATTTCCTGCGCTTCGGCAGCGCCGACCTCACGGCCTGTCAGCAGCAGATCCATCGCGCGCGACTGGCCGATCAGCCGCGGCAGCCGGATGGTGCCCATATCGACCAATGGCACGCCGAAGCGGCGGCAGAACACCCCCATGCGCGCGGTTTCGGCCATCACCCGCAGGTCGCACCACAACGCCAGTTCCATGCCGCCCGCCACCGCATAGCCCTCGATCGCGGCGATCACCGGCTTGGTCATCTGCATCCGCGTCGGCCCCATCGGTCCCATTCCGGCATCGGTGACGGGACGCTTGTCGCCCTCGCTCAGCGCCTTCAAATCCGCGCCTGCGCAGAAATGCCCGCCAGCGCCGTGCAGGATCGCCACATGGACATTGTCATCGGCATCGATCGTGGCAAACGCATCGTGAAGCTGTAGCGCGGTCGCGGCATCGACGGCGTTGCGCCGGTCGGGACGACTGATGGTGACAATCGCCACCGCCTGCTTGTGGTCGATCTTGACGTTCATATCCATGTTCTTAGCCCCATCGGTTTGACTGCAACGATACCATGCAAGGTTTGCGGTGCGCTAACCAGATAGTCCTATCAGACAGCGCAATTGCGTGCGTCCGCACAAGCGTCTATAGCGGCGCTGAAAACGCCCCGGCTCTGCGCGCTTTGGCCGCCGCACCGGGGCGTCATGCATTTTATCGGAGACCAGTGCCCATGACCCGCCGCCGCCAGATTTACGAAGGCAAGGCCAAGATCCTCTATGAAGGACCCGAGCCCGGCACGCTGATCCAGTACTTCAAGGATGATGCCACCGCGTTCAACGCCCAGAAAAAGGGCACGATCAACGGCAAGGGCGTGATCAACAACCGCATCAGCGAGTATGTTTTCACGCGGCTGGCGCATATCGGCATCCCGACGCATTTCATCCGCCGCCTCAACATGCGCGAGCAGCTGATCCGCCAGGTCGAGATCGTGCCGATCGAGGTGATCGTTCGCAATGTCGCCGCCGGATCGATCTGCACCCGGCTGGGGCTCGAAGAAGGCCAGCCGCTGCCGCACACGCTGATCGAATATTGCTACAAGGACGATGCGCTGGGCGATCCTCTGGTCGCCGAAGAGCATATCGCCTGCTTCGGCTGGGCGACGCAGGAAGAGATGCAGGACATCTCGTCGATGGCGATCCGCATCAACGATTTCATGTGCGGCATGTTCGCCGCGATCGGCATCCGGTTGATCGATTTCAAGCTCGAGTTCGGCCGCCAGTTCGACGGCGATTTCTCGCGCATCATCCTGGCCGACGAGATCAGCCCCGATGGCTGCCGCCTGTGGGACATCGAAACCGGCGAAAAGCTGGACAAGGACCGGTTCCGGCGTGATCTGGGCGGTGAAGTCGAGGCCTATCAGGAGGTTGCACGGCGTCTGGGGCTGCTCAACGAGGGCGGCGACAACGAGGTGCTCGATCTCGACAGCCACCGCCGCCGCAAGGGCAAATAAGCGCCTTAACGCCGCCGACAGCTTTACGCGTCCGTCATCTTGCAAGGGCGTTGCGCCCATGCAACATTTTCCGCCCAAGCGAACAACAAGCGGGCGGAGATGGATCGAGGCGAGAGGCTTTCATATGTGACCGGACGTTCGGCGCTGGCCTGGCTGGCCATGGCGGCTCTTGCGCTTTGCCCGGCACCATCGCTCGCCACTCCGGACGCCCCCGCCCCTGTCGAGACTGCGCCTGTCGAGACTGCGCCTGTCGAGACGGCGCCTGCCGAAACTGCGTCCGAAGAGACGACCGCGACAATCGCCGCGCGCGACGAGGCCGAGATTGCCGCAGCATGGCATTATGCCGACACCGACCTGGCGCCCGATCCCGCGATCCGCTTTGGCGTGCTGCCCAACGGCATGCGCTACGCCATCCGCAAGAACGCCACCCCGCCGGGCACTGCGGTGATGCGGATGCTGATCAATGTCGGATCCACCGCCGAGAAGGATGACGAACGGGGCTTGGCCCATTTCATCGAGCATATGGCGTTCAACGGTACCACCAACGTGCCCGAAGGCGAAATGGTCAAGATCCTCGAGCGGCTGGGGCTGGCCTTTGGCGCGGATACCAACGCCTTCACCAGCTATGACCAGACGGGCTACCTGCTCGATCTGCCCAATGTCCAGGCAGAGACGGTCGATACCGCGCTGTATCTGCTGCGCGAGACCGCGAGCGAGATCAGCTTTGAACCCCAGGCGATCGATCGCGAGCGCGGTGTGATCCTGTCAGAATTGCGCACCCGCGCCAATTACGCGCAGCGCAATCGCGAATCGCTGTTTGCGTTCTCCGTGCCTGAAACCCTGCTCGCCACTCGGTCACCGATCGGCGACAGGCAGGTGATCGAGACCGCGCCTGCAGAGCGGTTCCGCAGCTTCTATGATCGCTATTACACGCCCGGCCGCACCACCCTGGTGGTGGTGGGTGATGTCGATGTCGCCGAAGTCGAGGCCAAGATCATTGCCGGTTTCGGCAACTGGCAGGCCAAGCATGGTGAGGCGCCCGACGTTCCGCTCGGCCGCATCGACGTTGCGCGCGCGGACGAGGCGAATATCTTTGCGCACCCCGCGATCGACGAAGTGGCCACGGTCGTTCGCTTTTCGCCTTATGTCGAGCAGCCCGACAACCGGGCCACCCGCCGCGCGAAGCTGACCCGGGCGATTGGCTATAACATCATCGGTCGCAGGCTGGGTCGGATTGCGCGGCAGGAGGACGCCCCGTTTGTCGGCGCGTCGATCGGGCGATCGGATGTCTACAGAATCGCCAACCAGTCGGTGTTGAACGTAGCCACACGCGATGGCGAATGGCAGCGGGGTCTGGCAGCCGCCGAACGCGAGGTCCGCGCGGCGCTGCGATACGGCTTTACCGATGCGGAACTGGCCGAGCAGCTCGCCAATTTCACTACCGGCTATGAAAATGCGGTGCTTGGCAAGCAGACCCGGGCAAACGACCAACTCGCCGACCAGATTCTGGCAATGGCCAAGGACGGAATGATCGTAACCACGCCCGAAAGCCAGCTGGAGCGCTTCAGCGCGCTCCGCGACAGCCTGACCACCAGATCCCTGCGCAAGGCGATCCGCGACGATTTCGGCACGCTGGACAAACCGCTGATCCATCTTTCGACAAAGATCGACCCCGCAGGGGGCACGCAAGGCATCCGCACAGCATTTGCCGATTCGCGCAAGGCCCGGGTCGACAAGCCCAAGGTGCGCGACGCGCAGGCCTTTGCCTATCAGGATTTCGGCAGCCCCGGCGCGGTGGTGGAAGACAAGACAATCGACGATCTGGGCATCCGCACCATCCGCTTTGCCAACAATGTCCGGCTCAACCTGAAGAAGACCGATTTCGACCGGAACCGTGTGCTCGTCTCGCTGCGGATCGACGGCGGCGACCTGTTGTCGTCGCGGGAGAACCCTGAAGCCACCAGCCTGATGAACATCTTCGTGCGCGGCGGGCTGGAGGCGCACAGCCTGGATGATCTCTACTCGATCTTCGCCGGCCGGGCGGTCGCGCTCAATTTCGGGTCGGGCGAGGATTATCTGGGCGGCTATCTGGCGACGACGCCCGACGATCTGAAGCTGCAGATGCAGGTGCTCACCGCCTTCACCCGGCATCCAGGCTACCGCAGCGAGGCGATCAACCAGTATCGCAGCTATCTGCCCAATTTCTACGCGCGGCTGAATGCCACGCCCGAAGGCGCGATCGGAAGCCAGATCGGCGCAATCCTGTCGGACAACGATCCGCGCTTCTCGCTGGCGGATCGCGCGGTGTTCGAGCGGCTGACCTTCGATGATCTCAAGGCCACGATCAGCGACCGGCTGCAGCACGGCGCCATCGAAATCGGGCTGGTGGGGGATATCGACGAGGACCAGGCGATTGCCGCAGTGGCCGCGACCTTCGGCGCCCTGCCCGAGCGCGAGGCGGAGTTTCGCGAATATGGCGAAGCGCGCGCGCGCCGCTTTACCGACAACCGCAGTCCGCGCGTGCTCCATCACAAGGGCGAGGCCGATCAGGCGATCGTCGAGTTCTACTGGCCGACCACCGACGATCGCGACTATCGGCAGGACGTGCGGCTGCGCCTGCTGGCGGGGCTGCTGCAGATCAAGGTGACAGATGAGCTGCGCGAGAAGCTGGGTGCCAGCTATTCGCCGGCGGCGCGCTCATTCACCTCGTCGATCTATCCTGGCTATGGCTATATCCAGATCAGCACCAATGTGGCTGCGGGCGATGTCGAGCGCGTTGCGGGAGCCATCCGCCAGATCGCGGCAGACCTTTCCGCACCCGCTCCGGTCGCGGGCGCTGGTGCCCAGCCCTCCCCCATCGCTGCCGACGAACTCGCGCGTGCCCGCACACCCATTCTTGAGACCATCGCCAATTCGGTGAAGGACAATACCGCCTGGCTGAGCATCGTCGACGCTGCCCAGACCAAGCCTGCCAAGCTGGAGCGGTTCCGCAGCGGCGGCACGGCTTTCGGCAGCGTCAGCGCGGACGACCTGCTCGATCTGGCGCGGACCTATCTGCCTCCCGAACGGGCGGTGCTGGTACAATCCTTGTTCGACGGGACGGCGGACCCGGAGCTGCTTGCCTCGGCTCCAGCGCCCGTCACCACCCACCAGGTGCCACGCTGACGCACGCACACATCACCCGCGTGTGCGATAGCCGCTGATGATGCCGAAGATGAAGGCCATGAACAGCGCGAGCTGGACATGCCCCTCGGGATCGGTCCACCCGACGAGTTGGTGGCCAAAGCCAAACAGTGCGACGAACATTGCAAGAGCCAGTCCAGCCATAATTCCCCCATTTCGAGGGAAGGCTATGCTCCACTGCTTTCCGGAGACTTGTTAACGAAGGTTAATGGCCCGGAGCCGGAGATCTCCTGAACTGGGGTTAATGCGCCGAGCCCCCTTGCCCCTTTGCGGGCGGACGGTATAGGGCAGGCCATTCATTCTGCCAGGAGGACGCCGATGAAGGCCCGCATCCATGTGACCCTGAAAGACGGTGTGCTCGACCCGCAGGGCCGCGCCATCCACCATGCGCTGGAAGGCCTGGGCTTTGGCGGGGTCGAGGATGTTCGCGCCGGACGGCTGATCGAACTGACCCTGGCCGATGGCACCAGCAACGAGGACATCGACGCGATGTGCCGCAAGCTGCTCGCCAACATGGTGATCGAAAACTACCGCGTCGAGCTGGCCTGATGAAATCGGCGGTCATCACCTTCCCCGGTTCCAACTGCGACCGCGACCTTGCTGTGGCCATCGAGCGGGTCACCGGCCATGCGCCGATCCGGCTGTGGCATGGCGAGCAGACGCTGCCCGATGGCCTTGATCTGATCGCGGTTCCCGGCGGGTTTTCCTATGGCGACTATCTGCGCTCGGGCGCGATGGCGGCGCGCTCGCCAGTGGTGGGCGCGGTGGTCGAGGCGGCCGAACGCGGAGTAGCGGTTCTGGGCATCTGCAACGGCTTCCAGATCCTGACCGAAGCCGGGCTGCTGCCCGGTGCGCTGATGCGCAACGCCGGCATCCGCTTCGTCTGCCGCACCGTGGCACTGAATGTCGAGAACACATCGAGCCGCTTTACCGGTCTGTATCAGCCGGGCGAGACGATCCACATTCCGGTGGCGCACCACGACGGCAATTATTTTGCCGATGACGCGACTCTCGACAGGATCGAGGGCGAAGGCCAGGTCGCGTTCCGCTATGCCGAGCAGGTCAACGGATCGGCCCGCGACATCGCCGGCGTGCTGAACGCGCGGGGCAATGTGCTGGGGATGATGCCGCACCCTGAACGGATGGTGGAGCCGCAGCACGGCGGGACCGACGGCGCGCGGCTGTTCGAGGCGCTGGCCCAGTCGGTGCTCGAGCGCGCCTGATCCGGCCCGCCCGGACTAGCCAAACACCGCAGCGCGATGATCGCCGAAAAGTTCGGCGACATCTTCGGCTGCCATCGGGCGGCCGTAGTAATATCCCTGGATTTTCTTGCAACCGAGGTCACGGATGACGCGGACCTCCTTTTCGGTTTCCGCACCTTCGGCAGTGGTGGACATGCCGAGGCTGTCCGCCATCGCGACGACGGCGCGGATGATCGCGATGCTTTCGGGCAGGCCCCGCGCCGCGCCCTGGACGAAGCTGCGGTCCACCTTGATCGTGGTAAAGCGGGTCTTGCTGAGATAGCCCAGCGCCGAATAGCCGGTACCGAAATCATCGAGCGACAGGCCGACGCCAAGCGCCAGGATGCGATCCAGCGTTTCCCCGGCGCGCGATCCTTCGCGCAGGAAAACACTTTCGGTGACTTCCAGCTCGAGTCGCTGCGGGGCAAGCCCGGCTTCTGACAGAGCCTCAACCACGGTGTCGACGAAATCGAGCTCGTAGAGCTGCTCTGCAGACACATTGACCGCGACGCGCACATCGGCGGGCCAGGATACCGCCTCGCGGCAGGCGCGGTGCAGCACCCAGTTGCCGATCGGTACCACCAGCCGCGCGTCTTCCGCCAGCGGGATGAAGCGGCTCGGCGAGACCTGTCCGAATTCCGGATTGTACCAGCGCAGCAGCGCCTCGAAACCGACCAGACCTTCGCTCGCGGCGTCGACCACCGGTTGATAGGCGAGCGAGAACTCGTCCTTCTCCAGCGCCTTGCGCAGCGCGATTTCCATGGTCCGACGTTCCTCGGCATGGCTGTGGAGCTTGGGTTCGTAGACGTTGTGACGTCCGCCACCTTCGTCCTTGGACTGGTACAGCGCCAGGTCGGCGCTGCGCATCAGCGTTTCGACCGTGCGTCCATCGCGGATGCCATTGGCCGAGCCAACGCTGGCACCGATGAACAGGGTGTGCGCGTCCACCTCATAGGGCCGCGACAGCACATCGATAATCCTTCCCGCAAGATCGGCAATCCGCTGCCCATCGCCGGTATCGCGCATGACAACCCCAAATTCGTCGCCGCCCAGGCGGCCGCACATCTCGTCCTTGCCCATCAGCGAGCGCAGCCGCAGCGAAACCTGCGCCAGCAGACGGTCGCCGACCAGATGGCCTAGCGTATCGTTGACCGATTTGAAGCGGTCGAGATCGATCATCAGGAAACCGCATCGGGTCTTCCACTGCTCGCATTCGCTGAGCGCCCGGTCGAGCGCTTCGGTGAGCTGGAGCCGGTTGGGGAGACCCGTCAGCGTGTCATAGCGCGCCAGCCGGGCGATTTTTTCTGCGCTTTCACGGCTTTCGGTCACGTCCGAGCCGACACCGCGGAAGCCGATAAAGGTGCCGTTGTCGTCATAGCGTGGCGATGCGGACAACTCCCACCAGAAGGTCTTGGTCTCGCCCAGCACTTTGACGACCAGATTGGAGAAGCTCTCGCGCTTGGTCAGCTTCTCGGAAAGGGCATGCAGGCTGGGCGGCAGATTGCCGGCCTCCCAAGCCTTGCCGGCGATAAGCTGGGTGAGCGGCATGCCCTCGATGTCCTTGGGCTCGCGACCGGCGGCAAAGGCAAATCGCGGGCTGGCCGCGACGATTCGCCGCGACGCGTCGATCTGCCACAGCCAGTCGGCATCGCCCTCCTCGAATTCGCGCAGCAACAGGCTGACGACCTCGTCCTTCTCGGCCAGGCCAACTTCGGACAGCTTGAACAGCAAAAAGGCACGTGCGTTTTCGAAGCCCGACAGAGCGAGCAGGATCGAAAAGCACACGATCGCACCAATGGTCACGATGTCGCCGATACGCGCAAAGGCGATGATCGATGCCATCATCAAGATCAGGTTGAACATCACCGCGCCCAGCGGCAAGGCATTGAGCAGAAGCGTTCCGCCCACGACCAGCGCCGCCACGATGGTCCAGACGGTCGCCAGTTCTAGCGGACCGGCCAGCGGTGCAAAGCTGAGGAGGGGAATGCACCAGACGAACGCGATCAGGCTGGTGGCGGCGACAAGCTGCAGTAAAAAGCGGCGCGCGACATGATCATGATTGACCATCCCGCTCTGCCGGTAAATGATTGCGGGAAAGTATAGGGCGCCGCCCAGCATCGCCATCCATCCAGCCAGCTGCCACAAGGGCACAAATCCGGCAAAGAGCTGACATACCATCAGGCCCAGCACCAGATTGGTCACCACGCGCAGGATCGCATAGCGCGAAAGTCCGGTATACTGGATCGCGCGGAAATGATCCCAGTCGCCATCGGCCGAGTCTGCCAGGCCAAGGATGGCCATGACCGGGAGATTGCGGGCCGTGGACGGGTTATGTTTGGTGCTGTTCACGCGCACGGTTTAGCCAAACAAAGTTAGCGAAGCGTAACCACAGGCGCTCTGTTGGGCTGATCGCCGCAAGGTGAAGGAAGAGAAAATCTGGCCCGGGATCGGGGCTCCGCCTTGCCTGCGGCAGCGAGTTCACGCTTGCCGCAGGTCAAGGGGAATGATGGCCATCCCGCCGACGTATCGGCGGCCCTGATTCAGATGACGGCCAGCATGATGACGGCGCTGCTGACAAAAGCGGCGGCCAGATTGAATGCGATACGCATGACGAACTCCTGATTAAGTGTTTTGGAATTGGCCGTGCAGACATCCTGCTTCCTGAAGCGGGAAATAGGTCATAACTGCTGTCATACAAGTGCAATTGTTTTCCATGCACTTGCATTCTTTGCATGTAGATTTATCGATTATTTAGAGACAGTTGCCTCTATCCCACGGTCCCTATTCCACCGTCACCGACTTGGCGAGGTTGCGCGGCTGGTCGACGTCGGTGCCCTTGGCGACGGCGACGTGATAGGCGAGCAGCTGCACCGGCACGGCATAGACGAGCGGCGCGATCAGCGGGT
>JBKBTF010000052.1:0-25301 GCA_046291395.1 Blastomonas sp. | reverse complement strand
GATCGAAAGCCCGCGCCATATCGAGGTGCAGGTGTTTGGCGATGCCCACGGCAATGTCGTCCACCTGTTCGAGCGCGATTGCTCGCTGCAACGCCGCCACCAGAAGGTGATCGAGGAAGCGCCTGCGCCCGGCATGGATGAAGCGACCCGCGAGGCGGTGTGTGGTGCTGCGGTGCGCGCGGCCCAGGCAGTGGATTATGAGGGCGCAGGGACCATCGAGTTCATCGCCGACGGCTCCGAAGGCCTGCGCGCTGACCGCATCTGGTTCATGGAAATGAATACGCGGTTGCAGGTCGAGCATCCGGTGACCGAGGAGATCACCGGGGTTGATCTGGTCGAATGGCAACTGCGCGTGGCGAGTGGTGAGCCGATCCCGCTCAGGCAGGATGATCTCAGCATCAACGGCTGGGCGATGGAAGCGCGGTTGTATGCGGAGGACCCGGCGAAGGGGTTTTTGCCGAGCCCCGGTTTGGTTGAGCACCTATTGTTTGATTACGATGCCCGAATAGACAGTGCTGTGGCTGAGGGCGATCGAGTCAGCACCTTTTATGATCCGATGATTGCCAAGCTGATTGCCAGAGGGGACACCCGCGAAGAAGCCCGTCAGTCATTGATGGATACATTGAATAGCGGATATGTTGGAAGGCTGCGAACCAATAAAGGCTTTCTTTTCCGATGCTTGGCTCTCGATGCTTTTGCATCGGGAGAGATCGACACAGGTTTGATCGGGCGTTGTGGCGAAGAACTGGCGGCTCGGCCTGTACCAAACAATCTGGTGCTTCAGACAGCCGGAAGGCGTTTTCGCCAAGAGCAGCTTGAATGGTACAACTTCGTCGATTCAACCCATAATGAGGAAAACTTTGGTTTCCGGTTAAATGCTCCAGCCCAAAACACGCTCTCCTTTTATGAAGATGGCGTTCGATACGATTGCCTCGCGAAGAACGCGGATACGAGCACAGATTTATCATCTAATCTTGAGGGTGATCTGGTGATCGTCACCGATCAAGGGGAAAGCTATTTCTTCTCGCAGCGCTCTACAGTTGGGGCGGGGGGCGGCGCAGCCTCCTCCGGCTCGATCCTCTCCCCTATGCCTGGCAAGGTGATCGCGGTGGATGTCGCTGCGGGGCAGTCGGTCACCAAGGGGCAGAAATTGCTGACGCTCGAGGCGATGAAGATGGAGCATTCGCTCGTCGCTCCGTTCGATGGCGTGGTGGCGGAATTGAACGCCAGCGAGGGTGCGCAGGTGCAGGTCGAGGCGTTGCTGGTGCGGATCGAGGCGGCGGAGTGAGGCGCGTAAACCTTCTCCCTTGACGGGAGAAGGATACGCAGCCTTGCTGAGCGCAGCGAGGCTAGGCGAAGTTGGAAGAGGGTGAGTGGCCTATAGGCCATCTATCATTCTACCGCTGCTGCCCCCTCTCCCAGCTTCGACTAATTCGCTTCGCTCATAAGTCTTCGCAACCCTCTCCCTCGGAGGGGAGAGGGGGGACGCCGCGCAGCCCTCTCCCATCAAGGGAGAGGGGTACTTGAGGTAGAGAAATATGGCAGGCAAATATTTCGACGAATGGCAGGTCGGCGACCGGATCGAGCATGAGATCCGGCGGACGGTGACCGAGACCGACAATCTGCTGTTCAGCACAATGACGCACAACCCGCAGCCGCTGCATCTCGATGTCGAGGCGGCCAAGGCGAGCGAGTTCGGGCAGATTCTGGTCAATGGCACCTTCACCTTCAGCCTGATGGTCGGGCTGTCGGTGGGCGATACGACTTTGGGCACGTTGGTCGCGAACCTCGGCTATGACAAGCTCGTCATGCCCAAGCCGGTGTTCATCGGCGATACGATGCGCGCGACCAGCGAGGTCACTGAGCTGAAAGAGTCCAGATCGCGCCCCAATGCGGGGATCGTCACCTTCACCCACGAGCTGATCAACCAGCGCGACGAAGTGGTGTGCCGCTGCCTGCGCTCGGCCTTGCTGAAGCGCAAGCCCGCCTGACCCGGCATTCCCGCGAACGCGGGAATGCCGCTTTTACGCTGAGCGCGGCGCACAAGCGGGACCCTCGCATGCGCGGGGCTGACGGGTTGGTTGGATCAGTGATTTCAGCAGCTTGCATACGTCTGTATACGAAAACCCGGTCTTGCCACTTGACCCCGAAAGCTTGCCCTGCGTCTAATGCGGCGCACCAGAACACTGCCAACCGGGGTCTTCCATACATGCGCGCATCACGTCTTTTCGCTTCGTTTCTGCTGGGCGCTGCAGTCCTTCCGGCGGTGCCGGTCGCCGCGCAGGAGGAGCTTCCCGCGCCCCCCGCCGCCACGGCGGCCTCGCCGAAGTCGGCGCCCGGACCGATGGATGCGAAGCTAAAGGCGCTTTACGATGCCGAATGGGAATGGCGGCAGGCCGAATATGCGCGGGTGAAGGAGGGCGGTCGGTGGATCCAGGGCGACCGGCTGGGCGACGTCACTGCCCAGGCGCAGGCGCGGCGGCTGGCCTATTGGACCGATGTGCTGCGCCAGCTCGATACCATCGCGATGGACCAGCTTTCGCCCGAGGAGCAGGTCAACGCCGCGGTGTTCCGCCAGTCGGTGTGGGAAAATGCCAACAGCATCACGCACAAGACCTACGAGGCGCCGTTCAACAGCGATACCTTCTTCTGGGGCGGGCTGAACCCGCGCCAGGGATTTGCCAACGCCGCCAGCTATCGCCGCTATCTGGGGCGGATGGGTGATCTGCCGCGCTATTTCGACGAGAACATCGTCAACATGCGCGCCGGGCTGGCGCGGGGCTATACTGTGCCGCGCGTCGCCATCGAAGGCCGCGATGCGACGATCGAGGCCTATACCGTCACCGGCGAGGCGAACCCGTTCTACGATGCGTTCCGCACGATGCCCGAGAGCATCCCGGCAGCCGAGCAGGCGAGGCTGCGTGCCGAGGCGCTGAAGGCGATTCAGACATCGGTGGCGCCCGCCTATTCCAAGCTGCTCAGCTTCATGCGCGGCGAATACATGCCCAAGGCGCGCACCCAGATCGACGCGTACTCGCTGCCCAACGGCAAGGCGTTCTATCAGGACCAGATCAAGCTCTACACCACGCTCGACCTGACCCCGGATGAAATCCACGACATCGGCCTCAAGGAGGTCGCGCGGATCGATGCGGATATGCAGAAGACGATGCGCGAGACGGGGTTCACCGGGACCTTCCCCGAGTTCCTGCAGTTCCTGCGCACCGACCCGCAATTCTACGCCAAGACCCCGCGCGAGCTTTTGTCCTACGCCGCCTATGTCACCAAAAGAATGGACGGCAAGCTCAAGGAAACGTTCAATTTCCTGCCGCGCTATCGGTTCACCATATTGCCGGTGCCCGATGTCATCGCGCCGATATACACCTCTGGGCGCGGCGGGCTGGATAGCTGCCTGTTCAACACCTACGATCTGCCCTCGCGGCCGTTGTACAACCTCACCGCGCTGACGCTGCACGAATGCATCCCCGGGCACAGCTTCCAGGCGGCAGTCGCGCTCGAAGCGCCCGATCGGCCGGACTTCCGCCGGCAGACCTATTTCTCGGGCTATGGCGAGGGCTGGGGGCTGTACACCGAATGGCTGGGCACCAAGCTGGGCCTGTACGAGACCCCGTATGAGGAATTCGGCCGCCAGACCTTCGAGATGTGGCGTGCGGTGCGGCTGGTGATCGATACCGGCATCCACACCAGGGGCTGGAGCCGGCAGAAGGCGATCGATTATCTCGCGAGCCACACGGCCCTTGCGCAGCGCGATGTCGAGACCGAGGTCGATCGCTATATCTCCTGGCCGGCCCAGGCGCTCGCCTACAAATTGGGTGAGCTCAGCCTGCGCCGGATGCGCGCCAAGGCGGAAGCCGAGCTTGGCACCGCGTTCGACCAGAGGCCGTTCCACGATACCTTCCTCAACCTGGGTTCAGTGCCGTTGCCGGTGATGGAAGCCAAGATGGAAGAGTTCATCGCGCGCGAAAAGGCGAAGCTAAACAAGGCCGGCAAGCCCGCGCGATAGGCCCTATTCGTCGCCGTAGACCGCCACGGTGCTGCTGCCGTCGCTGCCCGCCATGCCGCGATACATTCCCGGCGTGTCGAAGCTGTAGCCCTGATGGCCCCAGGGGGTGAGATAGATGATCCCGCCCGATCCGCCGAGCGCGCCCATCTCGGCGATCACCGCATCGGCGATGGCCTGCACCTCCTCGGCCGACAGCGTGCCGGCGAGCAGCCTGTCCTGTGCGGGACCATCGAGCGTGTTGCCACCGCGGGCTGCCCCCTGCGCCAGGAATTCGGCGCGCGCTTCGGCCTTCATCCGGATGCGCGTGCAGATCTCGTGCGCCACGCCGACGCGGATGAAGAACTCGCCCGCGCCCGTGGCGGAGATCGCGCACGAACGGTTGTCGGCATAGGTGCCTGCGCCGATCAGCGGCGAATCGCCGATGCGGCCATAGCGCTTGCCGGTGAGGCCGCCGGTCGAGGTGCCCGCTGCGACATTGCCCTGTGCGTCGCGCGCGACCGCGCCGACGGTGCCGTATTTCAGATCGACATCGAACCAGCCGACCTTCTTGGCCTTGAGCTCCTCGAGCTGGCGCCTGCGCTCGGGCGTTCCGAAATAGGCGTTGTCGACTTGCTCGAGGCCCTGTTCCTTCGAGAAACGGTCGGCGCCTTCGCCCGAAAGCAGGACGTGCGGGCTTTCTTCCATCACCTTGCGCGCGAGCAGGATGGGGTTTTTGGTATGGTGCGCACGCGCGATGGCACCGGCCTTGCGCTCGGCGCCGTCCATCACCGCGGCATCGAGCTCGTTGGTGCCCTCATAAGTGAACACTGCGCCATGGCCGGCGTTGAAATTGGGGTCGTCTTCCAGCACCAGGATCGCGGCCTGCACCGCGTCCATCGCGGCGCCGCCCGATTTGAGCACCGCCGATCCCGCCTCGAGCGCCTTGGCCAGAGCCGTGCGCACCGCAGCATCGGTCTCCGGCGTGATCCTCGAGCGCTCGATGGCTCCCGCGCCGCCATGGATCACCAGCGACCAGCCGGGTTCTGCCGGGGCTTCGGGCGTGGCGGCGGCGGGGGTGGCAAGCGACATCAACAAGGCTCCAAACAGCAGGGAAAGACGCATGGGACAGCTCCTCAGGTCAGCATGCGGAACTAGGCGGGTTGTCCGCATCGCGCAATTCAACTCTCGTGCACAACCGGGGCTAGAAAAGCAAACCTCTGTGCGGCAAGCATGGTTCCATGCGATCGACCGGAAACGGGGGGGTACTTATGACACGGAGTAGCACGGCAGGCGACGTCACGATCGCCAAGGATGATCTGAGCGGCGGGGATATCACTGCGTTGCTGGAATATCATCTCGCGCAGATGGCGGCGCATTCGCCGATCTGCTCGGTCCACGCCTTTCCGGTCGAGCGGCTGCGCGCGCCCGACGTCACTTTCTACGCGCTGCGTGTGGGGGACCGGCTCGCGGGATGCGGCGCGCTCAAGCAGATCGACGCGCGGCATGGCGAACTCAAGTCGATGCGCACCGATCCGGCCTATTTGCGGCGCGGGCTGGGCGAGGCGATGCTGCTGCACCTGATCGCCGAGGCCAGGGCGCGCGGCTACACCCGGCTCAGCCTGGAAACCGGCCTTCCCGAGCCGTTTCACCCTGCGCATGCTTTGTATCGCAAGCACGGCTTCGAGCGGTGCGCGCCTTTCGGCGATTACTTCGAAGACCCGTTCAGCATGTGCATGACGCGCACGCTCTGACCCCGGTCAGCGCACCACCCACACCTCGGTGGTCCACACCCGCGGCCATTCCCATACGCCGCGGCACTCGCCCATTTCGTGCTTTTCGCTGAGGTGGAACATTTCTCCGTCCCAGACATAGCTGCTCGCCACGCCGCAATCGCCGATGCCGCGTCCCTTGGCGCGGTCGAACAAGGTGCCCGTCTCCGCCGTCCAATCGGCGTTGACCACCTGCGGCACCTGATCGTCGCCGCCCCAGCCGGTGGGGCTGTCGAATTTGGCGGGAGCAAAATCCCATCCTGCATTGGGGTCTTCCATCGGCCGGGAGGCAACCATCACCGCCGATCCGAAATTGTACGCGCCCGAATCGCAGGCGATCAGCACCAGCGCCATGTCGAGCCCGCCGCGCTGGCCCAGCGGATGGACGGTGTCTTCAACCCCCTCCATCCGGTATTCGCAGCCGCTCTCGGCGATGATCTCGGGGTAACGCTTGAGGTCGGGAAGCTCGGTCAGCTTGGAGGCGGCGCGCGCGGTCAGTTGCGGCAGCGGCGGGGGCAGGGCGGTGTCGGGCTTGGGCCCGGTGGCGATGATCGCGCCTCGGGTGCCTGCGCGCTGCTGAGCCGCATCGATAAAGCGCAGCGCCGCGGCAGACCCCGCCAGCGACAGCGCGACCTGCTTGCCGTCCGCCAGGATCATCGCCGCCTTGCTGCCGTTGGCCAGCGCGCGGGCAATGGCGAGCGATTGGGCTTCGTCCAGCCAGGTGTCGCCTTCGGTGTCCTGCGTTCCGCTGAGTGGCGGGCGCGCATCGATCCTGAGCCGGGCAGGGCCAGTCGCCATGTCTTCGGGCGGGCTCAATTCGATGCGAAACGGCGCGTCGGGGCCACCCTCGCGCCAGATGCGCAGCGCCATCGCGGTGGTGAAATCGCCGCCTTCCTCGGCCAGCGTCCCTGCCTCGCAATACCACACATTGTCGCAGGCGACGTACCAGTCCTTGAAGGTCCTGGTCTCGCCGGGCGTCTGATCTGCGGCGGCAGTCGCCACCGTCGCGGCGATGAGCAGGGCGGGCATCAGCATGGGCGTTTCTCGATCCTAGCCAGAGACGGAATCATCGGTTATGCGGCGGGCCTATCCTATTCCAGCGGCACCAGAAAGAGGCACTTATGGACAAAATGGCAGTTATCGGCGCGGGCCAGATGGGCGCCGGCATCGCACAGGTCAGCGCGCAGGCGGGCTATCACGTGTTCCTCTCGGACGTCTCGGTCGAGCTCGCCGAAAAGGGCAAGGCGGGTATCGCCAAGCAGCTGGCGCGCGCGGTTGAAAAGGGCAAGCTGGACTCCGCCGATGCCGAGGCCGCGCTGGCGCGGATCGAACCGGTCGGCGATTATGCCAAGATGGCAGACGCGGGCCTGATCATCGAGGCGGCGACCGAACGCGAGGACATCAAGCGCACGATCTTCGAGAATGTCGGCAAGGTTTTGGCCAAGGACGCTATCCTCGCCAGCAACACCTCGTCGATCCCGATCACCCGCATGGCCGCCGCCAGCCCCGATGCCTCGCGCTTCGTCGGGGTGCACTTCTTCAATCCGGTGCCGGTCATGGGGCTGATCGAGCTGATCCGCGGGCTTGCCACCTCCGACGCCACGGTCGATTTCGTGCGGGCTTATGCGCAGCGCATCGGCAAGCGTGTGGTGCAGGCCAATGACGCGCCGGGCTTCATCGTCAACCGCATCCTGCTGCCGATGCTCAACGAGGCGTGCTTCGCGCTGGGCGAGGGCGTGGCGACGATTGAGGACATCGATGCCGCAGTGCAATTGGGCCTCAACCACCCGATGGGTCCGCTGACGCTCGCCGACTTTATCGGGCTGGATACGTGCCTCAGCATCACCCAGGTGCTGCACAGTTCGACCGGCGACCCCAAGTTCCGGCCTGCGCCCTTGCTGGTCAAATATGTCGAAGCCGGATGGCTGGGCCGCAAGACCAAGCGCGGGTTCTATGATTATTCGGGAGAAACCCCGGTCCCGACGCGTTGATGGTCACCACAGGCTGACAGACTGGCAGGCTGACAGGCCCGGCAAAACGCGATACAGTGCGCTTCGCCGGGGCGCGCCGAAACATTTACGACCGGAGACCGAAGATGACCGCCCATCCGCTCAAGATCGATATCGTGTCAGACGTGGTCTGCCCGTGGTGCATCATCGGCTACAAGCAGCTGCAAAAGGCGCTCGATATCGTCGGCGACGAGGTTGAGCCGCAGATCACCTGGCATCCGTTCGAGCTCAATCCGCAGATGGTGCCCGAGGGCGAGGACATCACCGAGCATGTCGCGCGCAAATACGGCGCCAGCGCAGAGCAGAGCGCGGCCAACCGTGCGCGGCTCAAGGACACCGGCGAGCAGCTGGGCTTCGCGTTCAACCACGCCCCCGGGATGCGGATCTACAACACCTTCAAGGCACACCAGCTGCTCACCTGGGCGGGGGACACGCAGGGCGGAGATGCCCAGACCCGGCTGAAGATGGCGCTGTTCTCCGCCTATTTTCAGGACAATCGCGATGTCAGCGATGAAGAGGTGCTGCTCGACGTGGTCGCCGATGTCGGGCTCGATGCGGACGAGGGCCGCGCGGTGCTCAACGATCCCGACAACGAGGCCGAAGTCCGCGCGCATCTCGACCACTGGATCGAGCAGGGCATCAGCGGCGTGCCCGCGATCATCTTCGACGGCAAATACCTGGTTCCCGGGGCGCAGGAAGCCGAAACCTTCGTCAACGTGATCCGCAAGGTGCGGGAGAAGGCGCTGGCTTGAGAAGGTAAGTTCGGTCGATCTGCTGCGGGGCCATGCCCACATCCGCTCAGCCTGAGCCTGTCGAAGGCCGCGAGCGGTCCTGCAGCAAGATCATGCAAACGTCCGCTCAGCCTGAGCTTGTCGAAGGCCCCGCTATAACGGTAGCGTGGGGACATGGCCTTTTACGCATACTTGTTGCGATGTAACGATGGCAGCTATTATGCTGGGCACACCGATGATCTTGAGCATCGCCTGTCACAGCATCACGCCGGTACACTGGGCGGATATACCGCGAAGCGGCGGCCGGTGACGCTGGTATGGTCCGAAGATTTTGGGGCGCGCGATGACGCCTTTGCCGTCGAGCGGCAGATCAAGGGCTGGTCTCGTGCAAAGAAAGAAGCTCTGATCGCTGGCGATTGGCAGTTGATATCCGGACTTGCGAAAAATCGGATGCCATCCGGCACCAGTGGCGCGGGGCCTTCGACAGGCTCAGGCTGAGCGGGGAGGGGAGAGCCAGAGAATAGGGGCTATCCCCTAAACCAGCCCCAATCTCGCCAGCTCTCCCAGCATTTCCGCGGGCATCATGTCCGCCTCGCTCAGGCCGTCGCCGAGGTCCGCAGGCGCGTCGGCGGCTTCCAGATAGCGCCAGCCCTGGTGCGCGCGGCGGGGGATGGATTGGACGGCGATCAGACGCGGCTCGACCCTGATCCAGTATCTCCCCTGGCCATTGTCCATGAAACCGATCAGCGGGCTGCGCCCGATGATCGCCTTGTTGAAGATCCAGTAAAGCGATCCGCCCGCCATCTCGGCGTGGCGCTTGGGCATGTAGCGCGTGGTCAGCCGTGCCTCGCCCTGGGGTGCATGGCCTTCCAGCCATTGCCGCAGCGACGCCGCGCTGGCTGCGCCAAAGGCGATCTTGGTCATGCTGAGCGGCATGGGGTCAGAAGCTCGCAAGGCCGCTCGCGACCGCCAGGCCGAGGAACGCGAGGAAGCCCATGGAATCGGTGATCATCGTCACGAACACCGAACTTGCCACCGCCGGGTCCTGTTCGAGCCGGTCGAGCATCACCGGAACGATCACGCCGGCCATGCCTGCGATGATGATGTTGACCAGGATGGCGAGCGCAATCACCCCCCCCAGCATCGCATCGGCAAAGACGATCGCGGTTCCGACGCCGGTGAGCACCGCGACGGTGGCGCCGTTGAGCACCGCGATGCGCAGTTCGCGCCCGATGATGCGGCGGGTGTTCGATTCGGTGAGCTGGTTCATCGCCAGCGCGCGGACCGCAACCGCCATGGTCTGGGTGCCCGCATTGCCGCCGACCGATGCCACGATCGGCATCAGCACCGCGAGCGCCACCAGTTGCTCGATCGCGCCGCCGAACACCGCGATGATGCTGCTCGCCACGAGCGCGGTGCCAAGGTTGGCGATCAGCCATCGAACGCGGCTGCTATAGGACTGGCGGATCGGCTCGTTGATGTCGCCATCGCCCGCGCCGGACATGCGCAGGATATCCTCGCTCGCCTCTTCCTGGACGATGTGGATGATGTCATCGACGGTGATCTGTCCGACCAGGCGACCCGCGGCATCGGTCACCGCTGCGGAGATCAGGCCGTATTTCTGGAACCGCAATGCGACCTCTTCCTGGTCCATGTCGGTCGGGATCAGCGTCTGGTCGCGCTTCATCACGTCGGTCAGCGCGATATGGCGCGGGGTGCGCATGATCCAGCTCAGCTGACAGGTGCCGACCGGACGATGCTGCGGGTCGACGATGAAGATTTCCCAGAATTCGGTGGTCAGATCAGCATTTTCGCGCAGGTAATCGATCAACTGGCCGACGGTCATGTGCTCAGGGACAGCGACCAGATCGCGCTGCATCAGGCGGCCGGCGGATTCCTCGGGGAACGACAGCGCATCGACGATCGCGGCGCGATCGGCCGGTTCGAGTTCGGCCAGCACCGCGCGCTGGTCGGCCTCTTCCATCTCCTCGATGATCGCGACCGCATCATCGGTCTCGAGCTGGCCTGCAAGCTCTGCCACCTGCGCTGCGGGCAGGGCATTGATCACGTCGTCGCGGACGTAATCGTTGAGCTCGGTGAGCACGTCGGCGCCGAGCAGATCGGTGATCGCGCGCGCCAGCGGCCCGCGATAATCGCGCTCCACCAGCTCGAACAGATCGGCGATGTCGGCGGGGTGCAGCGGCTCTACCAGATCATAGGCGGCCTCGTCGTCGCCTTCGTCCAGCGCCTCGCACACCTGGCTGACAAAGCCTGGCAGCAGCCGGTTGTCCTCGTCCAGGCTGGTGCTCGGCTCGGCCGGATCATGGCTGGAATGGTCGTGGAGCTGGGCGTCTGTCAGATCGGCCAAGGCCTGCTCCTTCCTGGTTCGAATGGGGTTTCCCGCCTGCGGGAATCACCGAGTGTGTGGCGGTTCGCACCTGCAAAAGCAATCCCGATGCGGCGGGTGTCGCCGGGGGTGACATTCGCATTCGCGTCGCTATATCGGCGGCAGCATTTCTCGTGCCATCAAACTTTTCTCGTGCCATCAAAGGACTGCATATGACCGCTGAGACGCTTACCTTTCACATCCAGGACGGCGGCGATGTCGTCATCAAGCTGCGCCCTGACCTTGCCCCCGGCCATGTCGAGCGCATCGTCGAACTGGCCAATGAAGGCTTCTACAACGGCGTGAAGTTTCACCGCGTGATCCCGGGCTTCATGGCGCAGGGCGGCTGCCCCAACGGCACCGGCACCGGCGGATCGAAGAAGCCCGACCTCAAGCAGGAGTTCAACGACGAACCGCATGTCGAGGGCGTCTGCTCGATGGCGCGCACGATGGATCCCAACAGCGCCAACAGCCAGTTCTTCATCTGCCTCGACGACGCGCGTTTCCTTGATCGCCAGTACACGGTGTGGGGCCAGGTGACCTCGGGCATGGAACACGTCCACGCGCTTCCCAAGGGCGAGCCGCCGGCAAAGCCCGGCGTGATCGCATCGGCCACGGTGGCCTGATCACATCAGAAGCACCCCTCCCTTTCAGGGAGGGGTTGGGGGTGGCTAGGCGTCCTGACGCGATCATCGCCGTAGACGACCCACCCCTAGCCCCTCCCTGTCCAGGGGGGAGCGTTACAAGGGCATTGAATCGGGGATCAAATCCCCGCGTCGACCAGCCAGTCGTGGAACAGCCGCACCGCCCGCGTCTCCAGTGCGCGGGGCTTGCACACGAACCAGTAGCTGTAGGGGCTTTCCACCCGCACATCGAACAATTTGGCCAGCCGCGTATCGCCCGAGCGGGTGAGGTGATCATCGTGCATGATCGCGATGCCCAGCCCCTGCGCTGCCGCTTCGAGCATCAGCGGCCCGCTGTCGATATGGTCGATCGATGCCGGCTGCAGCTCCTCGAGTCCCAGGGCATGCTTCCACGCATCGAAGGATTCGGGCATGTCGTTGTGGATCAGGATCGTCTGGCGGTTGAGCTGCGCCAGATCGGGGGTGTCGCCCAGGCTTTCGACCAACTCGGCCGAGGCGATGGCATAGACATAATTGCGGTCGAGCCGCACCGAGTGCAGCGAGGGATCGGGGTTTTCCGACAGGATGATCGCGGCATCGAGCGTGTCGCCCAGCCGGGCTTCGCCATGGCCCGAGGTATCGACGTCGATGTGCAGCAGCGGATAGAGGCGGCGCAATTCGCCCAGCCGTGGCACCAGCCGCTGGCTGCCGAACAGCGGCAGCATCCCCAACCGGAGCCGCAATACCCGGCTGTCATCCATGTGCGCGGCAACCGCATCGGCCAGTGCATCGATGGCGGGCGCGACGCTGGCGAACAAGGCTTCGCCCGCCTCGTTGAGCTTGAGCTGCTGGTTGTGGCGTTTGAACAATTTCTTGCCGACAAAGTCCTCGAGCCCGCCGATCCTGCGGCTAAGGGCCGACGGCGACAGCGCAAGTTCGCTGGCAGCCGCCTTGGCAGAGCCGAGTCGCGCGACACGCAGAAACGCTTCGAGCGATCGCAGGGGGGGGAGCCGTCGCATTGCCATATGGGGAAGCATTATTGCACTGCAGCGGAAATGTGCAATTGCAAATCACGCATAGAGTGCGGTTTTGCGTCACTGGACTTGCATTCTTTGCAATCATCCAGAGTTATTTCGCACTTGCACAATAAAGGTCTCTGACCCATATTGATCATGCCTTTCAGGCATCCTCTCCTAAAAACTTTATCGGGTCAGCCTTCGGGCTGGCCCTTTTTTTGTTTGTTGGAGCCTGAAGGCGCGGGCGTAATCCATTGTTTCGCGCATTGCAAACCCTTTGATTTCCTAGGTTTCGCCCAATTTACGCGCCGGGAAACCTGCACACGATTGCAAGCGCGGGCTGTCCACCGGTGTCAACTGATCGCCAGGGCGATCCACGCTCGCCAACCTGAAAGGCGATTCGAATTGCGAATCAGAGATCCACGATGCGAGTCGCAGGGTGGTGCCGGTCGAGATGCTTGCGGATGATCTTGAGATTGCGAGTGTTCGACCGCCAGAACAGATCGAACACGTCGCCTGCCAGCGGTACTGCCCCCACCAGCGTGTCGAACCCAACATTCGCGGCCATCCGGGCGAGCTGGAACTTCGACATGCCGAGGTTGCGCGCCTCCCAGACGATATAAAGCCCCATGGCGCCGGTGATGATATCGCCGACCACGGGGACAAGGCCCAGCGCGAAATCGAGCCCGACCTTGCGGTTGAGGCCGGGCAGGGTGAAGCTGCGCTCCAGCACCTGCTCCATCATCTCGACCCGCTTGCGCACCGCTGCAGCGTCGGTCGGCAGCGCGGCCGCCAATCGGGCCTGCGCCGCCCTCAACTGTTCCATCTGTTCAGGCCGGATCGACTTCATAGTACACTCCAAACCCCTTGCACCACGTTATCTGGGGATGACGACCATGTCCGGCAAGGCGTGCCAGCCATCGGCGGTGATCGCAAAGCCCGGGACGTTGCCCGCGACCAGCGAGAAGCGCACCGGCGCGCCGAGCGCGATGAAGATATTGGCGGTGGTCATCGATACCTCCGCCTCGGCCATCTTCTGCGCCCTGGCTGACGGGTCGGACATGCGCTTGGCCCGCGCCAGCAGCGCATCGCCGTCCTTGTCGCAGACCGGGCGCACGACGCAGGACAGCTGGTTGAGGAACCATGAGGGCTGGCGATAGTGCGCCACTTCGTCGATCAGCCGCAGATCAGCCTTGGCGTTGATGCCGACCATCACGCTGTTGATTCCGACCTTGGCCAGATCGCGCTTCAGCCGGCCGAAAACCAGTCGGCTGCCCGGCCCTGCCGGCATGGCGATGCGCAATTCGGGAAGGTTTTCGCCGCCCTCGAGCCACCGGGTCACCTGCCCGCGTGCGCGTTCGCGGCGCTGATCAAGCGACAAATCGACCCATCGATCGCTCACCAGAGGGGCATAGCGATCCAGCCCCAGCGGTACGATCCGCGTCATGACCTGCCATCCGCTGAGCCCAAGCGGGGCCATCAGCGCATCACGGTCGATGGCGAGCGCCACCGCCTCACGGTTGGCCGGATCGGCGAGGAAACCCTGGCCATTGACCACCAGCAGCCCGAAAAGCCCGATCACGGGATCGGCGCGTATGGAATTGCCGGACACGGCGCCCGCGCTCAGATAGGGCAGATGCTGGAACTTGCCGCCCAGCACCACGCTGGTCTCACCCATGGAAAACCGGGCGATCGCCCGCGCGGCGCTTTCGGCCCGGACCTGCAGCGGACGCACCGCGCGGCGCATATTCGGGTCGATCGTGTCGTCGACGCGCTCGGTCAGCAGCGTCCAATATTGCTGGCGGTTCGCCACCAGCGGCCCGGTGCCGCGGCCGCTCCGGCGGATACCGAGTTCGGGCAGCGTCAGGATGCGCAGCAATTCGGGCTGGGGGGCAAGCAGGCGAATCTCGATGACCCGCCCGGTCATCGCGCGGATATCGCGTATCTCGGTGGTGTCCGCGCCGATCGCGCTGCCCCTTTCGATCTGCAGGCGCCGGCGCAATGCGGCTGCTACATGTTCGGAAGTCACGGCATCGCCGTTCTCCCAGCGCGCATTGCGCAGCCGGAAGATGTAGCTGAGGCCATCTGCAGTGACGATCCATCGTTCGGCGAGCGCGGGAACGATGTTGCCCAGCGAATCGAGCCGCACCAGCCCCTGCGAGGTCGCTGCGCGCAGATACGCAGCCGCCGGCGCCAGCTCCGCTGCATCCAGACTGCTGGTTGTCGAAGAATCGATGATCGAAATGCCCAGCGGAGAGCTGTCCGATCCGCTGCATGCCGCCAGCACCAGCACCGCAGCGGTGGTGCAAGACCTGAATGTCCTTGCCAAAGCGCCTGTCATTGTTCGTCTCTCACCGCGGGGCCGATCGGGATGGCGATAGCAGCCCCATGGCGTGGCGACAACGCGGGGCTGGGGTGGATGTTGCTCGGCATGACGCGGTTCGCACCGCCGGGCCGGGTGAAAACTTGGTCCGAACTGGAACGAATTGCCGTCACGACGCGTCATTGCCTCAGCAAAAAGCGAGGAAATCATGACAGTGTTTAGCAAGAGGACTTGGACCTTGGGTGCTGCCCTGGCGGCGGCAACCGTAGTCAGTGGATGTGCTGGCGGCGGCTTTGGGCGAGGCGGATCGGACTTCGGTCGATATGACTATAACCGCCCGGATCCCGCTTATGGCGGCTATGACGCGGCGCGCTACTATCGCGACGACCGTCACTACCGCGAACGTCGCTTGAGCAACAACGACCGCATCTATCGTGGGCAGGATGGCCGTTATTACTGCCGTCGTTCCGATGGTACGACCGGTCTGATCGTCGGCGGCCTTGCCGGCGGCGTGCTGGGCAATGTCATCGCGCCGGGCGGATCGAACACGCTGGGAACGATCCTGGGTGCGGCTGGTGGCGCGGTTGCCGGACGGGCGATCGACCGCAGCGATGCCCGCTGCCGCTGATCGCAGCGTCGTGCGGAACAAAAAACGCCCCGGAGCGATCCGGGGCGTTTTTCGTAAAGGCAGGCAGGCGGCTGCTTACCAGCTGTAGTACATGTCGAATTCGACCGGCGAAGGCGTGGTTTCCCAGCGGCTGACTTCGGCCCATTTCATCTCGATATAGGCTTCGATCTGGTCCTTGAGGAACACGTCGCCCTTGAGCAGGAAGTCGTGGTCGGCAATCAGCGAGTCGAGAGCTTCGCGCAAGGATGCGCAGACGGTCGGCACTTCCTTGAGCTCTTCGGGTGGCAGGTCGTACAGGTTCTTGTCCATCGCCTCGCCGGGATGGATCTTGTTCTGGATGCCGTCGAGGCCCGCCATCAGCAGCGCCGAATAGCACAGATAGGGGTTGGCCATCGCGTCGGGGAAACGGAATTCCACGCGCTTGGCCTTCTCGCCGGTGCCATAGGGGATGCGGCACGATGCCGAGCGGTTGCGGCTCGAATAGGCGAGCAGCACCGGTGCTTCGAAGCCCGGCACCAGACGCTTGTAGCTGTTGGTGGTCGGGTTGGTGAAGGCATTGAGCGCCTTGGCGTGCTTGATCACGCCGCCGATGAAGTACAGGCACATGTCCGACAGGCCGGCATAGCCATTGCCCGCGAACAAGGGCTTGCCTTCCTTCCAGATCGAGATGTGGGTGTGCATGCCCGATCCGTTGTCCTGCTTGATCGGCTTGGGCATGAACGTTGCCGTCTTGCCATAAGCCTGCGCGACCATGTGGACGACATACTTGTAGATCTGCATGCGGTCGGCGGTCTGGGTCAGCGTGCCGAAGGTCAGGCCCAGTTCGTGCTGCGCGGCGGCGACCTCATGGTGATGCTTGTCGCAGGGCAGGCCCATTTCGAGCATGGTGCTGACCATTTCGGCGCGGATGTCGACCACGCTGTCGACAGGCGCGACCGGGAAATAGCCGCCCTTGGCGCGCGGACGGTGGCCCAGGTTGCCGCTTTCATAGGCACGGCCCGAGTTGGTCGGCAGTTCGATATCGTCGATCGAGAACATCGATCCGGCATAGCCGTCCGAGAAGCGCACGTCGTCGAACATGAAGAACTCGGCTTCGGGGCCGACATAGACGGTGTCGCCGATACCGGTCGACTGCAGATAGGCTTCGGCGCGCTTGGCGGTGCTGCGCGGATCGCGGGCATACAGCTCGCCGGTGCCGGGCTCGACGATGTCGCAGAACAGGATCAGCATCGGATCGGCCGAGAACGGATCGATATAGGCTGCGTCCATGTCGGGGCGCAGGATCATGTCGGATTCGTTGATCGCCTTCCAGCCCTCGATCGACGATCCGTCGAACATCAGGCCATCTTCGAGCTCATCCTCGCCGATGACACCGGCGCACATCGTGAGGTGCTGCCACTTGCCCTTGGGATCGGTGAAACGAACATCGACCCACTCGATCTCGTTCTCCTTGATCATTGCCAGAATGTCTTTGGCGGTTTTTGCCATCTTAGCTTTCCCTCTTCATGAAATCCGGTCCGAGCCTGTTGCCGGGCCCCCCTTTTGGTGAAACTGACGTGTGTTCTTGCGGCCTTGTCGGGACAGGCCTCTCCTTGTGCGCGTGTCTTGAGCGTCAGACCGCGTCGTTATCGCGCTCACCCGTGCGGATACGCAAAGCGGTTTCCACCGGGATCACGAAAATCTTGCCGTCGCCGATGCGGCCGGTCTGCGCGGCAGCGGCGATCGCTTCGACCACGCGGTCGGCCAGCGCGTCATCAACCACCACTTCCAGCTTCACCTTGGGCAGAAAGTCGACGATATATTCTGCGCCGCGATACAGCTCGGTATGGCCTTTCTGCCGTCCGAAACCCTTGGCCTCGGTCACGGTGATGCCGGAAACCCCGACTTCGTGCAGCGCTTCCTTCACTTCGTCGAGTTTGAAGGGTTTGATGATCGCTTCGATCTTTTTCATAGGGTCCTGATCATCCTGTACTCGGCCACCGCGCCTACAAGGCGCGGCGCTGATGGGAAAGAACGACGCGGGTTTCCTCGCATCGTCATGACATTGTGCAGGAAAGCCGGGCGTGCGCTGCGCGCCGCTCCCGAATCCCCCTTTGTCTGCTACCAAACAATTAACGTGCCAAGACGCAAATCGCTACAATTGCTTGGTGCAATCGCAACATTATTGCGAGCCATGATGGAAATGCGGGCAAGCGCATGGGCGTCTGCTTATATTTTGGGCAGGGCGGTGCACCGTCCGAGGCGTTGTAACCGGTTTGCGCGTGCGATATAACGTGGTCGCACGAAAGGATCCGCGATGGAAAAAGCCAACATCATCCTGATCGACGCACATCATCAGTTGCTGCATGATGTTGTGGCCTCGGGCGAGTATGCCACTGTGAGCGAGGTTATCCGTGATGCTCTTGCCGAATGGGAGCGCAATCGCAGGGTGCGCGAAGAAGAAATTGGAGCGCTGAAGCAGCAAATTGCCGAAGGGCTGGAAGATTTTCATGCCGGGCGGTTTCACGCGTGGAATCCAGAAGCGACCAAGGCCAGCATAGCCGGTAAGGCATGACCGAACTACGGCTGATAGTCTCGACCGCTGCCCAGCGCGATATCGATGGCATTGGCCGATTCATCGCCCAAGACAATGCAACAGCCGCCCGCAACTTTGTCGATCGCCTCACTAGCTGCTTCGAGCGTCTTCAGGCTATGCCAGGAATCGGCAGCATGCGCGATGAACTGGAACCCGGTTTGCTCGGCCGAGCATTCGGCAACTACATCATCTACTACCGAGTGATCGAAGGTAACCTGCTGATCCAGCGGATAATTCACGGTGCTAGAGATCAGTCGGCAACGCTCGATGCCGCAGATGAGAGCCCTCAATAAGGCGGACGGTCCAACCCTGCCGGGCTCTTGGTGAAGATCTCGCAGCCGGTTTCGGTGATGCCGATCGAGTGTTCGAACTGCGCCGACAGCGAACGGTCGCGGGTCACCGCCGTCCAGCCGTCTTCCAGCATCTTCACCGCAGGCTTGCCGATGTTGATCATCGGCTCGATGGTGAAGAACATTCCGGGCCTGAGCTCGGGTCCGGTGCCGGGGCGTCCGGCGTGGACCACCTCGGGCGCATCGTGGAACAGTCGGCCCAGGCCATGGCCGCAAAAATCGCGGACCACGCCATAGCGGTGCTTTTCGGCAAACGACTGGATGGCATGGGCGACATCGCCCATGGTGTTGCCAGGGCGGGCCTGCTCGATGCCGAGCATCAGGCACTCATAGGTCACATCGACCAGCCTGCGCGCCTTCACGCCGACATCGCCGATCAGGAACATCCGGCTGGTATCGCCGTGCCAGCCGTCGAGGATCGGGGTGACATCGATATTGATGATGTCGCCGTCCTTGAGCTTGCGGTCGGCGGGGATGCCGTGACACACGACATGGTTGATCGAGGTGCAGCAGCTGTGCGTGAAGCCGCGATAGCCCAGCGTCGCCGGGATGCCGCCGCCAGCCAGCATCAATTCGCGCGCCCTGGCGTCGATTTCTCCGGTGGTGACGCCTTCACGGACGAACGACGTCAGTTCGTCGAGCACATGCGCTGCGAGCTGGCCGGCCTTGCGCATGCCCTCGAATCCTTCGGGGCCATGCAGTTTGATGGTGCCGTCGCGCATCGGCGTATCGGCGTTGGTGACGGTGACATACTGGTTCATGGTGATTCCATATAGGGGAGGGCAGCCGCTTTTGCGACCCCCGGGGATCGGGCGGACTTAGTCCATTGACTTAGTCCGGTCAATGGACTAACCACGGGCCATGACCAGTATCGTCAATGTCCACGACGCCAAGACGCATTTTTCCAAGCTGCTCGACCGCGCGCATGCGGGCGAGGAGATCATCCTTGCCAAGGCCGGCAAGCCTTATGCGCGGCTGGTGCCGCTCGAGAAGCCTAAGGTGGTGCGCAAGCCCGGCGGGCTCAAAGCCAAGATACCCGATGGTTTCTTCTTTGACCCGCTGCCTGAAGAAGAACTTCGGGCCTGGGAGTGAGCGCCTATCTTTTTGACACACATGCACTGATCTGGTGGTGGAACGACAATCCGTTGTTGCCGCATGTCGTCCGGTCCCGACTGGTTGACCCCGACGCCGTAATCTTCGTCAGTGCCGCTTCGGCCTGGGAAGTTGCGACTAAGGTGCGCCTGGGCAAATGGCAGGACGCCGAGGAGGCTGCCGAGCTGTTCGAAGCCCTGTGCGATCGAAATGGGTTCGAACAGTTGCCGGTCAGCATAGCCCATGGCCTGCTCGCAGGGTCGCTTCCCGGCGACCATCGCGATCCGTTCGACCGGATGATCGCGGCGCAGGCGATCCATGACGATCTGGTGGTCATCACGCGCGATCCGGCGCTGGCGCGGCTGGGCTGCGCCACCATCTGGGCGGATTGATCTCGCTGCCAACGAACCGCTTGCGCGGCTCACGCCACGCGCTAAACACCGGCGGATGACAGCAGACGCCCCCGCTCAATCCGCACGCATCTGGACCGCCGCGCTGATCGTGATCGGCGACGAAATCCTCTCCGGCCGCACCCAGGACAAGAACGTCGCGCAGGTCGCGACCTGGCTCAATGTGCAGGGCATCCGGCTGAAAGAGGTGCGGGTGGTCGCGGACGACATGGACGCGATCGTCGAGGCGGTGAATCTGCTGCGCGCGCGCAACGACTATCTGTTTACCACCGGCGGCATCGGGCCGACGCATGACGACATCACCGTCGATGCGATTGCGCAGGCGCTTCAGGTCGATGTCGTGATCCACCCGGCGGCGCGCGCCATTCTGGAGCGCTATTATGAAACGCGCGGCGGGCTCAACGAAGGTCGCCTGCGCATGGCGCGGGTGCCCGATGGCGCCGAACTGATCGAGAACCGCATGTCGGGTGCGCCCGGCATCCGCATCGGCAACCTGTTCCTGATGGCGGGCGTGCCGCATATCACCGCAGGGATGCTCGATGCGCTCACCGGCACCCTAGAAGGCGGGCTGCCTTTGCTGTCGGTGTCATTGGGGTGCTGGGTGGCCGAGAGCGAGGTCGCAGAGTTGCTCGGCGCGACCGAGCGCGCGCATGAGGGCTGCCAGATCGGCAGCTATCCATTTTTCCGCGAGGGCAGGGTAGGGGCGAACTTCGTGATCCGCTCCACCGATCAGGCGCGGCTCGATGCCTGCGCTGCGGCGCTGACATCGGCGCTGGAAGCCACCGGGCGCGTGGTCACGCCCGGCGGGATCTGATCAATCTTCAGGCGCGATGGCGACCTTGAGGCCGTCGAGCGCTGCGGTCATCTGGATCTGGCAGGACAGGCGCGAGGTGGCATTGCGATGGTCCGAACTGTCGAGCAGGTCGTCCTCATCCGCGCTGACCGGGGGCAATTTGTCGGTCCATTCGGCATCGACGTGCACATGGCAGGTCGCGCACGAGCAGCATCCGCCGCACAGCGCCAGCAGCTCGTCAAAGCCATTGTCGCGAATCGCTTCCATCACGGAAAGTCCGGTATCGGCCTCGATGGTGCTCTCTTCGCCTGCACGGTTGATGACGATCAGCTTTGGCATGGATACTCCCCACAAAAATGAGCCGGGCTATGGCCCCGGTGAACGCGGTTGCTATGATCAACGTGAAGCCCGATTGCAAGGGGCGGAATAAAGGAACGCATCTATGGGATTGTCGGCACAGCAGCTTCATTCGGGCCTGGATGCCATTGCTGCACAGGAACCGGCGATCGCGCGTGCGATCGAGATCGCCGGATATCCCGAACCGCGCATCCGATCGCGCGGCTATACCACCTTGCTGCGCACGATCGTCGGCCAGCAAGTCAGCGTCGCCTCGGCGGCGTCGGTGTGGAACAAGCTGGAGGCGGCGCTGGGCGAGGGATGCTCGCCTGATGCGCTGATCGCTGCGGAATTCGACGCGCTGCGCGCCTGCGGCATGTCGCGCCAGAAGCAGGGCTATGCGCGCTCGCTTGCCGAGTTGGTGCTGACCGGTGCGCTCGATCTGGAAAACCTGCCGGCGGACGATGAAGCTGCCATCGCCGAGCTGGTGCGGATCAAGGGCATCGGGCGCTGGTCGGCGGAAATCTATCTGCTGTTCGCCGAGGGCCGCCCCGATATCTGGCCGGCGGGCGACCTGGCGGTACAGGCGGGGATCGGGCGCATCCTGGCGCTCGATGAACGGCCATCGGAAAAGCAGACCCGCGCGATGGCCGAACCCTGGTCACCCCACCGCGGCGCTGTCGCGATCCTCACCTGGCATTGCTACAACAACGCAGCGCTCTAGGACGATACGGCCATGGATCCACATCTGGGCGGGACAGCACTGGCATTGGCGCTGGCACTGGTCGCGGCGCTGACCTTCGTTACCGCTGCCCGCGAACGGCTGTTGCAGCGCTGGCTGGGCAGTGCGGTCGATCATGGCCAGTATCCCGCCGCCAGAAAGGCGTTGCGCGGGCAGGGCATGGTGCTGTGCCTCTCGACTGCTGCAACGCTGCTCGTTGCGGTGGGACCATCGCTCGGCCTTTCCGGAGAACCCGCTTTGGCCGTGGTCATGGCGCTGGTGATCGTGCAGGCGTTCCTGATCTGGCGGCTCTATGGCAACCGGGACACCTTTGTCCGCCAGATACTGGGAGAAACTGCCAGCATGGCGTTCTGGGTCGGCATCGCCGGGCTGTTCATCTGGGCCGCTGCCGAACGGTTTATGGGTGCCGAGCCGCTGGATGCGCTCGATCTGGTGGTAGCCGGAATGGCGGTGCACGGCGCAACCGTGATGCGTATCTGCGCACGCCGGTTGCGCAACTGAGCTGCGATCAACCCTTGAACAGGATGCGCCCGCTGGCCAGCCGTTCGCGGCTCAACGCGGTGACCTCCTTAAGGAAGCTGGTCGGCTTTTTAAAATACTTGCTGCTGGAATTGATCTTCAGGCCGGCAGCCGTCGCCACCTCGGCGATGAAATGCACGCAGTTGGCGGTGTTGAGGTTGTAGCTTTTCTGCTTCTTGTTGCGCCATTTTTCGGTCACCGCCATCACCGCGCGATACTCCGCATCGGTCAGTTCATAGCTGAAATGCGGGTTGGAGCTGGCAATGTATTTGGGCTTGGCCTCGCTGATATGCCCGGTCACCGGTCCGAACAGGATGCCGGGGCCGGTGCTTGTCGCGGTGAAGCCGACATTGGTGTCCACCGTCTCGCCCGTCGAATTGACCTTGCCCTTCAGAGTCGCAAACGCGTGCGGGAACTGGCTGCCCAGTTCGTGGCTGTAGAAGGTGATGGTGACGTTCGCATAGGCTGCATTGGCCCAAAGCATCATTGGCGCGATGAGGAAAGTGAGCAGCAGGCGCTTGAGCATTATCGAGTATTCCCTTGGGTTGGGCCGGATAGGGCCTGATCGAGCCACGCGGCCGAATCAGCCGGACTTTGCTTGTCGGCGTCTCTGTCGACTCGATAATTGGCTTGCCGCATTTTTTCCACCGGGATTGCGCCGATCAACGGTTTGAGCGCCTCGACCAGTCGCGCATCGCGGGCGGCTGAGCGGCTGACCATCAGGATCGCGTCATAAGAAGGGATCGCGCCTTTCGGGTCTTCCAGCACGACAAGGCCGTTGGCGGCGATCCGGCCATCGGACGAGAAGGCGGAGATGATGTCGGCTTCGCCCAGCGACAGCGCGCGGTACATGAAGGTCGGCTCGAACGCGCGCCTGGCCTTGAAGCGCAGCGGATAGGCGGCCTGGACCATCTGCCATTCGGGCCGCTCGAGAAACTCGACGTCGGTGCCGAAAACGAATTGCGGCGCGACGCGCACGACATCGTCGAGCGAACGCAGCTTGAGCCGCCTGGCATCATCGGGGCGCACGGCAAAGGCATAGCTGTTTTCGAATCCCAGCGACCCGATCAGCCGCACGCCATGCTGCGCCATTGCCCAGCGCGCGATCTCGGCGATCATCCGGCTGCGCGGCTCGGGGTCCTGGCGCTGCATCTCGTTGGTCCAGATGGTGCCGGCGTAATCGACATAGACCTGCACCTCGTCGCTCGCCAGCGCACGGAACACCACTGCGCTGCCCAGACCCTCGCGATAGCGCACCGCATAGCCCGCAGCCTCGAGCCGGCGCCCGATCAGCCGGGCAAGAATGTACTGCTCGGAAAAGCGCTTGGCGCCGATGGTGACCACCGGCCGATCGGATGTCGGAGCGGGCCACAGGGCCGTGCCCAGCCCCAGGGCCAGCGCGATGCCCGCCAGCCAGATGCGCAGATGCTTGCGCGAGCGGATGCCGCTTTCGATCAGCCCGAGCAGCAGATCGACGCTGATCGCCAGGCCCGCCGCCGCCAGGCATCCTGCCAGCACCAGCGACCAGTTCTGCGTCTGCAGCCCGGCGAAGATCAGGTCGCCCAGGCTCGGTTGGCCCACGGTGGTCGAGAGTGTCGCCGCGCCGATCGTCCAGACCGCCGCGGTGCGCACCCCGGCCATGATGGTGGGAGAGGCGAGCGGCGCTTCGACCAGCCACAGCTTCTGCAAGGGCGTCATGCCTACCCCATCGGCGGCCTCGACCATCGCGGGCTCGACCGACCTCAAACCGGTGACCGCGTTGCGCAGGATTGGAAGCAGGGCATACAAAGTAAGCGCGAGCAGCGAGGGCAGGAAACCCAGCGGCGAGATCGCATCGCCGAACACCGCCGACAGCGCGAGCAGCAGTGGGAAGAACAAAGCGAGCAGCGCAAGCGCGGGGATGGTCTGGATCAGGCTGGCAAAGCCCAAGGTGACGCCCGCCACGGTGCGGTTGCGCGCGGACAGGATCGCCAGCGGCAACGCGATCATCAGCGCAAGGCCCAGGGCGGCAAAGCTCAACTGCACGTGCTGGGCGAGCAGGTCGGCAATGCGGGGCCAGTCCTGGCTCACTGTGGGCGCGCTCTTGCGCGAAGCGCGCAGGTCCCTCGACTTCGCTCGGGAACTCGGGAACGGAAATGCCCGGCGCCCTGAAGATGGGCGAGGTTGCATCCCCCTGCGTTTGTCCCGAGCGAAGTCGAGGGACCTTGCGCCCCGCTCACGTCGCGGCCCCCGCCCCGCGCATCGCGGTGATCCGCTCGGCCTGCAATCTGGGCACCGCGACCAGTGCCTCGGCCTCCGGTCCGCAGCCGCCCGCGATCAACTCGGCGGGGGTCGCATCGGCGACGATCTGGCCTGCCGTCATCACCCAGATGCGGTCGGCGAACAGCAGCGCCTCGGTCATGTCGTGGGTGACCATGATAGTTGTCAGCCCCAGCCGCTCGTGCAGTGCGCGATATTGCTCACCCAGCGTCTCGCGGGTCACCGGATCGAGCGCGCCGAAAGGTTCGTCCATCAGCATCAGCCCCGGCTCGCCCGCCAGCGCGCGCGCCACACCGACGCGCTGCTTCTGGCCACCGGAAAGCTGATCGGGCAGCCGGGTGGCGAAATCGCGCGGCAGATCGACCAGATCGAGCAATGCCTCGACCCGTTCGCTTGCAAGCGGGCTGCCGCTGGCGATCCGCGAGCCGATGGCGATATTCTGCGCGACGCTCATGTGCGGGAACAGCCCGACATTCTGGAAGACATAACCGATCGAGCGGCGCAGTTGGTGCTGTTGCTGCTCGGTTACGTCGCGGCCATCGATTCGCACCGTGCCGGTGTCTGGTTCGACCAACCGGTTGACCGTCTTGAGCAGGGTCGATTTGCCCGATCCCGATGATCCGACGATCGCCACGAAGGTGCCCGGTGAAATAGTTGCGCTGACGCCGTCGACGGCTTTGACCCGGCCATAGCTTTTGCCGACGCCCTCGAACGCTACGGCAGGGCCGCGCGCCGAACGC
>JBKBTF010000051.1:0-26798 GCA_046291395.1 Blastomonas sp. | reverse complement strand
CATGTACCTCCCGCATTTTTCCGCCCCCCCCCGGCCTTCGGCCACCCCCCCCCCAAGCGGTAGTGCTGCGGGTCAGGCCGCAATCTCCCCACCCCCGCTTGCGGGAGGGGCAGGATCAGCTTGCTGATCCGGGGTGGGCCTGTTCAAAAACTCATAACCCCTTACGCCACCTCGACCAGTCCGACGTCATAGCCGCTGGCCTTGAGCGAGGTGATCAGGCCTTCGAGCTGGGCGCGGTCGCGGGCTTCGCATTCGATGTCGGTGATCAGGCCCTTGGCGGGCAGGTTGGTGAACACGCGCTGGTGGTAGATCTCGATGATGTTGACCTGATGCGCATCAAACTGGCGCATCACCTTGAACAAGGCGCCGGGGCGGTCCTGCAACGCGATGCGCAGTCGCGCGAGACGACCCGAGCGCGCCAGATCGCGCAGCAGCACGTTGGCAAGCAGCCGGGTATCGATGTTGCCGCCGCACAAAACGACGCCGACGGTTTGTCCCGCAAAGCGCTCGGGCTCGGCGAGCAATGCGGCGAGACCTGCGGCGCCTGCGCCTTCCGCCACGGTCTTTTCGATCTGCAGCAACAGGCTGACCGCGGTCTCGAGCTGGGGCTCGGTGACCAGCACGATGTCATCGGCGAGCGCGCGGACGATCTCGCGGGTGAAGTCGCCCGGCTGCTTGACTGCGATGCCCTCGGCCAGCGTATCGCCCTCGCACGGATAGTCGGTGCCCTTCAGCGTGTTGTACATGCTGGGGTACAGCCGGGCCTGAACGCCGGTCAATTTGATGCCCGGCTTGAGCGCGCGCGCCGCGGTGCCCATGCCCGAGAACAGGCCGCCGCCGCCGATGGGGATAACGAAATGGTCGATGTCCGGCGCGTCCTCGAGCATCTCGATCGCAACCGTTCCCTGCCCCGCGGCAATCACCGGATCGTCGAACGGATGGACGAAGGTCAGCCCTTCGGTCGCCTCGAGTTCGCGCGCATGCGCATAGGCATCGTCGTATTTTTCGCCGAACAGGATCACCTTGCCGCCATTGGCCTCGGTCTGCTGCACCTTGATGGTGGGCGTGGTCTTGGGCATCACGATGGTGACGGGAACGCCCAGCCGGGTGCCGTGCCAGGCCAGCCCCTGGGCGTGGTTGCCCGCAGAGGCAGCGATGACGCCCTTGGCCTTGGCTTCATCGCTCATCTGGGAGAGGAAATTGAGCGCGCCGCGCTCCTTGTAGGCCGCGGTAAACTGCAGGTTCTCGAACTTGAGATACACCGTCGCGCCGGTAATCGCCGACAGCGTCTTGCTCACCAGGGTGGGGGTGCGGACGATCGATCCGGCGATGCGGGCGTGCGCGGCGCGGATGATGTCGAGGGTGAGCTGTGCGTTCGGGCTGGTCATGTCGGCTGCGGCACCTAACCGATATGGCGCGGATTGAAAACATCCGTTAAGGCACCGCCATGGCAAATATAGCATTTATCGGCATCGGCGTGATGGGCGGCCCCATGGCGCGACATCTGGGTAACAACGGGCACTCTCTGGCGCTGTACAATCGCAGCCCGGCCAAGGTCCACAAATGGCTGGAAGCGCACCCTCATCTGGCAGGCATGGCGCGTGTCGCCGCGACGCCTGCCGAGGCGGCCGAAGGCATGGACGCGGTGATCACCTGCGTCGGCAATGATGATGACCTGGCCCAGGTCATCATGGGTCGCCAGGGCGCGTTCAATACGCTGAAGCGCGGAGCAGTGTTCATCGACCACACCACCGTCTCCGCCACGATCGCGCGGCAGATTTCGGTCGAAGGGCGCGCCAAGGGCATTTTGTGCGTCGACGCTCCGGTGACCGGGGGCCAGGCGGGCGCCGAGAACGGCACGCTTGCGATCATGTGCGGCGGCAAGCCCGAGGCGATCGAGGCCGCGCGGCCGATCATCCAGAGCTATTCCTCGCGCATCGTCCATGTCGGCGGACCCGGAGACGGGCAGACCACCAAGATGGTCAACCAGATCTGCATCGCGGGCGTATTGGGCGGGCTCAGCGAGGCGATGCGCTTTGCCCAGGCGAGCAGGCTCGATCTCGACAAGGTGTTTTCCGCCATATCGGGCGGCGCGGCGCAAAGCTGGCAGATGGACAACCGCTGGAAGACGATGTCAGAGGACAGCTTCGATTTCGGCTTTGCGATCGACTGGATGCGCAAGGATCTGGGGCTTGCACTCGACGAGGCGCGCAACAACGGCGCATCGATCCCCGTTGCGGCATTGCTCGACCAGTTCTTTGCCGAGGCGCAGCACCTTGGCGCGGGCCGCCAGGATACCAGCGCGCTCGTTCGCAGGTTGCCGCGCAAGTGATCGCCCGCACCCTGCGCGCGCTCGCGCTCACCACCGCCCTGCTCGCCAGCGCTGCCGTTCCGGCGCTTGCCGATGGCCTGATCGACAACGTCAACGGCATGACGCTCAATGCCAAGGGCAAGGTCGTCAACTTCACCGGGCTGGTCATCGACAACGACGGCAAGGTCAAGGCGCTGCTCGAGCGGCGCGACAAGCGTCCCGACAAGCTCGACTACAAGCTCGACGGCGACGGCCGCACCTTGATGCCCGGCATCATCGATGCGCATGGCCATGTCATGGGGCTGGGCTTCTCGCTGCTGACGCTCGACCTGTCGGGCACGCGTTCGCTCGAAGAGGCGCTTGGCCTGATCAAGGCCTATGCCGACGAACATCCCTCGCGGCCGTGGATCATCGGGCGCGGGTGGAACCAGGAGAAATGGGGCCTGGGCCGCTTCCCGACCGCGGCCGATCTCGACGCGGTGGTGCCCGATCGCCCGGTGTGGCTGGAGCGGGTCGATGGCCATGCCGGCTGGGCCAATACCGCCGCGATGCAGGCAGCAGGCGTCAAGCCCGATGCCAAGGACCCGCCGGGTGGGCGGATCGAACGGATCGGCGGAAAGCCTGCCGGCGTGTTCGTCGATGCGGCCGAAGCGCTGGTGGCCAAGTCGGTGCCGGCGCCGCGCGCGGTCGACCGCGATGCCGCACTGATCGCGGCGCAGGATCATCTGCTGGCTTTGGGCATCACCGGCATCGCCGATATGGGCACGACCATCGACGACTGGCAGGCCTATCGCCGGGCGGGCGACGAACGGCGGCTCTATGTCCGGATCATGGCCTATGCCGGCGGGATCGAGGCCATGGTCGCAATCGCCGGCCCGCGCCCGACGCCCTGGCTGTATGACGACCGGCTGCGGCTCAATGGCGTAAAGCTGTATCTCGACGGCGCATTGGGTTCGCGCGGCGCGCGACTCAAGGCCGATTACGCCGACAAGCCGGGAGAACGCGGCCTGAGCTTCGTCAACGACACCCAGCTGCTCAACATGATGAGCCGCGCCGCGATGGACGATTTCCAGATCGCCGCGCATGCCATCGGCGACGGCGCCAATGCGCAGGCGCTGTCTGCGATAGAGGAACTTGCGCGCGACTATAAGGGCGACCGCCGCTGGCGGATCGAGCATGCGCAGATCATCGATCCGCTCGATATCCCGCGCCTCGCCAAGAACGGCATCATCGCCTCGATGCAGCCGGTGCACCAGATTTCGGACCGGCAGATGGCGGAGGCCCGGCTGGGTCCGGCGCGTCTGGCCGGGGCGTACGCCTGGAAGACGCTCAGCGATGCCGGTGTTCCGCTGGCCTTTGGATCGGACACCCCCGTCGAGTCGCCCGACCCGTTTGCCGGGCTCGCGGCGGCGATCACGCGCGAAGACGCCGACGGACAGCCTTTTGGCGGATGGCAGCCGCAGGAACGCCTGGGCCGGGTACAGGCAATCGACGCCTTCACCCGCGGCGCGGCCTATGCCGGCTTTGCCGAAGACCGCTTTGGCACGCTGCAACCGGGAATGCGGGCGGATTTCATCCTGCTCGATATCGATCCGTTGCTCAGCAGCCCCGGCGAACTGCGCACTGCCAAGGTGGTGGAAACCTGGATCGGCGGGGTGCGCCGCTATGAAGCGCGCAAGGCACGGTGACCTCGTTTATGCCCCATGTTAACCTTGCCGAAGGCATTCGTTGCCCGCTTGCAACACCTTGCCACAAAAGCTTTTTTGCAGCGATATGAACGCCAATTGTGCCTTGCGCGACCGGAACTTAACGCTTAGTGGGGCATTGAGTGTCGGGAAGAACATGAACAAGGTTCTTTTCGCAACGGGTTGCAAATCCCTTATTCTCAATGAGTTAGGGAACCAAACTAAGACGTGACGGAGGCTATAATGAAGAATCGTATTGCTGCAGCTGCATTGGCTGCACTTGCAATCACCGCAACGCCGGTATTGGCTCAGGCCAGTGCACCGCGCGTTTCGGCTACCTCGGCTGAGGACAGCGAAGCTGAGGGCGGCACCGGAATCATCATCGGCGTTCTGGCCGCTGCTGCCGTTATCGGTGGTATCGTGGTCGCCGCCGACCAGGACAGCGACACCCCGACCAGCCCCTGATTTCGATCAGACTGGTCGGACCGTTTCGGTCCAATCAAACAGGAAAGCGGGGTCTTCGGGCCCCGTTTTTTTGTGTCTGCGCCTTATCTCAGCCGTTGGACGTTCCGATGCACCCCGATGATTCGCGAAGCGCTCGGAAAAAAATCGCTCTCTGCATTTTTTGTCGGAACCAAAATTCGCGATCTTGGTTTTTGATTCAGAGCGACAGACCAAGCCCCCCTCCAATGTCGCTCTAACAAACATGAGCCCGGGCGCGCGATCCTCCCCCCTTCTCATCGCGCCCGGGCTTATACCCCCCCCCGAGATCACCGTTTAGCCGCTCCGCGCCCATCAGGGCATGCGACAGGCTGGACCGGGGATGCGCGCCGGGCTAATCCCCCGGCATGACCGCAACCCCCGCCTGGCCGCCCCGCTCCTCTCCGCGCTTGTTCGTCGATACGCCGCTGGCGCAGGGGGCCTCCTTGCGCATCGAAGGCGGGCAAGCGCATTACCTTGTCAACGTCATGCGGCTGGCAGAAGGCGCGGCGGTCAAGCTCTTCGATGACATCAGCGGCGAATATCTCGCAAGAGTGACCGCACGCGGCAAGCGCGACCTGACGCTGACCATCGAGAGCCTGCTGCGCCCGCGCGAGGCCGTACCCGATTTCTGGCTGTGTGCCGCGCCTATCAAGAAAGCGCGGTTCGATTTCCTCGCCGAGAAGGCGTGCGAACTGGGCGTCGCGCGCTTCGTGCCGGTGCTGACCGAGCGCGCGGTGGTCGACAAGGTCAAGGACGACCGCTTGCGCGGCACCATGATCGAGGCTGCCGAGCAATGCGAGCGCACCGCCCTGCCCGAGATCGCTCCCCTCACCCGGCTGGATGCCTTGCTCAAGGCCTGGCCCGAGGAGCGCCACCTGTTCTTCGCCGATGAACGGCTGCACGAGGACGGCGGCGCCTCACTGGCGCAGGCGCTGGCGACCCGTAAGGGCCCCGCCGGCGTGCTGATCGGCCCGGAAGGCGGTTTCACCGACGCCGAGAACGCCGCGATCCGCAGCCATTCCAGCGCAGTTCCGGTATCCCTTGGCCCAAGAATCCTGCGCGCCGAGACCGCCGCCATTGCCGCCACTGCCGTGTGGATGGCCGCGCAGGGAGACTGGGCCGCTTGAAAGCCGGGCTATCTACCCCATTACACATTTAACGCTAGCTTGGGTTGCAAGCCGCAACTAAAGCCAGCGACCAAAGACATTTCAGGGTTCAGGGCGCAACATGAGCACACGTACCACCACCGGGCAGGACGATCCGCTGATCACCTCGATCGCGCAGCTCGCAGAGCCGATGCGCGCGGGCGAAAAGCCCAAGGCCGATTGGCGGATCGGCACCGAACACGAAAAGTTCGTGTTCTGCCGCGCCGACCATCATGCCCCCAGCTATGACGAGCCCGGCGGGATCCACGACCTTTTGATGTCCTTGACTGAATTCGGCTGGGAGCCGGTCGAGGAACGCACTCCTGCTGGCGGCGCCAATGTCATCGCGATGCGCGGCCCCGACGGCACCGTCAGCCTCGAGCCTGCAGGCCAGCTCGAACTGTCGGGCGCGCCGCTCGAAAACCTGCACCAGACCTGCGCCGAAACCGGGCGCCACCTCGCGCAGGTCAAGGCCGTCGGCGAGAAGACCAACACCGGGTTCCTGGGGCTGGGCATGTGGCCCGACAAGACCCGCGCCGAGCTGCCGATCATGCCCAAGGGCCGCTATGGCATCATGCTGAACCATATGCCGCGTGTTGGCTCGATGGGGCTGGACATGATGCTGCGCACCTGCACCATCCAGGTGAACCTCGATTATTCGAGCGAGGCCGACATGGCCAGGAAGTTCCGCGTCGGCCTCGCGCTGCAGCCGCTGGCGACCGCGCTCTTCGCCAACTCGCCGTTCACCGAAGGCAAGCCCAACGGCATGCTCTCCTACCGCAGCCACATCTGGTCGGACACCGATCCGGCGCGCACCGGCATGCTGCCATTCGTGTTCGAGGATGGCTTCGGCTATGAACGCTATGTCGAATACATGCTCGACGTGCCGATGTACTTCGTCTTCCGCGATGGCCTTTATATCGACGCGGCGGGCCAGAGCTTCCGCGATTTCCTGAACGGCAAGCTGCCTGCCCTGCCCGGCGAGCGCCCGACGATCAGCGACTGGAACGACCATCTCTCGACCGCCTTCCCCGAAGTCCGGCTCAAGAGCTTCCTCGAGATGCGCGGCGCCGATGGCGGCCCGTGGAGCAAGATCTGCGCGCTGCCAGCTTTGTGGGTCGGCCTGCTTTACGACCAGACCGCGCTCGACGCGGCATGGGACGTGGTCAAGGGCTGGACCATCGAGGAACGCCAGACGCTGCGCGATTCGGTGCCGAAGATGGGCCTCAATGCGCCGATCGCAGGCGGCGGCAAATTGCTCGACATCGCCGCCGAAGTCCTCGACATCGCCTCGTCAGGACTCGCCGCGCGTGCGCGCACCAACTCCAGCGGCGACAACGAAACCGGCTTCCTCGAACCCCTGCGCGACACCGTCGCCCGCGGCCGCACCCCGGCCGAAGACCTGCTCGCCAAATATCACGGCGAATGGGGCGGCGACCTCAGCCGGATCTATGACGAGATGCAGTTCTGACGCCTTCGCCTCTCCCTTCGCGACCTTCCCCTCTCCCTTGATGGGAGAGGGTTGCGCAGCCTTGATGAGCGGAGCGCATCTAGGCGAAGCTGGGTGAGGGTGATGCGTTAGCAGAGCGATCGTTCGCCCCAGTCACCCTCATCCAACTGCGCCTAGCCAGCAAGCTGGCAAGGCTTCGTATCCTTCTCCCATCAAGGGAGAAGGTTTAGACCCGCGCCGCCTGCCCCTGCCGCGCCCTGGCCGGGTGGCGCGCCACCAGCAGCAGGTACCAGCCGATCAGCACGGTGTTGGACAGCGCGTTGCGCCAGAAGCCGGTCGCGATCGAGAGCCCGCTGTCGACGACATACCACAGCAGCAGCGCGATCGTGATCTCGCGCCACAGCGCCAGCGCCTTCGCGGCCGTTATGTCGCCGGTGCCGCGCACCACCGCGAGCACGGTTGCGCCCCAGCCCAGGGTCACCGCACCCATCAGCGCCAGAGAAAAGCGCAGCACCGGGTCCCAGGTCATCGGCCCCGGCCCATCGAGAATCGCGAACAGCGCGCTCACCCCGGCGCTGGTCGCCTCGAGAGCGCCGCCCATGAGCACGAGCCCGAAGATCATCACCGCGACGCACCAAAGCTGCATCTGCGCCTGCCATTTGCCGTTCATGTCGGTATCTCCCGTTGTGCATCGATGCGTCGGGCTACGACGCCCCGATGCGGCGGAACAATTACCCTGCAGGTAACGTGGGCGCTGCATCCAATCGCGGGGCGGCTGCGTTAGGATGAGCATATGCGCATTCCCAACATCATTGGCCTGGCCCGGCGGCTGGTCTGGCTCGCCATTATCGCGTTTGCGCTGCTGGTGCTGTTCGCCTGGCTCAAGCCCGGACGCCAGGACTTGCCGTGGACGCCATTGTCGCTGAGCGAGCCCATCGGCATGTCGACCGGGCGCAAGATCGTCAAGCTCTCCGAGGATCGCGACCAATGCTTCGCGCTTCTTGAGAGTTCCGGGCTCGAGTTCACGCCGTCAGACCCGTTCGGCGCAAAAGAGTGCCGGGTAGAGGATGCGGTCCGCGCTTCTTCGGGCCAGCCGCTGCTGCCGCTCGCCCCCGCCTCGACTGCGCCGTCGTGCCCAATGGTTGTCGGATTGCTGATCTGGCAGGCGCAAATCGTGCAGCCTGCGGCGCAGGAATTGCTGGGCAGCAAGGTCAGCCGGATCGAGACCTTCGGCAGCTATTCATGCCGCCGGATGTATGGCCGCGGCGAGGGTGGATGGAGCGAGCACGCAACCGCCAACGCGCTCGACGTCAGCGGCTTCGTGCTCGAGGACGGCAGGCGCGTTTCGGTACTCGGCGACTGGTTCGGCGGGGACGACAAGGCGCTGTTCCTGAGGCGCGTGCGCGACGGCGCGTGCGACCTTTTCTCGACCACGCTGTCGCCCGATTACAACGCCGCGCATCAGGACCATTTCCATTTCGACCTCGCCAATCGCGGCGCGATGGGCTGGAGCGCCTGCCGCTAAGACTTATTCCCGCCCGGCGCGGATCGCGGCACCGGCGGCGATGGGGCAGATGACCGTGAGCAGCAGGCTGGCGGCCGCGAGCAGCAGCAGCCCGTTCTGGCTCCCCGGCGCCAGGCTGCCCGCACCGAAGATCAGCAGCGGCACCGCGAGCGGCAGCAGCAGCAAGCCGCCCAAGGCCGCGCCGTGGCGGACGCCTGCGGTGAGCGCGGCGATCATCACGCCCAAAGCCGCGAGCGCCGGGGTGGCACAGGCCAGCCCGATCTCGATGGTGATCAGTTGCTCGGCGCTCTGGCCGAGCAGCCCGGCGGAAATAACCGCAGCGAGCATCAGCGGCGGGCCGAAGCTCAGCCAGTGACCGATGGTCTTGGCGAGCGCGATCAGCTCTTCGGATATGCCGCGCACGACATATTGGTCGATCATCCCCTGGTCCATATCGGCCTGCACCAGCCGGTCGATCGGCAGGATGCTGGCGAGCAAAGCCGCGACCCAGATCACCCCGCCCCCGGTGCGCCCCAGCAATTGCGCGTCCGGGCCGACCGCGAACGGATAGATCGTCGCCACCGCGAGAAAGAAGATGATGGGCATCACGAACCCGGCCGATCCGCGCGTTCCGCCACCCAAGCCGAAAGCCAGCATCAGCTCGCGCCGGATCAGCGTGCCCAATGCGCCGATCATGCGGGCTCATCCGGCACGATCGCGGGAACGAAATCGGCAAGCGGCAGCGCCTGCGCGCCTTCCAGCGGCAGCGGCTGGTGCGACGCGGCGAGAACGATCCCGCCGTTCACGCGGTGCACCGCCATCAGCGCGCCCAGCCGTTCGATCGACGCGGTGTCGAGACCGTTGGCGGGCTCGTCGAGCAGCCAAATCGGCGCGCACGACAGGCTGATCCGCGCCAGCAGTGCCCGCTTGCGCTGGCCGGTGGAGAGGAACCGCACAGGCACGTCGGCGAGATGGGCCATGTCCACCGCGGCCAGGGCTCCGGCGATATCGGCATCGGCTGCGCCATCAAGCCGAGTCCAGTGCGCCAGCGCGCGCGCCAAGGGCTGCCCGGCATCCAGCGCCACGCGTTCGTCGGCCAGCGCCATCCGGCCGGTCGCCTTCACCGCGCCCGCATAGGCTGGGAGCAACCCGGCGAGCACGCGGATCAGGCTGGATTTGCCCAGCCCATTGGAGCCGGTGACGTGGAGCGCCCCGCCCGCCCCAAGCCCGAACGACACGCCGCGAAACAGCATCCGCCCGCCGCGCACACAGGCGAGCCCGGCGCATTCCAGCGCCGCGCCCGCGTCAAAGCCCTTGGTTTGTGCAGCATCTTGCGCCATCTGCACCCGGATGGCGCAATTGCCGCCCGCTGCCAAGAGGAGACGAACCGATGATCACCAAACTCACCGACATCGAACGCACCACTGCATTGGCGTCGCTTCCCGAATGGACGCCCGAGCCGCTGCGCGATGGCCTCACCCGGACCTTCCAGTTCAACGATTTCGTCGAGGCTTTCGGCTTCATGACCCGCATTGCGATCCTCGCCGAGAAGGCCGATCACCACCCCGAATGGTCGAACGTCTACAACCGCGTCGAGATCCTGCTGACGACGCATGATGCAGGCGGTCTTTCGCAGCGCGATATCGATCTTGCGACCCAGATCGACGCCCTGATCTGACCCTTCCGGTGGCCATTGTGCAGTTCCCCTGCTCGCTATACGATGCCCTTGCGACCGACCCCGCATGAACGGGGCGGCAAGCTTCGAGGAGGAGAGAGCATATGGCAGACGACGCCCCCAATCTGGTCGAAGAGGCTGCGCAGCACACCACCGCGCTGGGTCCCCTGATGGGGCTGGCGCGCGAGGATTTTGTTGGCGCGATCGGGCTGCTGCTGCGCGAGACTGCGAGCGATCCGGCGCGCACAATGCGCCACGCCCAGTCGTTCTCCGAAGACGTCGTCAAGATCATGACGGGCCAGTCGGAGCTGTCGCCCGATCCCAAGGACAAGCGCTTCATGGACCCCGCGTGGCGGTTCAACCCGTTCTTCAAGGCGGGCGCGCAATATTATATGGCCGTGCAGAAGGGGATGAAGGGCTGGATCGAGGAACTCGACCTCGATGCGATCGAGCGTGATCGCGCCAACTTCATCTCGGCGATCATCATCGATGCGCTGGCGCCGACCAACACGCTGCTGGGCAATCCGATGGCGCAGAAGCGCATCGTCGATTCGGGCGGGCTGTCGCTGCTCAAGGGGCTCAAGAACGCCTATAACGACATGGTCTACAACGACGGCATGGTCAGCCAGGTCGACAAGAAGCCGTTCACCGTCGGCGAGAATGTCGCAACCTCGAAAGGCAATGTCGTCTATCGGGACGAGATCATGGAACTGGTCCAGTACGCGCCGACCACCGACGAGGTCTATGCAGTCCCGCAACTGACCATCCCGCCGCAGATCAACAAGATGTACATCAACGACCTGTCGCCCGAGAAATCGGTGGTCAAATGGCAGGTCGACAACGGTATCCAGACCTTCGTCATCTCGTGGCGCAATCCGCAAAAGGAGCATGGGCACTGGGCGATGGCGGATTACATCGCCGCCTGCACCCGCGCGGTCGACGTGGTGTGCGAGATCACCGGATCGAAGAAGGTCAACGTCTCGGGCGGCTGCTCGGGCGGGCAGACGCTGGCGATGCTGCTCTCCAAGCTCAAGGCATCGGGCGACGACCGCATCGGCGCGGTGACATTGATGGTGTGCGTGCTGCACCCCAAGCAGACCGATATCGAGGCCGGATCGCTGATGAGCGACAACGGCCTCGCGCTCGCCAAGCAGCGCGCGGCGCGCAAGGGCGTGATCAAGGGCAGCGACCTGTCGCGCGGCTTTGCCTGGCTGCGGCCCAACGATCTGATCTGGAACTACGTCATCAACAATTACCTGATGGGCGAGGACCCGCCGGCATTCGACGTATTGTTCTGGAACGCCGATGCGACCAACCTGTCTGCGAGCCTGATGGGCGATTTCCTCACCATCTTCGAGACGCTCGCCTTTACCCGCAAGGGCGAGGTCGAGATGGTCGACCACATGATCGACCTTTCCAAGGTGACCAACGACCTGTTCATCCTGGGCGGGGTGACCGATCACATCACCCCGTGGCGCGCGTGCTATCGCTCGACCCAATTGTTCGGATCGAAGAACGTCGATTTCATCCTCTCGCAATCAGGGCACATGCAGGCGATCCTCAACCCGCCGACCAACCCCAAGGCGAAGTATTTCAAGATGAAAGGCAATACCCCGACCAAGGCCGGCAAGACCCCGGCTGACGTCGATGAGTGGCTGGCCAAGGCCGAGGAGGTCAAGGGCAGCTGGTGGCCTTACTGGATGGAATGGGTGCAGGCGCGCTCGGGCGAGAAGGTGCCTGCGCCCGCTGGCACCGGCAGCAAGAAACACCCCGCGCTGGAACCTGCGCCGGGTCTGTATGTATTGGAGTGAAGTGAAACTGAAATCCTCTCCCGGAACGGGGAGGTGGCAGCCCGTCAGGGCTGACGGAGGGGAAGCGTTCAGGCGCATGTCCTTGAGCGTTGAACAGCACCCCTTCCCCTCCACCGCTTCGCGGTCCCCCTCCACGGATCGGGGAGGATTTAGTTAGACACCGACATCAACCGACAGGAATTCGAATTGGCCAGCAAACCCAAGCCCAGCGCCCGCTCAGGCCCTGATATCACAATGGAGGTGGCCGATGGCCGCACCCTGCGCGTCGCGCGGTGGCGTTTCGACGAGGGGCTGACCAAGCCGCCTCTGCTGTTCTTCAATGGCATCGGCGCGAACATGGAAGCGGTAGCCCCGTTCGCCGAGCAGCTCACCGATCGGCCGTTCATCACCTTCGATATGCCCGGCATTGGCGGCTCGCCCGATCCCAAGGTGCCGTACAATGCCTTTTTGATGGCGCGATGCGCCTGGCTGCTGCTCCAGCAGTTCGAGATCGATGCCGTCGATGTCATGGGCGTGAGCTGGGGCGGTGCGATGGCGCAGCATTTCGCGCTCCAGCATTCGGGAAGCGTCAACCGGCTGGTGCTCGCCGCGACCACAGCCGGCATGATCATGGTGCCCGGCAAGCTTTCAGCGCTCAGCAAGATGGCCGACCCGCGCCGCTATATCGACCCTGGCTATATGGAAAAGCACTTCGCGACGCTTTACGGCGGGTCCACCGATGGCGCCACGGGCCACACCGGACGCATCACCGCACCGTCGAAGATGGGCTATTTCTATCAGTTGCTGGCGATGGTGGGCTGGACCAGCGCGCCATTCCTGCCGTTCCTCGGCAAGCCCACGCTGATCCTGATGGGCGGCGACGACCAGATCGTGCCCGTCGCCAACGGCCATATCCTCAAGACCCTGATCCGCAATTCAGAGCTCAAGATCATCGACGATGGCGGGCACCTGTTCATGCTCAGCCATCTCGACGAAAGCCTGGAAGCGATCCGGGAGCATCTGGATGGGTGAGAAGGAATAGCGGCTAGCCTTGGCGCGTACGTCCCTCGACTTCGCTCGGGAACTCGGAAAAGGTTAGTGCCCGACTATTGAAAAAGTGGATTGGGGGAGAGAGGAAATCCCCGCCCCCCCCCCGTTTGTCCCGAGCGTAGTCGAGGGACGTGCGCGCAAGCTTTCCCGGATTACCCTGCCTTCACCTTCTGGCGATAGGCGTGCAGCAACGGCTCGGTGTACCCGCTCGGCTGCTCAACCCCCTTGAACACCAGATCGCGCGCGGCCTGGAAGGCGATCGAGCCTTCGGGATCACTCGCCATGGGGCGATAGAGCGGATCGCCCGCATTCTGCGCATCGACCTTCGCCGCCATCCGGAGCAGCGCAGCATCGACCTCTTCAGCGGTGCACACGCCATGCAGCAGCCAGTTGGCGAGCGCCTGGCTCGAGATGCGCAGCGTCGCACGGTCTTCCATGAGGCCGACATCGTGGATGTCGGGCACCTTGGAGCAGCCGATGCCCTGATCGACCCAGCGCACGACATAGCCCAGGATTCCTTGCGCATTGTTGTCCAGCTCGGCGCGGATGTCCTCTGGCGACCAGTTCTGTCCGGCGGCGAGCGGGATGCTGAGCAGCGGATCGAGGTTGGGCACCTTCTGCGCTGCGATCTCGGCGCGGCGGGCGAACACATCGACCTTGTGATAGTGCATCGCGTGCAGCGTCGCGGCGGTGGGCGATGGCACCCAGGCGGTGTTGGCGCCGGTCAGCGGATGGCCGATCTTCTGTTCCATCATGTCGGCCATCATATCGGGCGCGGCCCACATGCCCTTGCCGATCTGCGCCTTGCCATCGAGCCCGCATTTGAGGCCGATCCCGACATTGCGCGCCTCGTACGACTTGATCCAGTCCGAGGTCTTCATGTCGCCCTTGCGAACCATCGGTCCAGCCTGCATCGAGGTGTGGATCTCGTCGCCGGTACGATCAAGGAAGCCGGTGTTGATAAACACGATGCGATTGCGCACCGCATGGATGCACGCGGCAAGGTTGGCAGACGTCCGGCGCTCCTCGTCCATCACGCCGACCTTGATGGTGTGCCGCGCAAGGCCAAGCATATCCTCGACCGCATCGAACAGGTCGTTGGTGAAGCCGCACTCCTCGGGCCCGTGCATCTTGGGCTTGACGATGTAGATCGATCCGGCGCGGCTGTTCCGGTAGCGGCCCAGACCCTTGATATCGTGGCAGCCGATCGCGCTGGTGAACACCGCATCCAGAATGCCTTCGGGCGCTTCGGAGCCATCGGCGAGCAGCACCGCCGGGTTGGTCATCAGATGGCCGACATTGCGCACGAACAGCACGCTGCGCCCCGGAAGGGTGAACGCGGTGCCATCTGGCGCGGTGTATTGGCGGTCTGGCTCGAGCGCGCGGGTCAGTGTCTTGCCGCCCTTGGGGAAGCGCGCTTCCAGGTCGCCGCGCATCAGCCCCAGCCAGTTGGTATAGGCCATGATCTTGTCCTCGGCATCAACCGCGGCGACCGAATCTTCCATGTCGACGATGGTGGTCAACGCAGCTTCGAGCAGCACGTCGGCGATCCCGGCGGGATCGTCCTTGCCGATGGGGCTGGCGGGATCAATCACGATCTCGATGTGCAGGCCGTTGTGACGCAGCAGCAGGTTGGCGCCATTGGTGCCGACCAGTTGCGCAGGGTCCGCGAGCGCAGGCGTGCCGCCAGTGAAATCCGCCCAGCTGCCTGATGCCAGCGGCACCGCCTCGTCGAGAAACCTTTTGGCCGCCTTGACCACGGCCGCGCCGCGCACGGGATCATAGCCGCCGGGCTGTGCAGGCGCGGCATCGAGAGCGTCGGTGCCGTAGTACGCGTCATAAAGGCTGCCCCAGCGCGCATTGGCGGCGTTGAGCACGAAGCGGTCGTTGAGCGAGGGGACCACGAGCTGCGGCCCGGCCATCGTTGCGATCTCGGGATCGACATTGGTGGTACCGATGCTGAACGGCTGCGGTTCAGGAACAAGATAACCAATGTCGAAAAGGAAGGTGCGGTATTCGGTGGCGTTGAGCGGCTGACCCTTGCGCACACGGTGCCAGTCGTCGATCTTTGCCTGCAGCGCCTCGCGCTTGGCGAGCAGCTCGCGGTTGACCGGAACGAACCGATCGAGCAGCGCCACAAAATCCGCCCAGAATCGGTCGGCGTCGAGCGCCAGCGGGGCCAGCACCGAATCAGTGACGAAGCCATGCAGCGCGGAATCGATGCTGATGCCGTTGGTCTGGATATAGTCGCTCATTCCCGGTCCTCTTTGCTTGATACGATCCCCCGGCGCAGCGCACAGGGAAGTCAGGGTATTTCCGGGGGAGGAATGAAGCACCGGCTATGGCAACGCAACCTGCCAAAGTAAATGGGATTATCCCCGGGACGGGTGGCAGGATGCGACCAACCGGGCTATGACTTCGCGGATGACGACAAGCCTTGCCAGCCTGAGCGCCTCCGAACGCGATGTGCTTGAAACCATCGACCAGTCCGCAATGCTGAGCCAGGTCGAAAGATGGGCGATGATCAACAGCGGATCGGGCAACCTGGCCGGATTGGCGCAAACTGCGCAGCTGCTGCGCGACGCGTTTGCTGTGCTCCCGGGCGAGGTCCGGCTGGCAGATCCGTCGCCGGTCGATGCGGTGCGGATCGATGGCAGCATCGATGCGATCCAGCGCGGCCAGCATCTGGTGGTTTGCGTTCGTCCGGAGGCGCCGCTGCGGCTGCTGCTCACCGGGCATATGGACACGGTTTTTCCTGTCGATAGCGCCTTCCAGACCCTGCGCTGGCTGGAGCCGGGCGTATTGAACGGCCCCGGTGTTGCCGACATGAAGGGCGGGATCGCGGTGATGCTGGCGGCATTGCGCGCGATTGAGACATCGCCGCTTGCAGCAGGCATCGGCTATGACGTGATGATCAACAGCGACGAGGAGGTCGGATCGGGTTCGTCGGCCGCGCTGATCACACAGCTGGCAGCCGGCAAGGCCGCGGCACTGACCTATGAGCCCGCGCTGCCCGATGGCACGCTGGCGGGCGAGCGTGGCGGCTCGGGCAACTTCTCGGTCATCGTCACCGGGCGGTCCGCGCATGCAGGGCGCAACCCTCAGGACGGGCGCAACGCGCTCGTCGCCGCCGCCGATCTGGCGGTGCGGCTGAAGGCGCTGACCCGCAACGGGCTTTCGGTGAACCCTGCGAAGATCGACGGCGGCAGCGCGAACAACGTTGTGCCCGATCACGCAATACTGCGCGTCAACTTCCGCCCGCAAAGCCTTGAGATACAGGCATTGGCCGATGCCGAGCTGAAGCGCCTGTGCGACGAGGTCGCGCGCGAGCACGACGTGTCGCTGCATTGTCATGGCAGCTTCGGGCGCCCTCCAAAACCGATCGATGCCGGAGCCGCAAGGCTGTTCAGACTGATCAAGGATTGCGGTGCGGCCTTGGGGCTTGAGATCCGCTGGCGCGGCACCGGCGGGGTGTGCGATGGCAACAACATCGCGGCGTGCGGCGTGCCGGTGGTCGATACCATGGGCGTGCGCGGTGGTGCGATCCACAGCGCTGACGAGTTCCTGATCACCGACAGCCTTGCCGAACGGGCAAAGTTGTCGGCACTCACCATATTGCGGCTGGCCGAAAAGAGGGGTTTATGAGCTTTGTCATCCGGGCGGCAACGCCCGACGATCTGCAGCCGGTCTACGAGATGGCCAAGCTCACCGGCGGCGGGTTCACCAACCTGCCCGCCGACCGCAAATCGCTCGAATCCAAGATCGTCCGTTCGACCGAAGCCTTTTCGCGCACCGAAGACAGCTTGGATGACGAACTGTTCGTGCTGGTGCTCGAAAACACGGAAACCAGGGAGATCCGCGGCACCTGCCAACTGCTCACCCGGGTGGGCCAGAAATGGCCGTTCTATTCCTATCGGCTGAGCACCCTATCCCAGCACAGCGCCGAACTTGGGCAGACGTTTCGCGCAGAAATCTTGAGCCTGGTGACCGATCTTGAGGGATCGTGTGAAGTTGGCGGGCTGTTCCTCCACCCCGGTGAACGCGCGGGCGGCCTGGGGCTGTTACTAGCGCGCAGCCGCTATCTGTTCATCGCCATGCACCGCGCGCGCTTTACCGACCGCATCCTGGCCGAGTTGCGCGGGGTGATCGACGAGGCAGGCGATTCGCCCTTTTGGGACAGCATCGCCGGGCGCTTTTTCGGCATGAGCTTCGATGAAGCCGACACCTTCAATGCGCTGCGCGGCAACCAGTTCATCGCCGACCTGATGCCCAAGCACCCGGTCTATGTCGCGATGCTCTCCGATGCCGCGCGCCATGTGCTGGGCCGTCCCAATGTCAGCGGCCGCGCGGCGATGCGGATGCTGGAGAACGAGGGCTTTGCGTATGAGAACTATGTCGACATTTTCGACGGTGGCCCGACGATGACCGCGCGCACCGATCAGGTCCATTCCATCCGCAACTCGCGCGATGCGGTGCTGGGTGGAATAGCCGATGGCGGCACGCTGTCGCTGGTGGCGTCGGGCAGGCTGGGGGATTTCCGCTGCGCTTACGGCCATGTCGCCGATCAGGGCGACACCGTGGCGCTGGATGCCAAGGCGATCGGGCTGCTGGGAATAGCGCCGGGCGATGCGGTGCGATGGATCGAGCGCTAGGCGCAAGCAGAAACCTTCTCCCTTGATGGGAGAAGGATACGCAGCCTTGCCAGCTTGCTGGCGAGGCGAGGTTGGATGAGGGTGAAACGCAGGGCGACAACGCCAGCGTCGCTGCCCCCCTCTCCCAGCTTCGACTAGGCAGCAAGTTGCCAAGTCTGCGCAACCCTCTCCCTTGATGGGGAGAGGGATTTGAACGAGGAACCCAATGCTGACCGAAATCAACTTCGACGGAATCATCGGCCCCAGCCACAATTATGCAGGGCTGAGCCTGGGCAACATCGCCTCGGCGAGCAACGCGGGTGCGGTCAGCGAGCCGCGCGCGGCGGCGTTGCAGGGTGTCGCCAAGATGCGCGCCAACATCGCGCTGGGGCTGGCGCAGGGCTTCTTCCTGCCGCTCGACCGACCCAATACCGGCTGGCTTGAGAGCCTGGGCTGCGATATTGCCAGCGCCGAGCCGCACATGCGCGCCGCGGCCTTTTCCGCCTCTTCGATGTGGGCGGCCAATGCCGCGACCGTCTCCCCTGCCCAGGATACCGCCGACGGCCGCTGCCATCTGACGGTCGCCAATCTCGTCACCATGCCGCACCGCAGCCATGAGTGGACGGGCACGCTGGCGCAGCTTCGCCTCGCCTTTGCCGACACGCGGCACTTTGCGGTGCATGGCCCGGTGCCTGCCCCGTTCGGCGATGAAGGCGCGGCCAATCACATGCGGCTGTGCAACGGCCATGATGGCGCCGGCGTCGAGATCTTCGTCTATGGCAAGGCGGGCGGCCCCTTCCCCGCGCGCCAAAATATCGAGGCGGGCAAGGCGATCGCGCGTAGGCATGGTCTCGCGCGCGACCGCGCACTTTTCATCCAGCAGAGCGAAACCGCGATCGCTGCCGGCGCCTTCCACAACGATGTCGTTGCGGTCGCCAACGAGACCGTGCTGTTCACGCATGAACAGGCGTTCGAGGACAGGGGCGGCGCCTATGCCGCCATCCGCGACGTCTTCCCTTCCGTACAGATCGTCGAGGTGCCCGCGAGCGCGGTCTCGCTCGCCGATGCGATCAAGAGCTATCTGTTCAACGCCCAGCTCGTCAGCCTGCCAGAGGGTGGCCACGCTTTGGTCCTGCCCAGCGAGTCGCAGGAGGTCACCGTGGTGTGGCAATGGCTCGAGGCGATGGTCGCAGGCAACGGCCCGATCCGCAGGCTGGTGCCGGTCAATGTCCGCCAGTCGATGGCCAATGGCGGCGGCCCTGCATGCCTGAGGCTGCGCGTCGTCGCCGACCCTGCGACCGTCGATCCCCGCTTCATCGCAACGCCTCAAAAGCTGGAACTGGTCGAGCAGGTTATAGCCAGCCACTGGCCCGAACGGATCGCGCCTTCAGACCTCGCCGAGCCGGGGCTCGCCGATACGGTGCGCAGCGCGCGGGCGGCGCTGCTTGATGCGCTGGACCTTCGGGAATTGACCTGACCTGTCGGCAGGCTTTACATGTTAACCCGATCTTCACCATAAGGGTCCGCAGAAATCCGCCCTTGGCACGGGGCTTGCGGAGGACAACCCATGTTTGAAAAAATCCGGCGCCTGTTCGTGATCAAGACCAAATTCGAGGTGTATCTGATCACCTATGCGCTGGCGCTCGGGGCGTGCGAACGCGGCAGGCTCTATCTCGATCAATATCCCGGATACGGTGGCTGGCTGCTGTTCGCCGCCTGCACCGGGGCAGTGTTCATGGCCGGCGCCAAGATGCTCGACGCGATAGACTATCAGAAAGCCTATGGCCCCGAATAGCGCACGCGAATGAGGAGATTGGTGGAGAGCTTCTGTTGCCCGGTGCTCTCCAAACCGCTGAACTCCGCTTCTGTTGCCCGGTGGGTTCAACCGCGCTCTTGCTAGATAACTCTTGGCCGTTAGGCCGCTGAATTATGCAGCGAGGGCGAGTGCGTCATTGTCATTGGCACTTATCGTGTTTGAGCCTTTAACGGGTTACTCAGCCCGGACGAAAACAACGTCTTTCAACACACGTCGATCCTAGTTCGGCCCCGTCAAAAGCCCCGCTTTCACGGGGATTATGGTGGAGCCGCCGGGTACCGCCCCCGGGTCCGCTGTGCCTATTGCACGCCGCAGTTTATCGTCATAGCCGGACAAGCCGGCAGGGATGTATATAGCGATGGATTGATGAATGGGAAGTGAGTGCGGCGAGAAATCATCGGCTCCCCCTCCCCCCTCCCGCCCGTGGGAGGGGAGAGGGCTAAACTCACTTCTTCAGCAGGTCGCGGATCTCGGCGAGAAGTTCGACTTCACTCGGACCAGCAGGGGCGCCGGGCTCATCGGGCTTCTTGAACAGCTTGTTGGCTTGGCGCACCATCAGGAAGATGACGAACGCAAGGATCAGAAAGTTGCTCACCACAGTGATGAACTGGCCGTAGCCGAGCAACGCGACACCGGCCTCTTTCAGTTCGGCATAATTGTCGAGCGACCCGGTATAGCCCTGGGGCACCGGCCCCAGCACGATGAAATAGCTGGAAAAATCTGCGCCGCCAAAAATCGCACCGACCACCGGCATGATGATGTCCTGGGTCAAGGATGTGGTGATGGTGGCAAACGCCCCGCCGATGATCACGGCCACGGCCAGATCGAGCACATTGCCGCGCGCAATAAACGCCTTGAACTCTGCGAACACGTGTTTCCCCTTTTGCTGTCACGATATCATCCTATAATCGCCAGCGGCGTGGAGATGTCGAGCGCTTTGCAGGGGACCCATGTAAAACATGGTCTTGCAGACTTGCCGTGTTAACACGATATGACGCTTGTGCGTTATCAAATGGAGGGACCCTTTTCTATGCGTATCACCCGCTATGCCATTCTGGCGCTGGCCACGCTTATGCTCGCTGCCTGCGGCATCAATTCGGTTCCCACGGCCGAGGAAAATGCCAAGGCGAAGTGGGGCGATGTCGAAAACCAGTATCAGCGGCGCGCCGATCTGGTGCCCAATCTGGTATCAACGGTGCGCGCAGGTGCCGCGTCGGAAGAACGGATCCTGACCCAGGTGACCGAGGCGCGCGCGCGCGCGACATCGATCAATGTCACCACCGACGATCTGTCTGATCCGGAAACCTTCGAGAAGTTCAGCCAGGCGCAGAACCAGCTCACCCAGGCGCTGGGCCAGCTCCGCACCGTGGTTGAGGCCTATCCCGACCTGCAGAGCCAGCAGAATTTCACTGTGCTGATGAGCCAGCTCGAGGGCACCGAAAACCGCATTGCGGTGGCGCGGCGCGACTACAACGAAGCGGTGCGGCAGTATAATACCACCATCCGCACCTTCCCCGATTCGATCGGCGCGAACCTGATCCACGGCGCCAAGCCGATGATCCCGTTCAAGGCGACGACGGAAGGCGCCGAGGAAGCGCCGAAGGTCGATTTCGGCACGTGATCGCACGCATAGCCTTCGGGCGCCTCTGGCAGGCATGGACGCTGGCGCTGCTGTGTATCGCAGCAGCGTACAGCCCGTCCGTCTCTGCGCAGACCTTCCCAAAGCTCACCGGCCGCGTCGTCGACAACGCCAACCTGCTCGATCCCGCGCAGGAGGCGGCGCTGACGGCCAGGCTGGAGACGCTGGAGAAGCAGTCGACGCGCCAGGTGGTAGTCGTCACCCTGCCCGATCTGCAAGGCTATGAGATCGAGGAATACGGGTACCAGCTTGGCCGCGAATGGGGAATCGGCCAGGCCGCCAATGGCGATGCCGAAAAGGACAACGGCGCGCTGCTCATCGTCGCGCCCAACCAGCGCAAGGTGCGGATCGAGGTCGGCTACGGGCTGGAAGGCATCCTCACCGATGCGCTGTCCAGCGTCATCATCCAGCAGGACATTCTGCCGCGCTTTCGCGACAATGATTATGCCGGCGGCATCGCCGCGGGAACAGACGCGATCGTCACCCAGCTTACGCTGCCGGACGAGGAGGCGCGCGCCTTCGCGTCCGAGGTCGAGCAGGAGGCACGCGCCAGCAAGGGCGGCGGCGGCATCGGGCTGTTCCTGTTCTGGGGCGCGATCATCCTGTTCTTCTTCATCATCCCCGCGCTCAGCAGCGCCGGCAAGGGGCGGCGCTATGGCCGTTCGGGTGTTGGCGACGTCGTCACCTGGGGACTGTTGCTGGGGTCGGCGTTGAACAATTCCGGACGCGGTGGCGGTGGCTTCGGCGGCGGCGGCGGCGGATTTGGGGGCGGTGGCTTTGGCGGCGGCGGCGGCGGCTTTGGCGGCGGCGGATCGTCGGGGGGCTGGTAAGACATCATGAGCAAGGTAGAAACCGTATCCGCCGACGATCACTGCATCGTGACCGATGCCGTGGCCGCGGCAGAAAGACACACCGATGGCGAAATCGTCACGGTGATCGCCGGCCAGTCGGACGATTATCGCGAAACGCCGATCTACTGGGCGGTGGCGGCGATGTTCTTCGTCCTCGCCTGCATCGCCGTTTTCCCGGCACGGTTCGAGGGCTGGCTCAGTGTCTTCACCGGAGGGTGGGTGCATGAATATACACCGGGCGAATATCTGACGATCATCATGCTGCTGCTCGCGGTAACATTCGCGGCCGCGCATCTGATCGTCGCCTGGAAACCGATCCGGCTCGCGCTGACCCCGCCTGCGATCAAGCGCATCCGGTCGCGGGCACGCGCGATCAGCCTGTTCCGCGTCAGCGCCGAAAAGCGCACCATGGGACTGACCGGGGTGCTGATCTACCTTTCGATGGCCGAGCACCGCGCCGAGATCGTCGCCGACAGCGCGATCGCGGCCAAGGTCAGCCCCGATGTCTGGGGCGAGGCGATGGCGGACATGATCGTCGAACTGCGCGCCGGAAGGCCCGGCGAAGGCATGGCAGCAGCCGTGCGCGATGTCGGCAAGGTGCTCGCCGAGCACTTCCCAAAGACCATCGACAACACCAACGAGCTGCCCGACCGGCTGATCGAACTTTGAAACGATGACCGAACCCGAAGAAATCGTCTGGCAGGGGAAGTTCATCACCGCCAGGACGCGCGGAAAATGGGAGTATGTCTCGCGTGCCCGCGGCATCAGCGCCGCGGTGATCCTGGCGGTGCACGATAATGCTGTGATCCTGGTCGAGCAGTTCCGGGTTCCGCTGGGCCGCCCCTGTATCGAGCTGCCCGCCGGACTGATCGGCGACGACGACAGCGGCGAGGCGCCGGAACTGGCCGCCGCGCGCGAACTTGAGGAAGAAACCGGCTTTCGCGCGGGGCGGATGGAAAACCTTGGGCAGTTCTATTCCTCGCCCGGCATGGTCAGCGAGGCCTTCCACCTGATGCGCGCGCACGATCTGGTCCGCGTGCATGACGGTGGCGGCGTCGAGGGCGAGAACATTACCGTGCATGTCGTGCAGCTGGACGCGCTGGAGAGCTTTCTGGCTGACAAGCGGGCGCAAGGGTGCGGCATGGACGTCAAGTTGCTGTTGCTGCTGGGCGCGCGGATGCTGGGTTAAACCGCGGTCTGCGGGGGGTCAGCCCTTGCCTTTGGTCTTGTTGGTCCCGTCCTTGACCCTGTCCGCGACGAAATCGATGATCATGCCGGCAATATCCTTGCCGGTGGCATTCTCGATCCCCTCCAGCCCGGGCGAACTGTTGACCTCCATGATCACCGGTCCGTGATTGGACCGCAGGATATCGACACCTGCGACATTGAGCCCCATCACCCTGGCCGCGCGCACTGCGGTCGAACGTTCCTCGGGCGTGATCTTGACTGCCTTGGCGGTGCCGCCGCGGTGCAGGTTGGACCGGAAGTCGCCCTTGGCCCCGGTGCGCATGATCGATGCCACCACCTTTCCGCCGATCACGAAGATACGGATGTCGCTGCCATCGGCTTCCTTGATGAACTCCTGCACCAGAATGTTCACATTCGCGCCGCGAAACGCCTCGATCACCGATTTGGCGGATTTTTCGGTCTCGCCGAGCACCACGCCGATCCCCTGCGTGCCCTCGAGCAGCTTGATAACGACTGGGGCCCCGCCGACGATCTTCAATACCTCGTCGGTCTGGCGCGGATCATGCGCAAAGGCGGTGACCGGCAGACCCAGGCCATGTTTGGCGAAGATCTGCATCGAACGCAGCTTGTCGCGCGAGCGGCCGATGGCGACGCTTTCGTTGAGCGACCACACCCCCATCATCTCGAACTGGCGGACAACCGCGAGGCCGTATTGGGTGATCGATGCGCCGATCCGCGGAATCACTGCATCATATCTCGCCACCGGTTCGCCGTGATACTGCGCGCCGGGCCGGTGCGAGGTGATGTTCATCGTCACTCGCAGCGTGTTGAGGATATCGATTTCGTGCCCTCGCTCCCTTGCGGCTTCGCACAGGCGACGGTGCGAATACAGGTTGGGGTTGCGCGCCAGCATGGCGATTTTCATGGTTGGGTCCTTGGCGGAGGGGGTGTCATCGATCGGATTCTTCGGGCTCGCCCAGAACCCATTTGCGCGCGCAATCGACGCGGAAACCGCGCCGCAGCGCACGGCGGCCGATCAATATGGGGAAACTCATGGTGGTGCGGTTGGCCAAGGTCATATGCCCCTTCCAGCGCACACTACCAAGGATCATCGTCGTTTCTATGACATAGCGGAGTTCGATCGCTCCATTCGAGCTTTTGATGCAACGCTGCTCGACACCGGGTGCACGGTACTTGCGCGCAGGTTCGCCGCGATGCGCACGGAACCAGAATTCCACGATCAGCCGGCCATCGACCATCTGCGGGTTGACCCGCGTGGCATGAATGGAGGAAGTGGCCGCTCCGGTATCGATCTTGGCCTTGATCCGGCTGAGTCCCAGATCGGGCAGGTCGACGCATTCGGACCAGCCGATATCGATCAGCTCCCGGCTGGCCTTTGAGGATTTCATTAGCCGGGGCATCGTTGCGCCCGTTAGCAGGCCGCGCGGGCGGCGCAAGAGGCTTGCGGCGAGCAGTTCGTTCTGCCCGCCGCGCCCGTCATAGGATCACACTACGCCAAAGGCGAGCATGGCATCGGCGACCTTCTTGAAGCCCGCGATATTGGCGCCCTTCACATAATCGATATAGCCGCCGCCCTGATCGCCATAGCGCAGGCAACTGTTGTGGATGCCCGTCATGATGTCCTTGAGCATCTGCTGGAGTTCGTCTTCCTTCCACGCGCGACGCTCGGAGTTCTGGCTCATCTCGAGACCTGAAACCGCAACGCCGCCCGCATTGGACGCCTTGCCCGGGGCGTAAAGGATCTTCGCCGCCTTGAAGACGTGCACGCCATCGAGGTCGGTCGGCATGTTGGCGCCTTCCGACACCGCCATGCAGCCGTTCTTCACCAGCATCCGGGCATCGTCGCCGAGCAGTTCGTTCTGGGTGGCGCATGGCAGCGCGACGTCGCACGGGACACCCCAGGGAGTCTTGCCCTCATGGTAGGTCGCACCCTTGAACTCGGCGACATATTCCTCGATGCGCCCGCGACGATGCGTCTTGTGCACCTTCACCCAGTTGATCTTCTCCTGGCTGATGCCGTCGGGATCATGGATGAAACCGCCCGAATCTGACAGGGTGAGTACCTTGCCTCCCATCTGCACGATCTTTTCTGCCGCGTGCGTCGCGACATTGCCCGATCCGGAGATGACCGCGGTCTTGCCGACCAGATCGTCACCCTTGTGCGCCAGCATATTGGCGAGGAAGTAGACCGCGCCATAGCCGGTCGCCTCTGTGCGGATCAGCGAGCCGCCCCATTCGAGGCCCTTGCCGGTGAGCACCCCGGTAAACTGGTTGGTGATGCGCTTGTACTGGCCGAACATATAGCCGATCTCGCGTCCGCCCACGCCGATGTCGCCGGCAGGCACGTCGATGTCCGCGCCGATGTGGCGGTACAGCTCGGTCATGAAGCTCTGGCAGAAGCGCATGATCTCGCGCACGCTCTTGCCCTTGGGGTTGAAGTTCGATCCGCCCTTGCCGCCGCCCATCGGCAGCCCGGTCAGCGCGTTCTTGAAGGTCTGTTCGAAGGCGAGGAACTTCAGCACCGATTCATTGACCGAAGGGTGGAAGCGGATGCCGCCCTTATAGGGGCCGATCGAGTTGTTGTTCTGCACGCGCCAGCCACGCTGGACGCGGATGTTGCCGTTGTCGTCCTCCCAGCAGACGCGGAAGGACACCACACGATCGGGCTCGGCGATGCGGCGCAGGATCTGCTGCTCGTGATACTGGACCTTGTCGGCCATGAAATCGAAAATGTCTTCGGCGACTTCCTGAACAGCCTGGCAGAATTCGGGCTGGTGCGGATTGCGCTTCTTCACGCCTTCCATGAAGGTCGGCAGGTCTACGTGATCGGATACGGCCATGGGTGCCCCCTCTTTAGGTTATGCTGCAAACTGCGCGACCCGGCCCGAGCGCAGCGAATTCTGTTGATTCGCCTGCGATCCAGCGCGGACTCTAACGGAAATTTCTAGGGGTGATAGTGCTATTTGGCACAGCGCAAATGGCTGCCGGAGCCCCTTTGTGACAGTGACGCCGGGCGCGACGGCAGGGTGCTTCAACGCCCGCTTTCGTCTTCGGCGGGCTCGCGAACGGGTCGGGCAACAGGCCTGGTCCGCGCCGGAGAGGCTGCTGGCTTGGCGGGCTCTGTCGCGGGCGCCTTGCTGCCACCGGCGGTGGGGACATCGTCATCCGGCGCCAGATCGGCAACCAGGCTGCCGACGCTGGCCGAGCCGGTATCCTTACCTTCGCCCGCATCGTCCCTGGCAGATGGCGCCGCGTTCTTGCCCCCGCCGACCAGCGGTCCCAGCGCCATGGCAAGGCGCGAGGCCTGCGCCCCGATCACGCCGTCGACTGCAGAGGCCATGGCATCCTGCGGCATCCGCATGAAGCCGCCCGCAACATAGTCGAACGTCAGCCTGGTGCCGCCCTTGATGGCTGCCAGGGCGATGGTCATGGTGCCCGCCATCGCCTCGCCCTGAAGCGGCCCCAGCGCGCCTGACATCCGCAGCAATTTGCCCGGATCGACATAGAGGATCTGCATATGCTGGACGCTGCCGCGCAACGTGCGCTGCGGCGCGCCGCT
>JBKBTF010000108.1:0-4752 GCA_046291395.1 Blastomonas sp. | reverse complement strand
AGCAATAGCCGCCCATCACATGGAGGGCATGGCCGGTGACCGGGCGCGCAATCTGATTGGCGAAGCACCTAGCCGATGAACTGTCGAGGATCGAGGTCAGGCCTCGATCCGCGTTCACTGCCGCACGCCAGCCGAGCAGCGCTATTCCGACGAACCGACGAACCGTTGCGCGCAGAGCCAGCTGCTCTTCCGACAGGCTGAAATCCATCTCCGCACCCCGTGTTAATCGCTCGGTTAACAACGGGATGCGGGAGAAAAGGCCTCGCGTCAATGCCCAGTTGTGCCAGGCAATGCGCCAGAGCCGAGCACGATCAATCGCCGGTCAGGATGCGATCGACCAGTTGCTTGACCGTCGGCACAAAGCCGTTGGAATAGAAGGGATCGGTGCCGAAATTATATGCGGCGTGCCCTGCGAACATCAGGTTCTTGTCAGGGTCTTCACCGTGCGCGATGTTCTGAAGCGCCTTCTGGATGCAGAAGCTGCGCGGGTCGGCGAGATAGCCGGTCGAGTTGTTGTCATGGTCTTTCCACGAAGAAAAGGCGCAGTGTGACAGGCAGCCCATGCAATCGGTCTGGTCCTTGCGGATTTCAGCACGCTCTTGCGGCGTGACGAAGACGAGCGTGTTGTCGGGCGTCTTGAGCGCAGTGGTGAAGCCTTGCGTATCCCAGCGTCGCGCGCGATCGAGATCGGCAGGGGCAACCCAGAAATTCTTGCCTTTCACCCCGCAATCGAGCTGCGCGGTATGTTCGCCGGCCATTTCAGTCGAAAACGGAATCTGCCGCTCCGAGCGCGCTTCCAGCAACTGCAGGAACGGGTTGCGCACCGCGCTCGAATAGAAGCCGGTCGGGCTGAACCGCTGCAGCAACACGTCGCCTTCCTTGATCCGGGTCAGCTCGTCCTTCCACTTTTGCGGGATCGGGCTTTCCTGGGTCAGCAGCGGACGGGTGCCGTACTGGAACGCGATCTGGCCGAGCTCGGGATTGTCGATCCAGTTTTCCCAGTCGCGCAGATACCAGACACCGCCCGCCATGATGATCGGCACATCGTCCGAAATCCCCTCGGCGCGCATCGTGTCGCGCAGCGCCTTGACGCGCGGATACGGGTCCTGCGGCTTGCGCGGGTCCTCTGCGTTGGAGAGGCCGTTATGGCCACCGGCGAGCCAGGGATCTTCATAGACGACCGCCGCCATCAGCTCGCTGACCTTGTGATAGGCGCGCTTCCACAGTGCGCGGAAGGCGCGGGCCGAGCTGACGATCGGCAGGTAGTTGACGTTATATTGCGCAGCAATCTCGGACAGCTTGTACGGCATGCCCGCGCCGCAAGTGACGCCTGCGACCATGCCGCGCGTGCGTTCCAGAATGCCATGCAGGATTGGCTGCGCACCGCCCATTTCCCACAGGACGTTGATGTTGATCGCGCCCTGACCACCCGCAATCTCGAATGCGCGCTTCACCTGGGCGACGCCGCCTTCGATGCCGTAGCGGATCAGCTCCTGGTGCCGTTCGGCACGGGTGCGGCCGTGATAGATTTGCGGAATGACATTGCCGTCCTCATCATAGCTGTCGGCGTTGACCGCAGACACGGTGCCGATGCCGCCCGCCGCAGCCCACGCCCCGGAACTGGCATGATTGGTGGCGGAAACCCCCTTGCCGCCCTCGATCAGCGGCCAGACCTCACGACCGCCGTAAATGATCGGCTTCAAACCCTTGAACACGCACTCGCTCCCACTTTGGCCCCGGCTCGTATAGCCATGCTGCGCACAAAATGCCCAATGAAAAACCGTTCAGCACCCTTGCGGGTTGCGTCTCAAGACTGCGGCTGATCGCAGCCCTTGATCTGATCCGGCTTCAAGGCCGGGCCCATCGCCTCGAACCTTGCAAAATAGCCCGCAATATCGGGCTTTTCGATGAATTCGACGAGCTTGTAGCCCACCGCCTCGAACTCGCAGAACAACAGCTTGGGCGGGATGCCATGGCGGTTGGTCGGTCTGTCGACATCGACCACGATCACCTGCCCGCCCTTTTTCAATGCGGGCCGCAGCCGCGAGATGAATGCATAAGGTTCGGTCACCTCATGGTACATGTGTACCATGAAGATGCGATCGAAACTGTCCTGCGGCAATCGCGGATCGTCGATATCGCCAGGCTTGATCGAGACATTATCGAGCCGTTCGCGCTCGACCCTAGTGCCGAGGCGCTTGAGCGCCGCATCGTCGATGTCCTGCGCCAGCACGCGGCCGTCTGCCCCGACACGCTCTGCCAGGCGCACGGTGTAATAGCCGTTGCCCGCGCCGATATCCGCCACGGTCATGCCAGGCGTTATGCCGGCGAGGTCCATTACCTTGGTTGCCTCGTTGCGATCGTCGCGGGCTTCCTCGTTGGAAAATTCGTTGCTGACCACGCCTGCCACCGGTCGATCGGCGCGCGGGAAGGTCCTTGCTGTCTCGGGTCGGTCGCTCTGCTCGCTACCGATAGGCTGGCAGGCGGCGGCGCAGGCCGTCGCCAGCAGCAGCGCCAGCCACCGACCCGGACGATCAGTCGACATCTTCGACATCGACCTTTTCGCCGCTCACCTTTTGCGACAGGGCAGCCGCCATGAACGGATCGATAGCGCCATCGAGCACATCGCCCGGAGCGGTGGAGGTGACGCCGGTGCGCAGGTCCTTTACCAGCTGATAGGGCTGGAGCACGTACGAGCGGATCTGATGCCCCCAGCCGATCTCGGTCTTGGCAGCATATTCGCCCGACGCCTCGGCCTCGCGCTTTTGCAGTTCGGCCTCGTACAACCGTGCTTTCAGCATGTTCATCGCGGTTGCGCGGTTCTTGTGCTGCGAACGGTCGTTCTGGCTGGCGGCGATAATGCCGGTCGGAATATGCGTGATGCGCACCGCCGAATCGGTGGTGTTCACGTGCTGCCCGCCCGCACCCGATGCGCGATAGGTATCGATCTTGAGATCGCTTTCCTTGACCTCGATCTCAATATTGTCATCGATCACGGGATAGACCCAGACGCTGGAAAAGCTGGTGTGCCGCCGTGCCGAGCTGTCATAGGGCGAGATGCGCACCAGGCGGTGCACGCCGCTTTCGGTCTTGGCCCAGCCATAGGCGTTCTCGCCCTTGATCAGCAGCGTCGCCGACTTGATGCCCGCCTGCTCGCCCGCGTGATAATCGACCAGCTCGACCTTGTAGCCGCGCCGCTCGGCCCAGCGCGAATACATGCGCTGCAGCATTTCGGCCCAGTCCTGGCTCTCGGTGCCGCCGGCGCCGGCATGGACTTCCAGATAGGTGTCGTAGCTGTCAGCCTCGCCCGCGAGCAGCGCCTGCACCTTGTCGCGCTCTGCCCGTTCGGCAAGCGCCTTCAGGCTGCCCAGCCCTTCGGCCACGGTCTCGTCATCGCCCTCGGCCTCGCCCAGTTCGATGAACTCGATCGCATCGGCCATTTCCTGGCCGATCTCATTGACGGTCCCGATCGCCTGTTCCAGCCGCCGCCGCTCGCGCATCACCTCTTCGGCCGATTTGGGATCGTTCCACAACGTCGGGTCCTCGACACGCGCGTTGAGCTCGTCAAGGCGACGCAGCGCGCGGTCCCAGTCCAGAAACTTGCGGACCAGCGCCAGCGCGGCGTTGATGGTATCGATATGGGCCTGCCCTTCGGCACGCATGGGGGTCACTCCTGAATGAATCGAGCCGCGCTCTAGCCGATTGCCCGGCAATCGCAAAGCCCTGCCCGCAATGCCGATTGATCTTGGCCCCCAAGCGCCTAGATTGATAGCATGCACGGCACCCCCGGTCCGGTTACCATCGATCTCAACATGCTGATGCGGGCTTATGCCGTCGGCATTTTCCCCATGGCCGATGCGCGCGACGATGTCGATGTATTCTGGGTCGAACCGGAGATGCGTGCGATCCTGCCGCTCGAAGGCTTCCGCTTCTCGACCTCACTGCGCAAGGCGGTGCGGCAGGACCGGTTCACCGTGACCTGCAACCGCGCCTTTGCGCGCGTCATCGCGCTATGTGCCCAGTCCGCTGAAGGGCGCGAGCAGACCTGGATCAACCGCACGATCGAGGCCAGCTTCATCGCGCTGCACAGTCAAGGTCGCGCGCACAGCGTCGAATGCTGGCGCGATGGCGAACTGGTCGGCGGGCTGTACGGGGTCGAGATCGGCCGCGCCTTTTGCGGCGAGAGCATGTTCAGCCGCGCGACCGATGCCAGCAAGGTGGCGCTCGCCTGGCTGGTCGCAGCGATGCGCAAGGGCGGGCTGTCCTTGCTCGATTGCCAGTTCATCACGCCGCACCTCGCCTCGATGGGCGCGATCGAAATTCCGCAAGCGGCGTATCTGGGGCTGCTCAATGAGGCTATCTGCGATTCGCCCTATGCGCCGCCGCGCGTGCAGCGACCGCACCCGGTGATGCCGGGCCTTTATTCGGTATCGGTGGACGGGGTCGCTGGAGCTGGTGCCGAATCGGGGCTGGTCGCAGGATTCGCAGCATTGGCCGGAGCCGAAACGGTAGGCGCAGCGGACGCGCCTCCCTTGCCCTCTTCCTCGACCGGAGCGTCTTCGCCTGGATATTCCATCGCGCATTTCTTGACCCAGACGTCATAGATCGGATGCTCGACGACGTTGAGCGAGGGCGATTCCTTGAACACCCAGCCCGAGAACACGCGTTTCCATACGGGCTCTGACGAGCGGGTCTCGCGCTCCTGTACCAGCAGTTGCACGAATGCGCCGGTCTCAGGCACCTGCTCCCACG
>JBKBTF010000050.1:0-28002 GCA_046291395.1 Blastomonas sp. | reverse complement strand
TCGCAAGACCCTTTTCGTGCAGGCCCTTTTTGAGCGTATGGAAAATTTCCGAGCCCCAGCGCACCGCTTCAGCCAGGCTGTCGGCGCCCACCGGCATGATCATGAATTCCTGGAAATCGATCGGGTTGTCAGCATGTTCGCCGCCATTGATGATGTTCATCATCGGTACCGGCAGCACATGCGCAGAGACGCCGCCAACATAGCTGTACAGCGGCAGGCCACGCGCATCGGCAGCCGCCTTGGCGACGGCCAGGCTAACGCCGAGGATCGCGTTCGCACCCAGCCGCGACTTGTTCTCGGTGCCGTCCAGGCCGATCATCGCCATATCGATGTCGCGCTGGTCCTCGGCATCGAGCCCGACGATCGCCTCGAAGATCTCGGTGTTGACCATGTCGACCGCCTGGGTCACGCCCTTGCCCAGATACATCGACATGTCGCCGTCGCGCTTTTCGACAGCTTCATAGGCGCCGGTCGATGCGCCCGATGGCACCCCTGCCCGGCCGAAGCTGCCGTCTTCAAGCAGCACATCGACCTCGACTGTCGGGTTGCCGCGGCTGTCGAGAATCTGGCGGGCGTGGATATCCATGATCGCGGTCATAAGCGGCACTCTTTCCGGGTCTGTCAGGTGGATGGAATGGCGCACCCTCTACGGCGTGAACCGCGGGTTGGCAACCATCGGGACGCCAGCGCGGCGAGCGAGGCAACGTTCGGGAAAACGCTTGAAAATGTGCACGGACAGGCCAGAATAGTCACGGGCAAGCGGAACCGCAGCAGCGCCTCATGCGTCTGCTGCAAAGCTTGAGGAGGAATTTATGTCTGAAGACGAAATGAACGCCGGTACTCCGGTCGGGGCCACGCCCAAAAAGCCCCGAGCCAAAAAGCCAGCGACGGCTTCGGCCGATGGGGCCGCCAAGACACCCAAGCCCAAGCAAAGCAAATCCGGCAACACGGCAGATGGCAACCACGCTGCCAACGGGGGCGCTGCGTCGCCGACGTCCGGGACACCATCTGCCGCCGCGCCTGTCGCTGCAGCCGGAACCGCACTTGCCGTCACCACGTCTCCCACGCCCGAAACCGGCGCCTTCGGCGCTGCTGCTGCCAAGGTAAATTCCATGATTCCCGATAATGTCACCGACAAGGCCCGCGAAGTGGCAACCGAGGTCAAGGACATGGCAAGCGACGCGGTCCATGGCCTTGCCCGAATCATCAGCGACAGCGCAGGTGCGATCGACGACAATGTCGGCCCCAAATATGGGGATTATGCACGCACAGCGGCACAATCGGTCAGCGATGCGGCCGATCGGCTTCGCGCCAAGCCGGTTGACGAGATCGCCGAGGACACCCGCGAGTTCGTTCGCACCAAGCCGGCAGCGGCCGTTGGCATCGCGGCAGTGTTCAGCCTGATGCTGGCGAAGATTTTCGGGTCGATTTTCGGCGGCAAGAAGCACTGATAATTTAGAGAAACGCTGGCTGCCCCATTTCGATGAAAACCGAACATGACCCCCTGATTGCCTCCGACGCGTCCGCTTCTTCCGTCCCGAACGGCGGGGAAGCGGGCGAGGCTGCGGCTGGCTCCACCCACAATAGCGCCAAGCCGGGCATGGTCGGTCAACTTCGCGACCTGTATTGCGATGGGCGCGAACTGATCGATGCCGAAATCGATTTTCAAAAAGCCCGCATCGGCGCTGCCGGTCGCCAGGTCCGGACCATGGCGGTGCTCGCCATTGTCGGGTTGGTGCTGGTGTCCTGCGCGCTGATCGCGCTGGTGGTCGGCACCATGATCGCGCTGATCCCGTCGCTGGGCGCGTGGGGCGCAATGGCTGCAACGGTGGCAGGCACGCTCGTTCTGGCAGCCTTGTGCTTCTGGCTTGCTGCCGGGCGCGTCGGGAAGGTCACCGCGCTCTTCGCCAGCGAGGCTGCACCTGACGCGGCTGCGGCAAACGGTGGGGCTGGAGCATGAGCGATCCCTTGCCCAAGGAAGAACCTAGCCTGGCCGAAGTTGCTGCGCGTCGCACGGCGGCTCATAGCCAGTGGCAGAAGGCCCTGGCCCGCGCCAGGGAACGGTTTACGCCGTCCAACATGCGCGACGAGGCCATTCACAACGCAGCAGAGGCGATCGGGGGCGCTGCGGACAAGGCGGCGACGACGGCCTGGGCGCACCGCGGCAAGCTGGCGCTTGCAGGGCTGGTTGGCGGACTGGTGTATTTCCGCAAACCCGTCACCCGTGTGGCCGGCCCGCTCGCAGCACAAGCCAAGGCATCGATAGACAATGCCACCAGCGCCATAAAGCACCGCCTCAAGCGTTAGAACCGATCCCGCGCGTCAGGGCTGGAAAATCGTTCCAAATGCGACTAAGCCGCACCGCAACCACGCGGTGGCTGGCAAGGCCCCGGTGCAGGAGAGGATGCCGCCCGGCATTCAATTCATCGGTCATGGGACGCACACTAAATGAGCAAACTTCATCTCGTCATGGGCGGGCGCGTCAGCAACCCGCAAACTTTGAACTTTTGTGAACTCGACAAGATGGATCTGGTCGGGGTCTACCCCGATTATGCCAGCGCCGAGGAAGCCTGGCGCAGCAACGCCCAGCGCACGGTTGATGACGCTGAAATGAAGTATGTCATCGTCCACCTCCACCGGCTGCTCGATCCTGAGCAGCCCGACCAGGCCTGAGCCGTTCCCGCAATCACCATGGATTATCGTGCCGCGGCATGCGCACCATTTGGCTGCGCGCGAGCGGGACGGCGAGCAGCAATCCGGCGATAAACCCGCCGATATGCGCCCAGATCGCAATGCCAAATGCTGAGCCCGCAAAGGCGAACTGGCTGAGCAGGTTGATACCGGTCCACGCCGCCGCCAGCCATGCAATGTGCACCACAAGCCCCGGCACGGGTCCGATCGCTTGCGGTTTGCGGCGCGCGAACAGAAGGAAATAGGCAGCCAGCAGCGCGGAGAGGGCACCGCTGGCTCCCACAACCGGCGTGGTCGAAAGCGGATCGACGATATAGTGCATGGCCGCTGCGGACACGACGCCCGCAGCATAAAGCGCAACGAACCGTTCGGTGCCCAAAGCCGCCTCGATCGTCCGCCCCACCATCACCAGCACCAGCATGTTCATCGCCAGATGGAACAGACCCGCGTGGAGAAAGGCAGATGTAACCGGCGTCAGCCAGACCGGGATCGCCCAGGGATAATCGACCGGGAGCGCGCTGGCATGGCCGTTGATGCTGTCGGACAGCCGCGCGGACCAGAACCCGCCTTCCACCTGGAACCATTCGGTCCAGCCGGTCAGCGCGCCTGCCAGCCATATCAGCACATTGGCGATAACCAGCGCATTGGTCGCCGCGCCGCGCGGCAGATTGGGCATCTGTCAGATAAACTCGATCTTCGACACGACATAGAACTTGTCGCCCGAAGGCACGCTGACTTCGACCTCGTCATCGAGCAGCCGCCCGATCAGCGCACGGCCCAGCGGGCTCGAATAGCTGATCTTGCCCTTGCGCGCGTCGGCTTCGGCTTCGCCGACGATCTGGTACTTGACCGGCTTGTCGTCTTCATCGAGCAGCGTCACGGTCGCGCCGAACACGACCTTGTTGCCCGACAGCGTGGTCGGATCGATAATCTGCGCGCGGCTCAACTTGCCTTCCAGATCGGCGATGGTCGCCTCGACCTGGCCCTGGCGCTCCTTGGCGGCGTGATACTCGGCGTTCTCGGAGAGATCGCCATGCGCGCGCGCTTCCTCGATCGCCTCGACGATCAGGGGGCGCTCTTCCTTGAGCAGTTTCAGTTCGCGCGAAAGCTTCTCATATCCTTCTGCCAGCATCGGCAGCTTATCGACGGTTGCCATTCGGCATATCCCTTCATACTTGGCTGAGCTTGTCCCATCGCCCGGAAAAAAGTCCCCTTACGGCCCCTTGCAAAGGGCCGCAGCAGGATAACGACTTGTCGGGGGGCTCAAGCGTCAGGCCGTATATAATAAGCCTGAAGCGGTTTTACTTCAAGGCTGGTCTTGGCAAGTGACGCCATCGCCCTGACCGCAGCAACACTGGCGGCTGCCGTCGTGTAATAGGGAATCTTGCCCGTCAGCGCAGTGGCGCGGATGGATTGCGAGTCCTTCAGGCTTTGCCAACCCTCGGTGGTGTTGAAGATCAGCGCGATCTCGCCATCCTTGATCCGATCGACGATGTGCGGCCTGCCCTGCGCCACCTTGTTGACCTGCGTCACGGCGACGCCGTTGTCGCTCAGGTAGCGCGCGGTGCCTCCAGTGGCGACGATATCCATGCCCAGATCGATCAACCCGCGTGCCGCCTCGAGCACCACCGGCTTGTCGTTTTCCTTGACCGAGATGAACACCGTGCCCTTGGTGGGCAGGGTCAGTCCCGCGCCGATCTGCGCCTTGGCAAATGCGGTGGCGAAGTCCTTGTCGATGCCCATCACCTCGCCGGTCGATTTCATCTCGGGGCTGAGTACCGGATCGACACCAGCAAAGCGCGCCCAGGGGAACACCGCCTCCTTGACCGCCATATGCGCGATATCGCGGTTGATCACTGGCAGATCTGCAAGCATCTCGCCCGCCATCACCCGCGCGGCATATTTGGCCACCGGCTGGCCGATCGCCTTGGCGACGAAGGGCACCGTGCGGCTGGCGCGCGGGTTGACCTCGATCAGATAGACCTGGCCTTCCTTGACCGCGAACTGGATGTTCATCAGGCCGCGGACCTTGAGCCCTGCGGCCAGCGAACGGGTCTGGCGCTCCATCTCGGCGATCAGGTCGTCGGACAGGCTATAGGGCGGCAGGCTGCAGGCACTGTCGCCCGAATGCACCCCGGCCTCTTCGATATGCTGCATGATGCCCGCGATCGCGACATCGCGGCCATCGCATATCGCATCGACATCGACCTCGATGGCATCGCGCAGATACTGGTCGATCAGCACCGGACTGTCGCCCGACACCTGCACCGCGGTAGCGATATAGGATTCGAGCTGCGCCTGGCCGTCGACGATCTCCATCGCGCGGCCGCCCAGCACATAGGAGGGGCGGATGAGCACCGGATAACCGATCCGGCTGGCCACTGCGATCGCCTCTTCGCGGCTACGCGCGATACCGTTGAGCGGCTGCTTGAGCCCCAATTTGTCGACCAGCTTGGCAAAGCGCTCGCGGTCCTCCGCCAGATCGATCGCATCCGGCGATGTCCCCAGGATCGGTATCCCTGCGTCCTCCAGCGCCTGCGCCAGCTTGAGCGGGGTCTGCCCGCCGAACTGGACGATCACTCCGACCAACTCGCCGTTGGAGCGCTCGACATCGAGAATCTCCAGCACGTCTTCGGCGGTCAGCGGTTCGAAATACAGCCGGTCAGAGGTATCGTAATCGGTCGAGACGGTTTCGGGGTTGCAGTTGATCATGATCGTCTCGAACCCCGCATCGCCCAGCGCGAAGCACGCGTGGCAGCAGCAATAATCGAATTCGATCCCCTGGCCGATGCGGTTGGGTCCGCCACCCAGGATCACCACCTTGCGGCGACCGGTCGGCTGGCTCTCGCACTCGGGCTCGCCAAAGCTCGGCGCCTCATAGGTCGAATACATATAGGGCGTCTTCGCCTCGAACTCCGCCGCGCACGTATCGATCCGCTTGAACACCGGGCGCACGCCAAGCTTGTGGCGAAGTGCGCGTACCTCCTGCTCGGTGATGCCGCCGGTCATCGCAACGAGGGCATCATGGACCATGCCGGACCCCCGTGCCACCGCAGAACCCATGCCTGGGCGGACATGGGCGGACTGCAGCGCAAGATAGGCCAGCCTCTTGTCGGAAAAGCCCATCGCTTTGAGCCGCCGCATGCCCGTGGCGTCGCGCGGCAGGCCATCGGCGATCACCTCTGCCTCGGCATCGGTGATCTGCTTGATCTGCTCGAGGAACCACGGATCATATTTCGCGACCGCGTGGACCTGCTCAACGGTCATGCCCTCGCGCAGCGCCTGAGCGGCGACCAGCAGCCGGTCGGGCGTCGCCTGTGAAAGCTCGGCGACGATATCGTCATGCGACGCACCGACAAGGTGGTCGACCATGTTGAATCCGCTCAGGCCCGTCTCCAGCCCGCGCAGCGCCTTCTGCATCGATTCCTGGAAGTTGCGGCCGATCGCCATGACCTCGCCCACCGATTTCATCGCGGTGCCGAGCAAGGGGCTGGCCCCCTTGAACTTCTCGAACGCGAAGCGGGGGATCTTGGTGACGACATAGTCGATCGTCGGCTCGAAGCTGGCGGGCGTCGCGCCGGTGATGTCGTTGGTGATCTCGTCGAGCGTGTAGCCCACCGCCAGCTTGGCAGCGACCTTGGCGATGGGAAAGCCCGTTGCCTTCGACGCCAGCGCCGAGGAGCGCGATACGCGCGGGTTCATCTCGATGACGATCAGGCGGCCATCCTGGGGGTTCACCGCAAACTGGACGTTCGATCCGCCGGTCTCCACGCCGATTTCGCGCAGCACCGCAATGCTGGCCGAGCGCATGATCTGGTATTCCTTGTCGGTCAGCGTCAGCGCGGGCGCGACAGTGATGCTGTCGCCGGTGTGCACGCCCATCGGATCGACATTCTCGATCGAGCAGATGATGATGGCATTGTCGTTCTTGTCACGCACCACCTCCATCTCATACTCTTTCCAGCCGAGCAGCGACTCCTCGATCAGCACCTCGGTGGTCGGGGAGGCATCGAGCCCGCCGGCGACGATCTGGACGAACTCGTCGCGGTTATAGGCGATGCCGCCGCCGGTGCCGCCCATGGTGAAGCTGGGGCGGATGATCGAAGGCAAGCCGGTGCGTTCGAGCACGGCGAGCGCTTCCTCGACGGTGTGGGCGATGCCTGAGCGCGCCGATTCCAGCCCGATCTTGTCCATCGCCTCGCGGAACTTCTGACGATCCTCCGCCTTGTCGATCGCTTCGGCCTTGGCACCGATCAGCTCGACATCATACTTTTCCAAAGTGCCATCGGCATCGAGCGCGAGCGCGGTGTTGAGCGCGGTCTGCCCGCCCATGGTCGGCAGAACGACCAGCTTATCGGTCGGCCGCTCGGCGCGTTCCTTGGCGATGATCTTGGCGACGATCTCGGGCGTGATCGGCTCGACATAGGTCGCATCGGCCATGTCGGGATCGGTCATGATCGTGGCAGGGTTGGAGTTGACCAGGATGATCCGGTAGCCCTCTTCCTTCAATGCCTTGCATGCCTGGGTGCCCGAATAATCGAACTCGCACGCCTGGCCGATAATGATCGGGCCGGCGCCGATGATCAGGATGCTGTCTATGTCGGTGCGCTTGGGCATGGTTATTGTGCTCTCTTTAAAGGCTTTGATTTCATCTTGGGGAGGCGGCGACGGGGCGCTTCTTCAGTGCACCGTACCGGACTGGGCCTCGCAGCCCCAGCCATCATATTCGACATCGAACAGCATCTCGATCTGCAGGCACAGCCGGGTGAGGTCCTTGATCGACTGCGCATCGACCGCCTGGAACCGCTCGAAGAACAGATAGGGCTCGCCACCCTCGGCATCCTCCTCGCGGTCGAGCTCGGTAAGCCCGAAGCCCTTGGCCGCCTCGGACAGGCGCTCCAGATTTTCTTCCGACCCGCGAAAGCTGACATCAACCGCACGCTTGACGCTCGCCCGGTCGCCATTGGCCGCCAGATTGCGCAATACGTCCTGATCGGCCGCCCATTCCTGCTCCATGCGCGCAGGATCGATCTTGGGGAGTTTCATGCTCATGCCGCGGCTTCCGAAATCTTGAGCGCGCTCACAAAGGTCTCGAACAGGTAGAAGCTGTCCTGCGGTCCAGGCGACGCCTCGGGGTGGTATTGAACTCCGAAGGCCCTTTTGTCCGTGAAGGCGATGCCGCAGTTGCTACCATCGAACAGTGAGACATGGGTCTCGACGACATTGGCAGGCAGCGTGGCTGCATCAACCGCAAAGCCGTGGTTCATGCTGGTGATCTCGACCACGCCGGTTTCCAGCCGCTTGACCGGATGGTTGGCGCCGCGATGGCCCTGGTGCATCTTGATCGTGCGCGCGCCGGCGGCCAGGCCGAGCAACTGATGGCCAAGGCAGATGCCGAAGATCGGGATGTCGCGCTCGAGCAGCGCCTTGATCACGGGCACGGCATGGACCCCGGTTGCCGCCGGATCGCCGGGGCCGTTGGACAGGAACACGCCATCAGGCCGCAGCGCCAGGATCGCGTCGAGCGGCGTTTGCGCTGGCACGATGGTGACGCGCGCGCCAGCCTGCACCAGCGAGCGGAAGATGTTGTGCTTGGCGCCGTAGTCGATCGCGACCACATGCGGCCGCTCGCCCTCGCCGGCACCGGCATAGCCCTGCCCCAGCGCCCACACGCCGCCCTGCCAGTCGCGGGTGTCGGCGCCGCTGACTTCGATCGCCAGATCCATGCCCTCAAGCCCGGCCCAGCCCTTGGCCTGCGCGAGCAGCGCGTCCATGTCGAACACGCCATCGGGGGCATGCGCGATCACCGCATTGGGTGCGCCTGCCTCGCGGATGCGGCGGGTCAGCGCGCGGGTATCGATACCGGATATCCCGATCTGGCCGTTGGCTGAGAGCCAGTCACAGAAATTCTGCGCGGAGCGGAAGCTGCTGGGGTTGGTGACATCCTCGCGCACGATGCACCCTGCCGCGTGGGGGACGTCGGCTTCGATATCCTCGGGATTCGCGCCGACATTGCCGATATGCGGAAAGGTGAAGGTGATGATCTGTCCGGCATAGCTCGGGTCAGTCAGGATCTCCTGATAGCCGGTGATCGAGGTGTTGAAGCACACCTCGCCAGCCTTCGCGCCAGAGGCGCCGAAGCCCCGGCCCCAGATCGCCGTGCCATCGGCCAGAAGCAGCAACCCGGTCGCGCCTTGGGGCTGAGCGGAGGTGGTGGCGTGCGCCATGGATCGTTTTCCTTGTCGTGCGTTGAGTCGCAAGTGTGCCGGGCCGCAGACTATTGCAGGTTCGGGCGGTGCCAAAGCTCCGTTCACGCCCCCTGCCGGAAAGCGGCCAAATTGGCGGGTCACTAGGCCTCCGCAGGTTGCACGGTCAATCTATGAAAAACATTTTAATGCAGCTAAGTTGATCGCTTGTTCCAAAATTCACCGGAAAGGATGCGTTCGCATGATTCGCGATTCGCTTAAGGCTGCGCAGGTTGCGGCAATGAAGGCAGGCGACAAGCCCCGCACTGCGGCGGTCCGCCTGATCCTCGCCAAGATCAAGGACCGCGATATCGAGCTGCGCACTTCGTCGGCGACGATCGATGACGACGCGATGGTCACCGAGGTGCTGCAGAAGATGATCAAGCAGCGGCGCGAATCGATTGCAATGTATGAACAGGGCGGCCGCGCCGAGCTCGCCGCGCAGGAGGCATCCGAGGTCGCGGTGATCGAAGAGTTCCTCCCCGCGCAGCTCGACGAAGCCGCAGCCCGCGCAGCGATCGCCGCGGTCGTGTCCGAAACCGGCGCCTCGAGCCTCAAGGACATGGGCAAGGTCATGGCCGAGGTGAAAGCCCGCCACGCATCCGAAATCGACATGAGCAAGGCCAGCGGCTGGGTGAAGGAAGCCTTGGCAGGCTAATCGGAACGCCATGACCCTTACCCCGCAATGGCTGGACGAATTGCGTTCGCGCATCACGCTGTCGAGCGTGATCGGGCGGCATGTGAAGGTCCAGCGCGCAGGGCGGGAGTTCAAGGCGTGCTGCCCGTTCCACAACGAGAAGACGCCCAGCTTCACGATTAACGACGACAAGGGCTTCTATCACTGCTTCGGTTGCGGGGCGCATGGCGATGCGATCCGGTTCATGACCGACCATCAGGGCCTGGGCTTCATGGATGCGGTCAAGGAGCTCGCGGCCGAGGCGGGGATGACGGTGCCCGCACCCGATCCCCGTGCGGCGCAGGCGGCGCAGGAGCGCGCGTCGCTGCACGATGTCTGCCAGGCGGCGCAGGACTGGTTTGTGACGCAACTGCACAGCGCTGCCGGGGAACAGGCGCGTGCGTATTTGAAGGCGCGCGGGCTGACGACGGAAACCATAGCGCGCTTCGGTATCGGCTTTGCGCCCGAAAGCCGCACCGGCATCAAGTCCGCGCTCGGCTCGATCGACGAGGACCTCATGATCGAGGCGGGGCTGCTGATCAAGGTCGACGACAAGACGCCCTATGACCGCTTCCGTGGGCGGATCATGATCCCGATCCGCGATCCGCGCGGGCGGGTGATCGCGTTCGGCGGGCGCATCCTTGGCCCAGGCGAACCCAAATATCTGAACTCGCCCGACACGCCGTTGTTCGACAAGGGGCGCACGCTCTACAACCTCCACATCGCCGCACCCGCATCGCGCCAGAGTGGACGCGTGGTGGTGGTCGAGGGATATATGGACGTGATCGCACTGGCACAGGCGGGGTTTGGCGAGTGCGTCGCGCCTTTGGGCACCGCACTCACCGAACACCAGATCGAGCGGCTGTGGAAGATGGTCGATCGGCCTTTGCTTTGCTTCGATGGCGACAGCGCAGGGCAGAAGGCGGCCATGCGCGCGGCAGCGCGTGCGCTGCCACTGCTAAAACCCGGAATGTCGCTCGGCTTCGTCTCGCTGCCTGCGGGCCAGGACCCCGACGATCTGGTGCGCGCCTCAGGCCCTGCTGCGTTCACCGCGTGCATCGAGCGCGCCACCGGGCTGCTCGAGCATCTGTGGACCCATGAACTCAACGCTGCCCCGCTCACCAGCCCGGAGGCACGGGCAGGCTTCAAGGCCAGGCTCAATGCGCATGCCGACACGATTGCAGACGGCGACATCAAGGCGCTGTATCGCCGCGAGATCGGCCAGCGTTTTTCGGACATGTTCTTCGGAGCGCGTCCGCAATCTGCGCCCTCCCCCGCCTTCCGGCCGGGGCAGAAGGGTCAAAAAGGCTGGCAGCGCCGCGACGAGCCCGTGCCGCCCAGCGCAGAGCTGCGCGAATTCAGCCGCCAGCCGATGAGCGACCTCATCCTGCGCGGCGTGTTGCACGGCCTGCTGTGCCGCCCGGCACTGCTGACCCGTCATTCCGAAGCGTTGAGCGAGTTCGTTGCTCTGGCAAACGGCTGGGCCGATCTGCTCGGGGCGATGCTCGACGCGGCGCATGCGCACTCAATTCAGCCGATGGACGCGGGGGAAAGTCTTGATACGGCTCGGCTTATGACCATATTGCAGGGCAAGGGCATGGCAGACACGATCGACCGGCTGAAATCGGGTGGCAGGCCGCCATTTTCGTTCTGCACCCCGGTGCAGCCGACAATGGACGAAACTGGCGAGATCCGCATCTCCGGCGATTTTGCCGAGGCGATCGAGGTGATGACGACCCGGCCCCGGTTGGTGGCGGCCCTGAGTGAGGTAACCCGGCGGTTTGAGACCGATCTGGCAGAAAATGATTCGGGTGATGGATTGTTTTTGGAGCAACAACAGCTAAGGGCAAGAAAGCAGCAGTTTGACCAGCGCCTGATAGAATTGATGGAGCGGAGTGCATAACCGGCGATACTGTCGCCAACACTCCGGGTGATACAGGGCCGCTTGAGCTTGGACGCAAAACATTTGTATCGGCCAATCGCGGCCTGATATGACGCAAATTCTCTCCGCAGCCCACGCAGGCAGCGGCGACACAGGTGACAGGAATTACGGAATTGGCAAGCAAGGCACCGAAAGACAGCAAGGCCGACACCACGGATGCACCGCTGATCGATCTAAACGAAGCCTCGGTCAAGAAGCTGCTCTCGCGCGCCAAGAAGCGCGGCTATATTACCTATGATGAACTGAACGAGGCGCTGCCGCAGGATCAGATGTCGTCCGAGCAGATCGAGGACGTGATGTCCGCGATCTCGGAGATGGGCGTCAACATCGTCGAGAACGACGAGGAAGCCGGCGAGGAACAGCCCGCCGCCGACGAAGACACCCCCGACGACGGTTCCGAACAGCTCAACATCTCTCCTGAAAAGAAGAAGGAGACGATGGACCGCACCGATGACCCAGTGCGGATGTATCTGCGCGAAATGGGCGCGGTGGAGCTGCTGAGCCGCGAGGGCGAGATTGCCATCGCCAAGCGCATCGAGGCGGGCCGCGACACGATGATCCTGGGATTGTGCGAAAGCCCGATCACCTTCCACGCGATCATCGAATGGTCGACCGCGCTCAACGACGGCGAGATGCAGCTGCGCGAGATCCTCGATCTCGATGCGATGCTGTCGAAGGAGCCGGCACCCGAAAGCCTGTCCGAGGATGGCGAGGACGACGGCGAGATCAGCGAGAAGACCGCAGGCCCCAGCTTCAAGGAAGAAGAAGAAGTCGAGGAGGTCGCCGAGACCAACGACGACGAGGACGACTTGACCGAGCGCCGCACGCGCCGCCCCGATGACGACGAGGAAGAGGACAACACCCTCAGCCTCGCGCAGATGGAAGCGCAATTGAAGCCCGCCGCGCTCGAAAAGTTCGCGCTGATCACCTCGCTGTTCCGCAAGTTCGAGAAGATCCAGCGTGATCGCCTCAACGCGCTCAGCATCGGCGACGATTTTCCCGCCGCCAAGGAAAAGAGCTATCACAAGCTCCGCGAGGAACTGACTGCCGAGGTTGAATCGGTGCAGTTCCACGCCAACAAGATCGAATATCTCGTCGATCAGCTTTACGCCTTCAACCGTCGACTGACCGCGCTGGGCGGGCAGATGTTGCGTCTGGCCGAGCGTCACAAGGTGCCGCGCAAGGACTTTCTCGACCGCTATGTCGGCCACGAGATGGACGAGGCGTGGCTCGAAACCATGGCGGGCCTCGACAAGAAATGGGCCGCTTTCGTGAGCAACGAAGCTGGCGCGGTCGATCGCATCCGCGCGGAAATCAGCGACATCGCTGCAGCAACGGGCATGAGCCTCAACGAGTTCCGCCGCATCGTCAACATGGTGCAGAAGGGCGAGCGCGAGGCGCGAATCGCCAAGAAGGAAATGGTCGAAGCGAACCTTCGGCTGGTGATCTCGATCGCCAAGAAATACACCAATCGCGGCCTGCAGTTTCTCGATCTCATCCAGGAAGGCAATATCGGCCTGATGAAGGCGGTGGACAAGTTCGAGTATCGCCGCGGCTACAAGTTCTCGACCTATGCGACCTGGTGGATCCGTCAGGCGATCACCCGCAGCATTGCCGATCAGGCGCGCACCATCCGCATTCCGGTGCACATGATCGAAACGATCAACAAGCTGGTGCGCACCAGCCGCCAGTTCCTGCACGAACAGGGCCGCGAACCGACGCCCGAGGAAATGGCCGAGCGCCTCTCGATGCCGCTCGAAAAGGTCCGCAAGGTGATGAAGATCGCCAAGGAGCCGATCTCTCTCGAAACGCCGATCGGCGACGAGGAAGACAGCCACCTGGGCGATTTCATCGAGGACAAGAACGCGATCATCCCGGTCGATGCGGCGATCCAGGCAAACCTCAAGGAAACGGTGACCCGGGTGCTCGCGTCGCTGACCCCGCGCGAGGAACGCGTGCTGCGCATGCGCTTCGGCATCGGCATGAACACCGATCATACGCTCGAAGAAGTCGGCCAGCAGTTCAGCGTGACTCGCGAGCGTATCCGGCAGATCGAGGCCAAGGCGCTGCGCAAGCTGAAGCACCCGTCACGCTCGCGCAAGATGCGGTCGTTTTTGGATCAGTAAGGGTCTCGGCCGCCTTCAGCGGGTAAACGGCCACACCAGTTGCCGCACATAGCCTTCGGGCACTTCCAGCCCCTGCACGCCATAGCCCCTTGGCCAGCGATCCTTGGGCATATGCTCGGTGCCGAACCAGCGGTCGATCATCGGCAGGTGCACCGCGAAGTTGGTATCGTGCGCCTCGGGCTCGATGGCGTGGTGCCAGTGATGGAAGCGCGGCATCGCGATCCAGCGTTCGAGCCAGGCACTGCGCGGCGCAAAGTTCGCGTGGATGAACACCGCGTGCAGCGAGACGAAGCCGAGATAGGCGTAGACCGCGATCTCGTCGAAACCCAGCATCACGATCGGCAGCAGCACCAGACCGCGCGTGGCGACGACATCGATCAGGTGCAGCCGCGATCCCGCGATCCAGTCCATCGTCGTCACCGAGTGATGGACGCGGTGGAAGCGCCAGAGCAAGGGTACGGCGTGGAACGCGCGGTGGACGGCATATTGCGCCAGATCCGCGACCAGGACGATGGCGGCGAACTGCAGCGCAAGTGGTGCCAGCTGCACCCACGCCTGCACCGGCGCGATCGCCAGCGCCTGCCCGACTTGCGTCGCGGGGATCAGCACCAGCAGCGACATCAGCTGCACCAGCGCATGGCTCATGAAGAAATAGCTCGCATCGGTCAGCCATCCGCGCCGGAACGGCCCCTGCTCACGCCGCAGCGCAAACGCGCGCTCGAGCGGCACGAACAGCGCCGCGGTGGTCAGCACGCCGAGCACGAACCAGTCGAGCCCGACATAGACCGCGCTCGCAGGCGCGTCGGGGATCACCACTCCGCCGGCGCCCAGAGCCAGCGCAATCCCCGCCAGCGCCAGTCCGGTGAGTCCCAGCGCCTTGCGTCGCCGCAACAGCATTGACAGCGCCGCCAGCAGCAGCGTGACAAGGATGCCGACGTCGATTGCGGAGCGCACCAGCGCGAGTGGATAGCGCCCGCGCAACTCCGGCAACGTCAGCCACTGCGGAAAATGCAGGCACAGCACCGCTGCGATGCTCAACAGTCCCAATACGATGGCCAACACACCGCTCACCCACCCGCTGCCGAAACGGCGCGGGGCCTGGTCTGCGAAGATGCGGGTCAGCCATTGCTCTGCGGTCATGGGAGCGGAGGATGGCAGCGATTGGCGAAGATATGGTTGATATCGCCCGTCAGTAGAGATGCAGGCCCTTCAATCCTGCCCACGTTGACTCGTCAGGCGCGGTCAGCACATCGAGATCGCTCGGCACCGCACCTGCATCATCCACCCACTCGCGGAGCGCCGGTCCGCCATTGATCACGTCGATCGCGAGCTTGCCCAGTTCGTATTCGTACGGGAAGTCGCGCCAGAGCGGATAGTCGGGATACAAGGTGCGGATGGCCTTGAAGGCGAGCGCCTGGACGCGCCAGGGGCGGAATGCGGCGTGGTCGTAGAATGGCCCCTCGGCGTGGATATGGACGCCGTGGCAGAGCTGGCCGACATGCTTGTGGAAGGTCGGCTCGAACCAGATTTCGCGCAATGCGCAGCCGATGAGCCAGTGCGGGGCGATGGCTTGCATCTTCGCGATCACCACGCGAGCGTCGATATCGGGCGCGCCGAAGATCTCGAGCGGGCGCGTCGTTCCCCTGCCCTCGCTCAATGTCGTGCCCTCGAGCATCACCGTGCCCGCATAGGCACGCGCCATGGCGAGGTTGGGGGCGTTGGGGCTGGGGTTGATCCAGATGCGGCTGTCGGGCCAGCCAAAGCCGGGCGCGGCATCGGGCTGCCAGCCGGTCATCTCGATCACCCGGTAGTCGACATCAAGGCCGTAATGCTGGATGAACCAGTGGCCCATCTCGCCCAGCGTCAGCCCGTGGCGCATCGGCATCGGGCCTGCACCGACGAAGCTCTCCCAGCCCTCGCGCAATGTCAGCCCCTCGACCGGGCGTCCTGCGGGGTTGGGCCGGTCGAGTACCCAAACCGATTTGCCCTCCTTCGCCGCCGCCTCCAGCATGTAGAGCAATGTGGTGACGAAGGTGTAGATGCGGCAGCCCAGATCCTGCAGGTCGATCAGCACGACGTCGAAGCTATCCATCATCGGCCCGGTCGGGCGGCGTACTTCGCCATACAGGCTGAACACCGGGATGCCATGGACCGGATCGGTGAAGTCCGGGCTTTCGACCATGTTGTCCTGCTTGTCGCCACGCAGCCCGTGCTGCGGCCCGAAGGCGGCGGTCAGGCGGATATCGTCGAGCGCGGCGAGGGCATCGAGCGAGTGCGTCAGGTCGGCGGTGACCGATGCGGGATGCGCCACCAGAGCGACACGCTTGCCGTGCAGCGCTTTGCGCAGATCAGGCTCTGCCAGAAGACGATCGATACCGAAGAGCATGGGGCCTCGCGCGCTGGTGGAATAGGGTGCGGGTTCTTTAGCCCAGCCGCGCGGCAAAACAATCCGCGTGGTGAAAATCGGGCTTTCCGGGTGGGTGGGCGAGCGACCAGAAGGATTTGGACCCGTCGCGCGCCTCGATGACGGCGGTTACCGCCAGCCGCCATGGGCGCGGGCCGATCAGGTCCGTGATTCCGGCAAGGTCCAGCTTCACACGCCAATGGGCCTTTGCAACATGGTGGATGACAGGGTCAGCAGCGAGATCGAGCGGGCGCATGCCAGCGCGGTGGTCGTCAAACATATACGCCGCCCACCCGCCGGAGGGAGAAATGTTGAACTCCGCATACGCGCTATGATTGGGTGACCCGACGAACGCCTCAAAGCAGGTGTGTTCCCACAAATTGTCGGTGCGGCCATTGGCACGGGCGGGCCAGAGGATGGAATATGACGGGTCTGCAACGTGATATTCAAGCGTCAAATGCTCACCCTCGATCGCCCATGCGACCGACAGTCGAATATCGTATGCAGGCAGATGGTCGGGATGCGGTATGAGACTTACTTGGTCCATGACCCCAACTGTCGCGCGTAAAGAACGAGAACACAACACCGCTTGGTCGGTGATGGAAGACGTCGGGGTTGAGCGCTGAACGAAACAGAAGGCGCGCCGACGGCAACGAGACGGGTTTGCGCACCATCAGCATCCCTGTTAGACTGACGCAAACGTAAAGTGCGAATGCATCAGGAGAGCGATCCCATGGCGCTGGTTAAAGCCGCCAACCCTGCACAGATTTTCGGTCGCGATGTGTTTCGCGAGCTGACCACCGTGTCGCGCTGGAAGGGCCTCGCGCTGGTTGCGCATGGCTGGGCAGTGATCTTCGCGCTCGCCTGGGGCGCGGCGTATCTTGGCACCTGGTGGGCGTGGATTATTGCGATCGTGCTGATCGGCGGGCGGCAGCTTGGCCTTGCGATCCTTATGCACGAAGCAGCGCACGGCCTGATGCACCCCGATCGGAGGATCAACAACTGGGTCGGTCAATGGATCACCGGCGTGCCGATGGGCACCGATATGCACGCCTATCGCACCTATCACCTGACGCATCACCGATACACACAGCAGGCAGAAGACCCCGATCTATCGCTGTCGGCCCCCTTCCCCACCACGCGCGCGAGCATGCTGCGCAAGGTCTTCCGCGATCTGACCGGGCAGACGTTCCTCAAGCAGCGCAGCGCGCAGGTGATGATGGCGCTCAAGGGCTTCGGGCCCGGCGCGAAGGAGCCGAACCTTTTCGTCGGCAAGGTGATGCTGCGATTCTTCGCCGCGCAAATCGTGCTGCTGGCGCTGTCGTTCGCGACCGGGCTGGGCGCGCTGCCCTATCTGGTCTGGCTGATCGCGCTGGCGACAACATTCCAGCTCTACCTGCGCATCCGCAACATCGCCGAACACGCCTGCACGTCCACCGGCAGCGAAGACCCCTTCACCCATGCCCGCACGACCCATGCAAACCTGCTGGAGCGCGCCACCGTGGCGCCCTACTGGGTCAACTTCCACAGCGAGCACCATCTGTTCATGGGGGTGCCCTGCTATAACCTGCCGCGCGCACACCGTCTGCTGATCGATGCCGGTCATGCCGGGCGCATGACGATCGCACGCGGTTATGCCGAAGTCATGCAGCAGGTGACCAAAGCATCACCCGCCGCACACACAAACTGATCAGACGGTTTCGGACCGGGCGTTCGCCGCTTCATTCACCGCCTTGGCGATCGCCGCGCTGAACGCGGGCAGATCGTCCGGATTGCGGCTGGTGATCAGGTTGCCGTCGATCGCGACTTCCTGATCGACGACATTGGCACCGGCGTTCTTGAGGTCGGTGCGGATCGAGCCATAGCTCGTCATCGTCTTGCCCCTGGCAAGTCCCGCCTCGATCAGCAGCCATGGTGCATGGCAGACAGCGGCGATCGGCTTGCCGGCCTCGGCGAAGCTCTTGATCAGCGCCATCGCGGTATCGTTGGCGCGCAGCAGATCGGGGTTGATCTGGCCGCCGGGGAGGACCAGCGCGTCATAATCGGCCGCATTGGCGCCATCGAGCGGCGCATCGACCGAAACGCTTTCGCCCCAGTCGTCACCCTGCCAACCGCGAATTTCGCCGCTTTCGGGCGAGACGACATGGACGCTGGCACCCGCATCGCGCAGCGTGTCGCGCGGCTTGATAAGTTCTGACTGCTCGAAGCCATGGGTTGCAAGGATGCAGATAGTGCGACCGGAAAGATCGGGAAGCGACATATGGGTTCTCCGTGTTTGGGGGTATGCAACCCCAACGGATCAGCCTGCAGCCGCGTTCCCTGATGCGGACCACCGGTCGCGCGCTAGAGCCATTTTGCCCTTTTGAAGCGGATGTACAGCCCGGCACAGATCATCGCCATCACGCCTACGACGGCAAAATAGCCGTAGCGCCAGCGCAGTTCGGGCATCACATTGAAGTTCATGCCATAAATGCCCGCAATCGCGGTGGGCACCGCGAGGATCGCCGCCCATGCCGCCAGCTGGCGGGTGATCGCGCCCTGGCGCTGCTGCTCAAGCAGGCCGCTGGTCTCGATCACCGACGTCAGCGTATCGCGCAGCCCCGCGACGCGGTAATCGGCGCGGCGGACGTGGTCGTGCAGGTCGCGGAAATACGGCACCATATCGGCGTCGATCTGCGGCAGGCTCAAATTCATGCAGCGCGCGGCGACGTCCTGCATCGGCCCGAGCACGCGCTGCAACCGGAACAGGTCGCGGCGCAGCGAGAACAAAGCGGCGGTCTGCTCGCGATCGAGAAACGCATCGAACGCGCAATCCTCCATCGCCAGCACCCGGTCCTCGAGCACGTCGATGACATCGAGATAGTTGTCGACGATGAAATCGAGGATGGCATGGAGCACGGAATCCGCGCCGTGCGCCAGCATCCACGGTGTCGCCTCGAGCTGGGTGCGCACCGGGCTGTGGTTGCGCTGCGAGCCGTGGCGCACGGTGACGATAAAATGCCGCCCCATGAAGATCGCGGTGTTGCCATAGCGGATTTGCGTTTTGCCGCCCTCGTCCGGCTCGAGATGGACCGTCCGCGCCACGGCGAACAGATGCTCCCCGAACGGCTCGATCTTGGGCAGGTGGCGATGATCCAGCGCGTCTTCGACCGCAAGCGGATGCAGTCCCAATTGCTGCTCGATCGGTGCGAGCTCCGCCTCGGTGGGTTCGTGCAGCCCGATCCATAAAAGCTCGCCGTCGCCGGCAATGGGCAAGGGCTGCGCGGTATCGACGTCGGCAACCCGCTGTCCATCACGGTACAGCCGGGCGGCGATCACGGTCATCCCGCTAGCGCCTGCGCGATCAGCTTGCGGGTGTTGGCGATGCCGTACAATGCGATGAAGCTGCCCATGCGCGGCCCCTGCTCGCTGCCCAGCAGCGTTTCGTACAACGCCTTGAACCAGTCGCGCAAGTTTTCGAAGCCGTACGCCTCATTCTTGCCGATGGCATAGACGATGTTCTGGATATCCTCGGCGGTGGCGTCTTCGGGAAGCGCTGCCAGCTCGGCATCGAGCGTCTTCAGCGCATCGACCTCTGCGCCCGTCGGAGCACGGCGCTTGAGCGTCGGCGCGATGAAATCGCGGCCATAGTTCACCGCATTGGCGATCAGCCCGTCGAGCTCGGGATGCGTTTCGGGCGAGACCCCCGGCGCGTACTTCTGGACAAAGCCCCACACCAGGTCCTTGTCGTCCATCCCCGGCAGGCTGACGACATTGAGCAGCAGGCCGAAGCTGACCGGCGGGCTGCCTTCGGGCACTTCGCCAGCATGGATGTGGTGGACGGGGTTGCCCAGGCGCTTGTCGGCGTCCTGGTTGTGCCAGCTGTCGCGGAACTGGAAATATTCGTCGACCGCGCGGGGCACGACCGAGAGCGACAGTTGCTTGGCCGCCTTGGGATCGCGGTAGATATAGAACGCCAGGCTGTTCTCGCTGCCATAGCGCAGCCAGTCGTCGATCGACAGGCCGTTGCCCTTGGACTTGGAGATCTTCTCGCCCTTTTCGTCGAGATACATCTCGTAGATCATGCCCTCGGGCTTCTGCCCGCCGAGCACGCGCGCGATCTTGCCCGATTGCACGCCGCTGTCGGTCAGGTCCTTGCCGTACATTTCGTAATCGACGCCCAGCGCCACCCAGCGCATCGCCCAGTCGACCTTCCACTGCAGCTTGGCACCGCCGCCGAGGATCGATTGCTCAATAGTTTCGCCCTCGTCGACGAAGCGCACGATCCCGGCTTCTGCATCGACCACCTCGACCGGCACCTGCAGCACCACGCCCGACTTGGCGCTGATCGGCATCACCGGCGAATAGGTCGCGGCGCGCTCGGCACGCAGAGTCGGCAGCATGATGTCGAGGATTGCCTGATAGTTGCGCAGCACCCCGCGCAACGCCTCGTCGAAATGCCCGCCCTGATAGCGCTCGGTCGAAGAGACGAACTCATAGTCGAAGCCGAACCGGTCGAGGAACGCGCGCAGCATCGCGTTGTTGTGGTGCGCGAAGCTTTCGAACTTGCCGAACGGATCGGGGATCTGGGTCAGCGGCTTGCCGAGGTGCGTGCGCAGCATGTCTGGGTTGGGCACGTTGTCGGGCACCTTGCGCAGGCCGTCCATGTCGTCGCTGAACGCCACCAGCCGTGTCGGCGCGCCGCCGGTCAAGGTCTCGTAAGCCCGGCGGACCAGTGTAGTGCGGAACACCTCCTGGAAGGTGCCGATATGCGGCAGGCCCGAGGGGCCATAGCCGGTTTCGAACAGCACGGCCCCAAGCGCCTCGGGCTTGCCGTCGCGGTAGCGCTTGACCAGCTTGCGCGCTTCCTCGAATGGCCATGCCTTGGATCGCAGTGCTGCCTCGCGATACGCGCTCACTCTTGTTTCCTTTTCGTTCCGATGCCGCCATAACAGGCAGGATGTCCGCTTCCCTAAACTTTCCAGCCCTGCATGCAAGCCATAGCGCGATCTGGTTCGCGCACCCCGGCCAGCCTGCAACGCGCATCTCCAAGGGCGAGGCAATCGGCCGCGCGGCGGAAACGCCGCTGATCATGCTCAACGCGCCCCTGGTGGCACAGCGGCTGGGCTATCCCGAGCTTTCGGGGCTCGACCTGCTCGAACTGTTCGCTTTCGTGCATCCGGCGCAGTTCATGGTGCCGACACCAATGGGGTTGGCCCGGGCGCTGAGGCTGGAGCTACCCGCCGCCGCCAGCACCAACACAAGCACCAGCACCAGCATGTTCCCCCGCGAAGGCGGGGGCCCATCTCCTGAGCGTTCGGGATTACGGGGGGGTGGGGCCGCAGAGCGCGCAGACGCAAACCTCTTCGGCCAAAGCACCGACCGCCACAACAGCAACCCTTCGGAGATGGGCCCCCGCCTTCGCGGGGGACCCGAGTATGCCGGTGACGAGGGATTGCAGGACTCCGCCATCCCCGCCCTGCTCCACGCCGCCACCCAGACCCTGTTCGCCACTCTGGAAGACCCCGCCTGGCCGCAGCGCGAAGGCGCGTGGTCGTCGCTGCAGGCGCTGGCGAAGCTCCGCTGGCCATGGGCGGGCGCGGCGTCGCGGTATCTGAAGATGCCCGAGAAAGCCGAGCGCTGGCTGTTCAGCCGTCTACCCGAATGGGAGGAGCAGCCGCCGCGCCCGCAGCCGCGGCAGGTGACATTGAGTGAGGATGCGGTCGAGGCGCAGCTCGAGGCACTCACCGGCACCGGCGCCGAACGCCGCGAGGGCCAGCGGCAGTTCGCGCGCACCGCAACGCACATCTTCGCCCCGCGTGAACGCAAATCCGAGCCGCACATGCTGCTCGCCGAGGCGGGCACAGGCATCGGCAAGACCCTGGGCTATCTGGCGCCCGCGTCGCTCTGGTCGCAGGCCACCGGCGGCACGGTGTGGATTTCGACCTACACCAAGGCGCTGCAACGCCAGTTGTCGCGCGAGACCGAGCGCATCTACGGCAACGAGGCGGCGTTCCGCAAAAGCGTCGTGATCCGCAAGGGGCGCGAGAACTATCTGTGCCTGCTCAACCTCGAAGACGCGCTGCAGGGCGGCTTTCAGGGACGCGCGGCAGTGCTCGCGCAACTGGTCGCGCGCTGGGCCGCCTATAGTCGCGATGGCGACATGATTGGCGGCGATCTGCCCGGCTGGCTGATTACATTGTTCCGCCGCGCAGGGGTTACCGCGCTGACCGACCGGCGCGGCGAGTGCGTCTATGCCGGCTGCCCGCATTATCGCAAATGCTTCATCGAGCACGCCACCCGCGCCAGCCAGAATGCCGATCTGGTGATCGCCAACCACGCGCTGGTGATGGTCAACGCGGCACGCGCGCGCGAGCAGCAGGGCCGCCCGACGCGGATCATCTTCGACGAAGGCCATCACCTCCACGACGCGGCCGATTCGATGTTCGCGGTCGCGCTCACCGGCCAGGAAACCGTCGAAATGCGCCGCTGGATCATGGGACCCGAGGGCAAGTCGCGCGGGCGCAGGCGCGGGCTCGCCGCGCGGCTCTCCGATGTCGCCTCGTACGACGAACTCGGCGGACGCGCGATCGAGGCGGCGCGGATCGCCGCCGAAGCGCTTCCCGGCGAAGGCTGGCTGGCGCGCATCCGCGAGGGCGCGGCCTCGGGCGAGATCGAGCAGCTGCTCGCCGCGATCCGCGGCACCGTCTACGCGCGCGACGAAAGCGGCGGCGAAGACGCGGGCTACGGGCTCGAGACCGAACTTGCCGAACTCGACGGCCCGCTGGTTGTCGCCGCGCTCGATGCCGCGCGCGCGATCGACGCACTGCACAACCCGCTGGTGGCGCTCGGGCGGCGGCTCGAGACGCTGATCGAAGACGGGCCCGACTGGCTCGATGGTCCGGCGCGCGCGCGGATCGAAGGCGCGCTCGCCTCGCTGGGCTGGCGGATCGACCTGCTCGCCGCCTGGGCATCGTTGCTCGGGCGGATCGGCGGGCCTGCCGACCCCGATTTCGTCGACTGGCTGGCGCTCGACCGATTCGAGGGCCGCGAATACGACATGGGGCTGCACCGGCGCTGGCTCGACCCCGGCAAGCCGCTCGCCGAAGCGGTGATCAAGCCCTCGCACGGGGTGCTGGTCACCTCGGCAACGCTCAAGGCGGGTGAGGACTGGGCCCCTGCCCTGACCCGTTCGGGCGCGGTGCACCTGGAAAAGCCGCCGGAGATGTTCACCGCGCGCAGCCCGTTCGATTACGCGACGCAGGCTGAGGTTCTCATCGTCACCGACGTCAAGCGCGGCGACATGGCGGGGCTCGCGGGCGCTTACGGGCGGTTGATCGAGGCGGCAGGCGGCGGCGCCTTGGGGCTGTTTACCGCGATCCGCCGTCTGCGCAGCGTCCACGGCCGCATTGCCGACCGGCTCGCGCAATCGGAGCTGCCGCTCTACGCGCAGCATGTCGATCCGATGGAGACCGGAACCCTGGTCGATATTTTCCGCGACGATCCGCGCGCCTCGCTGCTCGGCACCGATTCCTTGCGCGATGGGGTGGACGTCCCCGGGCATTCCCTGCGGCTGGTGATCATGGAGGGGGTGCCCTGGCCCAAGCCGAGTATCCTGCACCGTGCGCGCCGCGCTGCAGGCGGCGGCACCAAATATGACGACATGATCATCCGCGCGCGGCTCGCCCAGGCGTTCGGACGGCTGATCCGCCGCGCCGATGACCGCGGGCGTTTCGTGATGCTGTCTTCGGCCTTCCCCTCGCGCCTGCTCAGCGCTTTCCCCGCCGGAACCCCGGTGCGAAGGTGCACGCTTTCTGAAGCTTTACAAGCGGTGCAATCTGGCGTTTCTGCGCAACCGGTGCCGGGCGCGCGAATCGATCCCGTGGCGGGATCCCGGGGAGAGACGCGATGAAGAAGCTGACCTTGCTGCGGCATGCAAAGTCCGACTGGCTCGACCGGTCGTTGCGCGATTTCGATCGCCCCCTCAACACGCGCGGCCTGCGCGGCGCCAAGGCGATGGGACTTTATGCCGCCGAAAAGGGGATGGTGTTCGACGCCGTCGTCGCATCGCCCGCGGTGCGCGTCACCGAGACGATCGATCATTTCGAAACGGCGTTCGGCCAGACGCTCAATCCCGATTGGGACCGGCGCATCTACCTGGCCTCGTCGGTGACGCTGATCGACGTGCTGCGCGGCGTGCCCGATACCGCCAGCCATGTGCTGATGGTCGGCCACAATCCGGGGCTTGAAGATCTGGTGTTCGATCTGGTCGCCGATGACGGATCGAGCCCGTTGCGCGATGTGGTCGAAGAGAAGTTCCCGACCGCTGCTCTTGCGGTGATGGAGATCGCGATCGATCGCTGGTCCGATCTCGACAACCGCTCGGCCAAGCTTGTCGAAGTCACCCGTCCGCGCGATCTCGACCCCGAGCTCGGCCCGCAGGACGACGATTAAGCGACATAGTATGACGGTCGAGACGATCCTGCGCCGGGCTACGCTTGAGGATGCCCCCAAGCTGGCGTTGCTGGGCGCGGCGACCTTCCTCACCGCCTTTGCCTCCGATCATCCCGGCCAGGCCTTGATCGATCACTGCACGCACGAGCACGGGACGCAGCGTTATGCTGCATGGCTGGCCCAGCCCGATTACGCCTTCTGGCTGATCGAAACCTCGCTCGGCGCACCACTGGGCTATGCGATGCTTTGCCCGCCCGAAATCGACATCGCCCCCGATCCCGGCGCGCTGGAACTCAAGCGCATCTATACGTTGCCCGGCTGGCAGGGGGCAGGCCTGGGCCGCAACTTGGTCGAGGCGGTGGTCGACGAAGCGCGGGCGCGCGGCGCGCCATCTTTGTATCTGTGCGTGTACACCAACAACCTCGACGCGCAGCGCTTCTATGCGCGGTTCGGGTTCGAAAGGGTCGGGCAGCAGCAATTCATGACCGGCGATGTGCCATTCGCCGACTGGATCCTGCGGAAACCACTGGATTAACGGCGTCGGTCAGGCGGCGGCCAGGGCTGCCGCGAGCCGGTCGCGGATTGCGCGCAGCGCGTGAGCATCCAGTGATTTCACGTCGGTTTCTGCGAGGGATTGAGGCGCGACGGCCGGCCCATCGGGGGTTTGCTGGCTCAGATATTGCCGCGCGCCGCGTACGGTAAATCCTTCCTGATTGAGCAACCGGTCGATCCGCCGCAGCACGGCGACATCCTGCGCCCGGTAATAGCGCCGCCCGCCCGCCCGCTTGAGCGGCTTCAGGACATCAAACTGAGCCTCCCAATATCGCAGGATGTGGGGCTTTACGCCCAGTTCGGCCGAAACCTCGCCGATGGTGCGCATCGCGCCATCGGCCTTGCCCGCCGGACTCTCGTCGGCACGATCAGCCATGGATCGCTACCGGACGATGAGGCTTGGAAAAACTGATCCGAGCGATCATGTCAATCACCCGCCATGATCCTTTCCTTCATGATCTGGCTGGCGCGAAAGGTCAGCACGCGCCGGGGGGTGATGGGCACTTCGACCCCGGTCTTGGGGTTGCGGCCGACGCGTTCGCCCTTGTCGCGCAGCAGAAAGGTTCCGAAGCCGGAAATCTTGACGTTCTCTCCGCGCTCGAGTGCATCGGTCATATGGTCGAGCACCGATTTGACCATTTGCGCGGCATCGGCACGCGACAGCCCGATCTGATGGTTGATCGTGTCCGCCAGATCTGCCCGTGTCAGAGTTCCAACCGATCGCATCCCGCCTTCTCCTCACCCGCGTAATGGGCAGAAGATAACGCATGTCCGCTTTCAAGGCAAATCGGCGCGTCAAAAAAAACAATGTAAAATGAGGCAATTGTCCCAATTAAATACGCGAGGTTAATATCGGACGACAGCTGCGCCCCACGTCAATCCACCGCCCATAGCCTCCAGCACCAGAAGATCGCCTCGCTTGATGCGTCCGTCGCGCACCGCGGTGTCCAGCGCCAGCGGAACCGAGGCGGCTGACGTGTTGGCATGCTGATCGACGGTTACGACGACTTTTGCAGGTGGCAGGCCCAGCTTGCGCGCGGTCGCATCCAGAATGCGGGCATTGGCCTGATGCGGCACGACCCAGTCGATATCGGAGCTTGTCAGCCCCAACGGAAGCATCACCTGTTCCATCACCTCGGCGAGATTGACGACTGCATGGCGGAACACTTCGCGCCCGCGCATCCGCACTTTGCCGACGGTTCCGGTGGTTGACGGACCGCCATCGACATAGAGCAGATCGTGGTGGCGACCATCGGAGTGCAATTGCGTCGCCAATATGCCGCGCGGCTTGGTATCGCTCTCGGCTGCGGTTTCCAGCCCAAGCACTACTGCCCCTGCGCCGTCGCCGAACAGCACACAGGTTCCGCGATCTTCCCAGTCGAGAATACGGCTGAAGGTTTCCGCACCGATGACCAGCGCGCGGCGGGCCATGCCAGTGCGCAGCATGCTGTCGGCGACGCTGAGCGCGTAAAGAAAGCCCGAACAGACTGCCGCGACATCGAAGGCGATGCCACCGGTCATGCCCAGCGCTGACTGCACCTTGGTCGCGGTCGCGGGAAACGTATGGTCAGGCGTTGCAGTGGCCAGGACAACCAAGTCGATATCGGTACCCTGAAGCCCGGCTGCCGCAAGCGCGGCGCGCGCAGCGTCGATCGCCAGCGTCGATGTCGTCTCGTCGGGCCCAGCAAGATAGCGAAACTTGATTCCGGTGCGCTCGGTGATCCATTCATCCGTGGTATCGACAGTCTCGGCCAGCTCGGCGTTGGAAACACGCCGCGCAGGCAGTGCCGATCCCGTGCCCAGGATGACACTGCGTGTTACCGGCATCTGATTGGTCATTTCGGTGATTCGCCCGATCCGTTGGTGCTGGCGCCGTTGCTGGCAATCGCGCTGGTGTCGAAGTCCTTGAGGACATCGGCGATGCGCTGGGTGATGTTGTCTTCCACCAGCCGAGCGGCAACCTCGACCGCATTGGCAACGCCCTTGACGCTGGCAGACCCGTGGCTTTTGACGACCACGCCGTTGAGACCGAGAAAGACCGCGCCATTGTGATTGTTGGGATCGAGGTGATGGCGCAGCAGATCGGTTGCCGGACGCGAGATCAAAAACCCGATCTTGGAACGCAGCGAGGACTGGAAGCTGCGCTTGAGCAGATCGGTAACGAAGCGGGCGGTGCCTTCGAGCGACTTGAGCGCGATATTGCCCGAAAAACCGTCGGTGACGACGACGTCGACATCTCCGCGCGACAATTTGTCGGCTTCGGTAAAGCCCTGGAAATCCATCGGAAGGTGGCCGGCCGCGCGCAGGGCGGCAGCGGCATCGCGCAGCGAATCGGTACCCTTGGAATCCTCGGTCCCGATGTTGAGCAATCGCGTGCGGGGCCGCTCGAAACCGAAGATGATCTGCGAATAGACCGCGCCCATCACCGCGAACTGCACGAGGTTTCGCGCATCGCATTCGGTGTTGGCGCCCAGATCGAGCATCACCAGATCGGTATCTTCGAGCGTTGGCAACAGCGCGGCGAGCGCGGGCCGGTCGATCCCCGGCATGGTGCGCAGCGCCAGCTTGGACATCGCCATCAGCGCGCCGGTGTTGCCGGCGCTGACTGCGGCGCCAGCCTCCCCTGATTTGACCGCCTGGATGGCGAGCCCCATCGACGAGTTCTTCGACTTGCGCAGCGCCTGGCTGGGCTTGTCCTCGCCGCGGACGAGTTCGTCGGTGTGCAGGATCTCGGACGCGGCGCGCAAATTGGGGTGGTTATCCAGCCCCGCCTTGATCTGCTTTTCGTCCCCGACCAGCAAGAAGGTGAAGCGCTCGTGCCGGTGGCGGGCTTCTGCAGCTCCCCCCAGCATCACGCGCACGCCTTCATCACCGCCCATCGCATCAATCGCGATCCGCGGCTTCATCGGCACCGGTTAATCCCCCTGAAAAAG
>JBKBTF010000049.1:0-28628 GCA_046291395.1 Blastomonas sp. | reverse complement strand
ATCAGAGTTTCTCCAAAGGCCCCTCTCCCCTTGGGGGAGAGGGTTGCGAAGTCTTGGCGACGATGGAGCTTAGACGGAGCTGGGAGAGGGGTGAGCGACGGCTGCCCCGCGCAAAACCCTCTCTAAGACTTGCTAGGCAGCAAGCTGCCAAGCCAAGTCTTTTCTCTCCCGTAAAGGGAGAGAAGATTTCAGCGCTCCCCCTCATTTCAGCGTGATCAAAATGTTGCCGACGCTGTCGACGGTGCCGGTGCAATCCGCCTCGATCAGAGTGGTCGAATCCATCTCGATGACGATCGCGGGACCGGGGATCACGTCGCCCGCCAGCAGCTTCGATCGGTCATAGATGACTGCGGGCATCATCTCGCCGTTCATCCACAGTTCGTGATCGCGCAACTTGGCCGCCGACGGGTCGCCATTGCCCTGCGGGAGCGTCGCGGCGGGCAGGTCGAGCGCCTGACCCATCGCCACCGCACGCAGGTTCACGATCTCGTGCTCTGAATCCATGTTGAAGGTGAACAATCGGTGGTGTTCCTCGTCGAACCTGCCGGTCAGCCATTCGACGCCGTGGGTGTGCAGGTCATCGCGAGTGACCGCCATCGGAACCTCGAAGGCCTGTCCGGCATAGCGCACATCAACCTCGAAGGTGATGGTGACATCCTCCCTGGCGACGCCCTCCGACACCAGCTCGTCGCCGATCTGCGTCGCCATCTCGTCGAGGATGCCGCCCAGTTCCTCGAGCGTGGTCTGCGTGGCCAGCCGCGAGAAACTGCGCGCGGTTTCGGTGCGCATCCGTGTCGTCGCATCGCCCAGCGCGCACAGCACGCCGGGGCTGACCGGCGAAACCGCAGGCCAGCTCCCCATCAGCCGGGCGACCGCGTTGACATGCAGCGGCCCTGCGCCGCCAAAGCCCATCAATGCAAAGTCGCGCGGGTCATAGCCCTGCTGCACCGAGATCATGCGCAGCGCACCGAACATGTTCTCGTTGACGATATCGATGATGCCGCGCGCGGCTGCATACAGATCGATCTTGAGCGCATCGGCGATGGTCTGCACCGCCTGCTTGGCGCCCTCGCGGTCGAGCTTGAAGGTGCCGCCGAGCAGCGCCTCGGGCAGGTATCCCAGCACGACATTGGCATCGGTCACCGTGGGCAGTTCGCCACCCTTGCCATAGGCGACCGGCCCCGGCACCGCGCCTGCCGATTGCGGGCCGACCCGCAGGGCCCCGGTGAGCTCGGGCACATAGGCGATCGATCCGCCGCCCGCGCCCACGGTCTTGACGTCGAGCGCCGAGGCCCGGACCGACAGATGCCCGACTTCGGTGGTGCGCACCCGGCGCGCTTCGAGGTTCTCGATCAGCGCAACGTCGGTCGAGGTGCCACCGACATCGAGCGTCAGGATGTTGCGCAAACCGGCGTTCTTGCCGACCCAGATCGCTCCGGTCACGCCGCCTGCGGGGCCAGACATCAGCAGCGAGACGGGGTGTTCCTCGGACTTTTCCGACGACATGAGACCGCCATCCGAGCGCAGCAGCGCGAGCTTCCCCGCCATCCCCGCATCACGCAGGCGGCTGCGCAGGTTGCGGACATAGCGGCCGACGACGGGGCGCACCGCAGCGTTGGCAACGGTGGTCAACGTGCGTTCGTATTCCTGCATCTCGGGCAGCACGATATGGCTCAGCGACACAGGCACATCGGGCATGATCTCGGCAGCGAGTTCTGCGACACGCTTTTCATGCGCGCCGTTGAGATAGGCGTTCATCAGACTGACGGTCAGCGCCTCGACGCCTTGCGCCTTCAGCGTCTCCAGTGCGACACGGATATCGGCATCGTCGGTCGCGCGCATCTCCTCGCCCTGCGCCGACATGCGGCCTGCGACCTCGACGGTGTCCTCAAGCGCTGCAAGCGGGGTGGGCTTGGGCCAGACGATCCATCCCGCCAGCCCGCCGGGCACGAAGCTGCGTGCAATCTGCATGACCTGGCGATAGCCTTGCGTGACGATCAGCCCGACGCGCGCGCCCTTGCCTTCGAGTACCGCATTGGTGGCGACGGTCGTGCCGTGCAGGAATATCTCGACATCGGCAGGGGTGATGCCGGCGCTGGCGCAGATCGCCTGCACGCCAACCAATATGCCCTCGGAGCTGTCATGCGGGGTCGAGGGAGTCTTGTGCCGCCAGAAGGCACCCGATTGTTCGTCGAACAGCAGAAGATCGGTAAACGTGCCGCCGACATCGACACCCAGCCTGTAACTCATTCCTTCACCCCTTGGCTTGCCGTTACATGCCGGCACGATTGACTTGATGGTCCGCCCTTAGGCCGCAGCGCGCGCGACGAGCGACGGCAGTTCGCGACCGAGAATACCGGCCATCCAGCGATTGGCAGCAATCACCCCGTCCAGATCCATGCCGTGATCGATGCCCGATTGCTGCGCGAGATAGATCAGCTCTTCGGTGGCGATGTTGCCGGTCGCCCTGGGCGCGAACGGGCAGCCTCCCAGCCCGCCAAGGCTCGCGTCGAGCGTGGTGACGCCTGCCTGGATAGCCGCCCAGGCGTTGGCGATGCCGGTGCCGCGGGTATTGTGGAAGTGCGCGCGCAGCCGTACGTCGTCGGGCACGAACTCGCTCAGGCGACCATACAGATCGGCGACCTGCGCCGGGACACCCACGCCGATGGTATCGGCCAGCGCGATTTCTGCGGGGCCAGCCTCGAGCACGGCTTTGGCGATGTCGACGATCCGCTGCGGCGGCACGTCGCCCTCGAACGGGCAGCCGAATGCGGCGGATATCGTGACCTGCGCGATCAGCCCTTCGGCCTTGGCGAAGCGGATCATGTCGGACGCTTCCGCAATGCCTTGGGCCACGGTCTGGCCCTGGTTCTTCTGTCCGAAGGTATCGGTGGCGACGATGACGCAGCCGATCTCATCGACCCCGCGCCGGCCGCCCTCGCGGGTGGCGAGCGCGCGCAGCACGCCGCGCTTGTTGAGCGTCAGGCCGATATACGAGATGTCCTTGCGGTCGGGCAGCCCGGCAATCACCGCTTCGGCATCCGCCATTTGCGGCACGCGCTGCGGGTGGACGAAGCTTGCGACCTCGAGCCGCTGGGCACCCGCGTCGATCATGCGGCCGATCAGCGCCAGCTTGTCCGCGGTGGAGACGATCTCGGGTTCGTTCTGCAACCCGTCACGCGGGCCGACTTCGACGATCTGTATGCTGGTCATGCCGAGGTTTGTATACATTTCATTTCCACTCGTCCAGACTTGGCAAGAACCGGCTCAATCATTGGCCTGACGCTGGTCGGTGCGCCGCTTCGCGGTACTGCTGAAGACGTGAAAGGCACGGCGGATGTGGCTGGTCATCACCGCGCGCGCCCACTGCGAATCGCGTGCCGTAAACGCGCTGATCAGCTCGCGATGTTCGCGCGCAGACTGCAGCAGCTCATCGGCACGATACTGCGCCGCAGTGCGCCGGACAACCGGCTGCTCGACCAGCATCGGCAACATCGCGCTCAGCCGGGGCGATCTGGCAGCGGCAAGGACGATATCGTGAAAACGTCGATTCTGCGCAAGAAACCCCGCCACATCGGGGGGATCGGAATGAACTGCAGCATCAAGCAAATCGGAAACCTGGGCCAGTTCATCGAGCTGCCGGATCGTGATGTTGCGCGCGGCGCGACTGGCGGCATGCCCCTCCATCATGCCGCGCAGCACGAACATCTCGTCGATATCGTCAGCCGACCAGTCCGCGACGAACAATCGCTTGGAATCGCTGCGCACGATCAATAGCTCGTTCTCCAGCCGCCGCACCGCTTCGCGCACCGGCGTGCGCGACACGCCCGAGATTCGCGCCAGCTGCTCTTCGGTCAACTGGTCGCCCGGTTCGGCATGACCCGAAAGAACGAACTGGCGGATCTTGTCATAGGCAATATCCGAAGCCCGCTGTGGCGCGGCTTTTTCCATAATTTTCAATCCCATCCCAAAATTTACCTGCCTGTTCCGGTCCCTGAACAGGCTGTTGCCGCCGTGCATCATGCGCCGACCAACCAAATTTGCCTATTGACGATAGACATTTGTATACAATAGCGTCAACACTCAATGGATCGCGAGGGTGAGTTGGCGGTCCGAACAGGGGGTTTGCATGCCGGACGTTTCGCGCATCAAGGTCATCGTGCCCATCCCGATGGATGCCGCCGGTGTCGCCTCGCGTGCCGCGCAGCTTCCCGCCGATTTCGTCCGTCCAGGCTTTGCACCCGAGTTCGTCGCGGTACCCTGGGGCGCGGCGCTGGGCGACAGCTATCACGACATGCTGCTGATGGACTGGACCGTGTTCCAGAGCGGAATCACCGCCGAGGACGAAGGCTATGCGGGGGTGCTGATCGACACGGTCAGCGATTCGGGGCTGCGCGCGCTGCGCTCGCGGCTGACGATCCCGGTGATAGGCCCGGGCGAGGCGGCGTTTGCCGCCGCGATGATGCTGGGCAAGAAGTTCACCGTGCTCACCATGTGGCCCGAGTGGTTCCCGCTCTACCAGAAGACGCTGACCGAATACGGCTGGTGGGACCGGGTCGCCTCGCTGCGGTCGATCAACACCCGCCCCGACGTCACCGAGCTGCTTGCGGGCAAGGAGGAGGTGATCTTCGACAAGCTCAAGGCCGAAGCGACCCGCGCGATGGAGGATGACGGCGCCGATGTGATCGTGCTGGGCTCCACCACGATGCATCAGTCGGCGGCGTTCCTCGCAGCCAACCTGCCGATCCCGGTAATCAACCCCGGGCAGATCGCGTGGAAGTTCCTGGAAAGCCTGATCGAATGCGGGCTGACGCACAGCAAGAAGGCGTTTCCGATGCCGGAAGTGCCCAAGGATGCAGACATAAGAAAGGGTTGGTTCTGATGGCAGACTGGTCACCCGGATGCGCGGGGCAAGCGCCTTTGCCCTATCCGTTCTACATCGACATCGTCACCAAGCGCTATTTCGACGGCGTCGACAACAAGGCCATGGACCAGGTGCTCAACTGCTTTGCGCCCGATGCGACGCTGACCGAGGTGACATCGAACACCGTGCACAATGGCCGCGAAGCGATCCGTGCGATGTTCGTCAAGCTGTTCGCGGACTTCGAGCAGATCTGGCACGGCAATTTCGTCCATGTCGCAGACCCTGCATCGAACGCGGTCTGCTCGCAGTTCACCGTGCTGATCGCGCCCAACGGCGGAGAGCAATTGCGCTATGAGAACTGCAACCGCTTCTACCTCGAGGATCGGCTGTTCAAGGACGTTTACGTTTACATGAGCGGCGACAATCTGCTGAAGGAAGGGGACGCCTGATGCAATATGCACCCACGCTCAGCCGCGACGAATTGATCGAGTTTGCAACGCAGACCTATTTCGCCAGCGTCGATGCCAAGGACATGGCAGCAACGCTTGCCTGCTTCCATGACGTGGCGCTGTTCACCGTCCAGACCAGCTTCACCACCCATTCCGGCAAGGCCGAGATCGAGCGGATGTTCACCGATTTCTTCGGCGCGTGGGACAAGATCGTCCATCGCGATTTCACCTGCACCGTCGATGAGACCAACGGGCGGATAGCCGCAAGCTTTGTCGCCGAACTGACCGCCGCCGATGGCAGCGTGACCAGCTTGCACAACACCAATTTCTGGCGGCTGCGCGACGGCAGGTTCCAGGAAGTCCATGTCTATATGAGCGGAGCCAATGTGCTGGTCTGACGACCGCATCTGAAAACCCGCCAAACAGCATCCGGTTCGGGGGAACCAAAGCATTTCAGGGAGTTCACATCATGCGCCTATCCAGTCTGTTCGCCGCAGCATCGGCCACCGTTCTCGCCGCTGCGCTTGCCACGCCGGTTCTCGCACAATCCACAGATCAGGCCGGTGCGACCGACGACACAACGATCATCGTCACCGCCCGCCGCCAGAATGAGAGCCTGGCCGATGTTCCGGCATCGATCACCGTGTTCACCGCCGATTCGATCCAGAAGACCGGGGTCGAGACCGCCGATCAGTTCGTCCAGCTGACGCCTGGCGTCACCATCGTCACCGGCACGGCGGAGGCGGGCGATACCCAGATCAACATCCGCGGCATCAACGGCGCGCGCGATGCGGAAAGCTCGGTGGCTCTGGTGGTCGATGGCATCCTCAAGACCAACACCGCGCAGCTCAACCAGAACCAGGGCACCTTGCGCCAGATCGAGATACTCAAAGGGCCCCAGGGCGCGCTGTATGGCCGCAACGCTGCAGCCGGTGCGATCGTCATCCAGACACTGAAACCCGGAGATACCCTCAGCGCCGGGATCGAACTCAGCGCTGCCGAGCAGCAAACCTATCGCGGCAACGCCTATATCTCGGTGCCGCTGGGCGAGAACGCCGGCTTCGTGCTGTCAGGATCGTATCTCAAGACCGACGGTTTCTATCGCAACATCTTCCTCAATAACTCCAAGACCATCGACGACCAGGAAGTCTGGTCGGTCGACGGGCGTTTCGTCGCGCAATTGGGCGAGCGCACCGAAATCGACGCCAAGGCGCGCTATTCCGATCTGACTGGCGCATCGATCGCGTTCAACGCGGCCTTTCACCTGCCCAATTTCGCAGGCGCCAACCCGGCGTTCTTCGAGGACGTCAACCGCCACCCGTTCAATTTCTACAACAACATCCGCCCGACCAACGACCAGACGACATTCGATGCCTCGCTCAAGCTCGAGCATGAGTTCGATTTCGCCAAGCTGACCGTCTGGGGGCTGTACAGCAATGTCGACCAGTCGCTGACCGCCGACGGCACCTCGGCAGACTTCGCCCGCTTCACCTTCCCCGGCGCGACGCCCGCATCGGTAGCCGCATCCAACGCCTGCTTCCGCAGCACCGCGCAGCTTACCGGCTTCCCGGTCAACCAGCCCGGCTTCATCGGCGCGACCCCGGTGCCGTTCATCTTTGCGCCCGCGACCGGATCGACCTTCGGCCCGTACAGCCCGACCACCTGCGACGGCACACAGTACCAGATCCGCGAGCAGGAAGACTTCAGCGGCGAAATCCGCCTGTCGTCGAACGGCGACGGCCCGTTCAACTGGCAGCTGGGAGCCTATTATCTCAACATCACCCGCGATGTAGGCGTGAGCCTGGGCGCGGACCTGGGCCAGGGCATCATCCGCCAGCTCTACAACGCGCCGAACACCACCAACCCCACCACCCAGCTGTATTTCGACCGGTTCAGCACCGACGTCTATGCCGCCTTCGGCTCGGCGGACTACAACTGGAACGATGTCATCAACATCGGCCTGGCGCTGCGCTACGATATCGAGGATCGCAGTGTGTCGAACCGCGTGCCCCTGGTCACCGATCCGTTCACCGGCGGGCCGATCAACCCCGGTCAGGTCGGCGGGCCGATTCCCGACAAATCGGATAGCTACAAGCAGCTCCAGCCCAAGCTGACGTTCCGCTGGGCGATGACCGACGCGATCAATTTCTACGCCAACTGGGGAATCGGCTTCAAGGCAGGCGGCTTCAACAACTCGGGCTCGGCGGCGATCGTCGATCAGTCGTTCAACCAGTTCATCGGCTCCAACGTCCGCATCACCGACAATTATCGCAAGGAAAAGTCGAGCGCGTTCGAAGGCGGCATCAAGGGATCGATCCTCGACGGCAAGGTCACTTTCGATCTGGCCGGTTATTACACCGATGTCGACGACATGCAGTTCTTCGAGTTCTTCGTCGGCGGCTTCGGGCTGCTGCGCGTGGTGTCGAACATCGACGAGGTGCAGATCTATGGTGCCGAGCTCAACCTGAATGCGGAGGTGACTCCCGGCTGGACGATCTTCGGCGCGCTCAACGTTACCGAAAGCGAGATCAAGGCCAACGCCTCGCGTCCGCAAACCGTGGGCAACAAGTCGCCCTCGACCGCCGATTACACGATCAACCTGGGTACGCAGATTGTCGCGCCAATCGCCAAGAGCTTCGATCTGGTGGCGCGCGCCGATTACCGCATCACCGGACCGACCTGGTTCCACACGCTGCAGGAAGACAGCGTTCCGACCATCTTCAGCGGCCTGCTGCCCGGCTCGGCGCTGGCGCTGCCCGCCTTTGTCGGCGATGCCGATTATTCGGTCACCCGGCGCGAGGCGTTCGGCGTGCTCGATGTCCGCGCCGGGCTTGAGGGCGAAAACTGGCGGGTGACGATGTTCGCCGACAACGTGCTCAACCGCCGCTACCTCAACGAGGTGATCACCGCGGCCGAGTTCGGCGGATCGTTCATTTCGCCGGGCGGCCTGCGTCGCCTGGGCGTCGAGGTCGGATACAAGTTCTGAAGTCACACTCCTGCCACCGTCATCCGCGCTCCGGCGCGGGCGACGGTGGGCTTGCCTTTCAGCCCTTGGCGTAGATCCACGCGGCCCAAAGCCAGCCCGCGATCAGCAGGGTGCCGCCAATCGGGGTGACCGCGCCCAGCCAGCGCGGCGCGCCCAGCGCCATGGCATAAAGCGTCAGCGCAAAGATCGCAGAGCCCGCCAGCAATGTCAGCGCCGGGCCCCGCGCGGTCCCCATGATCGCCAGCGCCGCTACCGCGTGCACCAGTTGGTACATGCCGCCGGTGCGCAGCCATTCGGCCTGCTGCTCGCCCGCCGCCGCATGCGCGCCGAACGCGCCCGCTGCCACTGCTGCCGCCGCCGATACCGCCGCCAGAACCGCGATCATCATCACAAAATCCCCTTGTCGCTCTGGCCCAGCATCCGCGCGATGTGCCGCGCCGACGCGTGCCACTCGATGCCGCAGCCTTTCAGCCACGCATCGTCATAATAGGTACAGCCATAACGCTCGCCGCCATCGCAGAGCAAGGTGACGATACTTCCGGTCTCGCCCGCCGCTGCCATTTCCTCGATCAGCGTCGCGCAGGCCCACAAATTGGTGCCGGTCGATCCGCCGACCCGCCGCCCCAGCCGGTCGGAGAGCGCGCGCATTGCGCCGACGCTGGCGGCGTCTTCCACCGCGATCATCCGGTCGATTACCCCGGGGATGAAGCTGGGCTCCACCCGAGGCCGGCCGATGCCCTCGATCCGGCTCGCACAGCCTTCGGGCAGCACGGTCGCGGAGCGGTCGTGATAGTGCCGATGAAACACCGAATGCTCGGGGTCCGCGACGCACAGCCGCGTGGCATATCGCTGATAGCGCAGATACCGCCCGATCGTCGCCGATGTGCCGCCAGTGCCTGCGCCGCAGACGATCCAGTCAGGCACCGAATTCTCCTCCTGTGCCATCTGCGCGAAAATGCTTTCGGCGATGTTGTTGTTGCCCCGCCAGTCGGTCGCGCGCTCGGCATAGGTGAACTGGTCGAGATAATGCCCACCGGTCTCCGCCGCCAGCCGGTGCGCGACGTCGTAGACGCTGCGCGGGTCATCGACCATGTGGATCTCGCCGCCCTGGAAGCGGATCGCATCGAGCTTGGGCGCGGCGGTGGTCGCAGGCACCACCGCGATGAAGCGCAACCCCAGCATCCGCGCGAAATACGCCTCGCTCACCGCGGTCGAACCCGACGACGCCTCGATCACGCAGCTGTCGGGCCCGATCCACTCGTTGCACAAGGCATAGAGGAAAAGCGAGCGCGCCAGCCGGTGCTTGAGGCTGCCCGTCGGGTGCGAGCTTTCATCCTTCAGGTACAAAGTGATGCCGGGATAGCGCGGCAGATCGAGCCGGATCAGGTGCGTGTCGGCCGAGCGGTTGTAGTCCGCCTCGATCCGCCGGACCGCCTCGTCGAGCCAGCTGCGCGGGCACAGGTCGCTCATGCATCGGCGTCCTGCAGACCATGCCGGATCAGCATCGCCTGCGGATCGGGATCCCGCCCGCGAAACGCGCGGAAGCTTTCCGCCGCAGGCCGCGTCGCACCACGCGCCAGTACCTCGGCGCGGAAACGATCGCCGGTCGCGCGATCGAGCAAGCCCGCCTCGGCAAACGCCATGAACCCATCGGCGGCGAGCAGTTCGGCCCACAGATAGCTGTAATAACCCGCCGCATAGCCGCCCGCGAAAATGTGGCTGAAGGCGTGCGGAAAGCGGTGCCATTCGGGCGGGCGCATCACCGACACCTCGTCGCGCACCGCCTCGATCACCTCAACCGGATCGCTGCCCATCGTGCCCAGATGCAGCAGCATGTCGAACAGCGCGAACTCGATCTGGCGGATCAGGAACAGCCCCGCCTGGAAGTGACGCGCCTTGAGCAGCCGGTCGAACAGGTCTTCGGGCAGCGGCTCGCCGGTGCGGTGATGACCCGACATCGCGGTGAGCACATCGCGATCCCAGGCGAAATCCTCCATCAGCTGGCTGGGCAGCTCGACCGCATCCCATTCGAACCCGCTGACGCCCGCGATGCTGGGCCGGTCGACCTGGGTGAGCAGCAGGTGAAGGCAGTGGCCGGTCTCGTGCAACAGCGTGCCAACGTCGTTGTGGCTGAGCAGCGAGGGCGAATCGGGCCCGGCGGGCGAGAAATTGCACACCATATAGGCGACCGGCACCTGGCTGTATTCGCCATCGCTGCGCCTTGGGCGTGCTTCGCCCATCCACGCGCCGCCACGCTTGCCGGTGCGCGCGAACAGATCGAGATACAGCCCCGCGACCACGCTGCCGCCGTCCTCGACGACATCGAAGAAGCGCGCATCGCGGTGGTAGAGCGAGACGTCGGACCGCTCTGCCAGCCGGATGCCGAACAGCCTGCCAAGCAGATCCTGCCAGCCCGCCATCACCCGATCGACCGGGAAATAGCCGCACACCTCGGCCTCATCGACCGCATAGACCGATTGGCGCAGCTTGTTGGAAGCAAAGCCGACATCCCAGGGCTGCAGATCGGTGATCCCCAGCTTATCTGCGGCAAAGGCGCGCAGTTCGTCGAGATCGCGCTGCGCCGCCGGACGCGCGCGGCCCGCCAGATCGCGCAGGAAGCTGAGCACCACGCCGCCATCCGACGCCATCTTGGTGGCGAGCGACCAATCGACCGGATCGGCAAAGCCCAGAAGGTGCGCTGCCTCGCGCCGCAACTCCAGGATGCGCGCGATCCGCTCGGAATTGTCGAACTCGCCTGCATGGGGTCCCTGATCGGACGCACGCGTGCCGAACGCGCGGTAGACGCGGGCGCGCAAATCGCGGTTCTCGGCGAAGGTCAGGATGGCGTTGACGCTGGGCATCTGCAGCGTCACCCGCCAGCCGGACTCGCCCTTGGCGGCAGCCGCGTCGGCGAACATCGCCTTATCGGTATCCGAAATGCCCGCAAGCTCGGCCTCGTCGGTGATCTGCTCGCCCCAGGCATCGGTCGCATCGAGCACCGCGCTGCCGAAGGCGTTGGACAGCGAGGACAGCTCGACCGAAATGTCCTCGAACCGCTGCCGCGCATCGGCCTCGAGCGCGACGCCCGCCAGCCGGAAATCGCGCAGCGCATGTTCCACCGCGACCCGGTCTGCCTGAGGCAGATCGGCAAACTCGGGTGTCTGAGACAATGCGGTAAACACTTCGAACAGATCGCGGTTTTGCGCCACCTTGATCGAATTGGTGACCAGCCGCTGCTCGCCTTCCTGATAAGCCGCGCGCAATTGGGGCGAATCGGCGACCGCGTGCAGGTGCGATACCGCCGCCCAGATCGCGCCCAGATCGGCCTCCACGCGCTCGAACGGCAGCCAGGCCTCGGCAAAGCGCGTCGGCCGGCTCGTCGTCAGCGTCTCGACCACGCCAGCGTGCCGGGCCAGCGCCGCGTCGAGCGCCGGCGCGATATGGTCGGCGGTGATTTCGGCAAAGCGCGGCAGCGCGCGCGTATCGGACAGGGGATTGTGCATGTCGGTCATGCCCTCCCCATAGCCCAATTCGGCCGACGGTCAGGCAAAAAAGTGGTGAAAGCTCAGCTGCGGTCCTGCAGTTTGCGCAGCATCGCGGCGGCCTCCGCGCGGGCTGGGAACGATCCCAGTGCCAGCGACGCCCTGAGCGCTCCCACCGCCTGCGCGGTCTTGCCTGCCTCGGCATAGGCCTGCGCCAAGTGATAGCGCAGCCAGGGGTTTCGCGGGTTCTTGGCCTGCGCCTTTTCGAGAATCTCGACAGCCATCATCGGCTGGTCGCCTTGGCCGGTCAGCGTCAGCCCGCGCATGTGCGTGGCGAGCGTGTTGGCCGGCTGCACCCGATACGCCAGCCGCGCATCATGGGCCGCGCGCGCCTCATCGCCGCCGCGCAGATGCGCCAGCGCGAGATCGGCCAGCAGCAGCGGCTGATTGTCGCCCAGCCGGGCGTGCAGCGCGCTCAGGGTCACAATTGCACCCGGCCAGTTGCCGCGATCGATATAGGCATTGGCGAGCAGTCTCAGCCCCCCGGTGTTAGCCGGGCTGTAACCGACGAAACGCACCAGCAGCGCGTCGGCTTCGTCGGCATTGCCGGTCTCGCGCAGCGCCAGCGACAGGCGACGAACCACAGGCTCGGACAGGCGGATTTCGGCGGCGCGTCGATAGAAGGGGAGCGCCGCAGCGGCATCGCCTTCGGCAAAGCGCACATCGCCCAGCAGGAGCTGGGCATCGGGAACACCGGGATTGGCCTCGGCCAGCGGTTCGGCAAATTCGGCGGCCTGCGCAAAATCGCCATTGGCCACAAGCATGCGCACATAAGGGATCACCGCGCGGGCATCGCGCGGCGCGGTGCGCGCGGCATCGGCCAGCATCCACGGCTCGTCCGCTTCGGCCAGACGCACCATCGGCGCGGTGTCGGGTTCGGCGGCGCGCGCGAGATAGTCGGTCGCCTGCGGCCCCTCCCCGATCGCCTCGAGCGAGCGCGCGACCAATGTCAGCAGATAGGCGCTGGTGCCGCCCTGATCGGCGACCGGGCGGAAACGGGCGAGCAGTGTCTCGTGCTCGCCTTCGGCATAAAGCCCACGCGCCAGCAATTCGGCGGCGCGGCGGTTGTGCGGCTGAGCGTCGGCGAGCTTTTCGAACCGGTCGATCGCCTGACGGTAGTTGCCGAGTTGAAACTCGACCACGCCCTCGACCTGCATCACCGCCGGCACCCGATCGAGCGCGCCTCCGGTCTTCTGGATCAGGTTGCGCGCCAGCCCGTATTGGCCCGCGCGCGCGGCCAGCACCGCCTGCAGGAAATAGCCGCGCGGATTGTCCGGCTGCAGCGCCACGATCTGGCGCGCGACGGCGAGCATGTCGCGCATCCGGCCCATGTCGCCCAGCGTCGCAGCATATTCGCCGAGCACGCTGACATCGTTGGGATCGATGCTCAGCGCCCGCTCGAACCATGGCAGCGAAGCGGCGAGCCCGAACTGGCTGCGCACCAGTTCGCCGCGCAGTTGCAGCGCACGGACGTTGCCGCTGTTCAGCTTTACTGCATGATCCGCCGCGTCGACTCCGCCCGCCTGATCGCCCGAGGCGATGCGGAAACGCGCGATGTCGGTCCACAGCATGCTGTCGTCGGGTGCGAATCGCAGAGCACGGTCGAACGCGGCGCGCGCGGCGTCCATATTGCCCCGCGCAAGCTGCGCCCGGCCCAGAGTGCGCGCGGCATAGCCGGCGTCGCCCGCGGGCACCGGGCCCTCGCCAAGCCATTCCAGTGCGGCGTCCGCCCGGCCCTGCAGCAACAGCGCCTCGGCCATCGGTGCGCGCACCACCAGCCGCTCGGCGCCCAGCTCGAGCGCGCGGGTCAGTTCAGCTTCAGCGCCTGCGGCATCGAACAAAGACAGGAATACCCGCGCCTGCGCCAGGCGCGCCGCAGGCAAGCGCGGTGCCGCCTTGATCGCGTTCATCAGCTCGATCCGCGCGGCGCGGTTGTCACCGCGCGAACGGAATTCCTCCGCGCGGGCCATCGCCTGACGCGCAGCCCCCAAGTCTTCGGCCTGCAATGGCATGGCCGGGCCGCCCAGCATCAGCGTGCAGGCGACCAGCGCCAGCGTCAGCCGCCGCCCGAGGCCGGATCGAGGATCAACTCTGGATGTCATATTGCCTGAGCAGATCGTACAAGGTCGGCCGGCTGATGCCCAGCAGCTTGGCCGCACCCGAGATGTTGCCCTCGGTCCGCGCCAGCGCGTGGCGGATCGCCTTGCGGTCGGCAAGCTCGCGTGACGCCTTGAGGTTCAGGAACTCGGCGGTTTCCGGCTCGGCGCGCTCGAGGTCGAGATCCTCGGCGCGCACCAGCCGGGTTTCTGCCATGATCACCGCCCGCTTCACCCGGTTTTCCAGCTCGCGCACATTACCCGGCCAGTGCCACGCGTCGAGCATCTTGAGCGCGTCGGGTGCGAAGCCCTTGACCGAAGGGTTCATCTCTGCCGCGAACTTGCCCAGGAAATGCTTGGCGAGCAGCACCGCGTCGCCCGGCCGTTCGGCGAGCGCAGGGATGGTGACGACGATCTCGGCCAACCGGTAGAACAGGTCTTCGCGGAAGCGTTCCTCGGCGATCATCTTTTCGAGATTCTGGTGCGTGGCGCATACGACGCGCGTGTCGACCGGGATCGCGGCGCGCCCGCCGACCCGCTCGATGACGCGCTCCTGCAGGAAGCGCAGCAGCTTGACCTGCAACGGCAACGGGATGTCGCCCACCTCGTCGAGGAACAGGGTTCCGCCCTCGGCCTGCTCGATCTTGCCGATGGTGGTCTTGATCGCGCCGGTGAACGCGCCCTTTTCATGCCCGAACAGTTCGGATTCGAGCAGGTTTTCCGGGATCGCGGCGCAGTTGATCGCGACGAACGCCTTGCTGCGCCGGTTGCTCTTTTCATGCAGCCCGCGCGCGAACAGCTCTTTTCCGGTTCCGCTCGCGCCCAAGAGCATCACCGAGACATTGGTGTTGGCGACGCGCTCGATGGTGCGCGCGGCCTTTACCATCTGGGCGTCGGCAGTGATCATGCCGCCGAGCACGGTGTGGTCGTCGCCCGATTTCTGATTGAGCCGGGCATTCTCGCGTTCGATCTGCTGGACATTGAGCGCGCGGCGCACGATCAACGCCAGATCGTCGATCTCGACCGGCTTGCGGTAGAAATCATACGCGCCCTGCGCGATCGCATCACGCGCGCTCTGCCGCTCGCCATGGCCAGATGCGATGATCACCTTGGTGTCGGGCTTGAGCCGAAGGATGTCCGCCAACGTGGCGAAGCCCTCGCTCACGCCATCGGGATCGGGCGGCAGACCAAGATCGAGCGTAACGACATCGGGCTCCTCATAACGCAGCAGGTCGATCGCGCTGGCACGGTCGCTGGCGCACAAGACCTCGAAGTCGTCGAATGCCCATTTGAGCTGGCGCTGCAGTCCGGCGTCATCCTCCACCACCAGCAGCCGCGGCAGCTTGGGCTGGCCCTTGCCGCCGCTGTTCACGGCCGCATCGGGGGTCAGGTCGTTCATCTTCAGCATACCTTTGTAGCCAGAAGCACACCGTCCGGCGCGGCTTCGTCATTTTCGATCCGTGTCGCAAGCGGCAGATAGACCGCAAAGCGGCTGCCCTCGCCTTCGCGGCTTTCCACCTCGATCCGCCCGTTCATCGCTTCGACCAGCAGCCGCGCCTCATAGGCGCCGATACCGAAACCATCGGCTTTGCTCGACATGAACGGCTTGAACAATTTGGCGCGGACAAATTCGGTCGACATGCCCGATCCATGGTCGACGATCTCGATCACCCCGTTGAGGCCATCGCGCGACAGGCTGACATAGACCGGGTGGTCAGGGCCGCTGGCATCGATCGCGTTCTGGATGATATGCCCCAGAACCTGTTCGAGCTGCGCCGGATCGGCCATCAGTGTCATCCGCGGCGCGCTGCTGGCAACGACCGGATGGCGCCTGGCCTTGTCGGCCAGTACCGTGCGGACGATCCGCTCGGCATCGACGGCTCGGATGCCTTCACCGGTGGAACGGGCATAGCCGGTCAGCCGCTGGATCAGCGTGTTCATCTTGCCCACCGAATTCTGCAGCGTCGCGATCATGTCGGCGCGGAATTCGGGATTGTCGGCATGGCGTTCGGCATTGCGGGTGACCAGGCTGAGCTGGCTGACCAGATTCTTGATGTCGTGCATCACGAAAGCCATGCGGCGGTTGAATTCGTCGAACTGGTCCGCCTCGCGCAACGCTTCCTGGCTGCGCGCCTCGGCGAGATAGCTGGCAAGCTGGCGCCCCACCAGACGCAGCAGGTCGAGGTCCTCCCAGTCGAGCCGCCGCTCGATCAAGGGGCGCGACAACACGACAAGCCCAGCGAGCCGATCGAAATGCACCAGAGGAACGATCGCCCATGCGTTGCTTTCCGCCAGAATCCAGTCGGGGATGGCGCGCCGGTCGGTCAGCCCGTCCTTGCCCGAACGGAGCGCATCGAGTTCCACGATCCGGGAGGTCGCCTGGAAATAGCCGATGGTGCCCGCGGTGCAGGCCTGCGCCGGAACGTCTGCGGTGGGCCAGTTGAACCGCGCCTGCAACTGCAGCCTTCCCCCGTCACTGGGCGCAAGCAGCAACCCGGACGGGCTGTCGCTGATATCGGCTGCGGCCTTGATGACGCGTTCGTGGAAGGGCGCCGTGCCGTCTCCGGGCCGGCCGATGGTCTCTGTGAAGCGGATCCATTCGGCGCGATAATCATAGCGATGCTGGAAGAAGTGCTTGGTCGCCTTGACCTTGAACCACGCCCGGAACCGGTCCGACGGCAGCAGGATCAGCGCGGCCAGCGACATGCCCAGCACCAGCAGCACCTGCGCGCCGGAAGCAACCGTGCTGCCGAACGAGCGCAGCATCTGCGCCACCGCGATCATCGTCACCAGATAGCCCAGGATCGCAAAAAGCGACAGCGAGCGATACGCCACCTTGCGCGACAAGGTGAGCTTCCATCCGCCTGGACGGTTGGCCGCGAGCGCGAAGAAAGGCACCGCGAAAATCATCATCAGCCCGCGCAACGCCACCAGATCGGCCGACAGCGCACCGCCCAGATACCCGACGGTGTAGAGATTGAGGTCATACAGCCACATCGCGGCGAGCGCGGTCAGCGGCAGGCGAAGGCTGGCCCGGGTCTCGGCGTCGGCCACGCTGTAGAGATTGTTGGCCAGCACCAGCGCGCCGATTGCAAAGATCATCCGCAACAGCATCGCGGTGCCGGAACCCAGCGCTTCAAGCCCGGGCAGGCTGGAATTGGCGGCATGCGACATATCGGCCAGCGGCTGTACGAGCAGCACCACCACCAGCACCAGATAGACCGCCGTTACGGTGCGCGGCTGCGCGCGGGCGGACTGGACCATCTGGAACAGAAAGGCCAGCCAGGCGAGGTTGCGCATCGATTCAGCAAGGCCAGCGATGGCATGGGTGCCACCCAGGCTTGCCGCCGCGAAGGTCCACAGACTGGTCGCCAGCAACGCCAGCAGCAGCGCTGCATCGCCCAGCGAGGGACGGGTGTCCCGCAGGCCCGCCCAGCGCCGCACCAGCCAGGCTGCGACCAGCATGGTCAGCGCGGCGGCGGCGACGTGGCCCCAAAGGCCTATGTCGTGCAAGTTGGCCATCGGCTCAACGCGCGCCGTCCGGCCACAGCACCACCCTGAGCGTCTGCAGAATGATCAGCAGATCGAGGAAGGGCGTGTAGTTCTTGGCATAATACAGGTCGTATTCGAGCTTGTGCCGCGAATCCTCGACCGATGCCCCATAGGGGTAATTGATCTGCGCCCAGCCGGTGATGCCCGGCTTCACCATGTGCCGCTCGTTGTAATAGCGCATCTGGGTTTCCAGGCTGGCGACGAACTCGGGACGCTCGGGTCGGGGGCCGACAAAGCTCATGTCGCCCTTGAGCACGCTCCAGGTCTGCGGCAGTTCGTCGATCCGGACCTTGCGAATGAACCGGCCCAGCCGGGTGATGCGCGGATCGTCCTTCTGTGCCCATTGCGCGCCATCGACCTCGGCATCGGTGCGCATGGAGCGCAGCTTGATGATCTCGAACGGCTGGCCATAGAGCCCGACGCGCTCCTGCTTGAAGAAAGCGGGGCCCTTGCTGTCGAGCTTCACCAGAATCGCGAAAATCACGATGATCGGCGCGGTCAGCGCCAGCAGGATAGAACTGACGACAAGGTCGAACAGGCGCTTGGCAATGGTCGAGATGCGGCGGCCTGCGGAAAAGCCATCCGAAAAGATCAGCCAGCTCGGATTGACCGTATCGAGATCGACCCGACCGGTTTCGCGCTCCAGAAAGGTCGACAGATCGTTGACGTGGACGCCGGTGGTCTTGATCCGCAGCAGGTCGTTGACCGGCAGCGCGTTGCGCCGCTCCTCCAGCGCCAGCACGACCTCGGTCACGTTGAGATTCTCGACATGCTTGGCGAGATTCTTGATCGCGTCGCGGTTGATCGCCTCTTCGACGACCAGCGCGCCATCGTTCATCGCGACGAAGCCGACCAGCACGAAACCGGCGTCGGGCCGGTCGGCCAGGACCTGCACCCTCTGCGCCCGCTTGCCTGCGCCCAGCACCATCAACCGGCGCTTGAAGGCGGTGGTGCCCAGCAATCCGCTCAGCAGTATCCGGATCCCGATCAGGAAGACGATCGACAGGCCCATGGCGTACAGGCTGTTAGATCGCCACAATGTCGTTCCGGGCAGCACGAAATAGGTGACCGACAGCAGGATCACCCCCAGCGAGATCGCTACCAACAGGCGGGCCGCGGCAAAGCGCAGGGACTGCAAGGCATCCGGTCCGTAGACGCCCACCGCGATCATGGCTGTGTGCACCAGGAACGCGAACGTGATGATCGGGAGCGGCCGCTCGCTCAGCGGCTCGATCGCCATGCCGATTTCGCCGGCACGCCAGACCCAGCCCAGTTCGGCAGCCAGACCCAGCAGCGCGATATCAAAAAAGCCGAGCAGCAGCACCGCATGCGGAACATAATGTTTGAACAGCCTGAACATGGCTGCCGCTATAGACCGACAATCGTCAAGTGTCGGTTAATTTTACAGCGACAACCACTCCAGACGCCGCGATTTGCCGCGGTTTTGTCAAAGTATTTTACGCTTTTGGGAATGCGGCGTCATTCGCCGACCTTCTGCGCGGCATCATGGGCTGCGTCGCCCACCTGCTGCGCCGCATCGCCGACCTTGCTTGCGGCGCCTGCCACCGCGTCGGTGCGCACTTCGCCCTGCTGCAGGAATTGCCATGCGATGAGCCCGCCAACCACCAGCACGAGCAACGCGAGCGCCATCATCAGCCCGGATCCGCCTCCCGAACGCCGCTCGACGATAGTGGTATGCGTGCTCGCGGGCGCTGCGGGCTGTTCGGTCACCACGGTTTCAGTGCGATCGTTCGGGGTTGTCATCAGATGATCTCCAGCAGCAAGTGTGTGCGCTGGATACGTGCCGGATGCTCCCCGGTTCCCGCCGGAAGCACTTCCCTGCACAATCGGTCAGCAATTGGAACACCGGGTGACGGCGCATTGCAGCGATGGGCCCTGACCGGTCGCGATCAGAACAGGCCTGGAACCAGGCGATAGCGCACTTTGCGCAGATAGGCGCGATAGGTGTCGTCTTGCGACAGCAGCTTTTCTTCCGCGCGCAGACGCAGGATTTGCGCCCACCAGCCCAATCCATAGACCAGCAGATTGATCACGCTCGGCATCAGCATGAGGATTCCGATATGCACCCATAGATAGCCGGCGTACATCGGATGGCGGACGAAGCGGTAGAGCCCGTCGGTCTTGATACCCCGATTGGCGGGCGCCATTCCGAAACTTCGTCTCAGGCTGAACTTGGCAAGACACTGCACCAGATTGCCAGCCAGGACGAGCAGGAGCCCCAGCGGCACGATCGCCGGAAACAGAACATCCGCCGGCTGGATGAGCAGCGGCGCAGCGGTCGCTGCAATGGCCAGCAACCAGTCGCCAAGACGCAGCGATATCTTGTGCGTCGATCGCCGGATCAGGACAAAAATGAGCAGAGCCGTTTCCGAGATCATGACCAGAGGCGCATAATCGTTCGGCGAGGCAGCCACGCGCGAGAACAACCACCCCCACAGGATGATCAGCAGGGCCTGTTCGACACGGTCGAGCACGCGCGGGTTGGCCCTGGCAAATGCGCGATCGAGAAAATCCTCGCCCTGTGCGGGCAGAATGCTGTTGCGTGCCATGGAAATAGGTCCTTCGCCCAAGGTGCGAGGCCATCGGCCTGCCCTATCGCAGCAGCGAACCTAGGCACGAATGGTTAACAAGCTTCCAACCGGTCGCCGGGACCGGCCAGGGTCCATCCGGCTCTCAATCGGTGACGAAATCGAACGGGGTGATGCCGCGTTCGCGATCGTCGAACTTCAACCGGATGCCCAAAGGCGGCTTCGAGCGCTGCGGGCAATCGCCGCGCTTGCACATCGCGCAACCTGGTCCGATGCGGGTGGCGCCCGCTGCGCTCAGGTCCAGCCCGCGCGAATAGCACAAGGTCGCGGCCTGATCGACCGCAACGCCAAGGCCAATGGCAAACTCCGCCGTCGTGCCGCCCGCGCCATAGCCCGCCCCCTGCACGCTGCGCGCAAGCGTGAGCCAGCGGCTGGCGTCTTCGAGCTCGACCAGTTGCACCTGCACCTGGCTGGGGCGGGAGAATGCCTGGTGGAGATGCCAGAGCGGGCATGTCACCTCGGTATCGGCCAGCGGCGCGCGATTGGCGCCGCCAAAGCGCTTGGACACCTGGCCCGCCCGGTCGACCCGGACCATGAAGAAGCCAAGGCCCCGCTGCCCCACCCGCTGCAGCGTCGTCAAACGATGCGCAACATGCTCGAAGCCCGCGCCGAAGCGCCGCTGGAGCAGAAGCATGTCATAGCCCGATTGCTCGCAGGCCCGCAGGAACCGTCCATAAGGCATCATCAGGGCGGCAGCGAAATAGCTGAAGATGTGACGTTGATAGAGGCGCTCGGCGGTGCGATCACCGAATTGCGCCCCCGCCACCAGCGCGTTGACATCGGCGCGATACTCGAGCTGGCCGAGCAGATAGGCCGCCTGGAAGGTGCGCGAGGCCATGTCGAGCATCTCGGACAATTGCAGCTGGCGCGCATGCAGGTCGAGCCTGCGCAGCCGTCCCGGCATCACGTTTTCGGGAAGGATGCGGATCGCGAGTTGGTGCTTGGTGCGCAGCCTCTCTGCAATCACGGAATACAGATCGCCGCTCTGCAGCCGCAGCGCATCGGCCAGCTCCTCGGCGGCATGGTCCAGATCAGCGAAATGGTTGCGCCAGCGCTCGATCTCGCTGCGCACCCGCGCCACCGGATCATCGACCGCGCCTGCCACGGCGCCTGCGCCTGCGCCGCCCTGCACTCGGTCGAACAGCCGCGCGAACGCCGCTGCCGTCCCCGGCGAGGAGACCAGCCAGTCCTCGATCTCGCCTGGTTCGATCCCGAGATCGGCAAAGGCGGGATCGGACAGCCGCCGCCGCATCGGCCCCAGCCCACCGCCGGGCTCGTCCCCGGTCAGGTCGCGCGGATCGACATCGAACCGCTCGGCCAGCGCCAGCATCAGCCGGGCGCTGACCGGGCGCAGGTTCCGCTCGAGCAGGTTGAGGTAGCTCGGCGATATATCCAGTCTTTCGGCCATCGCGGCCTGGGTCAGCCCGGCATTGCGGCGCAGACGGCGCAAGGCGGGGCCCGCATGGAGTGAAGCATCGACCATCAGCCAAACCTGTAATAATCGTTACAAGATGACAAGGTGAATACGGGATGCAGTCGCAAATTTCGTGCTTTTTTTGTCAATTTGGGTGCCACGTCTTGCTGTCGCGACTAGGCCAAGGATCACGACACGCCGAGGCCAAGCCATAGCAGGAGAGGATGGGGTGAGCGGGGTAACCCCGCCACCCTTGCTTGCCAGACCAGTCGGCGCGCGATCAATCCCTTTGCCCGACCTTGTCCGGGCCCGAGCTTTCCTGGGGAGGAAAGACATGCCGCCGGTGGCCCTGCCTCCGGCGGCATTTTCGCGCCGCATCCTGGCTACGGACTGTTAACCCGGCCATGGTAGGATTCCGGTGCGACGTGCAGAACCGATGGGGCTTAGTCTAGGATATGTTGAAAGAGGTCATGCTGGGATCGGGCGGCATCATGCTGGCTGCCGCGATTTTCGCGTCGTCGATGACGCCCGGCGCCGGTCCGACAACCCAGGCGCCGGCAGAACCCGTGCCGGTCGCTCCGCCACCTGCTGCGCGCATGGCCGCCGCTCCCGCGACAACGCAGATCTTTCCCGAGGACCCCGCCCAAGCGGATTTCGGCGCGCCGATGATAGAGGCAGTCCCGGTCGAATCCGGACTTGCCGATCCGGCGCTCAGCACCGCGGCTCCCGAGAGCGCCGAGGGACAAGGCGGGCGACAATTCTACGCAAGGCCAGGTCGGCCCTATCCCGTCCCCCGGTGACCGCCAGCCACCATCCCGCCTGCCAGGTTCAAAGGCAGGCGCGGGTCAGATAGCTGCGGGTTTCCGCTCCGATCAGCGCAGCATGGCCGTAAGCGGGATGGGTGATCTGCACCATCGCGACATTGCCAGCATCGTGCCAGGCCGCAATCGCCGCATCGTCGAGCGGGAAATGCACGAAGTGGACCGCGCTCGCCTTACCCGAGGCGCTGGTGCGCTCGACATCCTGTTCCGGCTGCGCTGCGACCCGCACATTGCCGATGGTCAGAAAGACATGCTGCTCGACCCCGCCGATCGTGCGCAGAAAGGCATCGCGCCGTTCGGGATTTTCGATCTCGAACATCAAGGTCGCGGTCAGCTCCCGGCCATTGGGCACCATCGGATTATAGGCCGCAAGTTCATCGACAAGCTGCGCTTCGCCGCCCTTTTCGATCCGCAGCATCTCCTGGATCTGCAGCCACATGCTGTCCCAGCTTTCGAAGGTGATCATCGCATGCGGGCCGATGGCGAGCCGCGAGAACTTCTTGGCGAGGATGCTCTCCTGCCTTTTGTCCTTCCGGATCAGCTCGTAATCGGCAAGGTCCATGATGTCGTCACGGGTGATGGAACGGCGATCCTTGGGCATGATTGTTTCCATGTGGTTTAAAGTCCGTAGGCCCTGGCCATCAGCTCGACCGGATGGCCGATCCGCTCTGGCACCTGGGCAGAGCCGCCCAGTTCCATCGTCTGCTTGAGATGCGCACCGGCCAGCGGGCATTCGCTGACCATGTAATCGGGCGAGGTCTTTTCCAGTGCGCGCACCGTGGGCCGTGCAAGCTTCACCGCTGTGTCGAAATTGTTCTTGTAGATGCCCCACTTGCCGCCATGGCCCGAGCAGCGCTCGGTCATGACCGGCCGCGCCTCGGGGATGAGCTTGAGCATCTCCATCGCCTTGGGTCCCATGTTCTGCGCGCGCGAATGGCATGCGAAGTGCACGCCGATGCTGGCATCCATCGCCTCTACAGGAGTCAGCCCGGTTTCTTTCGACAGCTTGACGATATATTCGCTGATGTCGTGCGTGGCCGCCGAGAGCTTGGCGATGTCGGCATTGTCGGGCTCGATCAGCGGCCATTCGAACTTCATCATCAGCGCGCAGCTCGCGGTGATCGCCACCACGGCATAGCCTTGGTCGATCAGCGGCGCGAAATGCGCCGCGACCCGCGCGGCGGCGCTGGCGACGGCGGGGATGTCGCCGTTCTCGAGCTTGGGCATGCCGCAGCATTCGGGATGCTCGATTCGCACCTCGACGCCGTTGTGCGCCAGCACCTTGACCGCTGCCTCGCCCGGGGTCTGGTCGTTGAACTGGTCGTAACAGCTCGCATACAGCGCCACCCGGCGGCCGAAGCCCGGCGCATCCGGGTTGGGCGCACGCACCAGAGCAGGCGCGCGGTTGGTCAGCGGAATATCGGCAAACTCGGGCAGATGCGCACGCGTGTCGATCCCCAGCATGGACTGCATGATGCCGCGCGTGGTCTTGTTGTCGCCGGCGGTCGCCCAGTTGGCGACATCCGAAAACACACTGCCCAGTCTGCCGTTGCGATCGGTATCGGCAAGCAGCCGGTCGGCGCGGCTGGTCTGGCCCTTGCGGTGCTCGACCGCACGATAGCGCAGCATCAGATGCGGAAAGTCGAGGTCGAACTCATGCGGCGGCACATAGGGACATTTGACCATGAAGCACATGTCACACAGGGTGCACGCATCCACGACCTGCTTGATCTGCCCCGCATCAAGGTCCTCGACCTCTTCATTGGGGCTTTCGTCGATCAGGTCGAACAAGGTGGGAAAGCTGTCGCACAGGTTGAAGCACCGCCTGCAGCCATGGCAGATATCGAACACGCGGCGCATCTCGGCATCGAGCGCGGCCTCGTCATACCAGCTCTCGTCGCGCCACGGCAGAGCATGCCGCGTCGGCGCGTCCAGACTGCCTTCCTTATAGCCGGTTGCCATATGCTTTCACCCACAAAATCCTCCCCGATACGGGGAGGGGGACCGCGAAGCGGTGGAGGGGCAGCGGGATCGGACGACCGAACGATCGCCGCGCGACATCGCATCCCCTCCGTCAGCGCTGCGCGCTGCCACCTCCCCGGTGCGGGGAGGATTTACGAAGTCAGAAAAATGGCCTGCCCACCGCGCCGAAACGCAGCGGACAGGCCGAGTTGTCGTTCAACTGAAACTCAGGCTTCGGCCAGCAGCGCGTCGAGCGTCTTCTGGAACTTGCCGGCATGGCTCTTTTCCGCCTTGGCGAGCGTTTCGAACCAGTCTGCGATCTCGTCAAAGCCTTCATCGCGGGCGGTCTTGGCCATGCCCGGATACATGTCGGTGTATTCGTGGGTCTCGCCGGCAATAGCCGACTTCAGATTGTCGGTGGTGCTGCCGATCGGCTCGCCGGTGGCGGGATCGCCGCACTCTTCAAGGAACTCCAGATGGCCGTGCGCGTGGCCGGTCTCGCCCTCTGCGGTCGAGCGAAAAACGGCTGCCACGTCGTTATGGCCTTCGATATCCGCCTTCTGCGCGAAATACAGGTAACGGCGATTGGCCTGGCTTTCGCCGGCGAACGCGTCCTTCAGGCTCTGCTCGGTCTTCGATCCCTTGAGTTCCATGGTCCATCCTCTGATTGGTTTTTGCCCCGTGGCACCAAGATTACGGCGGTTCCCGGGGGCGCGCCATGTGATTTTCTCGCATAGCTTGATCGATTCAATCGATTAGAGTAATTGATATTAGTTCTCACTTACGCTCAATTGTCGTTATTTTGGATGATTTTAGCAGCAAGACCCGTGACGAAGGGCAAATCTGCGGCTAAACCCCGCCCACCGAATCCAAGCAAAAAGGACGTTACCCATGAATAATGCTGAACTTGCAGACAAGATTGCCACCGACCACAACGTCACCAAGGCTGATGCGCGCAAGCTGGTCGACGGCGTTTTCGCCGCGATCGCCGATGCAGCGGCCGCCGGCGAGGAAATCTCGATCAATGGCTTCGGCAAGTTCAAGGTGAAGTCGACCCCTGAGCGCGAAGGTCGCAACCCCGGCACCGGCGCCACCATCACCATCAAGGCATCCAAGAAGCTCGGCTTCACCCCCGCAAAGGCGGTGAAGGACAAGCTGAACGGCTGATCCGCCCGTTCACTCGGTATTTTGCGCAAAACCCCGCCCTCACCGGCGGGGTTTTGTCGTTTTGGCGCCGGCAACAGGATTGAACAGGCAGCTATCCCCAGCCGCCTCGCCGGTGCAGTTGCAACTCTCCTGCCATGGCGATAGGGCCACGGATGTGGGAGCATCGATCGACATTGGCCGGGATGAGACAGGGCAAACTGTCTGCGTCGACATGGAAGAGCTGCTGGCGACACGGCTTCTGGTGCAGGGCAATTCGGGCTCGGGCAAATCGCATCTGCTGCGCCGCCTGCTCGAGCAAAGCGCAGGTCTCGTCCAGCAGGTGATCATCGATCCCGAGGGCGATTTCGTCACCCTGGCCGATGCCTATAGCCATGTCGTGATCGACGCGGGCGACTATAACGAGCGCGAGATCGCCCGCATCAGCGCGCGGATCCGCGAACACCGCGCCTCGGTGATCCTCAACCTCGAAGCGCTCGAGCTCGAAGCGCAGATGACCTGCGCCGCCGCTTTCCTCAGCGCGATGTTCGATGCCCCGCGCGAGCACTGGTACCCGGCTTTGGTGGTGGTCGACGAGGCACAGATGTTCGCGCCGTCGGTCGCGGGCGACGTGCCCGATCCGGTGCGCCGCGCCAGCCTCAGCGCGATGACCAACCTGATGTGCCGTGGCCGCAAGCGCGGGCTTGCCGGCGCCATCGCCACCCAGCGGCTGGCCAAGCTCGCCAAAAACGTCGCTGCCGAAGCCAGCAACTTCCTGATGGGGCGGACCTTTCTGGACATCGACATGGCGCGCGCTGCCGATCTGCTGGGGATGGAACGCCGCCAGGCCGAGCGCATCCGCGATCTGCAGCGCGGCTGCTTTCTGGGGCTGGGCCCTGCCATCTCGCGCCGCCCGGTGGCGATCCGCATCGGCGCGACGCAGACCGTGACGCGCACCGGAACGCACACCCTGCTGCCGATGCCCGATGCCGAACCCGAAGCGTTGCGCGACCGGCTGTTCGGCGATGACGGCAGCGCGCCACCACCAACATTGCCCAGACCCCGCCCGGTTCCGATCGCCGCAGACGAGCTGATCAGTTCGATCGAGCCCACGCCGATGGCCGCCCAGCCGGCAATCTTCGCCGCGCGCCAGGAGGCTGAGGACGCCGCCGACGCAATCGACAGCGAGGCAGTGATCGTCGCGGTGCTGCGCGACATGCTGGCCGAAGCCAGCGCGTCTGCTCAGCCCGACGCGCTGCTTTATCAGGATTTCTCGGTGCGCTGCCGGATGCAGCGGCTGGTGCGCGCGCCGCTCAATCTCGACGGCTTCCGCCAGCGGCTGGCGCTGGCGCGCGGCGGCGTGTTCGATCCCGCCGATCCCGTCTGGGCGCCCGCGATCGATGCTGCAGCCCGGTTGCCGCAGGACATGTACGCGCCGTTCCTTTTGATCGCCCGCGCCGCGATGGACGGCCAGCCCTGCCCCGACGACGCAGCGCTGGGCCAGGCCTATGGCACCAGCTCGCCGGGCCGGATTCGGCGGCTGATCGATTACATGGAGAAGCAGGGCGTGATCGTCGTGCGCGCCGATTTCGGCGGTCGGCGGTCGGTGGGGATTCCGGAACTGGGATTGAGCACGGGGGTGGAGTGATTGCCTCCGGGTTGGCAGAGGACGAAAAACCCTCTGCCCCAATCATCGTCACCCCCGCGAACGCGGGGGTCCCGCTATCTTGCAGTCGTCGCAAAAAAGCGGGATTCCCGCGTGCGCGGGAATGACGAGAATTCAGATCAGAATTCGGTCGCCTCGAACCGCACCGGCTCGCCCACCGCGCTGTCGGCCAGCGTGTCTTCCCACATCACCCGGTTGCCGCGAATGATCGTGCCGATCGGCTTGCCGGTCAGCTCCATGCCGGTGAACGGGCTCCAGCCGCAGCGCGATTCGAGCCAGTCCTCGGTCACCGTCCACTTTTTCTTCAGATCGACGATGGTGAAATCGGCGTCATAGCCTGCCGCGATCCGTCCCTTGCCGACAAGCCCGAAGATGCGCTGCGCGCCCGCCGAGGTCAGATCGATCAGCCGCTGCATCGACAGCCGCCCGTGGTGCATGTGATCGAGCAGCAGCGGCAGCAGCGTCTGCACCCCGGGCATGCCGCTGGGGCTGTCGGGATAGGTCTTGGACTTTTCCTCGATGGTGTGCGGCGCGTGGTCCGATCCGATGACATCGGGAACCCCCTGCGCCAGCCAGCGCCACAGCCCGTCGCGGTGCGCGCCGCTGCGGATCGGCGGATTCATCTGCGCATAGGTGCCAAGGCGTGGATAGGCCTCCTCGCCCGCCAGCGTCAGATGCTGCGGAGTGAGTTCGCAGGTGGCGATGTCCTTGTGCTGCGCGATCAGCTCGAGCTCGGCAGGCGTGGTGATGTGCAGGATGTGGATGCGGCGCCTGGCCGCACGCGCAAGGCCCAGGATGCGCCGGGTCGCCAGCATCGCGCTCTCGTCATCGCGCCACACCGGGTGCGAGGAAGGATCGCCGGTGACGCGCAGGTCGGCGCGCGCGTTCATGCGGAACTCGTCCTCGGCATGGATCGCGACACGGCGCTTGCCGCTCGCCAGCACCCGGGCGAGCGCGCCATCGTCGGCGACGAGCAGGTCGCCGGTCGAGGCGCCCATGAAGATCTTGACCCCCGCGGTGCCGGGGATGCGTTCGAGTTCCGCAAGTTCCGGGGCGTTGGCGCAGGTCGCACCGACATAAAAGGCATGATCGCACCACATCCGGTGATGCGCGCGCGCCAGCTTGTCGGCGACGCGTTCGGCCGTGTCGGTGTTGGGCTTGGTGTTGGGCATCTCGAACACCGCTGTGATCCCGCCCATCACCGCGGCGCGGCTGCCCGATTCGAGGTCTTCCTTGTGCTCAAGCCCCGGCTCGCGGAAATGGACCTGGCTGTCGATCACCCCGGGCAGCACGTGCAGCCCGGTACAGTCGATCACCTCGCCCGCATCGCCCGAAAGGGCACCGATCGCAACGATCTTGCCGCCCGTCACCCCGATGTCCGCCGCCACCGGGCCACCCGGCAGATATACGGTGCCATTCTTCACGATAAGATCAAAGCTGCCCGTCATGTCCGTCTCCGCTTGATTAGTTGCGGTTGATACGCATGTAGTTGGCTATGTCCACCCATAGCACATTGCTCCACCG
>JBKBTF010000048.1:0-29230 GCA_046291395.1 Blastomonas sp. | reverse complement strand
GGCGTTGTCGAGATCGCGAAAGGCATCCGACAAGGCGACCAGCCCCTTGCGCATCCGCTCGGCGCGCACGCGTTCGGTGATATCCAGCGATATCCCGGTGATCTTGTACGGCGTGCCGCCGGCCAGATAGCTGGATCGTCCCCGCAGGGTGATGAACCGGACGTCGGAATCGGGCGTGACGACCCGAAAGTCGATGTCGCAATCCGAGCGCTTTTCAATGCTGGATGCAAGCTCGAGGCGCACCCGGTCCCTGTCGTCGGGGTGAATGGCGCTCAGCAGGTCGGAAAAGGAAAACGGGCGATCGTCGCTCCACCCGAAGTTGGAACGGCAGGTGGCCGATGCGGTCAGTACGTGGCCAGGCAGCGTCAGGCTCCAGGCGCCGAACCGGCCGGCCTCGAGCGTGAAGCGCAATTCATCCTCGCCGGCCTTCTGCTCGCGCAGCCGCCCCGCCAGTTCCGTCACCAGTGCGGCATTGCTGTTTTCGAGGTTTTCCAGCCGCTCGCGCTCAAGCGTCACGTCGAGCTGGCTGGCGAAAAAATAGGCCAGCTCGCCGGTGGCATCGTGGACCGGCGCCAGCAGCAGGCGGTTCCAGAAGGTTTCGCCGTCCTTGCGATAGTTCAGCAGATCGATCTCGATCGAGCGGACCTGTTCCAGCGCAGCACGCACGCTCGCCACCGAATCGCGATCGGTTCTGGGGCCCTGCAGAAACCGGCAGTTGTGCCCGACGATCTCGCTGCGTTCATATCCCGACAGGCGACAAAAGGCATCGTTGACGAAGACGATGGGATTGTCGGGCTGGCGCGGATCGGTGATCACCATCGGCATGCGCGTCGCACGGACGGCAGCGACAAAGGGATCGGTGCCCTTGTCGCGGCCGCCGATTTCTGCCCCGATGCGCTGGGCATCCCGGCGCGCCTGCTCGATGTCGGCGATGTCAGGTGTTTTCATGACTGGCTTTCGTGTGTTCCTGCGTCAGGTCCGATGCGCATGCCGAGGGACGATTGGGGGGCAGGGAAGCTGCCTAGCACGCCGCGCCGCGCAAAGGACACTCGCATCGCTTGTCTGCCGATCGGCACCGCGAGCGGACAGGGCGGGGTCTTGATGAAAGCCTCGGCTATCTGGCTTTGGCCGGGTCAATGGACCATCGGGCCGAGCCGCGCTGGACCGGAAGGCGGCCGGATACCGAATGCCCCTGAAAACAAAAAGGAAAAATCTGCATTCGGGAGCTCCTCCACGTCTTTTGAAGAAACTCGGGACCGGTAAATCGGTTCCGCAGGCCGGATATGCGGCCGCGCAAGGGGTCGCCGGCCAGGCGGCAAGCGGGGTTCAGCCGGGCTTTTGGATCATGAAGTACATCGCCGAGACCAGGGGCACCGTGGCGATCAGTCCCCAGACGAGCCACAGCCGCGCCAGGCGGCGATACTCGGCAGGGACATCGCCCGCGCCGGCAAACGCCCGCGCCATCCGCGCCTGCCGGATCTGGATGGGGATCAGCACCCCAAGCCAGACCAGCCCGGCGGCGATGAAGCACAATTGGCTCCACAACAGCCAGGCCGGGCCGGGAAAATCGTAGCGCGCCTCAAACATCGCACCATAGCCGCCGACGATCGTCAGCACGATCCCCGGCACCGTGAGGCCGAAATCCGTGCCGGTCACCATGCGCTGGCCGAAGGCGACGATGGACGCGTCGCGGGTGCGGTCGGCAAACACCTTCCACACCGCAGTCACGGTGATATTGCCGAGCAGCAGGATGATTCCGAGGATATGGGCGAACTTGAACACGTCGAAGGCTGTCACTGGCTTGTCCCGAAGCGCTGCGTGGCTGGAGACCACGTGCGCCAGTGGTAGCCCGCAGGCAACGGATTTGTCGCCGGTAATTTTGCCCGATGGCGGCAAATGGCCGGACCGGTATTGCGGCCGCGAGCATTGGCCGTTCGCCAGCGTAATGCCGCTGCGCCATGCTGCCAGCAGGCACGCCGATCAGCCCTTCATCTCGCCCGGCTGGATCGTCGAGACCAATTGGACGAAGGACTTCACCGCGATACGCTCGAGCCAGGGCATCTGCGGCTGGAAGGGCTTGTCGTGACCGGCGAACATCGTCAGCCCTTCCATCGATCCCGATATGAACAGCGCCAGGATCTGGCGCTCGTCGTCCGGCAGCGCCGGATTGATCTCGGCGATGATCTCATCGAGCGCGACACGCGCGCGCACATACATTTCCTGCACGCGCTCATGGACAAACGCATCGTGGTTGGAAAGTGCCCATAGCTCGGGAAAGACACGGGTCGTTTTCTTGGTGCAGATGTCTTCGAGAAGCAGGATGCACAGTTCGGCCAGCCGATCCTCCGCGCTGACCCCGGTTTCATGCACGATGGCATCGAACTCGATCTCGTAGCTGCTGATCACCGCGTCGAGCAACTCGCGCACCAGGTCTTCCTTGGTAGGGAAATAATAGGTCAGGTTGCCCAGCTTCATGTCGCACGCCTGAGCGACTCGGCGCATGCTCATCGCCCGATATCCCGACTCGACCAGCAGCGCCAAGGCGGCGCGGAGGATCTGGACGTGCCCCTCGCGGCCGCGCGCATAACCCCCCTCGCGCTGCACGATCGCAAGGTCGGGGACGATGAACTTGTTGGAAAAGCGTCGTTTCATGGCGGAAATCCTGTCCGGTCAAAGGGTCCGAAAATGCCAACCGGCGCCTTGAATTTAGGACACTTGACAAAAAATGGCAAAAGCAGATTTTAATGGGCAGGTCAACGCCGAACGACCTCGATGGGGCAGGCGTTTTCTGGGGGAGAATCTGATGATCCGGACAATTCCATTGGGTCTTTTTGCAGGCGCCATGCTGGCGGTCGTGCCCCTGTCGGGCGCGCTGGCGCAGACCGCCGAACGCTTTTTGACCCCGCTCGCCGAAGAGCCCATTCCGTCGGTGCTGACGCTGCCGCAAACCTATCCGGCGAGCTGGATCCTGGTGCATGATTTCAACTTCAACGCGATGATCGACGGCCGCGGCGTGATCGTCGACACCGCAGACCCCGCGACCCCGCTCAAGGGCATCGTCCAGGTTCCCCAGTTCGGCAATCTGCTGGTCTCGCGCTCGGCAAACGAAATCTACAGCGCGGAAACCTATTACACGCGGCTGACCCGCGGGGAGCGCATCGATGTCATCACCGTCTGGGACAAGGCGACACTCGCGCCCAAGGCCGAGATCATCCTGCCCGGCGGCAAGCGCCAGCAGCAGGTCACCTACAAGAACAACTTCCAGTTCATCAACGATGAGAAATGGGCGGTCATCGCCAACTTCACCCCGGCGCAATCGGTGACCGTGGTCGATCTGCAGGCCCGCAAGGTGCTGGGCGATATCGATCTTCCGGGCTGCTCGATGATCTATCCGACCGGCGAGCGCGGCTTCACCACCTTGTGCGCCGACGGCACGATGACCACGCTGCAACTGGCTGCCGATGGCACGCTCGCCAGCAGCACCAATGTCGAGACGACCGTCGATATCGACGGGCAGCCGCTGTTTGCGATGCCGGCGATGGTCGGCTCCACCGCCTGGTTCGTCTCCTATACGGGTGAACTGCGCGGCTTCGATCTTTCAGGTCCGGTTGCAAGGCCAGCGGGCAAGACATTTACGGTGGGCACGGCCGAAGGAGGAGCGCCGCAATGGCGTCCTGGCGGATGGCAGGTCATCACCTCGGATGCAGCCGGAAGGCTGTATGTCCTGATGAACCCTTCGGGTCGCGAAGGCAGTCACAAGGACGGCGGCAGCGAGGTCTGGGTGCTCGATCCGGCCAAAGGCGAGCGCATCGCGCGCTTCGCGCTCAACGGCACCGGCATCTCGATCGAGGTGACGCGCGAGCACAGCCCCAGGCTGATCGTCGCCCGCGCCGATTCGGTCATCGATGTGCATGATGCCCGGACCGGGGCGCTGATCCACAGCCTTGGCAACACCGTCGCCTTCAATCCGCTGACCTTGTCGGTGATCGACTGATGGCCGAGCTCAGCCTGTTTCTGGCGCTGGTGCTGGCGATGGCCGCGGGCCACAAGCTGCTCGACCGCGAGCGGCTGGCAGCCTCGGCGGCGGCGCTGACCGGGGCACCGGTGGCCCTGGGCTCGGTCATCGCCCTGGCGGCTGCAGCCTATGAGGCGGCGGTGGCGCTCGCCTTGCTGTTTCCTGCGACCCGCGCCGCAGGGGCGCTGCTCGCAGCGGCGTTGTGGGCGGTCTACGGCCTCGCCCTGCTGCGACGGCTGGGTTCCAGCCTCGATTGCGGGTGCAATTTCGCCGCGCGCGCCAAGCCGGTCGACCGGTTCGCGGTGCTGCGCGCCTTTGCGCTCGCAGGCCTGGCTACGGTCGTGCTGCTGACTCCGGCGGCGCCGCTGACCATTCTCGCACCCTTTGCCGCATTGGGCTTTCTCGCGCTGTATCTGGCGCTGGGCGAGATCATGGGAATAACGATTTACGAACGGAGGGGCACCGCATGATGACGTCTCAAATCCTGCTGTGGATAGCAGTAATCGTGCTCGCGACGGTGGTCGCCGCGCTCGCCCGGCAAGTGGGCATATTGCACGAGCGGATCGCCCCGGCGGGCGCGCTGACGCTGCACCAGAAAGTCAATGTCGGTGATGTCGCATCGCCGATGAGCCTGACCACGATCGACGGCCAGGGCATCACCATCGGCGGCAAGCGCAAGGCGCGCAGCCAGCTGCTGTTCTTCGTCGCGCCCGACTGCCCGGTGTGCAAATCGCTGCTGCCGGTGGTCAAGTCGGCCGCGCGTGCCGAGGCCGGTTGGCTCGACGTGGTGCTGGCGAGCGATGGCAACGAGCCCGCGCAACGCCGCATGATCATGGATCAGGGATTGGCGGGCATCCCGTTCGTGCTCTCCGAAGCTTTGGGCCGCGCCTTTGGCGTCGCCAAGCTGCCCTATGCGGTGCTGATCGACGAGAACGGCAGGGTCGCCTCGCTCGGCCTCGTCAACTCGCGCGAGCATCTTGAAAGTCTATTCGAAGCCAAGGAGCGCGGCGTCGCCTCGATCCAGGAATTCCTGGCGCGCCGCGAAGGGGAAGCTTGATCATGGCGAACTGGGACAAACTCACCGAAAAGATGGCGCGCAATGTCGCGCGCGCAACCTCGCGGCGCAGCCTGCTCGCCTGGCTGGGCGGGGCGGTGACCGGGGCGGCGATCATCCCGGTGCTGCCGGTGTCGCGCGCCTATGCCGCGGGCGGCGCAGGCGGGCAGCCGGGCCAGCGGCCGCCGGTATCCTCGGGCAATCCGCAGGACCCGGGCGACCAGACCAGCTGCGACTACTGGCGCTATTGCGCGATCGACGGCTTCTTGTGCAGCTGCTGCGGCGGCACGGTGAGCACCTGTCCGCCGGGCACCGAAATGTCGCCGATCACCTGGATCGGCACCTGCACCAACCCCGCCGATGGCCGCGCCTACATCATCAGCTACAATGACTGCTGCGGCAAATCCTCGTGCGGCCATTGCCTGTGCAACCGCAACGAGGGCGACCGCCCGCCGGTGCGCCCGCAGGCCAACAACGATTATAACTGGTGCCTGGGGACCGAGAGCAGCATCTACAATTGCTCGACCGCCGTGCTCATCGGCGTTGCGGTGGAGCCAAGCTGATGCGCGGCCTGCCCTTCCTTCTGGGCGCGCTCGGGCTGGTCGTCGCCGGCGGGATGTTGCGCGCGCCTGCCGAAGCGGCGCCCCAGCCCGATGGCGCCGCCAGCTACAAGCGCTGCGCCGCGTGCCATCTGCCGACGGGTACCGGCGTGCCCGGCGCGTTTCCTCCGCTGGGCGGTAACGTCCGGGCGCTGTCGCAGAGCGCAGAAGGGCGCCGATACCTTGCCACCGTGGTGATCAAGGGCGTCTCCGGGCCGCTGACCGTCGACGGCAAGACCTATCGCGGGGTGATGCCCGCGCAGGGGGATCTCGACGATGCCGCTGTGGCTGCATTGCTCGATCACGTCGTGACCAAGGTTGCCAAGGGCAAGGCCCGGCCCTTCACCGCAGCCGAGATCGCCACCGCCCGAAAATCGGCGGCATCGCTCAATGCCTCGGCGGTGGGCAAGCTCCGAGCCACGGCCGGGCTGCAATGACTGGCCGGCTTCTTCTGGCGGCAGCCTGTGCCCTGGCCCTGATGGGCGCGGCGCAGGCGACCACGGAAGATTCGATGCCGGGCGTGTACGATGCCCGCCAGGCGCACAGCGACTACAAGCTCAAATGCCAGGGCTGCCATCGCCCCGATGGCAGCGGCGATGCCGTATCGAACCCGCCGATGAACGGCCATGTCGCGCGCTTTCTGCAGGTGCCGGGGGGCCGCGAGTTCCTGGGCCGGGTGCCGGGCGTCGCCACGGTCGATCTCGACGATGCGCGGCTCGCCAATCTGATGAACTGGACGCTTTACCGTTTCGACAGGGAGAATCTGCCCGACGACTTCAAGCCCTATTCTGCAACCGAAATCTCCGCCTTGCGCAAACGGCCGTTGCGAGCCGAGCGGGCGGAGGTTCGCGAGGGTCTCGTCGCGCAAATATCTGGAGTGAAATTCTAAAACACTAAGGGGGTTTAAGACTATGACATCCAACCACCGGAGCCATGTGCTCAAAGCCTCGCTGGTGCTGCTGCTGACCAGCACCAGCGCCGCCGCCTTTGCGCAGGACGCCGAACCTGCCGAAACCGTCGATACCGGCGAGATCATCGTCACGGCCAACAAGAGGTCTGAAAATCTGCAGAGCGTGTCGATCTCGGTGTCGGCAGTGGCGGGCGATGCGCTGGAAAAAGGGCGCACCACCCAGATCGATGAGCTGGTCTCCAAGGTGCCCAACCTGCAACTGACATCGACCGTGGGCGACAACACCCCGATCTTCGCGCTGCGCGGCGTGTCGCTCAATGACTTCAGCCTCAACCAGTCGGGGCCGGTCGCGACCTATTATGACGAGGTCTACAAGGGCAATTTCGCGCTGCTCGGTATTGCGCTGTATGATCTCGAGCGCGTCGAGGTGCTGCGCGGGCCGCAGGGCACGCTGTATGGCAAGAACACCACCGGCGGCGCGGTCAACCTGATCAGCCGCGCGCCGACGCTGGGCGAGACTTCGGGCTATCTCAACGCGGGCTATGGCAACTTCAACCGCTTCGATGTCAACGGCGCGATCAATACCCCATTGGGCGAGAATGCCGCGCTGCGCGTCGCGGGCACGCTTGCCAGGGCCGATGGCTGGTTCCGCAACGTGCTGCCCGGCCAGCCTGATCTGGGCGGAGTGCGCGAATACGGCATCCGCGCGGCGATCTATTTCGAGCCCTCGGACAGCGTCAACTTCACGCTGCGCGGGTCGACCAGCTATCAGAACCCGCGTAACTACGGCATCTTCGCGCAGCCTGCCGCGATCAACCGGGCGGGCCTGGAGAACCGCGAAATCGCGGCGAACGAGACCTCGCGCCGCCGCGCGCGGACCTATTCGCTGGCGCTGACCGCGAACATCGATCTGTCGGACAGCCTGTCGCTGACCAGCATCTCCTCGTGGGACAAGGGCAGCCTCAACTTCATCGAGGACACCGACGGGCAGGGGATCGCCTTGCTCGAGATCCCCTATCTCGACCGGGCCAACCAGATCGCGCAGGACCTGCGGCTGACCAGCGACTTTGCCGGGCCGTTCAACTTCATCCTGGGTGCCTATTACAACCGCGAAAAGGTGTTCAACGCCTCGACCTTCAGAATCGCGCAGGACGTGGCGTCGGGCGGCGATGTCGACGGCAACGGCGTGGTCAACGATGCCGATTGCGCGGCGACCACCGCGGGCGAGGCCTGCCAGTTCGGCAACAGCTTCAACCAGATCAAGAAGAGCTTTGCGGTCTATACCGACATGAGCTTCGAGTTGTCCGATGTGGTCACGCTGAAGGGCGGCTTGCGCTTCACCCGCGATACCGGCCGCCAGCCCAATTTCATCGCCCAGCAGATCGGCCCTTCGGGCGCGGTGCTGGGGGTGACCATTCCGACGCCCGCGACACCCTTGAGCTATGGCATCAGCAACCTGTCGGGCAAGATCGGCGTCGATTTCCAGGTCGCCCCCGACAACCTGCTCTACGCGACCTACAGCCGGGGCTTCCGCGCGCCCAGCTTCAATGCCCAGGCGTTCTTCGACCCGTCCGAGCTCAATGTCGCCGCGGCCGAAGAAGTCGATTCGTTCGAGCTGGGGTCAAAGAACAGGTTCGCCGACCGCGTGATCACACTCAACATGGCGGCGTTCTACTACAAATACCGCAACCAGCAGTTCATCAACGTCGACCCCGCCACCGCTGCGCAAACCCTGCTCAACATCCCCCGGTCGCGCATCTTCGGCGGGGAAGCGGAGCTGACCGTGCGGCCATCGGAGATGGTGACGCTGCGCGGCAGCCTGGGGATCCTCGATGCCAAGATCCAGCGCGGCGTTGTCAGCGGCGGCAATGTCGCCGGCAACGATCTCACCAACGCGCCCTCGCTGACCGCATCGGCGGGCATCGACGTGACCTTCCATGATGGCGACGCCGGCAAGTTCAGCGGCACCGCCGACATTGCCTATACTTCGAGCCAATTCTTCGATGTCGTCAACACCCCCCGGCTGGAGCAGGACGGCTATGCCTTGCTGTCGGGCTTCCTGCGCTGGGAATCGGCCAATGGCCGGTTCAACTGGGGCAAGAACCTCACCAACCAGTTCTATTTCACCTCGCGCGTCGATCTGCTCGCGGGCTTCGGGTTCGATTACAACCACCTTGCGACGCCGAGAACCTACGGCATCACCATCGGCACGACATTTTGAGGGAAGCAATCCATGTCCGACTATAAACTGCTGATCGGTGGCGAACTGGTCGAGGGCGATCATGTCATGGACGTGATCAACCCGGCCACCGGCGCTGCCTTCGCGACCGTATCGAGGGCCTCGGTGGCGCAGGCCGATCAGGCGGTGGCCGCGGCCAAGGCGGCAGCACCCGGCTGGGCGGCGACGTCGCTCGAAGACCGGCGCAAGGCGATGCTCGTATTGGCCGACGCGATCGCCGCGCGTGCCGACGAGATCGCGCGCGTGCTCACCGCAGAGCAAGGCAAGCCGCTGGCCGAAGCGATGGGCGAGCTCGCCTGGACCGATGGCTATCTGCGGCATTACTGCACGCTCGATCTGCCCGACCGCATCATCCAGGACGACGAGAGCGCCTACATCGCGGTGAAGCACAAGCCGCTGGGCGTTGTCGTCGGCATCATCGCGTGGAACTTTCCGCTGCTCGTCGCCTGCTGGAAGATCGGCCCCGCGCTGCTCGCCGGCAACACCATCGTGCTCAAGCCTGCGCCGACGACACCGGTGACGGCGCTGCTGCTGGGCGCAATCTGCAAGGACATCTTCCCGGCAGGCGTGGTCAACATCATCGCGGACAATAATGACCTCGGCTCGCACCTCACCGCGCATCCCGACGTCGCCAAGGTCGGCTTCACCGGCTCGACCGCCACCGGCAAGCGGATCATGGCCACCGGCGCCGACACGCTCAAGCGTGTCACGCTCGAGCTTGGCGGCAACGATCCGGCGATCGTGCTCGAGGATGTCGACGTCAAGAAGACCGCGCAGGCGATCTTCGGCAACGCCTTCCTCAACAACGGCCAGGTCTGCCTCGCGGTCAAGCGCGCCTAGGTGCACAACGACATCTATGACGCGATGTGCAGCGAACTCGCCGCTCTGGCCGACGCCGCGATCGTCGATGATGGCGCCAAGCAGGGCACCCAGATCGGGCCGATCCAGAACCGGGCGCTGTACGACAAGATCAGGGGGTTCCTCGAATCGGCGCGGCGCGATGGCACGATCATCGCGGGCGGCGAGGTGATGGAGCGCGACGGCTATTTCGTGCGGCCGACGATCGTGCGCGATGTCACCGACGGCCACAGAATCGTCGACGAGGAGCAGTTCGGGCCGATCCTCCCCGTGATCCGCTTCGACGATATCGAGGACGTCATCGCGCGCGCCAACAATTCGGAGACCGGTCTCGGCGGATCGGTCTGGTCGAACGACATAACGAAGGCGACCGAGATTGCCGGGCGCATCGAAAGCGGTCAGATGTGGGTCAACCAGCACATCGCGATCGGCCCGCATATCCCGATGGCGGGGTTCAAGGGATCCGGCATCGGGGTCGAGCAGTCGGTCGAGGGTTTTGCCGAGTACACACAATTGCAGGTGATCAACGTGGCGCGCGTATGACAGAGTTGAGCTATTCCAAGGGCAGCACGCAGCCGCCGCTGCTCGAGCACACGATCGGCGAGGCTCTGGAGCTGGCAGCAGCGAAGTGGCCCGACAACATGGCGCTGATCTCGCGCCATCAGTCCATTCGCTGGACCTGGGCCGAACTGAATGCGCAAGCCGACCGCATCGCCTGCGGCCTGCTCGCGCGCGGCGTCACCAAAGGCGACCGGGTCGGTATCTGGGCGCCCAATTGCGCCGAGTGGACGGTGACCCAGTTTGCGACCGCGAAGATCGGCGCCATTCTGGTGACGATCAACCCGGCCTATCGCCTGTCCGAGGTTGAATATGCGCTCAACAAGGTCGGTTGCTCGGTGCTGGTCACCGCAGCCGCATTCAAGACCAGCGACTATATCGGCATGCTTCGCGAACTGGGGCCTGAAAAGCTGCCGCACTTGAGGCTGATGGTGGCGCTGGGGGATGAGCGGCACGAAGGTTTCGTGCCCTGGGACGCGCTTGGCATCGAGGCCGATTCCGACAGGCTGGCAGCCGCTGCCGCAACCCTCGACCGCAACGATGCGATCAACGTGCAGTTTACCAGCGGCACCACCGGTTTCCCCAAGGGCGCAACGCTCACCCACCGCAACATCCTCAACAACGGCCTGCAGTGCGGGAGCATGATCAAGCTGACGCCCGCGGACCGCATCTGCATCCCGGTGCCTCTGTACCATTGCTTCGGCATGGTGCTGGGCAATCTCGCTGCGCTCACTACGGGCGCTGCGATGGTCTATCCGGGCGAAGCCTACGATCCCCGGCTCGCGCTGGAGGCGGTGCAGGCCGAAGGCTGCACTGCACTTTATGGCGTGCCGACGATGTTCATCACCATCCTCAACCAGCCTGACCTTGCGGACTATGACGTCTCGAGCTTACGCACCGGGGTGATGGCGGGTTCGCCCTGCCCGATCGCGACGATGCGCGAGGTCATCGGCAAACTGAACATGAGCCAGGTCACCATCGGCTATGGCATGACCGAAACCAGCCCGCTCACCACCCAGACCGCGACCGACGATCCGCTCGAGGAGCGCGTCTCGACGGTGGGGCGGGTGCATCCGCATGCCGAGGCCAAGATCGTCGGCCCCGATGGCGCGACGCTGCCGCTGGGCGAGCAGGGTGAGTATTGCTCGCGCGGCTATGCGGTGATGCTGGGCTATTGGGATGACCCGGCGAAGACCGCCGAAGCCATCGACGAGGATGGCTGGATGCACTCGGGCGATCTCGCGACGATGGACGCCAACGGCTATGTGCGGATCACCGGGCGGATCAAGGACATGATCATCCGCGGCGGCGAGAACATCTATCCGCGCGAGATCGAGGAATTCCTGCTGTCGCACCCGGCCATCGCGGACGCTCAGGTGTTCGGCGTGGCGGATGACAAATATGGCGAGGAGGTGTGCGCCTGGGTGATCGGTCGGCCCGGCGCCGCGCTTACCACCGAACATGTCATCGCGCACTGCAAGGGCCAGATCGCGCATTACAAGGTGCCGCGCCATGTCCGGATCGTCGAGGCCTTCACCATGACCGTCACCGGCAAGGCCCAGAAATTCGAGATGCGCAAGGCCATGGAAGCCGAGCTCTCGTCCTGACACCAGAAGGAATCCCATGCCGGTTTGCCGAAAATCCATCGCCGATCTGGTCGCGATGCCGTTCGACTACATCACGCTGCGCGCCGAGGAGCAGGTGCTGGTTGCAACGCTGAACCGCGCCGCCAAGCGCAACGCGCTCGACCGGCAGTTCGTCGAGGAGCTGTACGACCTGTTCCACGCCATCGAAGGATCCGAGGTCCGCGCGGTGGTGGTGGGGGCGCAAGGGGACCATTTCTGCGCCGGGCTCGATCTGGTCGAGCATCACCGCGAGGACCGCAGCGCCACCGATTTCATGTACATCTGCCGCCGCTGGCATGCTGCGTTCGACCGGATTCAGCATTGCGGGGTGCCGGTGATCGGCGCGCTCAAGGGCGCAGTGGTCGGCGGCGGGCTCGAGCTGGCCACCGCCTTCCACATCCGCGTTGCCGACCTTTCCGCCTATTTCGCTTTGCCCGAAGGCCAGCGCGGCATCTTCACCGGCGGCGGGGCGACGGTGCGCGTCGCGCGGCTGGTGGGCGAGGGCCGGATGATCGACATGATGCTGACGGGCCGTGTCTATAGCGGGGAAGAAGCCGTAGCGGTCGGGCTGTGCCAGTATCTGGTCGATGCGGACGCATGCCTGCCGCGCGCGATCGCCATCGCCCACCGTGCGGCCGAAAACCCGCCCTTGTCGAATTTCGCGATCACCTCAGGGATAGCGCATATCGGCAACATGCCGTCTGCCGATGCCTTTTTTGCCGAAGCCTTCATCGCCGGGATCACCAACACCCAGGAGGCATCGAAGGAACGGCTGGCAGCCTTCACCAACAAGACCGCACCCAAGACCGTGAAGCCATAAAGGAAGCGACTGATGGACACGCGACCCATTCTTCTCAGCGAGACGGTGGGCCCCGTCGCCCACCTGACGCTCAACCGCCCCGAGGCGGGCAACAGCCTGTCGATGGAACTGGTCTCGGCGCTGCGAGTCGAACTGGAGCGGCTGGGAAGCTGCGCGGACATCAAGGTGATCGTGCTGTCGGGTGCGGGCGGGCGCATCTTCTGCGCAGGGCATGATCTCAACGAGTTCGCAGGAGAGCCCGACCCGGATTTCCTCGCGCGCGACTTCGCCGGGATCGCAGCCTTGATGCAGGCGATACTGGCTCAACCGCAGATCGTGATCGCCAAGGTCGAGGGCGTGGCGACTGCTGCGGGTTGCGAACTGGTCGCGGCGTGCGATCTGGCGCTGGCGTCGTCGGTCGCGCGCTTTGCGGTGCCGGGCGTCAATATCGGCTTCTGGTGCCACACCCCGCAGGTCCAGCTGTCCCGCACCATCGGGCGCAAGGCGGCGATGATGATGCTGGCGACCGGCAGGCTGTTTCCCGCCGACCATGCGCTGGGCATCGGCCTGATCAACGAGGTCCACCCGCCCGAGCAGCTTGACCAGGCGACGGAAGACCTCGCAGCGACGATCGCTGCGAAATCGGCAGCGATCCTCGCGCTCGGCAAGCGGTCCTTCCACGCTCAGGCGCCGATGCCGCTGCCCGATGCCTATCGCTTCGCGCAGGCACAAGCGATAGGCAATCTTGGCCATGCCGATGCCCGCGAAGGCATCGCGGCCTTTCTGGCCAAGCGCCCGGCGAGATGGTCGGGCGACGATGCGGTCATGCCGGACAGCTAGTCGAACTGGCATCCTGCAAGATGCCCATGGCTCGGCAGAACCTGCTCAATATCCTTTCATTCCATCGTCGCGAGCAGGTCTTCTATCGACACGCTGGCAAATCCAACCGAACTGTCGGAAATGCCGTAAGGGATGATGAGCTGGCTCTCCAACCGCATTGCTCCACAGGTATAGATGACGTTGGGCACATAGCCCGACCGGTCCGCGTTCTCAGCGGTGAGCAACGGTTCCACGGTCCGCGCGATCAGCTTTGAGGGGTCGTCCAGGTCGAGCAAAGCGCAGCCGAGAACATATTTGCGCATGGCGCCTACCCCATGCGTCAACAAGAGCCAGCCATGCGGCGTGCGGATCGGGCTGCCGCAGTTGCCGATCTGAATGAATTCCCATGGGTATTTGGGTTCCATGATCAGGCGACCTTCGTCTTCCCAGCGATCCAGCCATGGGTTCTGAAGCAGGAAGAGGTTTTTACCGTCCTGCCGCCCGATCATGGCATATTGACCCCCGATCTTCTCGGGGAAAAGTGCCATGCCCTTGTTTCTGCCGGCTGCTCCCTCGATAGGCTCGAGCCTGAACTGGTTGAAGTCGGTCGTGCGAAGCAGCTCTGACCTGATGGTGGAGCCTGAATACGCCGTATAGGTGCCGATCCACTCATATTGGCCGTCTTCGTGCTCAAAGCGAACGAGTCTCAGATCCTCCAGTCCGTTGCGCTGCTGCTCGGTAACCGGAAATATCACGGTATTGGACAGGCTGCTGTTCGTGTTGCGATGCACTGTCACGGCGCTGTCGCTGTCTGTGAGGCTCGCATTGTCCAGTTCAACCGACGTTGCCCACGAGCCCTGAGGCCACAGATCGATCTGCCCGCTTCGCGATGCAATCCCCTCCCGAAACGCGATCGAGCTGATATGACCCTCGCCGACCGCGCGAAGCGACATGATGAACCTCACGGTGCCGTCCTCGCATCCGCTCTGATCGGGATGCGGGACGATCGACGGGTTCATGAGCGCAGCAGCGGCATAAGCGTATTCATGACAGAAATACGCGCCGATCAGCTTTTTTCGTGCAGTCGAAAAGCTGATGTCCTTCAGGTCGAGAGCGAGCTTCACCTCATTCCAGCGCTCGGCAAACATGCCTTCGGTCTGCCAGTGCCGATCCTTGAAATCGGCAAGCACCTTTCTGTATTCCTTGTCGACATCCTCCTCACTGAGTGCGGAGATGTCGTGAACCAGCTTCAATGCACGGTTGTCTTCGGCCTGTTTGGCTTGCCAGCTGAGATGGAACGGCCGCAGGACGACGCGGGAGGGGTCGGCAAACAGCCTCAGATCATGGATATGCAAGTGCCCGCGACGCCTGTTCTTTGAGCTTTTCAACCGCGTCTCCCGCATGCTGGTCTTTGTCTGGGACGAGCGCTACCATGGAATGATAACCGAGCTGAAACGCCAATATGCTTTCTGCGCCGCAGTTCAGATTGGCGCCCCTCGGGTTCAGGCCGTCCCTGCACAGTCCGCTGGCGGGGTCGGCCAGAACCTCGCCCCGGTCATTGGCACCGAAAAACCAGTTCCAGGCGGCCAATCCATAGCGGCGCCAATGCTGCTCGCCATCCACTGCAAATGCGGTGGCGCAGGCATCCAGCGCTGCCTGGGCTTCAAGAGGCTGCTGGTCAAATGGCATCTGCCCATAAGGCATTCCAAATCCTTCTGACCCAATAGGTCGAAAATGACCTGCCGAGGCAATTTGTCGCTCGCAGATCCAGCCCAGGGTATCGAGGCCGGTTTCGAGCCAGTCATTGCGTCCGAGCGCCTTGCCGGCCGCGATCAGTGCCTGGGGCATGCGCGGATTGTCATAAGCGAGCACAGCTTCAAACCATGGCCAATCGGGGCGACGCGATTGCTCGAGCAAATGCGCGAGGATCTCTGCTCCGCGCTTCGCCGCGCGCAGGGACGGCTCATGGGCGGGCCTGACACGGATCATGGTTGCGGCGCCCAGAATGATGAACGCCAGAGTTCGGGGGCTGTCGAGGCTGGCGCTATGGTCGAGAACCTCGTCATAGAGACGGGTTGCCCATTGCCGGATTTCCTTGTCCGGATTGTTCAGGGCCGTGTGCGCCAGCGACCAGATGGCACGGCCGTTCGAATCCTCCGATCCGCAGTCTTCCAGCCACTGCCGGTCGAAACCCATGAAATTGCGGAAGCGGCCTTTGTCGAAGTTCCAGGCATGCTGGATAAACGAGGCATAGACCGCCGAGCGATCGGTGCGTTCGCTCGCTCCGATCGCGGTGGTGACGTTGACGAGCATCAGGGCCCGGACGTTGTCATCGAGGCAATAGCCGTGACGGCGGTCAGGGATCATCCCGATTGCATGCTGCAGCATCCCGGTTGAATCGCTCATCCGGCGGACACCATCGAAGCTAGGCTGTGTCAGGGCGATTTTGGGCAACGGGCGCGCCACGGTCCGCTCGATCATCTGCTCGACCGCCTCGGCAAACCGGGGCCAGATGGTTTGCCTGCCGCGTTCATAGGCCCGCAGCTTCTGGGCCGCCATCGCGTCAGGGTCTTCCAGCAACGAGCAGACGACCTTTGCGATATCCGGTGCGGATCGGGGCTCTATCAGCACGCCCACTCCGCCGGCCAGCAGCTCCCGGGCATGGATGTATGGCGTCGACACCACGGCCTTGCCGAGCGAAACGGCGTAGCTCAAGGTACCGCTCGTCGACTGCTGGAGATTGGGATAGGGTGTGAGGTAGATGTCGCACGCCTCGAGCTGGTCCAGCAGTTCCTCGGTATTGAGAAACCTGTTTTCCCATTCGATGGCATGCGCCACGCCAAGCTGGCTGGCCAGCAGCATCAGGCCTTCACGATAGCGCTCACCCTCGCTTGCCACGAGGTTCGGATGCGTCGCTCCGACGATCCGATAGCATACGTCTGGGTTGCTCTTCAGGATTTCAGGAAGAGCCTCGATGACCGTTTCGAGGCCTTTGCCACGACTCAGAAGGCCAAAGGTGGTAAGGACCGGGCGGTCGCCCAATCCGCGCTCTGCCTTGAACCTTGCTTCCCGTCCGAACGGGCGGTCGGGCGCGCCATGTTCGATGACGTCGATGATTTCCTGCGGCGCGTTGTGCCGCTTCATCAATCGCTCGCGCGACAAGGCACTCATCACCATGATTCGCGACGCCCTGCTCACCAGATGGTCGACGATGCGCTGCTGGTTTTCCGACGGGTCTTCAAGCACGGTATGGAAGGTCACGATCAGCGGGGCGGCGATCCGGTTGACGAGGTCGATGATCATCTCTCCGTCCGGCCCGCCATAGATGCCGAATTCGTGCTGCAACCAGACGGCATCGGTGGGGATGGCATTGATGGCGGCTGCCGCCGCGCGATAGCTCTGCACATCACCGCAGCGAATTTCGCTTACGCCCTCCGGGGTGGCAACATCGCCATCGGTCATCGCCCAGATATTGAAATTAATGTGATCGAAATAGCGCCCGACTTGCCCGACGACATCGGCCGCGAATGTCGCCAGCCCGCATTTGCGCGGTGGATAGGTGCTGATGATCGTGACGCGGCGCTGGGCCTGGCGGCGAGGAAATGAGACGATTGTAGAACTTTGCTGGTCTTCGCCTTGAGACTCACGGGCAAAAAGCATGCTGCGTCTCCTGATGTGTCAGGAGGATTACGCTGCACTGCACAAAACGTTGCCTTCAAACGCAGGCGCACGTCCGATGCCAAAGTCGGGTTGTCGCAGTCTGTGGCTGCCCGATCCAGTGCAGGCGCGACCGGGCCGCCCGTTGCGGGTCCCGCTTCGGCAACAACAGGCCGACCAATCGATGGTTCCTCCCCACAATGGCCGCGCAGGATCGCGCGGCGAGACATGCCTGTCAGATGACCGCCAACTGGCGGTTGGTCAGCGTGCCGCCATATTGCCGCTGCAGCCTGACCTTGCGTTCCAGATCGTCGATGATCGCACCGCTGAAATCGACGCCTGCCAGATCGTCCATGAAATTGATGCCGCCTGGCGTATCGACATTGACCTCCATCATCTTGTCTCCGGCAATATCGAGCCCGGTCAGATACATGCCGTCGTCGATCAGCTTGGGGCCGATAATCTCGGCGATCTGCAGCGCGGTCTCGTCGGGCACCGCCATTTCCACCCCGCCGCCTGCCGAGATGTTCGAGCGGTGATCCTCGGTCTGGCTGAAGCGGTGAATGCAGGCATAGGTATCGGCGACCTTGAGCGGACGTCCGTTGAGCGTGATCATCCGCAGGTCGCCCTTCTTGGCGGCGGGCAGATATTCCTGGACGATGGCATAGCCGTCGCGGATCACTGCCTCGACGATCTGGTTGAGGTTCTGGCGGTTGTTCTCGTCGATCAGGAACACGCCCTGCCCACCCGAGCCCTGCAGCGGCTTGATCACGCCCTTGCCGCCGTGCGCGTCGAGAAAGCGGCTGATCTCGGCCGGTTCGCGGGTGATGCTGGTCTCCGGCCGCACGGCTTCGGGGAAGCCCTGGAAATAGGTCTTGTTGACCGCATCGGTGAGGTGCTTGGGATCGTTGAGCACGATCGTGCTGCCCAGCGAGGCGATCTGGCTGAACAGCAGGCCGGACGACGGCGCCCAGTTGCGCGTGGTCAGTTCCTCGGCGGGGTCGCTGCGCAGCATCAATATGTCATAGTCGGCCAGCTCGATGCGCGTCCGCTCCATCCTGGGATGCTGCAGATGCGCCAGATAGCGGGTGTCGTCATCGAATTTGGCGACTTTGCTGACCGTCGCCACCGCGCAGATGCCATCCTGCCAGTCGTAGATGAAATCGCCCAGCCCGATCAGCGCCACCTGGTGACCACGCGCGACGGCTTTGCGGGCGAGCCGGATGGTCGTGTAATTGTCCTTTTCACCGGCGATATCGTTGACCACGAAGGCGATTGCGATGGTCGCATCGGCCTTTGCGCCGGTGCTTTTTGCTCTGCTTCGGGGCTTGGCCTTGGTCTTGGTGGATTTGGCGTCGGTCATGAGGGGGTGCTTTCCTGATAGAACCGGTTGAGCGGCACGGTACGTGCCTCGGCGAGCCGTTCGCGCGCGGACGGGCTTTCGATAAAGGAGGGCAGGATTTCGGGCGGATGCAGCACGCCATCGTCGACCAGTGTCTCGAGGATGTGCAGGTGCTTGAGAGCGAACTTGCCGAGAAACAGGACTTCCAGATCGCCGTCGCGACGCAGATAGGCGAGCAGTTCGGCCAGACCCTTGAGATACAGCGCATCCTTGGTCAGGCCCCCGCCTCGCTTGGCGCGGAGCGCGGTATCGAAGGCCGTTGCGCCGTCGATATGGTGTTCGTCGACCAGGCAGGCGTAGATTTCGGGGCCCAGACGTTCCTCGACCGCCATGTGCGCTGCGACGACCCGCGCCGCCAGCGTGCGCAACCGGTGGGCGGGGAGGTAACCTGCCAGATATTCGGCGAGCACTGCCACGCCTTCCTGAAGCTCGTCATAGCCGGAAAGACCGCCCGCCAGGGTATGCAGCGGTTGGCGCTGCCCGTTATGGCGGGTGACGACATGCGTTCCGATCTCGTGCTGGATCAGCGGATCGATTCGCGAGCGCTGTGTCCGGTAATCATGCGCGACATGGAAGTTGCCCTGCGACACGTAAAGCGACGTTCCCGGCTTGGGGTCGACGATCACCTCGCAGCGAAAGTGCGGGTGACGCGCGCGATAGCGGGCCACTTCGTCGAGCGCGGCCGTGCGGACATCGACCGCATCGGCATCGGCCCTGTCGGGCGCGGAGCGCGGTACCTCGGCCAGCAGCTCGCAGGCCTCCTGCAACGACTGCTCGCTGACATGGCCGAACAGGTCGATGCTGGCGAGGATGAAGCCCTGCTTGTCGCGCATCCGGACCAGTTCGATCTGCTGGTCGATTTCGCGTTGCTTCTCGAGCATCAGCGCTTCGAGCAACGGATTGTCGATCTCGCGTACCGGCAGCGCGAACAGTTCGCGGCGAAGCACCGGCGCGTCGTTCTCGAGGCCTTCGCTGAAGCGGCTGTCGGGCATGTGCCGAAATCCGGATGCGCGAAAACCGTCCCAGATTTCGGTGACATTGACCGGGGTGAGCCGGGCGAGCCAATCGACCCGGGAATCCATCCGCGCGAGCGCTTGGTCGACCAATATGGCGGCCGGGCAAAGCTCGGTGCGAAGGTCGGATCGTTCGGCTGGCCTTGCGCGCCCCATCACAGCGCCGCCGCCGATTGCGCCAGCCACTGGCGGGCGCGGGCCACCCCGGCATGGAAACCTTCGCGAAGATCCTGCAGCGCGAGGATATCTGCGTTCCCGCTCCATTCATCCATGAAGATCTTCTTGTATTCCAGCGTGATGACGCACGCACTGTCGCCATAGGTCGCGTGCAGCCATTCGGGGAAATTGCCGCCGTCGGGCCAGCGCACGTTGACGCGCACGTCGGGCGTTTTCCCGCGCACCGGGCACGAGCGCAACCCTTCAGCGAACGCATCGAGCAGGTCGCCATAGACCGCCCTGTTGAGGGTGGTGGCTCCCAGGTCGATATCCGGGCTGTCGGCCTGGAGGTCTGCGGTGCCGTCCGCGCCGGCGCGACGATGGTTGTAGCTGTGGATGTCCAGCACCAGGATTTGGCCGTGCTCGGCGATCATGGCCTCAACCCGCCTGGAGATGGTTTCGTAGAACCGCGCGTGCAGCGCCAGCGAGGCATCGATCTCCTGCCGGGGCAGGTCGGGGTTCCAGATCTGCAGACCCCAGCTATCCTTGGGATCGACCGCGACCGCGCGTTCGGCGGGTCGGTTGAGATCGAACTCGAAGCGCGAGCGATTGGCGCGAAAGATGGTATCGCCTGCGGCCAGGAAGAAATCGGTGAGCGGATCCTCCTCGCGCAGCCGGTCGAGCTCGCTTATGGCGAGCCAGCGGCGGAGGGATGAGCGGATGGTGTGGCCAGCATGGACCGCAGTGATCATCACCGGGCCAGGCTGGACGATCATATCCCAGGGGGGCGTATCGCGTTCGATGGGCTCCTTCGACCCCGCCATCGTTTGCCGAGAGCGGGGCTGGCATGGGTCTGCAGCATATGTTTCCATATACCGTTAACGGCGCGGGCGCAGGACCGTTCCTGCGGAACGGGGAAGTTCAAGCGAGCGGGCGGCCTACATCCCGTGGCCAGACAGCATCCAGAGCGCCATGGCGACCATCATGACGTTCTCGGTCAGCGAGACGAAGCCCAAAGGCACGCGCGAGCTGCCGCCGACGCAGGCGCATTTGATATCCCGCTTCTGAACATACACCGCGTAGAAGACCGATGCCGCCCCGACCGTACCGATGAACAGGGCGACCGGAATCGAGACCCAGTCCCAGGCACGGGCCAGCATCAGGACACCTGCCAGCCCTTCGGCGAACGGATAGACATAGGCATAAGGCAGCCACCTGCGGGCCAGCAGGTCATAGCCCATGAACATGGTCGCAAAGGCATCCACGTCCTGCAGCTTGGGGACAGCGAGCAGGCACATGGCAACCGCGATGAACGTTTCCACCGTGCGCACCACCGGAAGCGCGCCCAAGGTCAGCCAGCTGATGGCGACGGCCATCAGGGCGGCCATGGAAAAAAGGGCCAGCACAGGCACATAGGACACCGCGTCGGGATCCTTGACCGGCTTGCCGAAATGACGCCGCAGGTCGTCGTTACCGCCAATGCGCTGGTCGGCGATGAACGTCTGCGGCGTGGTCTTCACGCCGTGTTCCGCCTTGAAGGCCTCGGTCTGCTCGCGGGTCGTCAGCCAGCGGTCGTCAACGTCATAGCCCTGGCTTTGCAGCAGATGCCGGCTTTTGAGACCATAAGGACAGATGTGCTTGTCCATCACCATGCGGTAGAGCACCGCCGTTTTCTTTTCCGTCATCGTTTCACCTTTTCGAAAAGGTCGATCAGTTCGTTGAACTTGGTCTGCTGTTCTGCTGCATCGCCCGATGCGATGGCATCCAGGACGCACGAGGCGGCGTGGTCCTTGAGGATCTCGCTCTCCGCCCTTGCGAGCGCGGCCCTGATCGCCTGAAGCTGGTGCAGGATGTCGATGCAGTAACGGTCATCCGCCACCATCTGGGATACGCCCCGCACCTGGCCTTCGATCCTTCGCAGGCGGTTGAGGATGGTCGTCTTGTCCCTGTTCATCGTGCGCGAACCTGTCTTAATATACCCTATGGGGGTATATGGGCGCTGCCGAGGCGAAAAGCAAGGTCCTGGCCTGTCGGCGGCGCCTGCCCCCCGCGATGCAGGGCATGAAGACGAAAACGATAGAACCATCGCGCGCGCTGCGCGTTATCGCAAACAGGGGCGCAGCAAGGAGACCGGCGATGCCTGCGAAATCCAAGGCCCAGCAGAAAGCGGCTGGTGCCGCATTGTCCGCCAAGCGCGGCGAAACTCCCAAAAAGGACCTCAAGGGGGCCTCGAAGAGCATGGAGAAATCCATGTCGGAAGAGCAGCTCGAGGACTTTGCCGCCACCAAGCGCAGCAAGCTGCCCGACAAGAAGGATTAGGCAAGCCTCGCTGGTCCATGTCCAGTCCACCTCAGGAGCCGCAATATGCCCCTCAAGGCCATCGCTCTCAACTGCACTCTCAAGTCCGACCGCAGCGAAACCTCGTCGACCGACGCCATGATCAAGGTCATCGAGAACGCGTTTTCCATCCATGACGTCGAACTGACCGAGACGGTCAGGGTGGCCGCGCTGAACATCAAGCCGGGGGTGACATCGGACGAGGACGAAGGGGACGACTGGCCCGCGCTGCGCCGCAAGATCCTTTCGCACGACATCCTGATTTTCGGCTCGCCGATATGGCTGGGCCACCCCAGCAGCGTCGCCAGGCGGGTGCTCGAGCGGATGGATGCCTTTTTGTCCGAGACTGACGACAAGGGCCGCATGCCGAGCTATGGCAAGGTCGCCGTGGCAGCGATCGTCGGCAACGAGGACGGCGCGCATGCCTCCAGCGCGCAGCTGTTTCAGGCGCTCAATGATGTCGGATGGACGCTGCCGCCGGGAGCAGTCAGCTATTGGGTGGGCGAGGCCATGGGATCGACCGATTTCAAGGACCTTGCAAAAGTCCCCGACAAGATCACCCAGACCGCCGCAACCCTGGCATCGAACGCCGCGCATCTGGCAAGGCTGCTCGGCGGGAAAATGTATCCTGGAACCTAACGGTCCCCCGGTTTGCCGGGCCGTTGCCCGTGCACCGTAGTTTGCCCGCAACCCGACCAGCACCGACCAGAAACGCGGCCCTTGGCCGACGCCACACACCCCGTCGTCGGTAAAGCGATGATCGGGGTTTGGGTTCTTACAGCCTCAATCTCTTGAAAATCGCTTCCGGGATCGCCCGAATCACACCCATCACGATCCGCCAGACTGGCTTCACGTAGATCACGTTCTTCCCGGCGCTCGCCGCGCTGAACACCCGCTGGGCGACCGCTTCGGGCGAGGCGGTGAGCAAGGGGGGCAGGTCCATGCCTGCGGTCATGCGGGTGTCTACGAAGCCCGGCAGCACCGTCATCACGTGCACGCCTTTGCTGGCCATGCGGTTGCGCAAGCCCGACAGGAACGCGGTGAATCCCGCCTTGGCCGATCCGTAGACATAATTGCTCGCGCGGCCGCGGTCGCCTGCGACCGAGCTGATGCCGATCAGCGTGCCCGAGCCGCGCGCGGCGAAAAGACTGGCAAACATGCCCATCAGCAGCGCAGGGCCCTCGAAATTGCTGCGCATCACCTGGGCCGCCGTATCCGGATCGGCCTCTGCACTCGCCTGATCGCCCAGCAGCCCGACCACGCATGCGGCAATCTGCGGCAGTTGGGGGAGCGATTGCACGAAGCTGTCGAATGATGCTGTATCGAGAATGTCGAGCGCATGCAGCGTGACAGGCACATTGTGGCGCAGCGCGATATCGGCGCGGTCGTCCTCCAGCCGCTCGATATTGCGTGCGGCAAGGCAGATCGGATGGCCTGCGCTGGCATAACGGTGCGCAATGGCGCGGCCGATGTCGGATGCGCCGCCGATGATCAGGACCGGGCCGGGCATCACAGCGCCAGCCTTTGCGACTGACTCGAGCGGAACAGCGATGCGCCCGACGCCGCACGCATCGCCTGCAGCCGTGCCATCCGGTCGTCGGAGGCGTGAAGGGTATCCGCGGTCATTCTGCTGTCCTTTGCCAGATAAAAGCGCCCGCCATGGTCAAGCACGACGCGGTCGAGCTGTTCCAGCAATGCGCTGTTTTTTAGCGAAACGGGGAAATCGAGCGCCAGCGTATAGCCTTCCATCGGGAACGAGGCGGGGCCGCTCTGTGCGCCGAAACGCTTGAGCACCGCAAGGAACGATCCCTGCCCGCTCTGCCGGATCGCGTGCAGCAGCCGCGTCAGCCCGGCCTTTGCCATAGCCAGCGGGATGACGCACTGGAACTGCATGAAGCCGCGCTTGCCGTACATCCGGTTCCAGTTGCGCAGCGCATCGAGCGGATAGAAGAAGCTGTCCCAGTCGATCAGGCCCTCGCCCTGCCGCAGCCGCTTGGCATGCCAGTACGCGGTGTTGAACGCCTTGATCGTCAGATGGTTGACCGGCGTTACCGGCGGCGCGAACGGGACGTTGTGCGGCGAGCGGTGGGGCGTATCGAACGGGCCTGCGCGCCGGTTTGCGGGCAGTTCACCCACACGCGCATGTTCGCCCAGCGTGACCACCGATCGCCCAAGCCGGCTTTTGCCTGCGAGACAATCGATCCAGGCCACCGAATAATTCGCGCCCGCATGGCGCTCGAACAGCGCCATGGTGGCATCGAGGTCGTTGGCGAACACAGTCGTCTGGCGGATCCAGCCCGTCTCCACCGCGCGCAGGCGGAAGGCGACGCGCACGATCAGCCCGGTGAGGCCCATGCCGCCGAGCGTCCAGGCGAAAAGCTCGCAATCGGCGTCGCGGCTGCACCTGTGGATGGTGCCATCGGCGCAAAGAATGTCGATCCAGTCGACAAAGGCTGCGAACGACCCGTCGCGATGGTGGTTCTTGCCATGGACATCGGCCGCCACCATGCCGCCAATGGTCACGAACTTGGTCCCCGGCGTCACCGCAGGAAACCAGCCGCGGGGCAGGAAGGTCGAGATGACGTCGGCGAGCAGCACCCCGGCTTCGGTCACCAACTGGCCGGTCGTCTGGTCGAAGGCCAGCATCCGGTTGAACCGGCGCATGTCGACGGTGCTGGTCTGGTTGAGCGCGCAATCGCCATAGCCACGTCCGTTACCGCGCCCGATCAGCGGGCCCTTTTGCAGCAGCGCCAGCAGCTCGCTCTGGCTGCGCGGCATGTGCACCGCACAAGGCAGTTGCGGAAAGCGTCCCCAGCCCGAGAGCATCACGCCGCCATGTCCTGCGCCCGTGCGAACACATAGCGCCGATCGAGCTGGTATTTGGCAACATAGCCGATCGCGAGCCCCAGCACCGCGCCGATCTCGCGCGCCATATGCGTCTGGCCCACCAGCCAGAACACGGTCTCGAATCCCCAGAACACCAGCGTAGTGACAACGCCCGTCACGCTGTAGAGCATGAACTGCTGTCCTTCGGCAGCCAGACCCCGCTCGGCACTGGCGAAGATCCATTTCTTGTCGAGGATATATTTGGCGACCAGCCCGACAGCGGTGCCGGCGATCACGGCCAGGATATAGCGCCCCGCCCAGTCGCCATGGCCGAGGATCAGCCGCTGCGTGCCAAGGTTCGCGATCGTCGCCAGAACCGCAAATGCCCCATAGCGCAGCACCAGGCTCGCGCGCGTCACAGGGCTTTTCCTGCCAGCGCCAGCAGGCCGACCAGAGCGCCGCAGCACAGGCTGACGCGGTCGCGCATCGCGAATACCACCGGATCGTCGTGCATTTCGCCGCGATGGGTCAGCAGTGCGACGCGGTTGGTCCAGAACAGCAGGATCAGGCAGATTCCCCACAGCACCTCTGGCGTGCTGTACAGCCGCTGGACGGGTTCCGAATTGGCGTAGAGCGCGAGCACCAGCACCGAGACCAGGCCCGAGGACACCGCGATGTTGCCGATCACCGGACGGTCCTCGACCCGGTAGCCGCGCCCGGCGGCCTCGGTCTTGCCCGCCGCGGCACCGTCGATGAGCTCGGCATAGCGCTTGATCGATGCGAGCGCGAAGAAGAAGAACATGGCGAACGCCAGCAGCCACAGCGACGAGGGAACCCCCGTGGCGGCGCTGCCCGCCAGTACCCTGAGCGCGTAGAGCGCCGCCAGGGTGCAGATATCGATGATCGGCAGCCGCTTGAGCTTGAGCGAATAGAGCAACGTCGTCGCGCCATAGATCGCGACCACCGCGAACAGCTGCCAGCCGCCCAGCCACGCCACCCCGGCGCCTGCCAGCGCAAGCACGGGTGCCATCCATGTGCCATGGATCAGGCGGACCGCGCCCGATGCGAAGGGACGCTTGCACTTGCGCGGATGCGCGCGGTCATTGGACAGATCGAGCAGATCGTTGAGCACATAGGTTGCGGAGGCGACAAGGCTGAAGGCGACAAATGCCAATACGGCCTGCGACAATGTCAGCAGATCAAGCTGATGCGCCGCCAGCATCGGCAGGAACACCAGCACATTCTTGAGCCACTGGTGCGGGCGCATCACGCGCAGATAGTCGAGCGGCCTGGTGGGCACCGTGGGAAGGTGGACGGTTTCCTTGCCCAAAGCATCGACGCGCGCCTGGAAGGCCTTGCTGCGATTGATCGTCACCGCGCCGGCAGACCCCTGCCACACGGGCAGGTCTGCCTTGGCATCGCCGATATAGCTGTAGCCTGCAGGGCCGAACCGCTCTTCGAGGAACTTCGCCTTGCGGACCCCGCTCAGATTGACGCCGTCGCTCGACCCGTGGGCCTCGTCGAACAGGCCGAGATGCGCCGAAACCGCGTCGGCAATACCCTGGGTCGCGCCGGTGACCAGAGCCGTGCGGCCCCCGCGCGCCTGCCACTGGCGGATGATGTCGAGCACCTCGTCGTTATATGGAAGCCAGGCCGGGTCGACCGACACGATCTCACCCAGCCGGTGCTTGAGCGCGAGCCGGCCACGGGTGACCGCGGACAATGCCTGGAGTGGCGTGTGCCATTTGACCGAGCAGGCCAGCCAGAAGTTCTCGAGCAGCGTGTCGGTGCGAATCAGCGTGTCATCGAGATCGACGACGAGGACCAGTCTTGTTGGGTTCCAGTTCCCGATGGTCATCGAATATCCCGCACGTGGTTGCCCCGCGAGGTTGGCTCGCCTCGCGTCTCTCCCTCATTGCAGGCACAGGCTTAAATATGGTTAACAAATCCCGCTGGAGCGCCGGCGCTGCTGCCACCGGGCGGCGTGGTATCAGGACTGGTCTTTCGCCTTGAGCGCCTCGGCGATCGCCTTGACATCCTGCGACCGGCCCTTGGGCACGATCATGACATGCGATCCGTTGGCGATGATGATCAGGTCGCTGATTCCCGATGCCGTGACGGTGATCCCGTCGGCATGGATATGGTTGTTGCGGCTGTCGAGCGCGATGACATCGCCCGACACGGTGTTGCCATCGGCATCGGGCGCACCGATCTCGGCCAGCGCATCCCAGCTTCCGACATCGGACCAGCCGCACGACACCGGCACGATGCCGACCCTGGCGGTGCGCTCCATCACGGCATAATCGATCGAATCGGACGGGCAGGTGGCGAACCGGTCGGGCAGGGGGCGGATCAGACGTGCGTTCAGATCGACGCCGTCGAGCGCGCTATGCGCGGCGCGGTGCATATCGGGGGCGTGGGCTGCCAGCTCTTCCAGATAGCGGTCGGCGCGCATCAGGAAGATGCCCGCGTTCCATGCATGGCCGCCCTGCACCAGCATCGCCTCGGCCTTGTCGCGCGGCGGCTTTTCGATGAAGCGGGCGACCTTGCGGACCCCGGGGCTGTCCGCCAGGGGCTCGGCCATCTGAATATAGCCAAAGCCGGTTTCGGGGCCTGTCGGGTTGATGCCGAAGGTCACCAGCCAGCCCTGCTGTGCAGCGGGCAGGGCGGTGTCTATCGCGGCAAGAAAGGCGGGAAGGTCGGCGATGACATGGTCGCTGGGCATCACCAGCATCACCGCATCGCCGCTGCCCGCCGCGATCGCGGCCAGAGCGATCGCGGGCGCAGTGTTGCGCGCGCTGGGTTCGAGGATGATCCGCGCGTCTGCGAGTGCAGCGTCGCCAAGCTCTGCTTCCATCAACGCGCTGTGCCGCTCCGCACCGATGATCAGCGCCGGGCCGAACCGGGTCGCGTCACAGGCGCGCGCCAGCGTGTCTGCAAACATCGACCTGTCCGATGCCAGGGCAAGGAACTGCTTGGGCCGCTCTGCGACCGAGAGCGGCCACAGCCGGGTTCCCGACCCACCGGAGAGGATGACGGGGGTGATCTTGGTCATGCGGATAGCTGCCGTTCTAGCATGCGCGGGCGATCAGCAGGCGCGCGCCGCTGCTGGCCTCGAAGGAAATGGCGGGATCGATGGCGAGGCATTCGCCTGCGGCCACGGTGACAAGCGCATCGCCTGCCTTTGCGGTGACATGGCCCTCGACAGGCACCACGATCAGCGGCCCGCTGCCGGGTAGCGTTTCGCTGGCATCGCCTGTCAGCCGGACCTGGAACAGCGGGCCATCGACCAGGGTCTGATCGACCGCGAAATCGACATGGCGCTGGAGGGGATGACGATAGGGCACTGCCTTCGATACCGCGACGCCATCGTCGAGATGGAGTTCGCGCGGGCGCCCGTAATCATAGAGCCGATAGGTGATGTCGGCGTTCTGCTGGATCTCGATCAGGCAGACGCCCGCGCCGATGGCGTGCACGGTGCCTGCGGGGATATAGAAGAAATCGCCGCGCTGCACCGGCTTCCAGTCGATCAGGCCCTCGATGCTGCCGTCCAGCGCCGCCGAGCGAAGCTCGTCGCTCGACAATTCGCGCAGCGTACCGATCCCCAGGCTTGCGCCCGGTTCCGCATCGAGCACCAGCCAGCATTCCTCCTTGCCGCTGGCGAGCCCTCTCGACTGCGCCTCGGCATCGCTGGGATGCACCTGGATGGAGAGCTTTTCGCTGGTGAAGAGGTACTTGACCAGCAACGGCAGCGCCGACCCGTTCGCGGCCTCGAACCAGATCTCGCCGACCTTGTCCGCGCCGGCATTGACGAACGGCGAGGGCAAATGCGCCTTGCCCCAAGGCTTGTCCACATGCCGCGTGGCGAGCTTGTACACAGGAGTGCTGAAAACCATCGCCTTAATGTCCTTCGAACCGAGGAGAGGCGTAAATCCTGATTTCAATGAATGCGTAACAGACCAGTCAAAAAATATATTCAGAAATCTCAGAAAGATTGGTCAATGGTGTGTGCTTCCACCAAATTCTCAATCAACTGAGGCTTAAATCTCGACAAAGTTCTCATGTAGTTTTCAAGTTCCAACACGGATATGTCAAAGCTGTGCATGGTCATCACGATTGACTCGATCGCCTTGACCTTTTCGATCATATCCATCTCATCGCTATCGGTCAGCATTGCTCGTGCTCCCTGTAACCAGATTCGTTCAGTGCCCCATTTGGGTATTTGCCATACCGAGCCATTACTCCACCGTCACCGACTTGGCGAGGTTGCGCGGCTGGTCGACGTCGGTGCCCTTGGCGACGGCGACGTGATAGGCGAGCAGCTGCACCGGCACGGCATAGACGAGCGGCGCGATCAGCGGGT
>JBKBTF010000047.1:0-29358 GCA_046291395.1 Blastomonas sp. | reverse complement strand
ATGCCGGGACAAGGGTTGCGAAGGGTCGATATATGCATCTGGGGCGTTTGCGAGTGACGGGATTCACTTGGGCGGGGCTTGGCCTGGCCATGGCTGGCATGGGAGCGGCAGCCGCGGCCGTGCCCGCCGGTGCGGACATGATCCACGGCACATGGGAGAACCCCACCGGCGATGTTCGCGTCGTCACCCAGCCCTGCGGCACGGAATTGTGCGGCAAGGTCAGCTGGGCAAGCGAGCTTGCCAAAAAGGATGCAGCAGCCGGCGGTACGCCACAGCTTGTCGGCACCAGCCTGCTGCGCAACTATTGCGAGACCAAGCCGGGCAATTGGAAGGGCAAGGTCTTCGTGCCCGATCTTGGCGACACCTATTATTCGACGATCAAGCAGCTCGACGCCAACCGCATCAAGATCAGCGGCTGCATATTGGGCGGACTGCTGTGCAAATCGCAGATCTGGCGCAAGCTCTGAGCGTCAGTCAGGCCTGCCTGGCGCTGGCGCATCGGGCTCGCCGAAACCGTGCATCCGCCAGTGATACTGCAGCGCGATCACCGCGCCCTTGGCGGGTTGAAGCAGCGCAACCGTGAGCACCAGCGCGCCAACAATGGCGATCAGCGCCAGCACGCCCATCGGCAGCAGTTCGCGGCTTCCGGCTGCGATCAGCACCGGGGCGAGAATGTGCCCGCTGATGAAGATGGCGATATAGGCTGGGAAATCATCAGCCTGATGCAGCGTCCAGTCCTGCCCGCAACACGCGCACCTTTCGACCGGCTTGAGATAGCGACGGAACAGCGGCTTGTGGTCGCAGCGCGGGCAATGGTTGCGCATTCCGCGAACCGCCATCTGCATAGCGCTCTGGCTGCCGCTTTCAGGGGCGATCGGGGCGGGGCGAGAGGATTCAGGCATGACAGGTCTTTCAAAAGCAAACGCGGTGAGGCCATCGCTTGTCCCAGATAGGCATTCGGGTCGACAATGTCATAGCTTAATGCCCGCCATTGCCCGGCGCACATTGAACAGGCAGCACCGCACCCCATCATAAGGGCTGCACCGTTCAGGACACCCGCGCCCCCATGAAGACCCTCATCCCGATCCTGGGCGACCAGCTCAGTCATGATCTTTCGGCGCTCGACGATGCCGCCCCGGACGCCAGCGTGCTGCTGATGATGGAGGTGGAAGAGGAAACAACCTACGTCCGCCACCACAAGGCCAAGATCGCCTTCATCCTCTCGGCAATGCGCCACCATGCCGACGATCTGCGCGCGCGAGGCTGGACGGTCGATTATGTCCGCCTTGATGATCCCGACAACAGCGGATCGTTCACCGGCGAGGTCGCGCGCGCGATCGAACGCCATGCGCCTGAACGCATTGTCGCCACCGAGCCTGGCGAATGGCGGGTTCTTTCGGCCATGCAGACCTGGGCGGACAGGTTCGATGCGCCGGTCGAACTGCGCGAAGACAGCCGCTTCGTGTGCACGCATGCCGAGTTCGACAGCTGGGCCGCGGCGCGCAAGCAGTTGCGCATGGAATTCTTCTATCGCGACATGCGGCGCAAGACCGGGTTGCTGCTCGATGCGCACGGCAAGCCCGAGGGCGGCGAATGGAATTTCGACAGCGAAAACCGCAAACCCCCGCCGAACGAGCCGCTGCTGATCCCGCAGCCGCTGCGGTTCAAGCCTGATGCGATCACGCGCGAGGTGCTCGATCTGGTCAGCACCCGCTTCTCCGGCCACCCCGGCAGCCTCGAAGCCTTCGCCTTCGCCGCCACCCGGCAGGACGCGCTTGCACAGCAAGCCCATTTCATCAAACACGCGCTGGCCCGGTTCGGCGATTATCAGGACGCGATGCTGTCGGGCCGGCCGTTCCTGTGGCACTCGATCCTTTCGCCCTATCTCAACTGCGGCCTGCTCGATCCGCTGGCGCTGTGCGAGGCGGTCGAGGCAGAATACCGGCGCGGCAAGGTGCCGATCAATGCGGCGGAAGGCTTTATCCGCCAGATCATCGGCTGGCGCGAATATGTCCGCGGCATCTATTGGCGCGAAGGACCCGATTATGCCCAACGCAACGTGCTGGAGGCAAAGCGGCCCCTCCCCTCATTCTACTACGATGGCAAGACGGACATGCACTGCATGGCACAGACGATCGACCAGACGATGCGCCACGCCTATGCGCACCATATCCAGCGGCTGATGATCACCGGGAATTTCGCGCTGATTGCCGGAATCGATCCGCAAGCGGTGCATGAATGGTATCTTGAGGTCTATGCCGACGCTTATGAATGGGTCGAACTGCCCAATACGCTGGGGATGAGCCAGTTCGCCGATGGCGGGCTGCTCGCCAGCAAGCCCTATGCCTCAGGCGGCAACTACATCAACACAATGTCCGATTATTGCGGCCATTGCCGCTATGACGTGAAGGCCAAGACCGGGGAAAATGCCTGCCCGTTCAACCTGCTCTATTGGGATTTCCTCGACCGCAACGAGGCGGTGCTGGGGAGGAACCCGCGGCTGGCCATGCCCTATCGCAATTGGTCGAAACGACCCGAGTCGGACAAGACCGCGATCCGCAAGGACGCGACACGCTTCCTCGATTCGCTCACCAGATAAAGGAGGTAATCGCCACGAAAAAGGCCGAAAAGCTCAGCAGGAACAGGCGGACTTCCTCGCTGCGATGCGCCTTCTTGCGCTTTGCCAGAACCTCGGGTTCGTCGACCGGCGTTGCTGCCAGGACATGTGGCGCCAGACTCCCGCGAAAGCGGTGCGGCCGTGCCATTGCGGTGGAGAAGGTCAATCGCTGCATTTTGAAAGTGTTAACGGTTTTTTAACCATTGCCCAACCCAATTCATGGTTAACCCGGCCTTGTGCCAGAACCGGACAGCCGTGCATCGCCCGCGCTTTCCGTTTGCGTCAACCTGAGCGGCAAGATTGAGGTTTAACAGCGCCCAAAGCTGCGCTAGACCCTGGGCCATGAAACACGACAGCATCCGCAAGGCAGAAACCATTCCCTTCACCTGGGACGATCCTTTCCTGATCGACGAGCAGCTGAGCGAAGAGGAGCGGCTTATTCAGGCGAGCGCGCGCGGCTTTGCGCAGGATGTGCTGCAACCACGGGTGATCGACGCGTTCCGCGAGGAGATCGATGCCCCCGAACTGTTCCCGATGATGGGCGAAGCCGGGCTGCTCGGCGCGACCCTGCCCGAGGAATTCGGCGGAGCGGAGGCAAGCTATGTCGCTTATGGCCTGATCGCGCGCGAGGTCGAACGCGTCGACAGTGGCTATCGCTCGATGATGTCGGTGCAAAGCTCGCTCGTGATCCACCCGATCAACGCCTATGGCAGCGAGGAACAGCGCCGCAGATATCTTCCCGGTCTCACCGCAGGCACGCTGATCGGCTGTTTCGGCCTGACCGAACCCGATGCCGGATCCGACCCTGCGGGCATGAAGACCCGGGCGAAGAAGGTCGAGGGCGGCTATGTGATCTCGGGCGCGAAGACTTGGATCTCGAACAGTCCGTTTGCAGACGTCTTCGTCATCTGGGCCAAGTCAGAGGCGCACAATAGCCAGATCCGTGGGTTCATCCTCGAAAAGGGAATGAAGGGCCTTGAGGCGCCCAAGATCAAGGGCAAGCTTTCGCTCCGCGCATCGACCACCGGCATGATCCAGATGGACGAGGTCGAGGTTCCTGAAGAGAACCTTCTGCCCCATGTCGAGGGCCTCAAGGGTCCGTTCGGTTGCCTGAACCGCGCGCGCTACGGCATTTCGTGGGGCGCGATGGGGGCTGCAGAATTCTGCTGGCACGCCGCGCGGCAATATGGCCTCGACCGGGTGCAGTTCGGCAAGCCGCTGGCGGCGACACAGCTGTTCCAGAAAAAACTCGCCGACATGCAGACCGAGATTGCATTGGGGCTGCAGGCAAGCTTGCGGGTCGGTCGGCTGATGGACGAGGGGCGGTTTGCGCCCGAAATGATCTCGATCGTCAAGCGCAACAACTGCGGCAAGGCACTGGATATCGCACGCGCTGCGCGCGACATGCACGGCGGCAACGGCATCAGCGAGGAATATCAGGTGATGCGCCACATGGTGAACCTGGAAACGGTGAACACCTATGAAGGCGCGCATGATGTTCACGCGCTGATCCTGGGCCGGGCCCAGACAGGTATCCAGGCATTTTTCTGACATCGCAGATGACAAAAGAAAACCCAAAAGTAACAAGCTGTTAATCACCCCGGTATAGCACCATAAACGGGCGTTTCGGGGAGCTTTTTACCAGACTATGGGCGAGTCAGGGCATCACTTCAGCACGCACGGCCAAGACGTCGGTGTCGGCTCTGCCCCGGCGTTTGGCGCGCCGGCCGCGCCGACGGTTGTCCGCAGCATCGCGCGTGCAGGCATCGGCGTGTTCGAATGCGACCTGCGAACCGAAGCGCTGAACTGGACGCGCAATGTCTACGACATCTTCGGCATCGACCGAAAGGCAGTGCCCGACCGGCAGCAGATCGTCGCTTTGTATGACGAGGAATCGCGCGAAACGCTGCATCGTCTGCGCACACGTGCGATCCACCGCCGGTCTGGCTTCACGCTGGATGCGAAGATCACCCGGCCCGATGGCACCGACCGCTGGGTGCAGATCATCGCGCAGGTGGAAAGCGAAAGCGGCCGCCCGATGCGGCTCGTCGGGACCAAGCAGGACATCACCCGGCAGCGCACCGAATTCGACGCGCTGCAGCAGTTCGCCCATCGCGACAGCCTGACCGGGCTAGCCAACCGCTCGGTCTTCCAGCACCGCTTTCTGGATGCTTCCGGAACGCCGCTGGGCATCCGCCCGCTTGGTGCATTGCTGCTGTTCGACGTCGACGGGTTCAAGCAGATCAACGACGTATATGGCCATGCTGCGGGCGATATGTGCCTGGTCCAGTTCGGCCAGCGCATCTGCCAGTCCTTCCCCGATGCCCTGATGGTCGCTCGCATCGGCGGGGACGAGTTCGCGGTGCTGCTGCCCAGCGACCGCAACCTGCAGCGGCTGGGAGAGCGCATCGCTGTTACCATCGCACTGCTGCGGATGCCGGTCGTGTGGAACGGTCACTTGCTGGAAGCAGGCGCGAGCCATGGCGTGGCCATGGCCAACAACGCCATTTCCTATGACGCCGAGGCCATGTTCCTGCGTGCGGATCAGGCGCTGTATGCGGTCAAGCGCGCGCGCTGACTATGACGGTCAGACCCTGAGGCCAGCCTGCTCGTCGAGCCCGGCCATGATGTTGAGGTTCTGGACCGCAGCACCACTGGCGCCCTTGCCTAGATTGTCGAGCATCGCGATCAGGCGCGCCTGCGATCCGTCGGCGCTGGGCAGCACGTAAAGCTTAAGACAGTCGCTCGCTGCGTCGCCTTCCGACACCAGCAGTTCCGCTGGAGCAGTGCCCGCCGGGGCGACCGACACCAGCGGCTCATCGGCATAATGATCGGCCAAGGCCTCGTGCAGCGTCCGCGCATCTGCAAACCCGAGTTCGGGATCGAGAAACAGCGGCACGTCGACCAGCATTCCGCGGAACGCGCGGACCACGGCGGGAGAAAACAGCGGCGAGCGGCTGAGCCCGCAGCGCACCTGCATTTCGGGCAAATGCTTGTGCTCGAGGCCCAGCGCATAGGCACGATAGCCGATCTCTGGCGCATCGTTCTGCATCCGGGCGATCAGGTCCTTGCCCCCGCCCGAATAGCCGCTGACTGCATTGACGATGAAGCCATGGTCGGATGGCAGCAGCCCCTGTTCGACCAGAGGCGCCACCAAGGCGATAAACCCGGTCGAGTAGCAGCCAGGATTGCTCACCCGGGCCGCGGTGCGGATCGCATCGCGCTGGCCGGCGCTGAACTCGGCAAAGCCGTAGACCCAGCCGTCGGCAACCCGGTGCGCGGTCGAACAATCGATGAACCGGGTCGGTGCGCCCTCGCCAAACGCCACAGCTTCGCGCGCGGCATCGTCGGGCAGACACAGGATGACAAAATCCGAATCGCGGATGATCGCCGCCCGCGCGGCAACGTTCTTGCGATCGGCATCGGACAGGCTGATCACGCGGAAATCGCTGCGACCAGCCATCCGTTCGGCAATTTCCAGGCCCGTGGTGCCGACGGCACCGTCGATAAAGACTTTTGGCATCAGTCGATCCTCTTGCGCGCCAGCACCGGCTGCGGCGTCGTCTCTGGAAAGCGGGAGATGACATCGGCGAGCGGCTCGGCCACCACCTGCATCCAGTGCGCATTGGCATGGAGCAACGTCACCGCATCGATCATCAGGCCGACATGGCCGGGGAAAAAGACCAGATCGCCGCGCTGCAGCGCCTCGTCTTCGGTTAGCATCCGCCCGATCGCCGCCATCTGCTGGTCGCAGTCGCGCGGCACGTCATGCCCTGCCAGCGCCAGCACCAATTGCGCAAGCCCCGAGCAATCGAGCGCGTCCCCGCCGCGTCCACCCCACAGATACGGCGCGCCGACGAGCTGCTGGGCACGGTCGACCGGGTCGCACGTCCGCTGGTCGAGCGTGATCGCATGACGCATCGACATCCACCCGTCCGCGACCGACAGGAACTTGCCGCACTCGCTGGTCTCGCCCACGGTGATCTGCGCGCCCATCGGATAGGCGGCGATCATCGGCGTCTTGATCGATGGCCCGGCAAAGACCAAGGCGCGGCGGACATGGACGATGTGGGTGGGATCGGCGACGTCCAGCGCGATCTCGTCCAGCCGGACATAGCCGCAATAACCATCGTGCAGCCCATAGCCCCAGGCCCAGTCGCCCGCGCTGTCGAGCAGGGCAAACGCTTCGCCCGGCAGCAGCTGGCTCACGGCTTCGGCATCGCCCGAGCCGGCCTTGCGCATCATCGCCCCGTTGCCGGTCACGCGGTGGATTTGCGGGGAGACATAATGCGGCGCGAAGAACCGGCCGGCCAGACCGATATCCGCCAGATCACCGCGAATGGGGGTGACGCGCGGATCATAGTCCGTCACCGGTCCGGTCAACACAAACTGCTGCACCGGGGCCGAAGGACCGTCCGCCGCCGGTTCACCCGCCAGCGAATGCATCGCCAAAGAGCCCGAAGAATGTGTCAAGAAACCCGGTCCCCCGCGCAAATTATCGCCACGACATGATCATGCGCCCGTCCATGGCATCGGGCAGGCGGCGCAGATAGACGAGTTGGAACGATTTGTCCAAGGCGCCGGTTAGCACAGCCTGTAGCCTGGGAAAATGCCCGCAAGGCCCGGGCCCGATCAGCCGCCGGCGCCATAGCGGGCCCGAAGATAATTCCATGATGCCCGCAGCCCCAGAGCCTCGCCGCCCTTGGGCTGACCCGGGCGCGGTGTCGGCCGCCAGGCAAATGTATCGAAATGCGCCCAGGCAATGCCTTCGCCGACAAAGCGCTGCAGGAACAGGGCCGCAGTCACCGCGCCTGCAAACGCCCCGCCGCTGTTGCCGATATCGGCAACGTCGCTGGCATACATGTCCTCATATCCCGCCCACAGGGGCAGCCGCCAGCACGGGTCGCCCACCTGGGTGCCGCTGGCGATCAGGCCATCGGCGAGCGGATCGCTGTTGGCGAACACGGCCGGCAGGTCCGGCCCCAGCGCGACCCGCGCTGCGCCGGTAAGCGTGGCAAAATCGATCATCAGATCGGGCGGAGTCTCGCTCGCCTTTGCCAGGCAATCGCCCAGCACCAGCCGGCCTTCGGCATCGGTGTTGCCGATCTCGACGTTGATGCCCTTGCGGCTTTTGAGCACGTCACCCGGTCGGAAGCTGTTGCTGGAAATGGCGTTCTCCACCGCGCCGACCAGCAGGTGCAGCCGCACAGGCAGGCCGCCGCGCATGATCAGCTGCGCCAGCGCCAGCGCGTGCGCCGCGCCGCCCATGTCTTTCTTCATCAGCAGCATGCCCGATGCCGGCTTGATATCCAGCCCGCCGCTATCGAAGCACACGCCCTTGCCGACAATCGCCAGACGCGGATGCTCCTCGCGCCCCCAGTGCATTTCGATCAGCCTCGGAGCATGGCTGCGCGCCGCAGCCCGCCCGACCGCGTGGATCATCGGATAGGCCGTCGCGAGCGCATCGCCGCGCGTCACCTCCAGCACCGCGCCATAGCGCTTCGCCAGCGCCTCGGCCGCGGCTTCCAGGTCGCCCGGCCCCATGTCTTCGGCGGGGGTGTTGACCATGTCGCGCACCCAGGCGGTCGCTTCCGCCTCAGCCATCCGGTCGGCAAGCCGGGAGGGATCGGTGGTCAGCAAGATGCGCGCGCCTTGCGGGTTGTCCTCGGGCTTCTTGTAACCGGCGAGGCGGTGCTGCGCGAGCGCCCAGCCGATCACCGCATCGCCGGGCTTGGCATCGGCTTCAATCCGGTAGGTACCGCCCGCCAGCACCTCGGGTGCCCTGGCGAGACACCAGGGGCGCAGATTGGCACTGTCTGCCACGCCCAGCGCCACCGCCCAATCGTCGGCGGCATCGCCGGGCACCACCACCAGTTCGTGCGGTCTTGCAGTAAAGCGCATCGCGGCAAGGTGGTTGCGCACGCGCGGCGGCGCCGAGGCCAGCCAGGCGGAAAAGCCCGCCTTGTCGACGAGGTGGAGGGTGCGGGCGGGTTGACCAATGTCCGGCTGGACGAGGTGAGATAAATCCATCATCATCGCAGCTTAGAGCATTTTTAAGCCAGCCGAGCGAGACAGAAATATGGCAGTTCGCCGACCCGCCCATTTGATCCTGGCCGCCTTGGCAGCCTTGGCGCTGCCGGCCATGGCAGCGTGCGAGAATTCCGCGCCTGATGCCGCCGAAAGCGATGCTCCCGCAGCCGGCAGCGCGGCGGCGCAGCCCGTCGATTTCGAGCGCGAGACCGATGCCTTCGCCCTCAGCTATATCTATCCCGCCCCTGCTGCGGCGCTTCCGAAGCTCGCAGCGATGCTGGATGCCGAACGCGCCAGGGCGCTGACCGAGATCGAGACGCAGACCGCCGAGGCTCGCAAGGATGCTGCGGCCAACGCCTATCCGTTCAATCCGCATATGCTGGGGGTCAAATGGAAAGTTACCGGGGAAACCGACCAGATTCTCGCGATGGTGGCGGAAATCAGCAGCTATAGCGGCGGCGCGCACGGCAACACCGGCTATGAGGCGCTGCTCTGGGACAAGCTGGCAGACAAAAGGGTGCAACTGGCCGCACTGTTTGACAATGCCGAAGCGGCACTCAAACCGATGCGCGAGCGCTATTGCGCTGCCCTGACGAATGAGCGGCGGCAGAAGCGCGGCGCGGACATGGGCGAACCCGACGACATGTTCAACACCTGCCCGCCCTTTTCAGAGCTGGTGCTGGTGCCGTATGCGAGCGACGAGACCGGCTTCGACCGGATGATGTTCATCGCCGCGCCCTATGTCGCGGGGCCCTATGCCGAAGGCGTTTATGAAATCAGCCTGCCGCTGCCTGGCGCGACGCTGGACCAGGTCAGGCCCGCTTATCGCGCCGCGTTCGCCACACCGGCGCGATAAGCATCACTCCGCCGCAATGGCCTCTTGCTGCGGGGCCAGCGCATCGGCCTTGCGGAAGGCGAGCACGCCATCGTCGACCGCTTCCTCGCGCAGCACCTTGCGGTCGAACAGGTAATCCTGGTTGAGCCGCCACGGCATGCGGTCGCCCTGCTTGGGGAGGATATCGAGCGCGCGCTGAACATAGCCCGAGGAGAAATCGAAGATATCCTCCTCGTTGACCGGGCCATCGCTGCCGAGCACCGGCACCGCGATATCCGCGCCGGTGGCCTGCATGTGGTTGAGCGTGCGGCAGACGAAATCGGCAACGATATCGACCTTTAGCGTCCATGACGCGTTCAGATAGCCGAAAACGATCGCCATGTTCGGCACGTCGCTGAACATGCAGCCCTTGTAATAGAAATGCTGGGTGAAATCGACCGGCTCGCCATCGACCGAGAAGGCCACCTTGCCCGCCATCGCGAGCTTGAGCCCGGTGGCGGTGATGATGACGTCGGCGTCTAGATGCCGGCCCGATTTGAGCTGGATGCCGGTGGGCGTGAACCTCTCGATATGGTCGGTGACGATATCCGCCTTTCCGTCGCGAATTGCGTGGAACATGTCGCCGTCGGGGACAAGGCACAGCCGCTGTTCCCAGGGGCCGTAAGGCGGCTGGAAATCGGGCTCGTTCATCTGGCCACCCATGATCTTGCGGATGCGCTTGAGCAGATAGTCGCCCACCTTCTTGGGGTTTTCGCGCGCACGCTTGAACGACAGTTGCTGCATCCGGACGTTCTTGAAGCGGATGAAGCGATAGGCCCAGGTGTCGGGCATGATGGCGCGCAGGCTGTTCGCCAGCCAGTCCTTGGCCGGACGGCTCCAATACCAGGTCGGGGTACGCTGCAGCATCGTGACATGGCTCGCCTTGTCGGTCATCGAGGGCACGATCGTCACCGCGGTCGCGCCCGAGCCGATCACCACCACCCGCTTGCCGGCATAATCGAAGTCCTTGGGCCAGAACTGCGGATGGATGATCTCGCCGCCAAAGCTCTCGCGACCTTCAAACGTCGGGTCATAGCCCTGATCATAGTCGTAATAGCCGGTGCCCATGAACAGATAGTTGGCGGTGAGATGGCATACGCCCTGCCCTTCCACCTCGGCAGCGACCGTCCAGCGCGCATCGCTGCTCGACCAGCTCGCCGAGAGCACCTTGTGGCCGAGGCGGAGGTGATCGTTCAGGCCGCGCTCGTCCTTGATCCGGCGCAGATAGCTCACGATCGACGGCCCGTCGGCGATCGCCTTCTGCTCGCGCCAGGGCTCGAACTCGAAGCCCAGGGTGTGCATGTCGCTGTCAGAGCGAATCCCCGGATACTGGAAAAGGTTCCAGGTGCCGCCGATGTCGCTGCGCTGATCGAGGATGGCGAAGCTGCGCCCGGGGCACTTTTCCTTGAGGTGGACGGCCATGCCGATACCCGAAATCCCCGCACCGATGATCAGCACGTCGAAATGGGTGGCAGCTTTGAAGTCGGACGGCTTTTCGTGCTTCATGGGTCAGGCTCTCCGGTGCAGTCCGCTTGCCTGCGGATCTCTCGCGTCAGTCAAAGGCTATACCATGCTGACATCGTTGTAAATTGCAACTGGTTTTGTCCCGATCCGGCCATAAAGCGCGATCAGGCGACGCGTTCCTCCGCGATACGCTCAAGCAGGCGCTGCGCGACAGAGCCGCGGATCGGCTCGCCGCGCTCGATCTTGCGGAAGGTGTTGTAACTGATCCCGAAGCGGCTCATCACCGCCTCTTCGGTGCGCGCAGGGCAGGAACGCAGGACATAATCGGCAATCTCGGCAGGCAGATGTATCAAAGCTTCCATTCTCCATCGATGCGCGACAGGACGCCAGCCTGAGCACCATCGCGCAGCATCTGCGGCAACAGTGCAGACGGTAAATCCTGATAGCTGACCGGTCGCAGAAACCGGTCGATCGCAAGCGTTCCTACAGATGTGGTGCGCCCATCCGAGGTCGCGGGGAAGGGCCCGCCATGGTTGATGGCGTGACCCACCTCGACGCCGGTCGGCCAGCCATTGGCGAGAATTCGGCCAACTCGCCGCTCCAGCACCGGCAGCAATGCGCGAGCATCGTCAAGGTCTGCCTCGTCCATGTGCAGCGTCGCGGTTAACTGGCCTTCCAGACAGGCAATGACCGTCAGCAGTTCGTCGCGGTCGGCGCAGCGCACCACGATCGACGCCGCGCCGAACACCTCGTGGCGAAGCTCGGCATTGGCGAGCCAGTCCTGTGCGGAAACGCTGAACAGCGCGGCGCGGCCTTCGTGCGGACCGGTGGGGTGGACGCCGCGCGCGATGGTTTGCACCTCGGCCGTGGCGGCAAGCGCGGCGCTGCCCTTTTCATAGGCGGAGTGGATGCCTGCGGTGAGCATGGTCTGCGGCGCCTGCACTTCGACGATCTGGCCAGCCTCCACCAGAAAGGCATCTAGAGCGGCACCCTCGATGGCCAGCACCAGCCCGGGATTGGTGCAGAACTGCCCCGACCCCATGGTCAGCGACCCGATATAGCCTGCCGCCAGCGCGTCGCCACGTGCCGCGAGCGCTGCGGGCAGCAGGATCACGGGGTTGATTGCCGACATTTCGGCAAAGACCGGGATCGGCTGGGTGCGGGCTGCGGCGATCTTCATCAGCGCCTCGCCGCCGCTGCGCGATCCGGTGAAGCCCACCGCCTGGATCCGCGGGTCCGCCACCAGCGTCGCGCCAAGCGCGTTGCCCGTGCCGCTCAGCAGGCTGAACACGCCCGGCGGAACACCGGTGTCAGCCGCCGCCCTGACTATGGCCGCAGCGATCAGTTCGGACGTGCCCGGATGTGCGGGGTGGCCCTTGACGACGACCGGGCAGCCCGCAGCCAACGCCGACGCGGTGTCGCCGCCTGCAGTCGAGAAGGCGAGCGGAAAGTTGGAAGCGCCGAACACCGCCACCGGACCCAGCGGCACCATGCGCAGCCGCAGATCAGGCTTGGGCGGGGTGCGTGCTGGGTCGGCATGGTCGATGCGCAGCTTGAGCCACTGGCCGCCGCGCACTTCGCTGGCGAACAATCGCAACTGGCCGCAGGTGCGTCCGCGCTCGCCGGTGATGCGTGCCACCGGGAGCCCCGATTCGCGCGATGCCCGTTCGATCAGCGCATCTTCCAGTGCCTCGATGTTCGCGGCGATGGCGTCCAGGAACGCAGCGCGGGTGTCGAGTGGCAGATCGGCATAGGGAACCGCTGCAGCCTCGGCAGCCGCGCAGGCATCGGCCAGATCCGATTCGCTGGCGCTGAAAAACCCCATGCCTTCGATGCTGGCGCCCGCCACAGGATCATAAGCGTGAAACACCTCGCCGCCTCCGCGCCGTTCGCCTGCGATAAAATATTCGCCCGTGAGGGTCGCAGCGTGGGTCATTGCGTCAAATCTTCCTGCTCGTACATCTCTCGATGGCCTGAGAGACGGTTGGGATCTGGTGATCATACACCAGCCAAGATGAACTCTACTTGTCCGGTCAGGTCGCAACCTGGCCCTGCAGCGCCTGGCTGCGCGAACGGCTGTAGAGGAAGTAGATGGCAAGACCCACAACGTTCCACAGCGCAAAGCGCACCAGGGTATGTGACGGCAGGCTTACCATCAGATACAGACAACCAAGGATTGCCAGCGTGCCGACCAGATAGGGCTGCGGGCATCTGAACACGCGCTTGAGGTCGGGCGCGCACTTGCGCAGGATCATCAGGCAAGCGCCGACCGCGATGAACGCCAGCAAGGTGCCCGCATTGGCGAGCTCGGCGATCTCGTCGAGCCGGAAAAAGCCTGCGACCGCGGCCACGAAAACCCCGGTGATCCCCGTAACCAGCACCGGCGCGCCGGTCTTGGGCGACACGCGCGACAATACCGGGGGCAGCAGCCCATCGCGCGCCATGACGAAGAACACGCGGCTCTGCCCGTACATCATCACCAGGATGACCGATGGCAGCGCAATCAGCGCAGCAAGCGCCACCAGATACGATGCCGTCGGATGGCCCAGGGTGCGCAGCACCAAAGCCAGCGGTTCGGGCGAGTTACCGAGATCGAGATACGACATCGCGCCGATCGCCGACAGCGCGACCGCCATGTAAATGAGCGTGCAGACCGCCATCGATCCGAGGATGCCGATGGTGAGATCGCGGCCAGGATTGCGCGCCTCTTCCGCCGATGTCGCCACCGCATCGAAGCCGTAGAACGCAAAGAACACGATCGCGGCCGCGGCCATCACCCCGCGCGTCGAGCCATCCTGCACCGTGCTGCCGAAGCCATAGGGCATGAACGGGGTCAAATTGTCGGCATCGAACGCGGGCGCCGCCAGCGCGATGAACGCGGTGAGCGCAGCAAGCTTGATGATGACCAGGACGATGTTGAGCGTCGCGCTCTCGCGGGTGCCCGCCATCAGCATGCCGGCAATGGCCAGCGAGACGATCACCGCAGGCAGGTTGATGATGCCGCCTGCATGGGGCCCTGCCAGCAGCATCTCGGGCAAAGCGACGCCCGCCGATTGCAGCCAGCCGACCAGATAGCCCGACCAGCCGACCGCGACAGTCGAGCAGGCGAGCGAATATTCGAGGATCAGGCTCCAGCCGACAACCCATGCCAAAGTCTCGCCCATCACCGAATAGGTGTAGGTATAGGCAGAGCCTGATGTCGGGATCATCGTGGCGAGTTCGGCATAGGCCAGCGCCGCGCAGGCGCACACTGCCCCCGCAATGGCGAATGCCAGAATTACCGCAGGCCCGGCGCGTTCTGCACCGACGCCGGTCAGCGTGTAGATGCCGGTTCCGACGATCGCGCCTACGCCCAGCGCGATCAGGTGCGGCCACGACAGGGTCGGCTTGAGCCTGCTGCCCGCAGGCGCATCGGCCGCCTGGACGATTGGCTTGATCGGCCCAAAAAACCCCATATTGTGCGCCCCTTGTCGTTTCACCCTGGCGCCTGGCCGGGTGTTACTGTGTCATTGGCCGTCAGTTGCACGCGCAGATCGTCCAGCGTCTGGCCGATATGCGCGACGGTGAGCGCGGTGATCGCCGGCTCATCGCGCGCCAGCCACGCTGCCAGCATGTCGCGATGCTCTCCATTGGCGCGCTCGTCGCGGCCCAGCGGCTCGAGATGCTTGCGGACATAGCGTTCGGACAGCACATGCAGGCGTTCCAGGATGGTGAGGGTCACCGGTCGCTCGGCGGGCCGCAGCAGCGCCATGTGAAAGGCGCGGTTGAAGGCCCCCACGCCGTCACCCAAGCTGTCAGTCATGGTATCGAGCCTGTCCAGAATGTCGGACGCCTTGCGCTGGTCAGCGCTGGTCGCATTGCGCGCTGCCAGCGCGATCGTGTCGGGCTCCAGCTTCAGCCGAAGCGCGTAGACTTCCTCGGCCTCATGGGCGTTGAGCGGGCGCACGGTAAAGCCGCGATTGGCCTGCGATGCGAGCAGCCCCTCCTCCTCGAGCCTCGCCAGGGCTTCTCGCAGGGGAATCTTGCTGACCCCCAGTTCCGCCGCCAGCGCATCCTGCCTTATCGGGCGGCCGGGGGCGACGACCCCGGTGAGGATGCGATCTCGCACCAGATCAACCAGTTGCTCGGACAAATTGCGCGCGATGATGCTCATGAGGCCCTCATATCACACAGAAGCCCTGCCAGAAGGGATCATTGTCATCGATCCACAGCGTGTTGAACCCGGTGGCCATCGCCGATCCCTCGATCGACGGAATGATCGCCGGATGCCCGTCCAGATCGACGTTCGCCTCGACCCTGCCGGTGAAGCGGCTGCCGATATAGCTTTCATGCACAAAGGTGTCGCCGACCTGCAGCCGACCGGTGTGTACCAGATGCGCCAGCCGCGCAGACGTGCCGGTGCCGCACGGCGAGCGATCGATCGCGCGCTCGCCGTAAAAGACCGCGTTGCGTCCGTCGGCACCCTCGCCTTTTGGCACATCGGCCCACAGCACATGGCTGACGCCGCGGATGCGGTCATCGAGTGGATGCACCGGCACGACATTCTCGCGCAGCATTGCGCGGATCGTGCGCGACAGCTCCACCAGCCGCGCCGCACCCAGCGCGTCCAGCCCCGGATAGCCCGGTTGGGGCTCGATGATCGCATAGAAATTGCCGCCATAAGCGATGTCGATGCTGAGCGGACCCACGCCAGGCACTTCGACCCTGATCCCCTGCGCCGCAACGAATGAGGCAACGTTGCGAATCCGAACCGAGGTTACCCGGTCGCCCTTGCGCACATAATCGATCGCGATATCGCCCGCCGGGACCTCGACCTTGAGATGGCCGGGCACCCGGGGCTGGATCAACCCGTGTTCGAGCGCGAAGGTGATGATGCCTATCGTGCCATGCCCGCACATCGGCAGGCAGCCCGATGTCTCCATAAACAGGATACCGATGTCGTTTTCCGGCCTGGTCGGCGGATAGAGGAAACCGCCAGACATCATGTCATGCCCGCGCGGCTCGAAGCAAAGCCCGGTGCGGATCCAGTCGAAGCGCTCGATAAAGTCCTGCCGCCGCTCGGCCATCGAAGACCCGCGCACCAGCGGCGCGCCGCCGACCACCAGACGGACCGGGTTGCCCGCCGTATGCCCATCGATGCAGAAGAAGGTATGCCGCATCAGGCGCCGGCAAGCGGACGCGTCGCCGCGCACTGCTCGACCCAGGCAATGACATCGGCGCGCCGCTGGCCCGACAAGGGCATGCGCGGCATCCGCACCCGTTCCGACCCGCGCCCCATGATCTGTTCGGCGAGCTTGATCGATTGCACCAGATCATGCTCGGCATCGAGATGCAGCAGCGGCATGAACCAGCGATAGATGCGCAACGCCTCGGCATAATCGCCGCGCCGCTGTGCCGCGACCAGCGCCACCGATTCACGCGGAAAGGCGCTGGTGAGACCCGAGACCCAGCCCGACGCGCCCAGCATCAGCCCTTCGAGCGCGACATCGTCGAGCCCGGCCATCAGGGTATACCGGTCGCCGAAGCGATTGAACAGATCGGTAAAGCGGCGCGGATCGGGCGCGCTTTCCTTGATCGCGACGATGTTGGGCACGTCTGCCAGCCGGTCGAGCGTGTCGAAATCGACATTGACGCGATAGGCGGGCGGATTGTTGTAGAGCATGATCGGCAGGCTGGTCGCCTCGGCCACAGTGCGCAGATGGGTGTAGAGTTCCTCGACGCTGGGGACGTAGACCATGGCCGGAAGCACCATCAATGCATCGATGCCGATCGCCTCGGCGGCCTGTGCATAGCGCACGGCGCGATCGGTGGTGAACTCCGAGACACCCGCGACCACCGGCACCCGGTTTCCCACCGCCTCGACCGCACTCTTGAGGACGGCGAGTTTCTCATCGGGTTCGAGCGAGTTGTTCTCACCGCATGTCCCCAGCACGATCAACCCATCGACACCGTCGTCGACCAAAGCCGTTTGCACCTGCTGGGTGGCATCGTGATCAATCGCGAGATCCTGGGTGAACTGCGTGGTGGCGGCCGGGTATACGCCTTGCCAAAGAGTCTTTGATCGGGTGTCGCTCACACTGAAATCTCCGATTGCGGCCAAAATCGTATACAGTATAAGATTATGCGCTCAAGATGGAAAATGCTTCCCCTGCCCCGCGCTCGACCGGCCTCGTCATCGGCGGAGGCCTGATCGGCCTCTCCTGTGCGCTGCATCTGCAGCGTTCGGGGATCAGTGTGGCAGTGCTTGAGCCTCAGGAAAAGCCGCGAGGCGCATCCTGGGGCAATGCCGGGCATATCGCCGTGGAGCAGGTCCAGCCGCTGGCGTCTCCCGCGATGATCAGGGGCGCTTTGGGGCGGCTGTATCCGCGCGGCGCGTTAAGTCTGCCGGTCCGCGAAATCGCGACATGGGGTCCGTTTGCGCTTAAGTTTCTGCGCGCGAGCGGCCCGGCCCGCTTTGCTGCCGGCACCGGGGCGCTGTCCGCCCTGCTGGCCGAGGCCATGCCCGCCTGGCAGCGGCTGTGCGACCTGACCGGCGTCGCCCACCTGCTACGGCAGGACGGGCATTTCGTGGCGTGGGAAAGCGAGGCCACCGCCGCCAAGGGCAGAGCGCACTGGCGGGCGACTGACATCGGCACCGCCACAGTGCGCGATGCAACTCCGGACGAGCTGGCAGCGATCCGTGTGCTGGCGCCGAAGGGCAGGGTTGCAGGCGCGGTGCGCTTTGCCGGCTCGGGACAGATCACCGATCTGGGTGCTCTTGCCGATGGCCTGCGCCAGGCGCTGCTGGCCGCGGGCGGGACGATCCGCCATGCGAAGGTCGATGGTCTGCACATCGACGATCGGCAGGCCTTTGCCCGGGTTGGCGCCGAGCGGCTGACCGCTGACCATGTCGTGCTGAGCGCAGGGGCTGCCTCGGCCGATCTGCTGCGCCCGATGGAAGCGCGTATCCCGCTGATCGCCGAGCGCGGCTATCACATCCAGTCGCGAAAAAGCCGTTGGCCCGCCGACATGCCGCCGGTCGCATTCGAGGATCGATCGATGATCGTCACCCGCTTTGCAGACGGGCTGCGCGCGGCGAGCTTCATCGAGTTTTCCGGGCGCGATGCTCCTCCCGACGCTGGCAAATGGCGAAAGCTGCGCGCCCATGTCACCGCATTGGGGCTGCCTTTCGACTTACCGGGCGTTGAATGGATGGGTGCGCGGCCCACCCTGCCCGATTACCTTCCCGCCATCGGGCGCAGCAGGCGCGCGGCCAACCTGCTATATGCCTTTGGCCATCAGCATCTGGGTATGACGCTGGCCGCCGTGACCGGCGAGGCGATCGCCGCGCTGGCGACCGGCCAGCCATTCCCGGCAGACATCGCCGCATTCGACCCGGCACGATTTGGAGACACAACATGACAGGCATTGGCGGATCGAGCACCGCAGCGCAGTTGGCGGCAATCACCCGCTGGACCGACCCCGCCGCACCGATCGGCGAGGACGAACGGCTGGCGCGGATCGAGAAGGCGCGACGGCTGACCCGCGACAGCGGCGCCGATGCGCTCATCATCGGTGCGGGAACCAGCCTGCGTTATTTCGCTGGCGTGCCCTGGGGCGCAACCGAGCGGCTGGTGGCGCTACTGATCCCGGCTTCCGGCGAGCCGGTGATGATCGCGCCACATTTCGAACTGGGCTCGCTCGAGGCGGAATTGCAGATCCCTGTGAAGTTCAGGCTGTGGCAGGAAGACGAATCGCCGACCGCTCTGGTCGCCGATGCGTGCCGGGCATGGAGCGTGGCCACGCTCGCGATCGACCCCGCCCTGCCGTTCCTGTTCGTCGATCGCATCGGGCATGATGCGCCCGGGCTGACACTGGTCAGCGGCGCGCCAGCGGTCGATGGCTGCCGGATGTACAAATCCCCGGCCGAGATCGCGCTGATGCAGCAGGTCAAGTCGATGACGCTGGAGGTCCACCGGCGCGCCGCTTTGACCCTGCGCGAAGGGATTCGCGCCAGCGAGGTGATCCGCTTCATCGACGAGGCGCATCGCGCCATCGGCGGAGCGCCAAGCACCTTCTGCATCGTCCAGTTCGGGCGCGGCACCGCTTTCCCGCATGGCCTTCCCGGCGATCCGGAACTGCGCGAGGGCGACATGGTGCTGATCGACACCGGCACCTCGGTGCAGGGCTATCAGTCGGATATCACGCGCAGCTATGTCTTCGGAAAACCCTCCGACGAGCAGCGCCGCATCTGGGACCTCGAAAAGGCAGCGCAGGCCGCAGCCTTTGCCGCCGCGCAGCCCGGACGCCCATGCGAAAGCGTCGATCAGGCCGCGCGCGATGTGCTTGAAGCTGCGGGCCTGGGCCCGGACTATACTCTCCCCGGCCTGCCTCACCGCACTGGCCACGGCATCGGTCTTTCGATCCACGAGCCGGCTTATCTGGTACGCGGCGACAAGACGCCGCTGGCCGCCGGCATGTGCTTTTCAAACGAGCCGATGATCGTCATCCCCGACCGTTTCGGTGTCCGGCTGGAGGATCATTTCAACATGGGCGAGGATGGCCCGGTGTGGTTCACCCCGCCGCAACCGGCGATCGATTCGCCATTTGGGTGAGGCGTCGCGTAGCTGCGATTTAAGCGCTCTCAACTTACGCCTTCTCGTCTGCCAGCAGCGTATTGGCGGAAAGCCCGATGCGCTGCATCTGGCGCAGCACGGGCGGCCAGATGTGCTTGAGGAAGTCCTCGCGCTCCATGTCACGCAGCTTTTCAGTAGCGCCGGCGGCGACATACATGCCCACCCCGCGCTGGACCTCGACCAGCCCTTGATCCTGGAACATCTGATAGGCCTTGGCGACGGTCAGCGGGTTGGCCTGTTGTTCGGCAGCAAAGGCGCGGACGGAAGGGAGCATGTCGCCTTCGGCATAAACGCCATCGAGGATCGAGGCTGCTATGATATCGCGCAGCTTGAGATAAACGGGTTTGCTGTTGTCTGCCATCACTGCCTCACTGCCATAATACAGCGTGTCAGGTCAAGCGCATTCGCCAGCTTGCCATGCTGCGCACAATGCCTGCGAAAGAAATCCCCAAAGGGGCGCTCAGACGCCGGTCACCGCGTCGCCCACATGGATGCGCTCGCCATTGGTGATGATGACGATATCCCCGAGCTTCACCTGCTCGAACAGCTTCTTGGCAAAAGCGGTGGGCACGCCGATGCAACCGCGGGTGCCATAGCCCCATTCCACATCGCTGCCATGGATGGCGACACCGTCATTGGTCAGCCGCATCATATAGGGCATCGGCGCGTCATAGAGGTTCGAGACGTGATCGGCGTTCTTTTGGGTGATCGGGAATGCACCCAGGGGCGTCGGCTTTTCGGGCGTTCCGTAAAGGATCACCGCCACGCCGATCTCATGCCCGTCGCGGAATACCGAGAGCGTCTGCGCTTCCAGATCGACCGTGATCAGCATCGGCCCGGTGGCGGGCGCACGGCTCTCGTCCCAATAGGCATCGCCATGACCAAGGGGTCCGTCGATGGTCATCACGCTCTTGATGGCATAGCCGATCTGCTCGGGGCTGGTGGCAGCGGCCTCTGCCTGTGTCAGGGCGCGAACCTCGGGCGCGTTGCCTTTTTCGCCGTCCGCCCCGGGAAGCGGTGCAATCGCAGCGGACTTGATCGCCGCATCGCCCGGCGCACTGGTGACCACCGCGGTGACCAGCAGCGCCGCTGCGGCCAGCATGCCGATCCCCGCCATTTGCCGTGCCCTGGGCCTGAGGGTTGCCGCCATGCTGTCTGCTCCGCCGATCCGTCTGGCCGCATCATCGCGGCTCTGGAAAGAGCATTAGCGATCCCGGCCCCGAATCGCCAGCACAGGATCGGCTGCGTCCCCCAGCGGGACGGTAAGTCCGCTGCGGGTTAACGGCTCTGCAATGCCGCCAGACAGGCACCGCGCGGACCGACATAATTCTTGCCAATGCGCAGCCTTGCACCTATATGGCGATCCATCCCGACATGGTTGTTGAAGCTTGACGGGCTGGCGCCACACGGGGCCGGCACCACACCGCTTTTGCCGCCATGACGACAGCTGCATCTATGAGAGCCCGCTTTTGACCGACCTTTCTGCCGTGTCTGCCCTGATCGAACCCGAAGCCAACGCGCTTGGCTTCGATCTCGTGCGCGTGCACCTTTTCGGTGCGGGCGACGAACGGACGCTGCAGATCATGGCCGAGCGGCCCGACACCGGCCAGCTCAACATCGACGATTGCGCCAGCCTGTCGCGCCGCATTTCCGATGTGTTCGACGCGCTCGAGGAAGCCGGCAAGGACCCGGTCCCCGGCTCCTACCGGCTCGAGGTCAGCTCGCCCGGCATCGACCGTCCGCTGACCCGGCTCAAGGATTTCGGCAACTGGCTGGGGCATGAAGCCCGGCTGATGCTGACCGAACCCGCACAGGGCCGCAAACAGCTGACCGGCGATCTGCTGTCGCTTGAAGGCGACATGATCACCGTGCAGGACAAGAAATCCGGCGCGGTCACCGTGCCGCATTCGAACGTGATCAGTGCCAAATTGATGCTGACCAACAAGCTGATTGCCGCGACGCGACCGCTCGACACCAGCGGCGCCGACGAAATTGAAGATACTCAAGATTCCGACGAACTCGAAGAACAGGAAGACTGATCATGGCCAGCGCCATTTCCGCCAACAAGGCTGAACTTCTCGCCATCGCCAATTCGGTGGCAACCGAAAAGATGATCGATAAATCCATCGTATTGGAAGCGATGGAAGAGGCGATCCAGCGCGCTGCCCGGGCCCGTTATGGTGCGGAAAACGACATCCGTGCCAAGCTTGACGGCAACACCGGCGACCTTCGCCTGTGGCGCGTCGTGGAGGTGGTCGAGACGGTCGAGGATTATTTCAAGCAGGTCGACGTCAAGGCCGCGCAGAAGCTGCAGGCAGGGGCCGTCGTCGGCGACTTCATCGTCGATCCGCTCCCCGCCGTTGACCTGGGCCGCATCGATGCGCAGGCCGCCAAGCAGGTGATCTTCCAGAAGGTCCGCGATGCCGAGCGCGAACGCCAGTTTGAAGAGTTCAAGGACCGCGTCGGCGAGATCATCACCGGTGTCGTCAAGTCGGTCGAGTTCGGCCATGTCATCGTCAACCTGGGCCGCGCCGAAGGCGTGATCCGCCGCGAACAGCAGATCCCGCGCGAAGTCGCCCGCGTCGGCGATCGCATCCGCGCGATCATCCTCAACGTTCGCCGTGAAAACCGCGGACCGCAGATCTTCCTCAGCCGTGCGCACCCCGATTTCATGCGCAAGCTGTTCGAACTCGAAGTGCCTGAAATCTACGACGGCATCATCCAGATCAAGGCCGCTGCGCGCGATCCGGGCAGCCGCGCCAAGATCGGCGTGATCAGCTATGACAGCAGCATCGATCCCGTCGGCGCGTGCGTCGGCATGAAGGGCAGCCGTGTTCAGGCGGTCGTGCAGGAAATGCAGGGCGAAAAGATCGACATCATCCCCTGGTCGGAAGACACCGCGACCTTCGTGGTCAACGCGCTCCAGCCCGCCACCGTCAGCCGCGTGGTGATCGACGAGGAAGAAAGCCGCATCGAAGTCGTCGTTCCCGACGACCAGCTGTCGCTTGCCATCGGTCGTCGCGGCCAGAACGTGCGTCTGGCCAGCCAGCTCACCGGCTCTGCCATCGACATCATGACCGAGGCCGAATCGAGCGAGAAGCGCCAGAAGGAATTCACCGAGCGCTCCGAGCTGTTCCAGAACGAGCTCGACGTCGACGAAACGCTCTCGCAGCTGCTGGTCGCCGAAGGCTTCAGCGAGCTCGAGGAAGTGGCCTATGTCTCGCCCGACGAGCTTTCGAGCATCGAAGGCTTTGACGAGGAACTCGCCGCCGAACTGCAGAACCGCGCGCAGGAAGCGCTCGATCGCCGCGAGGAAGCCTCGCGCGAAGAGCGTCGCGCACTGGGTGTCGAAGATGCGCTGGCCGAACTGCCGCACCTTACCGAAGCGATGCTGGTGACTTTGGGCAAGGCCGGCATCAAGACGCTCGACGATCTGGCCGACCTCGCCACCGACGAATTGATCGCCAAGAAGCGCGTCGAGCAGCGTCGCCGCGACAATTCGGCGCCTTCGAACAAGCGCCCCGAAGACAAGGGCGGCGTGCTGGCGACCTATAGCCTGAACGAAGAGCAGGGCAACGAGATCATCATGGCCGCGCGTGCGCACTGGTTCGAGGACGAAGACACGACCGAGGCTGCACCGGCAGCTGAACCGGAAGTCGCGGCCGAAGCTGCACCTGAAACCGGGGAGGACGCGAATGCGGAAACCTCCCAATGACACGGTTGCTGATCTAGCAGCCGACGCGCCTACCCCCTCTGCCGACACCGCAGAAGGTCCCATTCGCCGCTGTATCCTCAGCGGCGAGCGGGACGAGCGCGCCCATCTGATCCGTCTTGCGATCAGCCCCGATGGCGTGGTCGCGCCCGATGTGCGCGCCAAGGCGCCCGGACGCGGCGCTTGGATCGGGGTGGATCGCGCCGCGCTGGAAGAGGCAATCGGCAAGGGCAAGCTGAAAGGCGCCCTCGCCCGCGCGTTCAAGACCGGGCCGATCACCATCCCAGAAGACTTGCCGCAAGCCATCGAGGAAGCGCTGACACGCGCCCTGCTCGACCGGCTGGGCCTCGAGGCCCGATCGGGCACGTTGCTCACCGGTTCCGACCGGATTGCCGAGACCGCGCGGCGCGGCAAGGTGACGATGCTGCTGCACGCCAGCGATGCCGCGCCTGACGGCAACGGCAAGCTCGATCAGGCCTGGCGCGTGGGCAGCGAAACCGAAGGCAGCGGCAATCGCGGCATTGTATTGCCTGTAGACCGGACCCGCCTGTCTGTGGCATTGGGGCGCGACAACGCGGTTCATGTGGCGCTGACCGATCATCGCGCCGCCGCGCGCATTGACCAGTTTCTTGGCCGATTGCTGCATTTCAAAGGGGAGGGGGCTGTATCTGCCCCCGGCATGACGATCTAGCGCGCTTTGGCGTGCGTGGATCGCCCCACGCGGACCGGTGATGTCGCAAACGCATCACCCGACGTGACGTATTTATTGAGGATTGAGTCTGTTCGATGAGTGAAGATACCGAAAACAAGCCGACATTGGGTCGCAAGCCTCTGGGGCTGAAGCGTTCTGTCGAGGCTGGCGAAGTCAAGCAGACGTTCAGCCATGGCCGCACCAACAAGGTCGTGGTCGAAGTAAAGCGCCGCAAGCTGGTCGGCAAGCCAGGCGAAGCGCCCGTGGCCGCGCCTGCGCCCGCTGCGGCCCCTGCCCCCGCGCCTGCTCCGGTTGCAGCCCCCCCGCCGCCGCCGCGCCCCACCCAGTCCTCGATGCTGAGCCGTCGCGAGATCCAGGAAAAGCTGCTGCGCGAGGCCGAAGAGGCCCGTCTGTCGACGCTTGAAGAGGCCCGCCGCCGCGAAACCGAGGAAAAGCAGCGCGCCGCCGAAGAAGCCCGTCGCCGTTCCGAAGACGCTAAGAAGGCCGAGAGCGAGCCCGCCGCCCCCGCCCCCGCGCCCACCACCGATGCAGCGCCTGCTTCTCCGGAAGCAACCCGCGCGCCGCAGGAAGCCGATCCCGTCGAAGCCAAGGCTGAACCGGCTGCCGAAACGCCGGCTGCCGAAGACGCCAAGCCTGTGGCGGCCCCGCCGCCGCGCCGATTCACTCCGGTGGCATCGCCCCCGCGGCCGGAAATCAAGCCGAAGAAAGCGACCGGCGCCAAGGTTGTCGACAACCGTCGCCAGTCGGGCAAGCTCACCGTCAGCAAGGCGCTGAACGAAGGTGATGGCGGCGCGCGTGCGCGCAGCCTCGCCGCATTGAAGCGTGCCCGCGACAAGGAACGCCGCTCGCATATGTCGGGCCAGAGCCGCGAAGCTCAGCCCAAGCAGGTCCGCGACGTTGTCGTGCCCGAGGTGATCACGATCCAGGAACTGGCCAACCGCATGGCGGAAAAGGGCTCCGACCTTGTCAAGTCGCTGTTCAAGCTGGGCATGATGGTCACCATCAACGAGGCGATCGATCAGGATACCGCCGAGCTGCTGGTCGAAGAGTTCGGCCACAAGATCAAGCGCGTCTCGGACAGCGATGTCGAGATCGATCACGACGCCGATGTCGACGCAGACGAAACCATGTCGGCGCGCGCGCCGGTGGTTACGATCATGGGCCATGTCGATCACGGCAAGACCAGCCTGCTCGATGCCCTGCGCGGCACCGATGTCGTCGCTGGCGAAGCCGGCGGAATCACCCAGCATATCGGCGCCTATCAGGTGCAGGTCTCCTCGGGCGACAAGATCACCTTCCTCGACACCCCGGGCCACTCGGCCTTTACCGAGATGCGGGCGCGCGGTGCCAATGTCACCGACATCGTCATCCTGGTGGTGGCGGCCGATGACGGCCTGATGCCGCAGACGATCGAGGCGATCAACCACACCAAGGCGGCCGGCGTGCCGATGATCGTGGCGATCAACAAGGTCGACAAGGAAGGCGCCAACCCGCAGAAGATCCGCGAACGCCTGCTCGAGCACGAGGTCATCGTGGAAGCGATGTCGGGTGACGTGCAGGACGTGGAAGTCTCGGCGCTCAAGAAGATCAACCTTGATGGCCTGATCGAGAAGATCATGCTTCAGGCCGAACTGCTCGAGCTCAAGGCCAACCCCGATCGCGCAGCAGAAGCCGTCGTGATCGAGGCCAAGCTCGACAAGGGCCGTGGCCCCGTTGCCACCGTTCTGGTGCAACGCGGCACGCTCAAGAAGGGCGACATCTTCGTCGTGGGCGAGCAGTCGGGCAAGGTCCGCGCGCTGATCAACGACAAGGGCAAGCAGGTCCCAAGCGCGGGACCGTCCGAGCCCGTCGAAGTGCTCGGCCTCACCGGCGTGCCGTCTGCGGGCGACAAGCTGACCGTGGTCGAGAACGAGCAGCGGGCGCGTGAAGTCGCCGATTATCGCCGCCAGAAGGCGCTCGAAAAGCGCACGACGATGGCACCGACCAACATCGACACGATGTTCTCGTCGCTCGCCGCCAACCGCGCCAAGGAATATCCGGTGCTGGTCAAGGGCGATGTGCAGGGTTCGGTCGAAGCGATCGTCACCGCGCTCAACAAGATCTCGACCGACGACATCAAGGCCCGCGTGCTGCACGCAGGCGTGGGTGCCATCACCGAATCCGACGTGACCTTGGCCAAGGCCTCGAATGCGCCGATCATCGGCTTCAATGTCCGCGCAAATGCGCAGGCACGGGCGCTGGCGACGCGCGATGGCGTGCGGTTCAAGTACTTCGACATCATCTACGATCTGCTCGACGACATTCGCGGCGAGATGGCAGGGGTTCTCGGCCCCGAGCGCATCGAAACCGTGGTCGGCCGCGCCGAGATCAAGGAGATCTTCCCGGCAGGCAAGAAGGACAAGGCAGCGGGTCTGCTCGTCACCGACGGCTTCATCCGCAAGGGTCTGCACGCGCGCATCACCCGCGACGATGTCATCGTCTCCAAGACGGTCATCTCTTCGTTGCGCCGGTTCAAGGACGATGTCGCCGAGGTCCGCACAGGGCTTGAATGCGGCGTCGTGCTGCAGGATACGAACGACATCAAGCCGGGCGATATCCTCGAGACGTTCGACGTCGAAATGCGCGACCGGACACTGTAATTCGTGACCCCCGCCGCCCGTTGAGGCGGCGGGGTGTCGTGAAAGGACATTATGGCCAAGCATAACGATACCGGCCCCGAAGGGCGTTCCGTCCGCGTGCTGCGCGTCGGCGAACAGGTGCGGCACGTTCTGTCGGAACTGCTCGCGCGCGACGAAGTGCACGATGCGGTGCTGACCGCAACGACCATCTCGATAACAGAAGTGCGCATGTCGCCCGACCTGCGCCACGCCACCGTGTTCGTGAAGCCCCTGCTGGGCAAGGACGAGGAGGTCGTGCTCAAGGCGCTGCGCACCAACACCGCCTTCTTCCAGAAAGAAGTCGCCGCGCGGATCCGCACCAAATATGCGGCGAAGCTCAAGTTTCTCGCCGACGACAGCTTCGACACCGGCAGCCATATCGACAAGCTGCTGAGCGCGCCCAAGGTGGCACAGGATCTGGGCAACGACGATTGAGTCAGCTATTCCGGTGACCGTTGCGGGCTATTTGGCGGGGGGGGGTGCGATGACGGACAAGGTTTACCAGATCCAGATGTCGACGCGGGGCCGGATCACTATTCCCGCCGTCATACGCAAAAGCCTTGGTATCCGCGGCGGTGAGGCCGCAAGGGTTGAACCACAGTCCGATGGCTCTCTGGGCATTATTGTTGATGAGCGCGCCAAACCCTGATGGCCAAGCTCTATTTCTACTACGCCTCGATGAACGCGGGCAAATCCTCCACGCTGCTCCAGGCGGCGTTCAATTATGCCGAGCGGGGCATGCGCGCGATGCTGTGGACCGCGGCGCATGATGACCGGTTCGGCGTGGGGCAGATCACCTCTCGGATCGGGCTGCAGGCTCCTGCACACCTGTTCGAGCCGGATACCGATATCTTCGCTGCGGTCGCGCTCGATCTGGCCGACGCTCCGCTGCATTGCGTGCTGATCGACGAGGCACAGTTTCTCACCAAGGCGCAGGCGTTCCAGTGCGCGCGCATCTGTGACGAACTCAAGATACCGGTACTGTGTTACGGCCTGCGTACCGATTTTCAGGCGGAGCTGTTCCCCGGCAGCGCGCAGTTGCTGGCGATCGCCGATCATCTGGTCGAGTTGAAGGCCGTGTGCGAATGCGGCGCCAAGGCGACGATGAACCTGCGCGTCGATGAACAGGGCCAAGCGGTGAAGACCGGCGCGCAGACCGAAATCGGTGGCAATGACCGCTACATCGCGCTGTGCCGCAAGCATTTCATGGCGCGGATGGCATGAGTCTGCTGCGCACCATGCTCGAACTGGGCGATGTCCGGCTCGAACCCCTGGCCGACCAACATATCGAGTCGCTGCGCGCCGCCTGCGCGCGGGACCCCGACATCTGGGAAATATATCCGGTCTCGATGCTGGACGAGCATTTCGACCGCGCGATGGAGGAGTTTCACGCGACCACCAACTGGGTGCGCTTTGCCGTGATCCATCGCGGCGCACTCGTCGGCATGACCTGCTATATCGCGCCTGACGAACGCAACCACGTGGTCGAGATCGGCGGCACCTATATCGAACCCGCCGCGCGCGGCGGCGCCGGGGTGAACACGGCGATGAAGCGTTTGATGATCGATCATGCCTTTGCCTGCGGATACACCCGCATCGAGTTCCGGGTCGATGCGCGCAACCTGCGCAGCCAGGCGGCGGTGCGCAAGCTGGGGGCAAAGCACGAAGGCACGCTGCGCCGCAACCGCATCACCTGGACCGGCTATGTCCGCGACACCTGCGTCTTCGGCCTGCTGCGCAACGAATGGTCCGGGAGTGGCGCATCGCCGTTTGGTCAAGCCGACCAACGCTGCTAACGGCCTTGGCCATGCATGGATGGATCATTCTCGACAAGCCCTATGGCCTGGGCTCGACCGACGCGGTGACCGCGGTCAAGCGCGCATTTCGCGCAGGCGGACATGGCAAGGTCAAGGTCGGCCATGGCGGCACGCTCGACCCGCTGGCGACCGGCGTGCTGCCGATTGCGCTTGGCGAGGCGACCAAGCTGACGGGGCAGATGCTCAACGGCGACAAGACGTACGACTTCACGGTTCGCTTCGGGGTGCAGACCGACACGCTCGACGTCGAAGGCGTGGCCGTAGCGCACAGCGAAGTGCGGCCGACGCTGGAGCAGATCGAGGCGGTACTGGAGCGGTTCACCGGACCGATCGAGCAGGTGCCGCCTGCGTTCTCCGCGCTCAAGGTCGATGGCAAGCGGGCGTATGATCTGGCGCGGGCGGGTGAAGAGGTGGAACTGGTGAGCCGGTTGGTGACGGTGCATGCGCTCACCATCCACGAACCGTTCCCGGTCCCCCGCGAAGGCGGGGGCCCATCTTCGAACCTTGCACCCGGCACGAACGCTCAGGAGATGGACCCCTGCCTGCGCAGGGGACCAGGTGAAGAGAGGATTGATGAGGTCACCCTCACCGCCCATGTCTCCAAAGGCACCTACATCCGCAGCCTTGCCCGCGACATAGCGCAGGCCCTCGGGACAGTCGGCCATGTCACCATGCTGCGCCGCACGCAGGCAGGTCCGTTCACCTTGTCGGGGGCGATTTCGCTGGACAATCTGGACCAGATCCGCCATGGCGCGGCCGTAGAAGACGTAATCTTGCCATTCGAGGCAGGGCTGGCCGACATCCCGGCTCTTGACCTCACACCCGATCAGGCAAGGCGGCTCCATATGGGGCAGGTCGTG
>JBKBTF010000107.1:0-4973 GCA_046291395.1 Blastomonas sp. | reverse complement strand
GCGAAGACGGGGCAAGGATGAGCTTTATGGCCGAACCCAAACCAATCGCGTCGCTTTCGTCAGGCCTGCTGGCGCGCAAGGGCGCCGCTCGCCCCGCCATGCGCAGGCAGGGCCTGGGCATGGGCGGCATGATGTCGCACCCGCTGCCCGAGGGCGAGTTCATCGCGCAGGACGATCTGGGCTGGAACGACATGGGCTATGATGTCGATCCCGCGCATGAGGAGCAGGCGCCCGATTACGGCAACCTGTTGGCAGGCGCTATTCCCGATGTGCTGCCGCTCGAGGCCAAGGCAAGCGAAGACAAGGCCGCATCGGTCGATCCTGCGCCGGCTCCCGCGCCGGTGGTGCCCGATGTGGTGCGTCAGCAGGCCGAAATTGCCGCGCGCATGGCGGAGCCGGCGGCCGAACCGGAGCCCGAGCCACAGCCAACTCCTGAGGTGGAGGAAGAGCCGGCTCAGGTGCTCTCGGTGCGCAAGCGCAAGGCCGTGGTTCCCGTCGAAACACCAATCATCACCGCGCCACAGGGCCGCCGTGCGGCGTTCACCCTGCGGCTTGACAGTGACCGCCATCTGAAGCTCCGGCTGGCCAGCGCGGTCACCGGTCAGTCCGCGCAGGCGCTGGTGACGGCGGCACTTGACGAATTGTTAACCAGAATACCCGAAATAGAAGACCTGGCTGGTCGCGTACCGCGAGCGGCAGAACGTTGAACTGTTGAGCGGATCGGGCCGGGCAATGAGGGGAATGGCTATGACGAGCGGAGCGAAGATGAACAGGGCACTGATGTTGAAGCTGGCGGCATCGACCATATTGGTCGGTAGCGTGCTGGTGAGTTGCTCGGCAAGCTCTGGTGGCGGACGTCCGCAAAGCCTGTCCAGCAACGCCCAAAAGGCACTCGATGCCGGCAAGCCCGAAAAGGCGCTGGTACAGGCCGAAGCTGCCGTCGCGCTGAACCCCCGCGATGCAGATCTGCGCCGGACGCTGGCCCATGCCTATCTCGCCAATGGTCGATTCGCCTCTGCCCGCCAGAGCCTCGACGATGCGTTGGCGCTGGGCGACCAGAGCGCGCGCACACTCATAAGTCTGGCGCTGATGCATGTCGCGGAAGGCCGTGGTCAAGCAGCCCAGGCGTTGCTGCGGGAAAACCGCGAAATCATTCCCGCCAGCGATTACGGGCTGGCGATGGCGCTGGCCGGTAATACCAGCCTGGGTGTCGATGTGCTGGCAGATCAGGTCCGTGCCGGTGACAATTCCGCCAAGGTCCGTCAGAACCTTGCCTTTGCCTATGCGCTCGATGGCCGCTGGCGTGAGGCACAGATCATGGTCGGGCAGGATCTCGACCCCAAGATCGCCCAGGACCGCATCGCCGAATGGGCACGGCTCGCACACCCGCAGGCGCATGTTCAGCGCGTGGCATCGGTGCTTGGCGTGAGCCCTGCCGATTATGACCCGGGCCAGCCCATCCAGCTGGCGCTGGTCAACACACCCTCCATGGCCGAAACCGCTACGCAGATCGGCCAGCAGGCTATGGCTGCCGCCATCTCGCCCGTCGCAGGCCCGATCCAGCTTCCCGCCGTGCAGGATGGGCCGATGGAACTCGCCGGCATCGAACCGACACCGGCCCCGAATTACGCCGAAGCCGCACCCGCCGCCGCGCCTGTTGCACAGGCTTCGGAGCAGCCGCGTGCCGTGCTGGCGCCGATGATGGTGGCGCGCGAGATCGTGCAGCCGCTTCCCGGAAACTATCGCGGCATGCCGGTGCGCAAGACGCGTCCGGTCCAGGTCGCATCGCGTGAGCCGATCGTTGAGCGTGAGGGCGTTGCAGCGCCCGCAAGGGCGGCTGTGCCGAAGCGGCCAGTTGCCCCGCGTCAGGCTGCGGCACCGGCCGTGTTCCAGAAAGCGAGCTTCGCGCCGGTCAGTGGTGGCTCTTATGCCGTGCAGCTTGGAGTATTCTCGAACCTCGAGAACGCCAACCGTGCCTGGGCAAGCTATACCGCCAAGCACAAGGATCTGGCGGCGTTCTCAAAAGCCGCGGTCGCAGCCAATGTCGGCGGTCGCACGCTCCACCGCTTGACCGCCAACGGTTTTGGCGATGAAAAGAGCGCCCGCTCGATGTGCAGCCAGGTTCGCTCTGCCGGAGGCGAGTGCATCATCGCCCGCGCCGTTCCTGCAAAGGCCAGCGGCACCCAGATCGCCGCGCGGCGCTGAGGACGAAACTCCGGACATTGCCGTCGTTCCTGCGAACGCGGGAACCCTGCTCCATTGGCTGCCCAAAGGCCGCAACGGGAGCGCTGCGTTCGCGAGCCTGACGATGTCCGCGTTTCTCAGGCCTTTACCAGCCCGATTTCCACCAGCCGCTCGTGCAGATAGTCGTCTGCCAGGATCGGTTCGGGATAACGGTTCGGCGTTTCGGCGCTTATGCAGCCTTCGAGCGTGCGGATCGGGAAGTCCGAGCGCAGGTGGAGGAAGAACGGCATCGAATAGCGACTGAACTTGGCGCGGTCGCCCGCCGGGTTGCGCACGCGGTGCGTGGTCGAGGGCAGCACATGATTGGTCAGCCGCTGCAGCATGTCGCCGACATTGACCACCAAAGCGCCCTCGGGCGGGCGCATGTCGATCCACGACCCATCGCGCGCGAGCACCTCGAGCCCGCCTTCTTCGGCGCCCAATAGCAGGGTGATCAGGTTGATGTCCTCGTGCGCGCCGGCGCGGATCGCGCCCTCTACGCCCTGCGATGAATCCATCGGCGGATAATGCAGCAGCCGCAGGATCGAATTGCCTTCGTGCACCGCAGGCAGGAACCAGTCGGCGTCGAGTCCCAGATACACCGCGATCCGCGACAGGATGATGTTGCCGACCCGGTCGAACTCGGCGAACAGCGGCTCGAAGGTCTCGCGGAAGCCTTCTGGCCGGTCAGGCCAGACGTTGCGCGGCATGGTGTGCGCGATCGGACTGGCGGGATCGACCTCGCGCCCGACATGCCAGAACTCCTTGAGGTCGTGCGCCTTGGCATCCTTGGCAATCTCGGTGCCAAACGGCGTGTAGCCGCGCTGGCCGCCAGCTTGCGCATCATAATAGCGCCGCTTCTCCTCGGTCGGCAGCGCGAAGAACTGCTCGGTCTTCTGCCACGCCTGGCGCACCAGGTCGGGGTCAAGCCCATGGTCCTTGATCATGGCAAAGCCGTAGGTCGAAAAGCTGTCGCCAAGTTTCCGAGCGAGTTCGGCAGGTTCATCGGTGAGCGAGAGAATGGGGAGTTGTATCATCATGCCGTCCGCAATAGCTGAGTCTGTGTCGATATCCGCCTGCCTTAGGCGCAAGAACGGGAAAAATCATGACCCAATATTGGCTGATGAAGTCCGAACCGGAAGAATATGGCTGGGCCGATCTGGTGCGGGACGGGGAAGGGACATGGGATGGCGTGCGCAACGCACAGGCATCGAACAACCTCAAGGCGATGAAAGTCGGTGACCTGGCGCTGTTCTATCACTCGCGCACCGGGCTTGAGGCGGTAGGGGTGATGGAGATAAGCGCCGAGGCATTCCAAGACCCCAAGGATGAAGCCGGCCGCTGGGTCGCGGTGAAGGTGAAACCGGTGCACCCGCTCGACAGGCCGGTGTCGCTCAGGGCGATGAAGGCGCGGCCCGCACTTAGCGAGATGGCGATGCTGCGCCAGTCGCGGCTTTCGGTCGCGGCATTGAGCTCAGAGGAATGGGCCGAGGTGATGACGATGGCGGGGAACGGATCCGATACGCCCGCGTAAATGGTCCTGAAGCCGGGGACGATCCCCCGCAGCCATTTAAGGAGATAGATCATGGGTGAATTTCAGGACAAGGCCAAAGGCGCCGGCAACAACCTGTCTGGCAAGGTCAAGGAAGGCATCGGTGCTGCTACCGACAACCACGATCTGGAAGCCGAAGGCAAGGCCCAGCAGCTCAAGGGCGATGCCCAGAACCTCAAAGGTGACGTGAAGGGTGCGTTCGGCGACAAGACCTGACCGCTTCCTGATCCAATCAAATCAAAAGACCGGCCCCTTTCGCTAGCACGGGGGGCCGGTTTTTTTGTGTCTATGATCCCTCTCCCGTGCAGGGAAAGGGTTGCGAAGACTTGGGCCGCATGGCCCTAGGCGAAGCTGGGTGAGGGCAGGCGGATACAGCGCCGCCCCATCACCCTCATCCAACTTTGCCCACAGGGAAAAGGAGTTAGCGCCCCCGCAACCCGCTCACCGTCGCCCCGCTGGCGGCGATGTTCTCGATCTCGGTCTTGAGGTGGAGCAGCTTGAGCCCCGGCTGGGCGAGCGCCTCGGCCAGCGCGGGCGCGAACTCTCTCGTCGTCTCGACCGTGGCCGCCCAGCCGCCATAAGCGCGGGCCAGCGCAGCGAAATCGGGGTTACTCAGCGTTGTCGCCGACAACCGCGCGGGATATTCGCGCTCCTGATGCATCCGGATCGTGCCGTACGCGCCGTTGTCGACTACGATAACCAGCAAATCGGCCTCATATTGCACCGCCGTCGCCAGTTCCTGGCCGTTCATCAGAAAGTCGCCATCACCGGCGATCGCCACCACCTTGCGGTCCTTCAGGCGCAGCGCTGCCGCGACTGCGGCGGGGACGCCATAGCCCATTGCGCCCGCGGTCGGCGCGAGCTGCGAGGGCCTCTCTCCATAATGCCAATAACGATGCCACCAGCCGGAAAAATTGCCCGCGCCGTTGCAGATCACGGTGTCCGCCGGCATCGCCTCGCGCATTGCCTTGACGCATTGACCAAGGTCGAGCGTGGCGCCGGTCGCTTTCGGATCTGACCAGGCCAGCCATTCGGCGTGCGCGTCTGCGCCGGTGGTGAAGTGTATATCGTCGGTGTCCCACAACGCTGCCGCCTCGGCGAACTCGTCCATATCCGCGCACAGGGGCAGGTCGGTGCGGTAGACGCGGCCAAGCTCGTTGGGGTCGGGATGGATATGCACCAGCAACTGGCCGGGGTG
>JBKBTF010000046.1:0-29668 GCA_046291395.1 Blastomonas sp. | reverse complement strand
ACCGCCACAAACGGCCCCTGCTTGCGATGCCCCAATTGATGGATTGCCTCGGCCACCAGCTCCTTGCCGGTCCCCGATTCTCCCAGGATCAGCACTGACAGGTCGTTGCGCAGAACGCGGGTGATCATGCGATACACCGTCTGCATCGGCGCGCTTCGTCCCACCAGCGGCAGGCCGCTATCAGCAGGATCTGCGTCAGGACTGCCCGCGGTGTCGCCGCTGCGCGCCACCGCCTGCAGCACCGCGCGGATCAGTTCGTCCAGATCGAAGGGCTTCGGGAAATACTCGTACGCGCCAGCCTCGCTCGCGCGGACCGCGGTATCCAGCGTGTTTTGCGCCGAAAGCACGATGACTGGTGTATCCGGGTGCCGCTCCAGCACCGCATCCAGCGTCGCGATCCCGTCGCCATCCTCAAGCATGACGTCAGTAAGAATGACCGCGTAACGTTTGTGCGCGATCAGGGCGTTGCGCCTTGCGATCGAGGTGCAGTGATCGACGGCGCAGCCTTCGGCCTCCAGCGCCGCCATGATCACCTGGCTGATCGCGCGATCGTCCTCCACCAGCAGGACCGATTTTCCCATGATGTTCAGTCCCCTTGTGCCGCGAGCGGAAGAAACAGCCGGAAACTGGTCAGGCCCTGCTGCTCATCGCGCTCATGGACGATGCGGCCGTTCATGTCGCGCACCAGCTTTTGCACCAGCGCGAGGCCTAGCCCCTGCCCCGTCTTCTTGGTGGTGACGAACGGCGAGAATATGTCCTCGGCGATCTTGGCGTCTAGCCCGGGGCCGTTGTCGCTCACCCGGATTTCGACCGGAAGCCGGATATAGCTGTCAGCCCGCGAAAGCCTGAGCCGGACACCGCTGACGAACTTGGTGGTCAGCGTGATGCAGGCGTCCTGCTGCCCCTCCATCGCCTCGCGTGCGTTGGTGATCAGATTGAGCAATACCTGCACAAGGCTATCGGCATCCGCCAGAACAGGCGGGATGGAGGGATCGAACTGTTCGACGAAACGCACCCTATCGGGATGCGCTGTTTCGACGATCTCGCGCACCCGGCTCAGCGGTTCATAGATATTGCATGGCCGTACGGGCGCCGCGGTGCGGCTGGTGAGCGACTGCATCTGGTCTATCAGCAGTGCGATTCGATCGACCTCGGCGGTGATCAGGCCCGACAGGCGCCGCCCCGCCCCATCGAGCTGCCGCTCGATGAGCTGCGCTGCACCCTTTATGGCGGCCAACGGGTTCTTGATTTCATGCGCCAGGATATCGGGGCCGCGGACCGCAAAACCCTCCGTGGCTGGCTCGCTGTCGAAAAGTGGCGAGCCTGCACCGGATTCGTTCAGCACCAGCAATTGCCACCCCTCGCCCACCGGACTGAGAGAGATGTCGACCTTGCGCTGGTTGCTGCGCCCGATGTGCACCCGCATGCCATGCGCGGCGAGGTTGGTATCGGGCTGATCGAGCGCAAGCACGATACGCGCATCGTCGAACTGCAGGAATTCCGACAAAGGCCGACCGATCAGCCGCCTCGCGCTTTGTTCCAGCAAATTCTCCGCCGCCGCGTTGGCCGCTGCGATGGTGCGATCGGCATGGAGCATGACCACGGCCATCGGCAGGCTTTGCAGCTGTGCGGCAGCATCGGGGGCCAGTCCGGTCGTCAGCGTCATCAGGCGGCGGCGCGGCGCAACCAGGGCTGGTAGAACTCACCCAGCATTTGCACGACGACATCCGGGTTTTCGATCTGGTTCATCTTGTTGCGCAGTTCGGCAGAGCCCGGCAGGCCCTTGGTGTACCAACCCAGATGCTTGCGCGCCATCTTGACGCCAACATCGGTCCCGTAATGCTCGAGCATCGCATGATAATGCTCGATGATCACGCGGTACTGCTCGTCCAGATCGGGATCGGGCAGCATCTCGCCGGTGCGCAGCGCGTGCATCACCTGGCCGAGCAGCCACGGCTTGCCATAGGCGCCACGTCCGATCATTACGCCATCGGCACTGCTTTGTGCGAGCGCGGTTCGGGCATCCTCGACGCTGCAGATATCGCCATTGACGATGACCGGAAGCTTCACCGCCTGCTTGACCTTCGCAACGAACGCCCAGTCGGCAGAGCCCTTGTACATCTGATTGCGGGTGCGGCCGTGAACCGTGATCATCTGCGCACCCAGATCTTCGGCGATTCGCGCCAGCTCAGGGGCATTCAGGCTGTCATGACACCAGCCCATCCGCATTTTGACAGTCACCGGCACCTTGACTGCCTTGACCGTTGCCTCGATCAGCGCGGCGGCCAGCGGCAGATCGCGCATCAGCGCCGAGCCGGCGTCGCCATTGACCACCTTCTTGACCGGGCAACCCATGTTGATGTCGATGATCGCGGCGCCGCGATCCTCGTTGAGCTTGGCGGCTTCGGCCATTTCCTTTGGACCGCAGCCGGCAAGCTGCATCGAAACCGGTTCCTCGACCGGATGCCAGGCGGCCTTTTGCAGCGACTGGCGGGTCTCGCGGATCATCGCCTGGCTCGCGATCATCTCGGTGACGTTGAGCCCCGATCCATAACGCCGCACCAGCGTGCGGAACGGCATGTCGGTGACGCCTGTCATCGGCGCGAGCAGCACCGGCTCGTCAATCTGCAGGGGGCCGATCCGGATCGGCTTGAGCGCGGGAGTGTGGGTCATGATCGATATGTGCCTAATATTTAGGCAGGCCCATAATCGCAAAGCGGCTGGCGGGCAAGCGGCACTTGGTCTATGCCCCGCGCCCGATGCACGAAGCAACGCCCAGCCTTTCCAGCGATACCCCCCGCCTTGCCGCGCTGATCGTGGCTGCAGGCAAGGGCCTTCGCGCGGGCGGGGAAATCCCCAAACAATATGCCGACTTTGGCGGCAAGCCGCTGCTGCGCCACAGCGTCGATGCCTTTGCCCGGTGGGACGGCGCGCCGCAGATCTTCGTGGTCATTGGTGATGGGCAGGATGCGCTGGCCCTTGCCGCGCTGGACGGAATGGAAGGCGTTTCGCTCGTCACCGGTGGTGCCGAGCGCAGTGACTCGGTGCGGCTCGGCCTGCTGGCGATCGCTGCGCGGGGCGGCATCGACCGGGTGTTCATTCATGACGCCGCCCGCCCTGGCCTGCCTGACGAGGTGCTCGACCGGCTGAACGCGGCGCTGGATCACAATCCGGGCGCTATCCCGGTGCTGCCCGTGGTGGACAGCATCGGGCGGGGCTATGATGGCGTCATGGAGCAGGCCGTCGAACGCGCAGGTCTCTGGCGCATCCAGACGCCGCAGGCGTTTCATTTCGACGCCATTCTGGCCGCGCACCTGGCATGGTCTCAGGACGGTTGCGCCACAGACGACAGCCAGATTGCCCGAGCCCAGGGACTCGACGTCGCCCTGGTCGAGGGCGATGTGGGCCTGACCAAGATCACGTATGCCGAGGACTTTGCCGTGTCACAGCCGCCCGCTCCGATGCCCGCCGCCATGATCGCCCGCACCGGCATCGGTTACGATGTGCACCGGCTGGTAACCGGCGAGGAGCTATGGCTCGGCGGCATCAGGATCGCCCACGACAAGGGGCTGGCCGGACACAGCGATGCCGATGTCGCGCTTCATGCCATCACCGATGCACTGCTGGGTGCAATGGCGCTGGGCGACATCGGCGAGCATTTCCCGCCCAGCGATCCGCGATGGCGTGGTGCGGACTCGGCACGCTTTCTGGCCCATGCGGCATCATTGGTTAGGGCCAAGGGCGGCGTTATCGCCAATATCGATCTCACTATCATCTGCGAAGAGCCGAAAATCGGCCCGCACAAAGCTTCCATTCAGCAACGCATCGCCACTATTGTGGGTGTTCGGCCCGATCAGGTCGGTGTGAAAGCCACCACGACAGAGCGTCTGGGATTCACCGGACGCGGCGAAGGCATAGCGGCACAGGCGGCGGCCAGCATCATGGTCGCCGGAACAGTTTGAGGACACGAGAGCATGACACGAATGAACACCTTCACCCGTGCTGCAGCCGCGCTGGCGATGATCAGCGCGCTTGCCGCCAACACTGCCGCTGCGCAGACCGCAGCCTGCCTCACCACGGATCAGGCCCAGTCGGTTGCGGTTGCAGCTTTGCCTGATGCGCTGACCAGTGCCCGTCGGGCCTGCCTGCCGCATCTGCCTGCAGCATCGGCGCTGACCCGGTCAACGGCGAAGGTCAACCAGGTCTATCAACCGGCGGCAGACCGGGCCTGGCCGACGGCCGGGCGCGCCTTCATGTCCGCAGTCGATCTGCCGCTGCCCCCGGGCACCGATCCCCAGGTGATCCGTCCGCTGCTGACCGCAGCGATCAGCGCCATGATCGAGCAGGAGATCAAGCCCAAGGATTGCAATGCGGTGGATGATTTTTACAGCGCGCTCGAACCGCTTCCGCCCGAAAACATGGGCCGGCTGCTGATCGCTCTGATGAAGCTGGATGAGTCATCCAAGAAGCCCGGTCAGAACAGCAAGAACCCGTTCACCTTGTGCAAGGATGCCGCCAAGTGAACAGCCTGCTGCCATCGGTGCTGATGGAGCTTGCCGCGCGCGTGGTGGCGCAGAACGCTGCCGCCGGGCGCAAGGTGGTACTTGCGGAAAGCTGTACCGGCGGTCTGGTCTGCGCCGCGATCACCGAGATTTCGGGCAGTTCGGAAGTGCTCGATCGCGGGTTCGTGACCTATTCCAACGATGCCAAGATTGAATCGCTGGGGGTCAGCGCGGAGCTGATCGATACCTTCGGCGCGGTGTCGCCCGCTGTAGCGTGGGCGATGGCGCGTGGCGCGCTGAAACATTCGGATGCCGACGTCGCGGTGGCGATCACTGGCATTGCAGGCCCCGGCGGCGGCACCGAAAGCAAACCGGTCGGCACGGTGGTGTTCGCCTGCGCGCTGCGCGGTCAGAATGAAAACGACATCACCGCCGAGCAGAAGAACTTCGATCCTGGCCTCAGCCGGGCCGAAATTCGTCAGGAAGCGACGTTGGCTGCGCTGGAGTTGCTGTTGCCGTAAAGCGCCTCGGCGCGGGTCTCGAACGCACTGACCATCTTGCGGAAGGCGCGGTCGAAATACTGGCCCGCGAGCGCCTCGAACAGGCGGTTCTTGAAGGTGAACGACACAAAGAAATCGACGGTGCACCCGCCATGGCCGTCGCTGGCAAACTGCCAGATATTCTCGAGGTTCTGCAGCGGTCCGTCGAGATATTCGACCTCGATCCGCTCACCCGGCACCTTGCGCACCAAAGACGTGAACTTCTCGCGCAAATGCTTGAAGCCCACCACCATATCGGCGACCATTTCGGTATCGCTGTCCGATTTCACCCGTGTCGCGATGACCCAGGGCAGGAACTCGGCATAGCGCGAGACATCGGCAACCAGATTGTACATCTGTGCAGGAGACCATGGCAGGTGCCGGGTTTCACGATGCGAGGGCATGAGCGATTCCCTACCGGGCGGCCTGCCGCGCCAGCTTGGCCTCGCGCGCGGCGCGCATCTGAGCGAAGTCTTCGCCAGCGTGATAGCTCGACCGGGTCAGCGGGCTGGATGCGACCTGGAGGAAGCCCTTGGCGCGCGCGATCGCCGCATAGGCATCGAACGCCTTGGGTGTCACGAAATCGATGACCTTGGTGTGCCGCGGCGTCGGCTGCAGATATTGACCCATGGTGAGGAAATCGACATCGGCCGAGCGCATGTCATCCATCACCTGGTGCACCTCAAGGCGCTCTTCGCCCAGCCCCAGCATGATGCCGGACTTGGTGAAGATCGAGGGATCGAGGCGTTTGACCATCTCGAGCAGCCTGAGCGAGGCGTAATAGCGCGCGCCGGGACGGATGGTGGGATACAGCCGGGGCACCGTCTCCAGATTGTGGTTGTAGACGTTCGGCCGCGCGGTCACGATCGCCTCGACCGCAGCCTCGTGCTTGTTGCGGAAATCGGGGGTGAGGATCTCGATCGTGGTGTTGGGCGTGGTCCGCCGCAGCGCCTCGATCACCTTGACGAACTGGCTCGCGCCGCCATCGGCGAGATCGTCGCGATCCACCGAAGTGATGACGATATGCTGCAACCCCATCTGCGCTGCGGCATCGGCAACGTGCTGGGGTTCCTTCAGATCAACCACGCGCGGCATGCCGGTCTTGACATTGCAGAACGCACATGCGCGGGTGCAAACATCGCCCAGGATCATCACCGTGGCGTGCTTCTTGGTCCAGCATTCGCCGATATTGGGGCACGCCGCCTCCTCACACACGGTGTTGAGGTTGAGGTCGCGCATCAGCTTGCGGGTTTCGTTGAACCCCTGGCTGGTGGGCGCGCGCACCCGGATCCAGTCCGGCTTGCGGACTCGGGCGGGACGGCCTTCGGGGCTCTCAATGGGGGTGACTTCATTCATGCTCTGCGCTTTAGCGCAGGGCCAAGCGCACTTCCACTGGTAAAAGCACCCGGGCGAACACACTTAGGCCCTCACGCTGCCCGACGCGCAGCATGCCGACCCATGGGGACCAGATGGACGCCGCGAACTCGACCGACCTTCCCGATGATCTCGATGCCGTGCTGGTGGACATCTGGCAGAGGCTGGGCCGCGCCGCCAAGGACAGGCGTGCAGCGATGCATACCCCGGTCGTCGCCACGATTAGCGCGGGAGGATACCCCAGCCAGCGCGTCATGGTGCTGCGCGCGTTTGATCGCGCATCGGCGACACTGCGGTTCCATACCGATGCACGCGCCGCCAAGGTCGATCAGGTCGGCGACGGCAGCCCGGTTTCGGTCCTTGCCTATGATCCGGGCGCCAAGCGGCAGTTCAGGCTCTCCGGGATCGCGCGGATCGAAACCGACAGCGCGGCTGCCGACGGGGCATGGGCGGAGGCGACGCTATTCGCCAGGCGCTGCTATCTTGCCGATCCGGCTCCCGGTACCCTTTCGAATGCTCCGGTGTCGGGTCTTCCCGCCGATATCGAGGGACACAAACCCGCCGACGACGACGAGGTCGCCCCCGGACGCGCCAATTTCGCGCTGCTGATGGCGAAGATCGACACCGTCGAATTCCTCCACCTCGCGCACACCGGCCACCGCCGTGCGCTCTTCCGTCAAGCGGATGATGGCCAATGGCACGGCCAGTGGCTGGTGCCATGATGCGTTGCTTTTGACGGGCTTAAAGGCCACTTTTGCGTATGACCAAGGAAACACCCCCCAACATCGCCCTGCTGATCGACGCGGATAATGCCAGTCCTTCCGGGATCGACCCGGTGCTGACCGTGCTCGCCGAGTTGGGTACCGTGAACATTCGCCGGGCCTATGCCAACTGGCGCAAGCCTGCGCTCAAGGGTTGGGCGGATATCGTCCACAAATTCGGGATCGAGCCGCAGCAGCAGTTCGACCTCACCAAGGGCAAGAATGCCACCGACATGAAGATGACCATCGATGCGATGGACTTGCTGTTCCGCGGCCGGGTCAACGGCTTCGGGATCATGAGCTCGGACAGCGACTTCATGCCGCTCGCCCAGCGGATCCGCCAGGACGGGCTACCGGTCTATGGCTTTGGTGGCGCCAAGACACCCGAGGCGTTCAAGCAGGCCTGCACCCGCTTCATCGACGTCGGCGCGTTGATCAAGGTGCAGGGCGCGGAGAAAAAGGCAGACAGCGTTGCTGCCGCCAGGACCAACGCGAAACCCGACCCCAAGCCAGCGGCCGGCGGCGCCAGCATCGACGAGGATGTGATCCAGTTGCTGATTGACGCCTATCAGGCGAGCAAGCGCGACGAGCGGGGCTTTGCCTCGTTGAGCGAGGTCGGCAAGATCGCAGGCAACCGTTCCAGCTTCGATGTGCGAAACCACGGCTTTGCACGCCTGCTCGACATGTTCGAAGCCTCGCCGCAGTTCGCCACCGAACGCCGCGACAATGGCGGGCTGTTCGTCAAGCGCCTGCGCTGACCGGTCGCCTGGGAGGGTCAAGGATCCACGGCGCCCACGCTAACCGCCTTGGCTTGGCCTAGGCTCCGGACCCTCGCCGGGATCGGCCACGAAGCCCATGATGGCAAGCATGTTGCCATCCGGGTCCTCGAACTGCTGGAGGCGGAGCGAGCCGGAAGCCGTGGTCTGGACCGTTTCGATGGTGCCCACCAACCGGGCGCGCGTGCCATGCAGGCGGACCAGGGCCGCATCGAAATCGTCGACATGGAAATACAAGATGCCGGTCGTTCGCAGCGGCCTTGGCCGTGCCTCGTCGCGCGCGATCATGAGCCGTGTCCCGCTGACATCGAAAAAAAGCATCATGTTCGCTTCGAACAACAGGCGCAGGCCAAGACGATCGCGATAGAATGTGCGGGCTGCGCCAATGTCTGCGACAGTCAGCGCGACCTGCTCGAACCTCGCCTGCGTCAGCACCGGCCCGGCAGCGTCCTGATCCGCAGGCGGGGTCAGCAAGGTTGCCATCAACAGCGGCATGGCCATCCAGGTGCTCATTGCGGTACTCGCCGTGCGGGCGCGACAACGCTCATCAAACCCCAAGGCCCGCCCTCGGGATCGACAATGAATGCCATCCACTCCTCCGTGCCATCATCGTGGACATGGATCCTGTGCGGCGCACTGCGGATGGACACGCCAGCATCACGCAGCCTGTCCATTTCGCCATGGATGTCCGCAACGCGAAAATACACCAGCGAATTGCTGGCTGGATCGCCAGCCGAGAGATAAAGCCGCACGCCACCGCAGTCGAAGAAAACCGCCGATTCAAAGCGCATGATCTCGGGCAGGCCGATGACGGTGCCCAGCCATTCGGCCATCGCCGCCACGTCACGGGCCAAACGAGAGACCTGTCCGATCGAAAAGTCGAAAGAGCGATCCTGAGCGGCCGCCTTGGCCAGCACGCTATCCGCGCGCACACCGGACCATTGCCGCAATGCCTGCCGGTTATCCAGCCCGAGCTTGCCCAGCGCGCTGCTGACATGAAACTTTACGGCATCCAGGGTAAGATCGCAGCGTGCCGCTATCGCCGGATTGGTCAGGCCGTGACGCACTCCTTCCACGACCCGCCATTCCGCCGGCGTCAGTATGTCGGGATAAGGGGGCCTGCCTCGTCTGGTCATGGACCGTATCTAGACGAATCGCGGCGCAATTACGCTACCCGACGCCCCGTGCCGATTGCCTTTTCTTGGCGTTGACGGTTTTGCTGGCGGTCATTCCCACTCGATCGTGCCGGGCGGTTTCGACGTGTAGTCATAGACCACGCGGTTGATGCCCTTGACCTCGTTGATGATCCGGGTCGCGGTGCGCTGGAGGAAGCTCGAGTCGAAGGGATAGATGTCCGCGGTCATGCCGTCGGTGCTGGTAACAGCCCTCAGCGCGCAGACATTGTCATAGGTGCGGCCATCGCCCATCACGCCGACGGTCTTGACCGGTAGCAGCACCGCAAAGGCCTGCCAGATCGCGTCGTACAACCCGGCATTGCGGATCTCGTCAAGATACACCGCGTCCGCCTTGCGCAGGATGTCGCAGCGCTCGCGGGTAACCTCGCCGGGGATGCGGATCGCAAGGCCGGGTCCGGGGAACGGGTGGCGGCCGACGAACACGTCAGGCAGGCCCAGTTCGCGGCCCAAGGCGCGGACCTCGTCCTTGAACAGCTCGCGCAACGGCTCGACCAGCTTCATGTTCATGCGTTCGGGCAGACCGCCGACGTTGTGATGGCTCTTGATCGTCACCGATGGCCCGCCGGTGAACGAGACGCTTTCGATGACGTCCGGGTAGAGTGTCCCTTGCGCCAGGAATTCCGCGCCGCCGATCCTGCGCGCCTCGCTCTCGAACACGTCGATGAAGGTCTTGCCGATGAACTTGCGCTTGAGTTCGGGATCGGTGACTCCGGCAAGCCCGCCCATGAACAGCGCTTCGGCCTGCACATGCACCAACGGGATGTTGTAATGGCCCTTGAACAGGCTGACGACCTGATCGGCTTCGCCCAGCCGCATCAGGCCATGATCGACGAAGACGCAGGTCAGCTGATCGCCGATCGCCTCGTGGATCAGCACCGCCGCCACCGCGCTGTCGACCCCGCCCGAAAGCCCGCAGATCACGCGCGATTTGCCCACCTGCTCGCGGATTTCGGCGATCTTGGCTTCCTTGAACTCGGCCATCGACCAGTCACCGCGACAGCCGCAGACGTGGCGGACGAAGTTGGCGATCAGCTTGCCGCCATCGGGGGTGTGGACCACCTCTGGGTGGAACTGCATCGCGTAGAAGCAGCGCTCGTCGTCAGCGATCACCGCATACGGCGCACCCGGAGAGGATGCGACCGAGCGGAAACCCGGTGCCAGCTCGGTGACCTTGTCGCCATGGCTCATCCAGACCTGATGCGCCTCGCCTTCCTTCCACAGCCCGTCGAACAGGCGGCAGCGGTCGGTGATCTCGATGAACGCGCGACCAAATTCGCCACCCTTGTCACCGCCGCCTTCGACCGAGCCACCCAGCTGCTGGGTCATCGTCTGCTGGCCATAGCAAATCCCCAGGATCGGCAGGCCGGACTGCAGAATGGCATCGGGGATGCGCGGGCTCGCCTCGTCGATCACCGATGCCGGGCTACCCGAGAGGATGATCCCCTTGGGCTTCAGCCGCTCAAACGCCGCTTGTGCGGTGGTGAACGGAGCAATCTCGCTGTACACCCCCGCCTCGCGCACCCGGCGTGCGATCAACTGCGTCACCTGGCTGCCGAAATCGACAATCAGAACGGATTCGTCATGGGCTATGGTCATGCCTCAGCCGATAGTTTGAGCAGCGCGGCAAGTCTAGCCTGCAGTCTCTGCCAGCATCGCCCGCAGATCGGTTTTCAACACCTTGCCGATGTGGCTGCGTGGGAGCTCTTCGATCGGGTGGAGGGCTGAGAGGCGCTGGGTTTTACCCAGCTCGGCGTTGACGGTGGCGAGCACCTCGTCGGCATTCAGGGCCGCGCCGGGGGCGGCGACGATGAAGCCGACCGGGGTTTCGCCCCAACGCTCGGACGGCATGCCGACCACGGCGGCATCGGCCACCGACGGGTGCTGCATCAGCGCCTCTTCGAGGTCCTTGGGGTAGATGTTGAAGCCCCCCGAGATGATCATGTCCTTGGCGCGACCGACGATCTGGACGAAGCCGTCCTCGTCGACGATGCCGATATCGCCCATCTTGAACCATAGAGTGCCATCCGCATCGCGCCATTCCATCTCGCAGGTCTTGTCGGGCTGGTTCTTGTAACCGCTCATCATCGTGGGCGATCGGCCCACCATCTCGCCCTTTGATCCCGGAGGCAGCACGTTGCCATCCTCGTCGATGACCTTGAGCTCGTGGCCTTTGACCGGCTGGCCGACGGTGTGCAACTTGTCGGGGAAGTTGTGCGCCTGCAGCATGCACACCACCCCGCCCTCGGTCATGCCGTAGATTTCGACCAGACCGCCAGGAAAGCGCTTGAGCGCCTCGGCCTTGAGCTCGGCGCTGAACGGTGCGCTGGTGCAAAACTTGAGCTGCATCGAGGACAGGTCGTGCGCGTCGAACGCAGGGTCGGCCATCAGCCGCTGATACTGCACCGGCACCAGCATGGTATGGGTAGCGCGCATCGCCTCGGCTGCCTCGAGCCACTGGCCCGCATCGAACTTGGCCATCAGCCGCACCAGGCCGCCGTGCACGATCGTCGGCAGAAACACCGCCAGCGTGGTGTTGGAATAGAGCGGCGTCGAGAGGATCGAACGCGACTTTTCGCTGTAGATCGCCTGAAAGCCCGCAACCGATTGCCGCCAGCGCATGGCGTGCGAATGGACGATACCTTTTGGCGTGCCGGTGGTGCCGCTGGAATAGATGATGTTGAACGCGTCGTCCGGCAGCGGGGGTGCGGCATCGGGTACGGCCCCCGCTGGCGCCATCCATTCGCCATAGGCCGGCGCATCACCGGTGGCGGCATCGAGCATGATATGGTGAGCGGCAGGAAGGTCGATGCCGCTTGCGAGCAGCTCGGCGCGCTTTTCGGTATCGATGAACAAATGGATCGCGCCCGAATCGGCGAGCATGTTGGCAAGCTGGCGCGGTGTTGCGCTGGTCGTCAGCGGAGCGGCGCATCCGCCCGCGCGGATCGCCGCGAGATAGGCGAGGGCATAAGGAATGCCGGTGGCGCCCAGAATGGCCACTGCCTGACCGCGCTGCAGCCCGTCCGCAAGCAACCGTGTCGCAATCCGATCGACGGTTGCGGACAAATCGCCCCAGCTGATTTGCGCCAAGCCGTCATCGAGCGCGATCGCGTCTGGCTGCACCGCCCCCCATGCGGCAATGATCCCCGGCCAGTTGCCAAATTCCTGCTCCAGCTCCGCGCTGATATCCATATGCATCCTCTCCCGCCGGCTTGGGTGCCGTTCGCTCGACATGGGTTATGCCAGAGCAGTTGGGAGAGGAAAGAGGATATCGCCACGCGGGCGGACGGCAAGCGTTCAGTTGGCGACGGCGGCGACGAAGGTGCTTTCGACCCAGCCGCTCAGGCAAGGGCCAGTATAAGGCTGCTTCGATCGGACCGGGCTGGTCACGCCGCAGTCGACCGAGGGTGCCGTCACGACCGACGGATCGACTTCACCCGGCTGAGCCGCGCCTGTGGGGCCAGACGTTGACGGTCCGACCACGACCCCCAGCCATTGCTGGTCAAGGCTGCGGGTGCAGACGAAAACATGGGCATCGTCCGCAAGCGAGCCCACTTGTCGCGCTGTATCGAATGGCGCGTCGCGCACCGGCAGCTCGCCGCCGCGCAGGCCGCCAACACGCCCGCGCCCTTGGCAAGCTGCGAACCGCGGGCCACCTTCCCCGATATTGACCGGACGCGCGGTCGGGTTCGAATCCTCGGCGCCCAACCGCTCCCCTGCTGCCTGCCCACCTGGTTCCCGTTGGCGGGTCGGTTCAGGATCGGCGCAGCCGGCAACGATCAGCATGGCAATCATCGGGAGGAAAATGGCTTTCATGCCGCTGGTTATAGGTGATCGGGACCATCATTCAAGCAAGCTGCGCCAGACGCCCGACAACCGGGTTATTGCACGCCACGAAGCGCACGAAAATATGTGCAAAACTGGCCGGTTCCGCTTGGGTTTCGGCGTCCGCGCGTCTATGACGCAACGATGACAGACACTCCCAAGACCTCCACCGAAAATAACCAGAACCCGGCCAACACCAGCGCCTATGGCGCAGATTCGATCAAGGTCCTCAAGGGCCTCGATGCGGTCCGAAAGCGCCCGGGGATGTACATTGGCGATACCGATGACGGATCGGGCCTGCACCACATGGTGTTCGAGGTTTCGGACAACGCGATCGACGAGGCGCTCGCCGGCCATTGCGACCGCGTGCTGATCACCCTCAACCCCGACAATTCGGTGACAGTCGAGGACAACGGCCGCGGTATTCCCACCGGTATCCACACCGAAGAAGGCATTTCGGCGGCCGAGGTCATCATGACCCAGCTCCATGCGGGTGGAAAGTTCGAGAACACCAGCGACGACAACGCCTACAAGGTCTCGGGCGGTCTGCACGGCGTGGGCGTCAGCGTCGTCAACGCGCTGTCCGAATGGCTCGAGCTGCGCATCTGGCGCGATGGTCAGGAGCATTGGATGCGCTTCCGCCACGGTGATTCCGAGGCGCCTCTGAAGGTGCTTGGCCCCGCCCCCGAGGGCAAGAAGGGCACGCAGGTCAGGTTCCTGTTCTCGCAGGACACGTTCAAGAACGTCACCGAGTATGACTTCGAGAAGCTCGAGCACCGCTACCGCGAACTCGCGTTCCTCAACTCGGGCGTACGCGTGATCCTGCGCGACGAGCGCCATGCCGAGGCCAAGGAGCACGATCTGTATTACGAGGGCGGCATCGCGGCCTTCGTCAAGTACCTCGACCGCAACAAGCAGTCGCTGATGCCCGAGCCGATCGCGATCTCGGGTTCGCGCGACGACGTCACCATCGATGTCTCGCTCGAATGGAATGACAGCTATTACGAAAACGTGCTGTGCTTCACCAACAACATTCCGCAGCGCGACGGCGGCACGCATCTGGCGGCGTTCCGCGCCGCGTTGACCCGCACGCTCAACAACTATGCCGAAAAGTCGGGGCTGCTGAAGAAGGAAAAGGTCTCGCTGACCGGGGATGACATGCGCGAGGGCCTGACCGCGATCGTCTCTGTCAAGCTGCCCGATCCCAAGTTCAGCTCGCAGACCAAGGACAAGCTCGTCAGCTCCGAAGTCCGCCAGCCGCTCGAAAGCCTGATGGCCGACAAGATGGCCGAGTGGCTCGAGGAAAATCCCGCGCACGCCAAGTCGATCGTCGCCAAGATCATCGACGCCGCCGCAGCGCGCGAGGCCGCCAAGAAGGCCCGCGAACTCACCCGGCGCAAGGGCGCGATGGACATCGCCTCGCTTCCCGGCAAGCTCGCCGATTGCCAGGAGCGCGATCCTGCCAAGTCCGAACTGTTCCTTGTCGAAGGCGATTCGGCAGGCGGGTCCGCCAAGCAGGGCCGCGACCGGCATTATCAGGCGATCCTGCCATTGAAGGGCAAGATCCTCAACGTCGAGCGCGCGCGTTTCGACCGGATCATCTCGTCCAAGGAAGTCGGGACGCTGATCCAGGCGATGGGTACCGGCATCCGCGACGATTTCACCATCGAGAAGCTGCGCTATCACAAGATCGTGATCATGACCGACGCCGACGTCGACGGCGCGCATATCCGCACGCTGCTGCTGACGTTCTTCCACCGCCAGATGCCCGAGATCATCCGCGGCGGATATCTCTACATCGCCCAGCCGCCGCTCTACAAGGTCGCCAAGGGCAAGAGCGAGGTCTACCTCAAGGACAACGACGCGCTCGACCAGTATCTGGTCGATGCAGGGCTCCAGGGCCGGATACTCGAGACGATCGAGGGCGCACGTGGCGGTGACGATCTGCGCGAACTGGTCGAACACGCCCGGCGCATGAAAAGCCTGATGACCTATATCCCGCGGCGTTACGATCCGCTGATCATCGAGGGGCTGGCGCTTGCCGGGGCGCTGTCGCCCGATATGCCGGACAGTGATCGGTTGGCTGCGGTCAACACCGCGACGGCCTGGATGGGCGGTGCCGATCCGGAAGCACGCTGGAGTGGCGAGCTGTCGGTCGAGGGCGGCTATCATCTCGAACGTTGGTGGCGCGGGGTGACCGACCATCACGTCGTCGACCTGCCGTTCCTCAACAGCGCAGAGGCGCGCAAGCTGCATCGGGTCGCGGGCGAATTTGCCGCGATGTATCTGAATCCGAGCAGGCTGGTCAAAGGCGGAGCCGCCGCATCGACGGAGACTGACTCCGACAGTGATAACGAGGATGCGGATGAAGCGGTCGCCGTGGCCACCGGGGTGACGATCAACCGGCCATCGGTCCTGCTCGAGACCATTCTGGCAGCCGGGCGCAAGGGACTGGCGATTGCCCGCTACAAGGGCCTGGGCGAGATGAATGCCGAGCAGCTCTGGGAAACCACGCTCGACCCCAACCACCGCTCGTTGCTGCAGGTCAAGGTCGACGATGCCGACATCACCGATGAAGTGTTCACCCAGTTGATGGGCGACATCGTCGAGCCGCGCCGCGAGTTCATCCAGGAGAATGCGCTCAACGTCGCCAATCTCGACGTGTGATCCCGGCGGCGGCGTGAAGCCCATCCACCTGGCCTATATCGTCGCGCAACGGGTTCGCCTGCTGTGGCGCCGTACGTTCCAGATCCGCACGCGCGGCGTCAAGGCAGTGGTGCTGCGCGGGAATTCGGTCCTTCTGATCAGGCACAGCTATCAGGCGCCGGATACCTATATGCTGCCCGGTGGTGGGGTCGACCGTCACGAAAATGCCATCGAGGCGGGAGTTCGCGAGGTGCGCGAGGAAACCGGCTGTGCGTTAGTGAATGTTCGCGAGCATGGGCTGTTTGTTTCGACCCAGGAGGGCTGGCCCGACTACATCACGGTCGTTGTCGGCGAAACGAGCAGCACGCCATTGGCAGACGGCAGGGAGATCCTAGAGGCGAGCTTCTTCCCGCTCAACGCCCTGCCCGCCAACCTGTCCCCTGCCTCGCTGCGCCGTGTGACGGAGGTGCGCGACGCATTGCTACCGGCGGATGTCTGGTGATCAGCCGAAGGGCAGTTCCGGCTGACGCGCATCGGCAAACACCTCATCATCCGAATGCGACAGGCCCGACAGAGTTAAACCCAGAAGCCTGATGCCGTTCTGCAACGGCAGGATCTGATCGACCAGCGACTGGCCGATTTGCCCGAACATGGCGCGATCCGCGACAGCATGGCTCAGCGAGCGCGCGCGAGTGATGGTCCGGAAATCCGCATAGCGAGCCTTGAGCGTGATGGTTCGGCCCTGCGCTTCTGATCGTTCGACCCGCTCCCAGACGATATCGGCGATGGTTTCCAGTGCGCTGCGCAGTTCGTCCTCGGTCCAGATATCCTCGCCATAGGTCCGCTCTCCGCCGATCGACTTGCGGATGCGATCGGGACGCACCGGGCGATGATCTATCCCGTGCGCGGCGCCGTGGAGATAACTGCCCCAGCTGCCGAATTGGGCCAGCAGCCATTCTTCTGATTTCGCAGCCAGATCAGCGCCGGTGGCGATACCGAACGCGGCCATCTTTTCCGCGGTGCGCGGACCGACGCCGTGGAATCGCTTGATCGGCAGTCCCGCGACGAAGCCGGGCCCCTGTTCGGGGCGGATGACACACAGGCCGTCGGGCTTGTTCTGGTCGCTCGCCAGCTTGGCAATGAACTTGTTGTACGAGACCCCGGCGCTGGCGGTCAGCCCGGTTTCCCGAGCAATGTCGGCGCGGATCATCTGCGCTATCTGTGTCGCCGAAGCGATGTTCTGGTGGTTGGTGCTGACATCGAGATAGGCCTCGTCAAGCGACAGCGGCTCAATCTGGTCGGTATGCCGCGCGAAGATATCGCGGATCTGGCGCGAGACCTGCTGATACACATCGAACCTTGGCTTTACGAAAACGAGATCGGGGCAGCGGCGGATGGCTGTGACCGAGGGCATCGCCGACCGCACCCCGAAGGTTCGCGCCTCATAACTTGCCGCGGCGACGACGCCGCGTCGTGATGATCCACCGACCGCCACCGGAAGTCCGCGCAGCGCCGGATTGTCTCGCTGCTCCACGCTCGCGAAGAACGCATCCATATCGATATGGATGATCTTGCGCGGTGGTGGATCATTGGGATCGGGCATGAGCACAGGGAAATAGAAGTGCCACAGGCGGTTGGCAATCGCGGCCGCAACGCCCATTAGGATGCAATGCACAACAACCAGACCGCAGAACCGGCGCCCAGAGCTGCCTTGGCGTCAACGATCGAGTTCCCGCTTGGCCCGCGAGAGCTGGTCGCGATGATGGCCGCCTTGATGGCGCTCAACGCGCTGGCGATCGATGCCATCCTGCCCGCGTTTCCCGCACTGGCCGAGGCGTTTCGCCTGGGAGATCCCAACAGTCGACAGTATATCATCAGCAGCTATCTGCTGGGCATGGGACTGGGCTCGCTGTTCTATGGTCCGATCGGCGACCGCCTCGGGCGCAAGCCCGTGCTGTTGTTTTCGGTGGCGATGTATGTCGCGTTCGGGCTGGCGTGCGCCTTCGCACCCGATTTCGATACGTTGCTGGTCCTTCGCTTCGCTCAGGGCTTTTCGGCAGCTGCAATGGGTGTGCTGGTGGTGTCGGTCATCCGCGACATCTTCTCGGGCGATCAGATGGCGCGGTTCATGTCGATCATATTCATCGTCTTCATGGCGGTTCCGGTGATTGCGCCGACGGTCGGTCAGCTGATTTTGTATTTCGCCGAATGGCAGTTCATCTTCATCCTGCTGACGGTAATGGGAAGCGCGGTCGGCATCTGGGTATTTTTGCGCTTGCCCGAAACCCTGCGGCCCGAGAACGTGATCCCGATCCGCTGGGACACCATCGGCAGCACCTGGTTCAAGGTCGTGTTCAACCGCACCGGCTTTGGCCATGTCGCAGCCGGCGGCCTTCTGATGGGGGCGATGTTCGGCTTCCTGAACAGCTCGCAGCAGATCTTCTCCGAAGTGTTCGATGCGCAGGACATCTTTCCATATGCGTTCGCGGCGGTTGCCGGATCGATGGCGGTGTCCAACTGGTTCAACAGCCGCATAGTCGAACGTTTTGGCGCGCGTCGGGTATCGCAGATCGCGCTGATCGCGTTTCTAGCGCTGTCGGCGGTGCAGATCGGCGCTGCGCTGATTCCCGGCGAGCCGATGGCACTGTTCCTGGTGATCGTCGCGCTCAACATGGCGATGATCGGCTTTATCGGCGCCAATTTCGGTTCGATAGCGATGGAGCCGTTCGGCAAGATGGCGGGCGCAGCCTCCTCGTTCCAGATGGCCTTTCGCACCGTGCTGGCCACCGGTATCGGCGCGATTGTCGGCCAGGCGTTTGATGGCACCACGCTGCCCATGGCGGTGGGCTTTCTGCTGTGCGGTGTCATGTCGCTGGCGGTGATCTACTGGGCGGAACGTGGCAAGCTGTTCACCCGGCCGGGCACCTGCCCCAAATCACCCATGTGACCGCCGTTTCTGGACAGACAAAAAACCCCGGCTGGTGAGGCCGGGGTTTTTTGCGTCAACCGTGCGGGTTAAGGATGTCGTCATCGGGCACTTCGATGATGCCCTTGCCCAGATGGCTCGCCTTGTAGCCATACAGGAAATAGATCACCAGACCGATGGCCGCCCATGCAGGCAGAACGATCATTGCCTCGAACGGCAGGTTGAGGAACAGGAAGATGCAGCCTGCAATCGTCGCCGGGCCGACCAGCCACAAGGCCGGGGTACGGAATACACGTTTGCGATCGGGATCGGTCTTGCGCAGCATCATCACCGCAATCGCCACCATCATGAACGCATAGAGCGTTCCGGCATTGGCGATGTCGGCGAGCTGGCCCACGGGCAGGAACGCTGCAGCGAAGGCAACGATCGCGCCAGTGATCGCGGTAACCACATACGGCGTCTTCCACTTGGGGTGGATCTTGGACAGGCCTTCAGGCAGCAGGCCGTCGCGCGCCATCACGAAGAAGATGCGGGTCTGGCCGAACAGCAGGATCAGGATCACCGAAGGCAATGCGATAAAGGCTGCGATGCCCAGCATGTTGCCCACGCCGCTGAAGCCGATCATGCGCAGAACATGCGCCAGTGCCTCGTTGGAGCAGACCAGCATCTCGGCATATTCAGGCATGGCGCACTGACGGGCGAGCATCTCAGATCCCGCGGGGAAAGGCACACCATTGGGTCCCATGATCGGCTGGCCGCCGATCGAACCCACTGCGCCAGCAGCGACAAGGATGTAGAAGACGGTGCAGATACCGAGGCTTCCGATCAGCCCGATGGGCACGTTGCGCTGGGGGTTCTTGGTTTCCTCGGCCGCGGTCGAGACCGCATCGAAGCCGACATAGGCAAAAAAGATCGTCGCGGCCGCGCCCACGGCACCGACGCCCGATCCAAAACCGCCAAAGATGCCGGCGGGAAGGAAGGGATTGAAGTTCTCCATTTCAGTCGCTGGCAGCGTCAGCACGATGAATGCGGTCAACGCAGTGACCTTGATCAGCACAAGCACGGCGTTGACCTTGGCCGATTCATTGGTGCCGATCATCAGCAGCCAGGTGACCAGCAGCGCGATCACCACGGCAGGCAGGTTGATCATCCCGCCGGGTGCACCGCCCAGGGCCACGGGCCCCGCGGTCAGATAGGGCGGCAGGACTATCCCGAAAAACTCGTTCAATATCGTACCGGTGAAATAGCCGGACCAGCCCACCGACACCGCGCTTGCGGCAACGGCATATTCGAGCACCAGTGCCCAGCCCACGGTCCAGGCGAGCATCTCGCCCATCACCGAATAGGTATAGGTATAGGCAGAGCCTGCAACCGGGATCATCGCCGCGATCTCGGCGTAGCACAAGGCGGCCACGATGCAGATCAGGCCGGCAATGGCGAAGGCCAGCATCAGGCCGGGCCCGGCCTTTTGCGCACCTGCCGAGGTCAGCACGAAGATGCCCGTACCGATGACGCAACCGATCCCGAACAGGGTCAATTGGAAAGCCCCGAGCGTGGGGTGCAATGATTTTTTCTTCGCGGTCGCCAGGATGGCGTCCAGCGGTTTGACACGGGCAAATTTCATGATGTTGTCGATTTCCCACCCTAGGCAGGTTCGCGCCTGCCGGTTGCGTCCCGGGGTTGTCCCCTTGTGGCAGAAGGATTAGCGGCTTTTCTCGCGGTGGCAACCGGCTTGTCATAAAGTTGCGCTGGGGAGCCTGGTCTCACCGGTCGATCAACCGGTCATCAACATCGGCCCAAGCCTGCGCCCGGCAAACAGATGGATGTGCAGATGCGGCACCTCCTGGTGCGCATCCAGACCGATATTGGCGAGCAGGCGATAGCCCGGTTCGACCAGACCCAGCATCCGCGCCACTTCACCCACACCGCGAACGAACGCCGCGATCTGCTCATCGGTACCGCGTGCCGAAAAATCGTCCCAGCTCACGAATGGCGCCTTGGGGATCACAAGCACATGCGTCGGCGCCTGCGGGCTGATATCGTGGAACGCCAGCACATGGTCGTCCTCGTGAACCTTCTTGCACGGGATTTCCCCGCGCAGGATCTTGGCAAAGATATTCTGGTCATCATAGGGAAGCGTGGGGTCAATCGGCATGAGCGGTCACTCCTTGGGGCGGGCCATGGGACGGGATGCCTTTTCGGCGATTCCCGAGGTGCCCTCGCGGGCATCGAGCTCGGCCGTGAGCTGATCCCAGGTAAGGCCCATATCGGCAAACAGCACCAGCAGGTGGAACACGAGATCGGCGCTTTCGCTGATCACGCCGGGGCCGTCGTCCTTCATCGCGGCGATGACGGTTTCCACACCCTCCTCGCCGATTTTCTGGGCGATGCGGGCTCGGCCCTTGGCGCTCAGCCTGGCGACATAGCTGCTGTCGGGAGATGCGCTTCGCCGCTCGGCGATGATGGCCTCAAGGCGCTGGATGATGGGGTCTGCCATGGCCAGACCTCTGCGCGCCGCCTTGTCGAAGGTCAAGACCTGCCGGCAACCTTGATCAGCGCTCGGGCGGATCCTTGCGCTTTTTGCCTGCGGCCCAGCGACCGATCAGGACGCCGGCGATCCCCATCATCAAGAGGCCAAGATTGCCGGGTTCGGTGATTTCGATCCAGCTTCGGATGCCGTCCGCGCGAGTCAATCCATCCAGTGTCACGCCGGCAAGCGGATTGGCGTGCGCCTGCTGCGCCGCAGATAGCACCAAGCCCGTGGCTGCCGCGATAGCACGCGCCGTAAAGAGCTTGTTTGAGCCGGGTATCATTCCGAGACACTTCATGTCGAAAGGTTAAGCAAGCTGCCGGCCAATATGGCCAAACCCGCAAGATTGCCTGCATATAATGGTTAATGCCGGACGTGCGTTCCTGCGCATTGTCAAGCAAACCGACGATCGGGTGAGCCGATTTTGCTTTGCCCGCTGGCGGTCAGGAGGCGCGCGCAGGCAAGCCGGCCTCGCGCAGCGCTCGGTGTGCATCGGCGATGCTCGCCTCACCGAAGTGAAAGATCGAGGCCGCCAGCACCGCACTGGCATGACCTTGGACAACTCCGTCCACCAGATGCCCGATGTGACCGACGCCGCCGCTGGCGACCACCGGGACGTCGACCAGGTCGGCGATCGTGCGGATGAGCTGGAGATCATAGCCGTCCCGCGTGCCGTCGCGGTCCATCGACGTGACCAGCAGCTCGCCTGCCCCCAAACGGGTGAGATTGAGTGCATGTTCGATGGCGTCGATGCCGGTGGCCTTGCGCCCGCCATGGGTGAAGATTTCCCAGCCATCTCTGTCGGCGCGGCGCCGCGCATCGATCGAGGCGACGACGCACTGGCTGCCGAAGCGCTCGGCGATGTCGCCAACAAGTTCGGGCCGCGCCACCGCGGCGCTGTTGATCGCGACCTTGTCGGCACCGGCGAGCAGCAATGCGCGAGCGTCCTCCGGACTGCGCACGCCTCCGCCGACAGTGACCGGCATGAAGCAGACCTCTGCGGTCCGCCGCACGACATCGATGATCGTGCCGCGCGCCTCGTGGCTGGCGGAGATATCGAGAAAGCACAGCTCGTCCGCGCCCGCGGCGTCATAGGCGCGGGCCTGCTCGACCGGATCGCCCGCGTCCTTCAGGTCGACGAAGTTCACCCCCTTGACCACCCGGCCATTGGCGACGTCGAGACAGGGGATAACGCGGACGCGAACGCTCATCCGCGCGCTGCCATCGCGATCGCGGTGGCAAGGTAGAGCCGCCCGTCATACAGCGCGCGGCCCGTGATCACGCCTTCGATGCCATCTTCGGCATGCAGGCTGAGCATATGGATATCGTCGATACCCTTGACCCCGCCGCTGGCGATCACCGGAATGTCGGTGGTGCGCGCGAGCGCCACGGTCGCCTCGATGTTGCAGCCCTTGAGCATGCCGTCGCGGCCGACATCGGTAAAAAGGAGGCTCGCAACACCGGCGTCCTCGAACCGGCGGGCCATATCGGCTACCGGAACGTCGGAGACATCGGCCCAGCCATGGGTCGCGACCATGCCATCGCGCGCATCGACTGCAACGACGATGCCGCCTTCAAAAGCGCGCGCCATGTCGCGGACGAAATCCGGATCGGTTAATGCAGCGGTGCCAATCACGACGCGGGCGACGCCGAGCGCGAACCAGCCCTCGACCGCTTCGCGGGTGCGGATACCACCGCCAAGCTGCAGATAGCCGGGAAAGCTCTCGATGATCGATTCGACCGCGCTGCGGTTGACTGCCTCTCCCGCAAACGCCCCATCCAGATCGACGACGTGCAGATGCTGCGCGCCAGCGTCAGAAAACAGCATCGCCTGTGCTGCGGGATCGTCGCCATAGACGGTGGCGCGGTCCATATCGCCCTCGGCCAGCCGGACTACCTGCCCGCCCTTGAGGTCGATGGCCGGAAAAACGATGATGCTCATGGCCAGCTCCAGTCGAGAAAGCGCCGGAGCAGGCCGAGGCCATAGGCCTGGCTCTTTTCCGGGTGAAATTGCACGCCGATGATGTTGTCGCGCGCCACAGCCGCGGTCACCGGCCCGCCGTGATCGGTCCGCGCCGCGATATCGGCATCGTCTGCGGCAGCGAAGTGATAGCTGTGGAGGAAATAGGCCTCGCCATGCTCGAGCAGTGGCGCGCCCGGCGTGGGAACGACATCGTTCCAGCCCATATGCGGCACCTTGACCGAGGGCGCCGCCTCGATCAGCCGAACTTCGCCGGGTATCCATCCGAGCCCGGCGTGCGCGCCGTGCTCAACGCCGCGCGTGGCAAGCAGCTGCATGCCGACGCAGATGCCGAGAAACGGGACCTTGTCGCCCAGCACGCGGGCTTCCAGCGCATCGACCATGCCGGGGATCGCGGACAATCCGCCCATGCAGGCGGCGAAGGCTCCGACCCCGGGCAGAACGATGCGGTCGGCGGTGAGGACGACGGCGGGATCGGCGGTCACCGCGATGTCGGGCGCGCCTGCGGCGTTCAGCGCGTTGTGAACGCTGTGCAGGTTGCCCGCGCCATAATCGATCAGCGCAACGCGCTCAGCCACCCAGCACACCCTTGGTCGAGGGAATGGCGCCCTGCTTGCGCGGGTCGATCTCGACCGCCGCTCGCATAGCACGGGCAAAGCCCTTGTAGATGCTTTCGCAGATATGGTGGTTGTTGGCGCCGTAGAGCAGTTCGATATGCAGCGTCAGGCCTGCGGTCTGCGCGATGGAGTGGAACCAGTGCTCGAACAGCTCGGTGTCCATTTCGCCCAACCTGGGCTGCGAGAACGCCGCCTTCCACACCAGGAACGGGCGTCCCGAGATATCGACTGCGACGCGGCTCAATGTTTCGTCCATCGGCGAATAGGCATGGCCGTAGCGCACGATGCCGCCCTTGTCGCCCAGCGCCTGGACAATCGCCTGGCCGATGGCCAGCGCGCAGTCCTCGGTGGTGTGGTGCTGGTCGACATGCAGGTCGCCCTTGATCCGGCAGGTCAGGTCGATCAGCGAGTGGCGCGAGAACTGCTCGACCATGTGATCGAGAAATCCGATGCCTGTCGACACGTCGAACTGGCCGGTCCCGTCGAGATTGACCTCGACCAGAATATCGGTTTCATGGGTCTTGCGTTCTATCCGGGCGGTGCGCATGGTGCGCCCTATAATCACCTTGCGGGCACGCGCAACATCTTTGCCGCCTGTCGCGGATGTTTGCTCCGCCATGGCGATAGCGCCTTGACCCTGCGCGGCAGGCAGTCCAACAAAAAGGGCATGAGTGACGATGCAGCCGACAGCCTGATTCCCTACGACGAGATCGTGCAGGAAGCCCTGCGCGCCGTTGTGGGCCGGGTGCTGGGCGAGGTTGAAGCCAACGGCCTTCCCGGCAACCACCATTTCTACATCACGTTCAAGACCAAATCCCCCGGTGTCGATATCCCGAGGCATCTCGTCGAGCGATTCCCTGACGAGATGACCATCGTGCTCCAGCAAAAGTTCTGGGACCTGAAAGTCGAGAAGACCGGCTTTGCGGTGGGTCTGAGCTTCAACCGAGTGCCTGCGCACCTGTTCATCCCGTACAGCGCGATCACGGCGTTCGTCGACCCTGCGGTCGATTTCGGACTGCAGTTCCAGGTGACCGGCGATACGCCCCCGCCCGAGCCGCACGAAGCCGCAGAAAACGACCATCCCGGCGGCGATGGCGATGGTTCCAACGTCGTCAGCGTGGATTTCGGCAAGCGCAAATAGCGGCATGGCCGCCTCAGCAGACGGACCAGCAGCCATGACCGACCCCGACACCCGGATGGAGAGCGATTCGCTTGGCTCCATCGCGGTTCCTGCCGATTGCTACTGGGGCGCCCAGACACAGCGCAGCATCGAGAACTTCCCGTTCGCCCCGCACGAGCGGATGCCGATCGCCATCGTGCATGGCCTCGCCATCGTCAAACAGGCTGCCGCACGGGTCAATCGCCGCCATGGCCTGCCGCCTGAAATCGCCGACGCCATCGATACGGCAGCGGCGGAGGTGATTGCAGGCGCGCATGACGATCAGTTTCCGCTCACTATCTGGCAGACCGGAAGCGGCACCCAGACCAACATGAACGTGAACGAGGTGATCGCGGGCCGGGCCAACGAACTACTGACCGGAACGCGCGGCGGCAAGTCGCCGGTGCACCCCAACGACCATGTCAATCAGGGGCAGTCGTCGAATGATGCCTTCCCCACCGCGTTGCATATCGCGGCCAGCCTGCAGGCCCAAACCCGGCTGTTGCCGGCGTTGGAAAGGTTGACCGCTGCGCTGCAGGCGAAGGCGGATCAATGGATTGATATCGTCAAGATCGGCCGCACCCATCTGCAGGACGCAACGCCGCTGACGCTGGGCCAGGAATTTTCCGCCTATGCCAATCAACTGTATCGCTGCGGGCGGCGGATCGAACCCGGCATTGTGGCTGGCACGTATCGGCTGGCGATCGGCGGGACGGCGGTGGGCACGGGGCTCAACGCGCCCGACGGCTTTGCGGCCGACACGTGTGATGCGATTGCCGGAATCACCGGCCACCCGTTCCATCCTGCAGAAAACAGTTTCGAGGCGCTCGCCTCCAACGACCCGCTGGTGCATCTGTCAGGCACGCTGAACACGCTGGCGGTGGCGCTGACCAAGATCGCCAACGATATCCGCCTGCTGGGATCGGGCCCCCGATCAGGACTGGGTGAGCTTGATTTGCCTGCCAACGAGCCGGGCAGCTCGATCATGCCGGGCAAGGTGAACCCGACCCAGTGCGAGATGCTGACCATGGTCGCGGCGCAGGTAATCGGCAACCATCAGGCGGTGACCGTGGGCGGGATGCAGGGGCATCTCGAGCTCAACGTGTTCAAGCCGATGATCGGCGCCAATGTCCTGCGAAGCATGGATCTGCTGGCAACGGGGATGGAAAGCTTCACCGAGCGTTGCGTGGAGGGGCTGCGCGCCAATGAGGGCCGGATCGCCGAACTGGTCGATCGCTCGCTGATGCTGGTGACCGCACTCGCCCCGGTGATCGGTTATGACAACGCCGCCAAGATTGCCAAGCACGCGCATGAGAACGGCCTGACCCTCAAAGAAGCAGGGCTGGCTCTCGAGCTTGTCGATGAGCCGACGTTCGATTCGCACGTTCGTGCCGAGGACATGACCGGACGATAGAAAAGACGGTGGAACGCTTGTCATGAACGACGCGTTGAGATCGAAAGCCAGATCAGCTATGGAACCCAACATGACAAGCCCCGTCAACGACACTCCCGCTCCGGCGCCGCAGGCCGATGCTCCCGCCAGCCCGGCGGCTGTCCCTGTCGCCACGTCCACGCCCGGAACGGATACTGCCACTCCCCGGCATTGGTCGCGCGGGGCCATCAGCGGCGCAGGCAAGTTTATTTCGACTGCCGCCAATGACGAGACGGTCCGCAGCATGATCAGCTCGCATGCGCGCAGCTATGTGGCCGCCGGACTGTTCGGCGGCACGCTGGTGGGCGCCATCGCAGCGCGTATCGCTACCCGCTCGGTTCCCGGAGCCCTGCTGGTGGGTGGAGCCTTGCTCGCAAAGGCGATTTACGACCATCGCAAGACGAAGGACACGCCTCCCACGCCTCCGACGCCTTGATATCGCCAGTAGCGTTCACACAAACCGGTTGACGCACCGCGCCTGCTTTGGCCTAGAGCGGTCATGGTCATTTCCGCATCCAAGAACGCGCTTGCCCGACGCGGGCTGCTCTTCATTCTGTCATCGCCCTCTGGCGCGGGGAAATCCACGATCGCCCGGATGATGCTGGAGGCAGACCGGCAGTTGTGCATGTCGGTTTCGGTGACCACCCGCCCACCGCGTCCGGGCGAGATCGACGGCACCCATTACCACTTCATCGATGAGGCGACGTTCCATCAGTTGGTTGAGGATAACGCGTTGCTCGAATGGGCCAAGGTGTTCGGCCATTATTACGGCACCCCCAAGGCCGCCGTAAAACAGGGCCTGCGCGAAGGGCAGGATTTCCTGTTCGATATCGATTGGCAGGGTACGCAGCAACTCTATCAGCGCTCCGAACAGGACGTCGTGCGCGTGTTCATCCTGCCCCCCTCGCTGGAGGAACTGCAGCGACGATTGCGCGGTCGCAATACCGACAGCGACGAGGTGATCGCCAGCCGCATGGCACGCGCCCAGGACGAGATCAGCCACTGGGATGGCTATGATTTCGTTGTCATCAACGACGATGTCGACAGCTGCTTCAATAAGGTCTGCCAGATCCTGCAGTCCGAGCGGATGCGGCGTGCCCGCCAGACCGGGCTGATCGACTATGTCCGCGATCTGATGAACCCCACCGACCGCCCCTGACGTTCGCCAACGCTATTTCTGCCGGATGCTGTCGAGCAGCTTCTGCCCCGCCTTGAGCGGGTTCTTGCGGAAGGTCGCTTCTTCGCGGCCGATATAGGTGAATATTCCCGACATCGCCTGATCGGTGACACTGTCGATCAGGCCATCACGGCTGAGATCGACTCCCGCGAACGCGCCGAGCATCCCGCCGGCACCGCTGCCTGCACCCAGAGCATCCAGCTGCTTCAACGCGCCGGTCCGGCCCAGCGCGTCGCTGACCAACGGCCGCATCTTCTGTCGTAGCACGTCGCCTGATGTCTGCCGCAGATACTGCGTGCCGCCGGTATGGCCGCCGGTCACGATGCCGACACCGTCGGTGAGCGTCATCGAATCGATTGCCGACCGAAACACGGGCTTGGCTTCCTGCGCGGCAAGGCCGGCGGCATTGTTTATCGACCGGGTCAGATTGTTGGTGAGGCCAGCCTTGTCGGTCAGCTTCATCAGACTGGTCGCCTTTTGCAGCGGCCCAGGCAGCAGGATGCGCACCGCCTGATCGGCATAGAAGGCTCCGGGCCGCGACAGCTGGTCGAGCGCGCTGTCGGACGCATTGCCCAGCAGGCCCTTCATCGAGCCGGCTGCCGGCCTGGAAGCCTTGGATTTTTGCGCCTGCGCTGCGGTCGGCGCGATCAAGGCCCCCGTCGTGATCGCAGCGACGGCAAGTGCCAGCGTGAGGGGAACGTTCCGAAATGCCATTGTACGCTCTCCTGCCGTTGTTTCTGTCAGGATGCAGCAAGGTGAACCGCAGCGCCAGTGGCGGCGCTGCGATTTTACGTCTGGTCAGATCTCGAATTGGAGGGGATCAATGCCCCTCGGGGTCGTATCTACCTTGCGGCACCGAAGCGTTGACGATGCCGCCATCGACGGGAATCGTCGTTCCGATAACGTAATCCCCTGCCCGGCTGGCGAGAAAGATCACTGCGCCCGAGATGTCCATCCAGTCGCCAACGCGCTTGTTGGGCACGCCCTGGGAGACCATGTCGCCATGATCACGCGCGGCCTTGTTCATGTCTGATGGGAATGCACCCGGGCCGATGCCGGTGACATAGATGTGGTCGCGCAGCAGCCGCACCGCCATGCGCTTGGTCAGCTGGATCAGCGCCGCCTTGCTTGCCTGATAGCTGTAGGTTTCCCACGGATTGACCCGCATCCCGTCAACCGACGAGATGTTGATCACCTTGGCAGGGGTCTCGGCGTTGGCGCCCGCCTTCAGCAGGCCGTGCAGCGACTGGGTCAGGAAGAAGGGCGATTTGACGTTGAGGTCCATCACCTTGTCCCAGCCCACTTCGGGGAAATCCTCGAATTCCGCGCCCCAGGCGGCGCCGGCGTTGTTGACCAGGATATCGAGCCGTTGCTCGTGCTCTGCGAGCTGGGCTGCCAACTGGCGCGCGCCCTCGACGCTCGAAATATCAGCGGGAAGAGATATGCAGTTCGGGCCCAGCTCTTCGGCCGTCGCATCGCAGGCATCGGCCTTTCGCGCGGAGATATACACCTTGGCACCGCCCGCAATCAGGCCCTTGGCAATCATCTTGCCGATGCCGCGCGACCCACCGGTCACCAGTGCGACCTTGCCCTGCACCGAAAACAGCTGTTCGAAATTCATCATATTCATCCTTCTTTGCGCAAGGCTTCCCTCGCGATGATGGTGCGCTGGATTTCGCTCGTTCCCTCGTAGATGCGGAACAGGCGGACATCGCGGTAGAAGCGTTCGATCCCGTAGTCGGCGATATAGCCCGCGCCGCCGAAGATCTGCACCGCGCGATCGGCGACGCGGCCGACCATTTCGGACGCGATCAGCTTGGCGCAGGCGCAATCCTCGGTGATCTGTTCGCCGCGGTCCTTGGCGCGCGCGGTCTGCAGCACCAGCGCCTTGGCCGCCTTGCACTCGGCGACGCTGTCGGCGATCATGCCCTGGATGAGCTGGAATTCGGCGATCGGCTTGCCGAACTGCTTGCGCTCCTTGGCATAAGCGACGCTGTCGGCGATCAGCCGCTCGGCAGCGCCGACGCACACCGCCGAGATGTGCAGCCGGCCCCGGTCGAGCACGCGCATCGCGACCTTGAAACCATCGCCTTCCGCGCCGAGCCGGTTCTCGGCGGGTACGCGAACGTTGTCGAAGATCACGTCGCAGACATGCGCGCCCTGCTGGCCCATCTTGCGCTCGGGCTTGCCGACCGAAAGGCCCGGTAGATCGCGCGGAACCAGGAATGCG
>JBKBTF010000045.1:16061-30179 GCA_046291395.1 Blastomonas sp. | reverse complement strand
GTTTGTCTGTACCCCCCCCCCGTTTGTCCCGAGCGAAGTCGAGGGACGTGATCGGAAAGGGTCGCGCAAGGTCCCTCGACACGCTCGGGACAAACGGAATGGGGCAAGGTATTGAACAAGGAGAGTACCCCATGGAAGACGCGAGCCGGACCTACCCTGCCGACCGCTGCCCCGCGATCACGGTCGACGAGATTCTCGATCTCGACAGCCGCACCGTGCCGCCCGAGGTGCGCGGCGACAGCTGGCGCGATCTCGGCACCGAGCCGGTGACGGCAGAGCGCTACACCAGCGCCGCATTCTTCGAGGCCGAAAAGAAGCTGATGTGGCCCAATGTCTGGCAGATGGCCGCGCGCGAGGACGAGCTGCTGCAGCCGGGCGATTATGTCGTCTACAACAATGTCGGCCGCTCTTATCTGGTGATGCGGCAGGACGACGGATCGGTGAAGGCGTTCCACAATGTCTGCCTGCACCGCGGCCGCAAATTGCGCACCGAAAGCGGTTCGGCCGACGACCTCACCTGCCCGTTCCACGGCTTTGCCTGGAAGACCGACGGCGCGATCAAGCACATCCCGTGCGAATGGGATTTCCAGCACTTGAAAGAGCGCGACATGAGCCTGCCCGAATTGCGGGTCGAGCGCTGGCAGGGCTTCATCTTCGTCACCGAAAGCACCACCCAGGTGTCGTTGCGCGACTATATCGGCGCGGAAGTCTATGACCGGTTCGGCCGCTGGCGGCTCGACGAATGCTATACCGCCTTGTGGATCGGCAAGGTGATCAACGCCAACTGGAAGGCGGTGTCCGAGGCGTTCATGGAAGCCTGGCACTCGATCGTCACCCACCCGCAGATCCTGCCTTATACGGGCGACGCCAACACCCGCTATTCGATGTGGGGCGACCATGCCAATCTGGCGCTGACCCCGTTCGGGCTGCCCAGCCCGCATCTGGCGGCGGACAACCTCAGCGAGGACGACATCATCGCCGCGTTCAGCCGCACCTCGGGCCGCTCGGCCTCGCTCGAGGGACGCAAGCTGGGCGAAGGCGAAACCGCGCGCAAGGCGATGGCGGAGACCAACCGCGCCAATTATCTCGACGCATTGGGCTATGACAGCTCGGACGTGTCCGACAGCGAGATGCTCGACGCGTTCACCTACAACATCTTCCCCAATCTCTCGCCCTGGGGCGGGTTCGTGCCCAACATCGTCTATCGCTGGCGTCCCTGGCCCGACCAGAATGCGACGTTGATGGAGGTGCGGCTGCTTAGCCGTAAACCCAAGGACGGCGCCATGCCGGAGGCGGCCGAGATGCGCTTCCTCAGCGCGGAACAGCCCTGGGCCACGGTCACCGAATGGGGCGCGCTGGGCGAGGTGTTCGATCAGGACATGGAGAACCTTCCTTACGTGCAGGAAGGGCTGATCGCGTCTGCCAACAACCGCGTCGAGCTCGGTCGCTATCAGGAAGGCCGCATCCGCCAGTTCCACCAGACGATGGACAAATATCTGGCGGGCCAGCTGCCGTGAGCGGTTTCCGGGGGGCTGCAGAAGACCAGATCGCGATCCGCGCGTTGATCGATGCCTATACCGACGCGGTGTTCCGCCGTGACCCGCACGATTGGGGCGCGACCTGGACCGAAGATGCGCTGTGGAACCTTGCAGGGACGCAAGTGCGTGGGCGCGAGGCGATCGTCGGGCTGTGGACGCAGGCGATGGCGGGCTTCCCGTTCGTGGCGTTCTTCGCGCAGGTCGGCAGCATTCTGATCGATGGCGATCGCGCGACGGGCCGCGTCTATACCCACGAATATCTCGAACTGGCCGACGGATCGGTCAGCCGCCCGATCGGCCAGTATCTCGATGTCTGCACCCGCACCACAGACGGCTGGCGATTTGCCGAGCGGCATTTCAGCGTGTTGAAGGAGACCCACCGCCCATGAGTATCGTCATTGCCGGAGAAGTCGATTTTCCGCCCGAGAACCGCGATGCCGCGCTGGCTGGCGCGCGCGACCTGATCGCGATGGCGCTCGCGGAAGCCGGATGCCGCCATTACGCGTGGAGCGCCGATCCGCACGACCCGGGCCGGGTGCATGTGTTCGAGGAATGGGACAGCGCCGACGAGCTGCAGGTGCATCTCGAAGGCCCCGCCTATCAGGGGATGCTGGGGCACCTCTCGCAGTTCAATATTCTCAACGCCGACACGCGCAAATACCGCTTCGACCTCAAGGAGCCGGTCTACGGGCCCGACGGCGTCGCCACCGCACGCTTTACCCAGGGAGCCACAACATGACCGACCTGACCGGCAAGACCGCGATCGTCATCGGCGCGGCGGGCGACCAGAACATGGGCCAGGTGATCGCGCGCGTGCTCGCCAGAGCGGGCGCGAAGGTGATCGTCTCGGGGCGCAAGCGCGAACCGCTCGAGGCGCTGGCAGCCGAAATCGAAGGCGAAGCTGTCACCTGCGACCTCACCGGCCGCGCGGACGTCGATGCGCTGTTCGATGGCGTTGCTGCGCGTCACGGCAGCGTCGATATCGCTATCAACGCCACCGGCTGGGGGCTGATGAAACCCTGGGCCGATGTCACCGATGACGACCTCGCCCAGATGGTCGCGCTGCAGTTCACCGGCGTGCACCATATGCTGAACGCGTGCCTGCGCACGATGACGAACGGCGGATCGGTGATCCAGATCTCGTCGGCGACCACGCAGTGCCTGATCTTCGACCATGCCGCCTATATCGGCACCAAGGCGGGGTCCGAGGCGCTGATCCGTTGCTTTGCCAACCAGTACGGGTCGCAGGGCATCCGCGCCAATGTCGTCTCGCCGGGGCTAACGGCGACGCCGATGGCGGCCAGCGCACTGGCAGCGCCGGGGCTGGAGGCGGCGTTCGCGAAGGAATATCCGCTGGGCCGCATCGGCACCGCGGACGACATCGCGCACACCGTGCTATGGCTGTGCGACGAGCGCACCTTCGTCACCGGGCAGAATATCCAGGCCAATGGCGGGCTGACGCTGCGCCGCAATCCGCGTCCTGAGGAGATCGCGGCGTCTGTCGGGGCGGCGATGGCACAATAGCGGATACCCTCGGGCGGCAGGTTGACCCCAAGGCGCGCATCTGCTGGCACATTGCAAACGTAACGCTATAGTGCCGCACAATCTGCCCGCGCATTCGGGTCGCAACAACCAACATACGCTGGGGGCCAAACCTAAGTGAAGAAAGCTGCTGTTATCGGGTCCGGATTCGGCGGGCTCGCACTCGCCATCCGCCTGCAATCTGCCGGAATTGCCACCACCGTCATCGAAGGCCGCGACAAGCCGGGTGGCCGCGCCTATTTCTGGGAAAAGGATGGCTTCACCTTCGACGCCGGCCCGACCGTGATCACCGATCCGCCGTGCCTGGAAGAACTCTGGGCGCTGTCCGGCCACCACATCAGCGAAGATGTCGAGCTGATGCCGGTGATGCCGTTCTACCGGCTCAACTGGCCCGACGGCACCAATTTCGATTATTCGAACGACGAGGCGGGCCTGCGCGCCGAGATCGAGAAGCTCAATCCGGAGGATGTCGCGGGCTATGAACGGTTTCTCGAATACAGCGCAGGCGTGCATGACGAGGGCTATCTCAAGCTTGGCCACAAGGCGTTCCTCGATTTCGCCAGCATGATCAAGGCCGCGCCCGCGCTGATGAAATATCAGGCGTGGCGCTCGGTCTATTCGATCGTCTCGTCCTTCGTGAAGAACGAGAAACTGCGCGAGGCGCTCTCGTTCCACACGTTGCTGGTCGGCGGCAACCCGATGAAGACCAGCTCGATCTATGCGCTGATCCACAAGCTGGAAAAGGACGGCGGCGTCTGGTTTGCCAAAGGCGGCACCAACCGGCTGATCGCAGGCATGGTCACGCATTTCGAGCGGATCGGCGGCACCATCCGCCTGAATGATCCGGTCATCGAGATCGAGACGATGGGCGACAAGGTCACCGGCGTGGTGACCAAGAGCGGCTGGCGCGAGAGCTTCGATGCCGTCGCCAGCAACGCCGACATCGTCCACAGCTATCGCGACCTGCTCGGCAAATCGGGGCGCGGCAAGCGCGCGGCGGCGAGCCTCAAGAAGAAGAAGTTCTCGCCCTCCTTGTTCGTCGCGCATTTCGGCATCAAGGGCGACTGGCCGGGCATTCCGCACCACATGATCCTGTTCGGCCCGCGCTACAAGGGCCTGCTCGAGGACATCTATGACCACGGCGTGCTGTCGAAGGACTTCTCGTTATACCTGCACCACCCGACCGTCACCGACCCCAGCATGGCGCCCCCGGGGCACAGCACCTTCTATGTGCTCTCGCCGGTGCCGCATCAGGGCAAGCTGCCGATCGACTGGAAGGAGATGGGCCCGATCTATGAAAAGCGGATCCTTGACGAGATCGGCCACCGGCTGATCCCCGACATCCACGAGCGGATCGTCACCAGCTTCCATTATACGCCCGCCGATTTCAGTACCGATCTCAACGCGCATCTGGGCAGTGCATTCAGCCTCGAGCCGCTGCTGACGCAGAGCGCGTACTTCCGCACCCACAACCGCGACGATGCCATTCCGAACATGTATTTCGTCGGCGCAGGCACGCATCCCGGCGCAGGCATCCCCGGCGTGGTCGGCAGCGCCAAGGCGACCGCCGCGCTGATGCTCGAGGATATGCTCTGACATTTAAATTCCTCCCCCAGCCTGCTGGGGGAGGGGGACCGCCCGCGCAGCGGGTGGTGGAGGGGTAGCGAGGTTGAGCTTTCCCCCGAAAGCATGCACAATTCCGCTTCCCCTCCACCACCGACCTTCGGTCGGCGGTCCCCCTCCCCGAGACAAGCTCGGGGAGGATTTTGGGGAGAACGGAGCCACCCTCATGCACACCGGATCATGCCTGTGCGGCGCTGTCAGCTTTACTGTCTCGGCCCCGCTCAAAGGTCCCGATGCGTGCCATTGCGGGCAGTGCCGCAAGCAGTCGGGGCATTATTGGGCGTCGACCGACGTCCAGCGCAGCGATCTTGCGATCTGCGGTGAGGACACTATCCGCTGGTACCAGTCGAGCCCCAAGGTACGCCGCGGGTTCTGCGCCATCTGCGGCAGCTTCCTGTTTTGGGACCCGCCGCACCGCGATTCGCTGGCGGTGGCGATGGGCGCGTTCGATGCGCCGACCGACACCCACCTCCACGTCCACATCTTCACCACCGACAAGGGCGATTATTACGACATCGCCGACGGCCTGCCGCAGGAGTGACGCTACTCGGATCCTCCCCCGGCTTGTCGCGGGGAGGATTTTGATGATGCTTGCCCCACGCCCAATTTCCGGCGAAGGACCGCAGACACTCACACTCGGGAATCACCATGACCGCCCCCTTCAAGCGCATTGCCATTTATTGCGGCTCCGCCACCCCGTCGGACCCGGTGTATATCGAGAACGCCCGCATGGTCGGCGCGACGCTGGCGGGGCGCGGGATCGGGGTGGTCTATGGCGGTGGAAGGCTGGGGCTGATGGGCGCAGTGGCCGATGCGGCGCTGGAAATTGGCGGCGAGGTGATCGGCATCATCCCCGAGGCCCTGGTTCGTCCGGAGGTCGCGCACGAAGGGTGCACCGAGTTGCACATCGTACCCGGCATGCACGCGCGCAAGCAGCTTTTCACCGATCTCGCGGATGGGTTCATCGTGCTGCCCGGGGGGGTCGGCACCATGGACGAATTGTGGGAGGCGATCAGCTGGGCGCAACTGGGCTATCACACCGATCCGGTCGGACTGCTCAACGTCAACGGTTTCTATGACCAGCTCATCGCGTTCAACCGCCACATGATCGAGGTGGGCTTCATCCGCCCGCAGCACGCCGACATCCTGATCGTCGGCGAGACGCTGGACGGGCTGATGGCCAAGATGGAAGCCTATCGTCCGCACAAGCCGATCTTTGCGATGACGGCGGATGATCTTTGATGACGCTCCCCTGAGGGGACGGAGCTTCGATCGCACGGACCTCGTCGCCTATGCCCGCGACTCGATCGCGCACGGCTCCAAATCCTTTGCGCTTGCCTCGAAGCTGTTCGACGCAGCCACCCGCGAGCGCGCCTGGCTGCTCTATGCCTGGTGCCGCAAGTGCGACGATCTCGCCGATGGGCAGGACATGGGCCATGGCATGAGCGCGGTGACCGACGCGCATGCTCGGGTCGCCTATATCCGCGCGCAGACGCAGGCGGCCCTCGCGGGCGAGCCGACCCACGACCCTGCCTTCGCCGCGCTTGGCCTTGTCGCCGCCGAATGCCGCCTGCCGCATGCGTTTATCTTCGATGTCATCGCCGGGTTCGATCTCGACGCCGACGAATGGCGCCCACGCAGCGAGGCCGACCTGTATCAATATTGCTATCATGTCGCAGGGGCGGTCGGGCTGCTGATGGCGATCGTGATGGGGGTTAACCCCGATGACGACGCCACGCTCGACCGCGCATGCGATCTTGGCCTTGCCTTCCAGCTTGCCAACATCGCGCGCGACCTGTCCGAGGACGACAGCGTCGGGCGCTGCTATCTGCCGATGGAATGGCTCGCCGAGATGGACATTCCTCCCGGCCAGCACATGAAGCCGTGGCTGCGGCCGCAGCTCGTGACGCTGGCGGCGCGGCTGGCGGACCGATCCGAGGCGCACGAGGCATCGGCGCGCGTCGGCGCGGAAAAGCTGCCGTTCCGCGCGCGCTGGGCGGTGCTCGCGGCGGCAGGGATCTATGGCGACATCGCGCGCGAAGTCCGCGTTCGCGGGGCGGCAGCGTGGGACCACCGGGTGATTACCACGCGCGGCCAGAAGATCGGCTGGCTGGCACGCAGCGGATGGCAGGCGATGCGGCGCCCTGATCCAGCGAGCCGCGAGGGCCTGTGGACCCGTCCGCGCTGAGCCCGGGAAATCCCCTTCGACTGACCTTGCAATTTACGGAGGTGTCAGCAGGTTGGCGCTTGCCAGCGAAACTGGTTGCATATAGAAACCCAATATGCGCTCATTGTCTCCACCCGCCGTCAAGGCGACGCTTGGTCTTTTGCTGTCGTCGCTCGTACTGGCGATTGGCGGCTGTTCGGATGGAAAGTCCACATCCGCGCCCACCAGCAGCGAGAAAATCTATCCGGTGACGCTGGCGATCGTGCAGCCCGCAGCGACGTCGAGGGTGATCACCGCGGCGGGCACGGTGCGCTATCGTTACGAGACGCCTTTGGGGTTCACCACCGCCGGCAAGATTGCCAGCATCCGCTTCCAGGAAGGTGACCGGGTGGTGCCGGGCGCGCTGATCGCCGCGCTCGACGCGACCCAGGTCAGCGCCGGGCTCGAAAGCGCGCGCGCCGAGCAGCAACGCGCCCAGGCCGAGCTGGCCCGGTTCCAGCAACTGTTCGAGAAGGGCTGGGTCACCCGCGCGCAGCTCGAGCGGAGCGAGGCGACAGCGCGTGCTGCAGGCGCACAGGTGAGCAACGCGGGCTTTGCCAGCGGCACATCGCGCATCGTCGCACCCTCGGGCGGCATCATTCTGGCGCGCACCGCCGAGCCAGGACAGGTCGTCATGGCGGGAACGCAGATCGTGGTGCTGGGCGAGACCAGTGGCGGCATGGTGCTGCGCGCGCCGATGATCGACAGCGATATCGGCCGTCTGGCCCCCGGCATGCCTGCACAGGTCACTCTCTCGGGGCTGCCCGAAGGGACCATCGAGGGCACGATCAGCGAGATCGATGCCCGCGCCAACCCCGCTTCCGGCGCGTTCGAGGTGACCGTGGCGCTTCCTGCCAATCCGGCGCTGCGTTCCGGCCAGATCGGCACGGCGCAGTTCCGCGTCGCGGCCGCGCCCGGCGATGCCGGGCTCGCCGTTCCCGCCAGCGCGGTGTTCAACGTGCGTGCCGGCGAGGGCTTTGTCTATCTCCTCGATGCCAAGGCGAACCGGGTGCGCGCCCGCGCGGTGCAGATCGGCAAGGTCGATGACCGCGAGCTGATCGTCACCGGCGGGCTGAAGCCCGGCGACCGGATCGTGGCGAGCGGGCTTGGCATGCTGGTCGATGGCGCGCGCGTGAAACCGCTGCCCACCAGCCAGCCCAGCCGAACGCGCCAGCCCGCGCCCGCAGCACCCGCCCGGTGACGCCCCTGGTGGCCTGCCCGAAAACGCGGACGCGCATGCGATGAACCTCGCCGCGTTCACGATCAGCCGGTGGCAGCTCAGCCTGGTGGCGTTCATGCTGCTCGCCGCTCTGGGACTCACCTCGCTACTCACCATCCCGCGTTCGGTCGACCCGCATTTCCCTATCCCCGTGATCACCGTCATCATCGCGCTGCCAGGCGCCGATGCCGCCGATATCGAGCAGACGATCGCCAAGCCTATCGAGGAGGTGCTGCGCGGGATCGACGATATCGACGAGATCCGCGCCGGGATCACCGATGGCTTCGTCACCGTCACCGCCGAGTTCGACTGGAACGGCGATCCCGACCAGTATTTCAATGACGTCGTGCGCGAGGTGAGCGCGATCCGCAGCCAGCTGCCCGAGGGCATCACCGAGCTGCGCTATCGCAAGGCGCGCACCACCGAGGCAGCGGTGCTGCAACTGGCCATGGTCAGCGAGACCGCAAGCTGGCGGCGGATGCAGAAATATGCCGAGGACATCCGCGACACGTTCGTCCGCTATCCCGGCGTGCGCAACACCGTGATCGACGGGCTGCCCCAGCCCGAGGTGCAGGTTTCGATCGACAGCCGCCGCCTCGCCGAACTGGGCCTGGCCCCATCCGCCATCGCCGACGCGCTGCGCCGGGGCGGGGCAGAGCTTCCGCCGGGCGCGGTCGAAAGCGCAGGACGGCGCTTCAATGTCGAGGCGGGCGGTGCCTATCGCGATCTGGAGACCATCCGCAACCTGCCGGTGCGCGCGGGCAACGGCACGCTGCTGCGCGTCGACGACGTGGCCGATGTCGAATGGGGCAGCGCCGAGCAGCTCTATATCACCCGCTTCAACGGGAAGCGGGCCATCTTCCTCTCGATCCAGCAGAAGGATGGCTATGACGTCATCCGGCTGCGCGATTCGCTCGACGAGGAACTGAAGCGCCAGCAGGCGAATTTCCCCCCCGATATCAGGCTCGAGCAGATTTTCGACCAGAGCCGCGACATCGAGTACCGCCTGAGCGAGCTGACCCGCGACTTTTCGATCGCCCTGTTCCTCGTCATCTTCACGCTGCTGCCTTTGGGCTGGCGCGCGTCGGTGATCGTGATGATCTCGATCCCGCTGTCGCTGGCCTCCGGCTTGCTGGCGATCAGCGTGATGGGCTTCAATCTCAGCCAGCTCGCGGTCGCAGGGTTCATCGTCGCCCTGGGCCTGCTGGTCGACGATTCGATCGTGGTGACCGAGAACATCGCGCGGCACCTGCGCATGGGCAAGCGCCGCTCGATCGCCGCGATCGACGCGACGCGCGAGATCACGCCTGCTGTGCTCGGCTCGACCGGGGTGCTCATCTTCGCCTTCACGCCCTTGCTGTTCCTGCCCGAAGGCGCGGGCAAGTTCACCCAGTCGTTCATCTACACGATCATCTTCACGGTGTTCGCCTCGCTGGTGATCTCGCTGACGATCATTCCCTTCCTCGCCAGCCGCATCCTGTCGCGCGATGAGGACCCCGAGGGCAACGCGCTGCTGCGCTGGCTCACCCATCAGATCGAGCGACTGTACCGCCCGATCCTGCACCGCGCGCTCGACATGCCGCGGCGCACCTTATGGGCATCGATGGCGCTGACGCTTTCGGCCTTCGCGCTGATCCCGGTGCTGGGGTTCAGCCTGTTTCCGTACGCCGATACCAGCTATTTCCGCGTGACGGTGGATGCCGAACAGGGCAGCGGGGTCGCCACCACCGATGCGCTGGTGAAAAAGGCCGAGGCCGTGCTGGCGCGCGAGAGCGCCATCAAGGTGCGCGCCGCCAACACCGGCAGCTCCAACCCGCAGGTGTTCTACAACGTCTTCGCGCTCGATCAGCGCCCCAATTTCGGCGAGGTGTTCGCGGTGATGGACCGCTGGGACCCCGATGAAAGCCCTGCCATGGTGCAGCGGATCCGTGAGCGGCTCGAGCAGATTCCCGGCGCGCGGTTCAACGTGGAGCTGTTCCAGAACGGCGCCCCGATCGCTTCTCCGGTCGCGCTGCGGATCACCGGCGAGGATCTCGATATGCTGCGCGAGCTGGCGGCGAGGGTCGAGGTGATCCTGCGCACGACGCCGGGTGCGCGCGACGTGATCAACCCGGTCGCCAATAACGGCATCGACCTGGATGTCGGGCTCGACGACGCCAAGGCGGCTTTGCTCAACATCGCGCCGGGCGAGGCGAGGCGCGCGGTGCGGCTGGCGCTGTCGGGCGAGAACGCCGCCGCCTTCCGCGACGAGGAGGGCGACAGCTACCGCGTCGTGGTGCGCCTGCCGCTTTCGGGCACCCAGCCGATCTCGGCGCTCGACCAGGTCTATGTCGCCAGCCGCACGGGCGAGGCGATCGCGCTGTCGCAGATCAGCAACCCCAGGCTGGAGAGCGTGCCCCCCCAGATCCAGCGTTACCAGTTGCAGCGATCGGTCACCGTCACAGCCAATGCCGAACCCGGCGCGCTTCCTTCCCGGATCAGCCGCGAGGCTATGGCCAAGGTCGATGCGCTCAAGCTTCCGGCGGGATATCGCGTGTCCGCAGGCGGCGAGGCGGAAGCGATCAATACCGTGTTCGGCGGGCTGGGGCCGATCATTCTGATTGCCCTGTTCGGCATCTTTGCGGTGCTCGTCGCCGAATTCGGCCGGTTCCGGGAGACCATCGTGGTGGCCGGCGTTATTCCTTTGGGCACCTTTGGCGGGTTCATCGCCCTGTTCGTCACCGGTTCGTCGCTCAGCTACATGGCGATCATCGGCTTTGTCGCGCTGGTCGGCATCGAGATCAAGAACTCGATCCTGCTGGTCGATTTCACCACCCAGCTGCGCCGCGAGGGCATGGGGCTGCGCGCCGCGATCGAGCGCGCGGGCGAAGTGCGCTTCCTGCCCGTGCTGCTGACGTCGGTGACCGCGATCGGCGGGCTGCTGCCGCTCGCGATCTTCGGCGGGTCGCTCTATGCCCCGCTTGCCAGCGTGATCATCGGCGGGCTGATCTCGTCCACCGTGCTCTCGCGCATCGTCACCCCGGTGATGTACCTGCTGATCGCGCGCGGCGGCGAGAAGGATGATGATGCGAAATCCGCAGCTGCGGCGGCGGTTGCCGGCTGAGGTGCTTGTGCAGCGAGCATCGCGCGCTATCTAGTTCACATACCTCTCCCCTCCCGCTTGCGGGAGGGGCAGGCCCGGCTTGCCGGGCCGGGGTGGGCCTGGGCATGAACCTTTGGTCAGGCCCACCCCGGCCTTCGGCCACCCCTCCCGCAAGCGGTAGGGGAGATTTGAAAAGGAACGATTTCACATGACCGAACAAACCGCCATCATCGCCGGGGGATGCTTCTGGTGCACCGAGGCCGTGTTCAACGACGTCGTCGGCGTGAGCAAGGTCGAGAGCGGCTATATCGGCGGCACGGTCGAGAACCCGACCTACAAGGCGGTGTGCTCCGGCACCACCGGCCATGCCGAGGCGATCCGGGTGACGTTCGACAGCGAGCAACTGAGCTATGCCGACCTGCTCGACATCTTCTTTGCCACGCACGATCCGACCCAGCTCAATCGCCAGGGCAATGATGTCGGCACGCAATACCGCTCGGCGATCTTCCCGCTCGATGCGGTGCAGCAGGTCGAGGCCGAGGCCGCGATGAGCCGTAACGCGGGCAACTGGCCCGCGCCGATCGTCACCACGGTCGAGGAACCGACCACCTGGTATCCGGCCGAGGATTATCACCAGGAATACTGGGCCGGCGAAGGCCAGCGCAACCCGTATTGCCTCGCCATCATCCCGCCCAAGCTGCAGAAACTGCGCAAGAGCTTTGCCGCGCGGGTCAAGGGCTGAGCCCGGCCGGCCGGCCTCGTTGCGGCGTAGCAACGTCGCCTTGACAGCGTTGCAACGCACTGCAAGTCAGGGCGTTGTCGGGGTGTAGACAAAAGGATTCAACGTGAAGCCCATTCGCAAGGCTGTGTTCCCGGTTGCCGGTCTCGGCACCCGCTTTCTGCCTGCCACCAAGGCCATCCCGAAGGAAATGCTGCCGGTCGTCGATCGCCCGCTGATCCAGTACGCCGTCGATGAGGCGCGCGAGGCCGGGATCGAGCAGATGATCTTCGTCACCGGTCGCGGCAAGAGCGCGATCGAGGACCATTTCGACATCGCCTATGAGCTCGAGCACACCATGGCCGAGCGCGGCAAGTCGCTCGACGTGCTCGAACCCACACGGCTGTCGCCCGGCAACTGCGCCTATGTCCGCCAGCAGGAGCCTTTGGGCCTGGGCCATGCGATCTGGTGCGCGCGCGATATTGTCGGCGACGAGCCTTTCGCGATCTTCCTGCCCGACGAGTTCATGGTCGGATCGCCCGGCTGCATGAAGCAGATGGTCGATGCCTACAACCAGCTTGGAGGCAATCTGATCAGTGTGCTCGAAGTCCCGCGCGAAACGGTATCGAGCTATGGCGTGATCGCACCGGGGCGCCAGGATGGTGCGATCACCGAGGTCACCGCCCTGGTGGAAAAGCCCAAGGTCGAGGATGCTCCGTCCAACCTGATCATCTCGGGGCGCTATATCCTGCAACCCGAGGTCATGCGCACGCTGGAAAACCAGGGCAAGGGCGCGGGCGGAGAGATCCAGCTCACCGATGCGATGGCGCGGATGATCGGCACCCAGCCGTTCCATGCGGTGACCTTTGCCGGCAAGCGTTACGACTGCGGATCGAAGGCGGGCTATGCCATGGCCAATCTGGCGGTGGCCCTGGGGCGCGAGGACATCGGCCCGGAAATCCGCGCCTTCGCGCTCGACCTGCTCAAATAGCGGTTCAGCAACGGCTCAGCCGGTCTATAGCAGGCACGCGCGTGCCCGCACGACCTGCGCGCTGGAGGACCGATTCGATGAAGGCCGCTTACTCCTTGTTGCTGCTGGCACCGCTGGCGCTGTCGGGCTGCATCGCCAGCGCCGTGGGTGCCGTCGTGACCGCCCCGGTGAAGATCGTGTCCAAGGGCGTGGATCTGGCCACCACCAGCCAGTCGGAAGCGGACGAGAACCGCGGCCGCGCGATGCGCAAGGCCGAGGAGCGGCTGGGCAAGATGCAGCGCCAGCGCGACAAGGCCCTGCGCAAATGCCAGGATGGCAACGACCGCGCTTGCGCCGAGGCCCGGTCGATCCAGGACGAGATCGACGACGAGATGCGCCGCTTCAACTGATTGGCCGGTCTTCACGCGCTGCAGCCATCGCGACACTGGCCAAGAATCGTCGAAGCCGATAAGGGCGGTGCTGCGTCGTATCGATTGACAGACGCAGCGTTGATGAAAGGCCTTGATTTCCGATGGATGGACAGCAGCTTTTTTTCCTGATCGCCGCTTTGGTGATCGTCGCGATGATCGTCATCTGGGCATTGGTGGGCCGCCGCAGCGGCACCGGCTCTGCCGGGCATGACGACCATGGCCATGCCGACACCGCACACGGCCACGACCGCGTCGAGGCTCCTCCCGCGATCATCCCCACGCTGGGCGGAGCGCCCGACCCGACGGTCGCACCGCTCTCGACCGCGGATGTCGATGCCCACATCGCCGCCCAGGCGCAGGAAGCGTCGGCCAGCGGCAAGCCGCGCATTGCTGCTGCGGTGGGCGATCCCGATGACCTGCGCAAGATCAAGGGCATCGGACCCAAGCTCAATACGCTGCTGGGCGAGCTGGGCGTCGCCCGCTACGACCAGATCGCCGCCTGGACGCCGCAGGACGTCGCGGAGATCGATCCGTATCTCGGCGCCTTCAAGGGCCGCATCACCCGCGACGCCTGGATCGAACAGGCCGGCTTCCTCGCCAAGGGCGACATCGCAGGCTTCGAGGCGAAGTTCGGCAAGCTGTAAGGGTGGGGGCCAGCACCAGGCGCCGCCTCCACCGTCACCCTGAACTTGTTTCAGGGTCCATTTCTCCGGATCGCGACTTCGGCTCATGGGGCGCGATGGGTCCTGAAACAAGTTCAGGATGACGGTAGCTGGCCAGAGCAACCGG
>JBKBTF010000045.1:0-16051 GCA_046291395.1 Blastomonas sp. | reverse complement strand
GTAAGATCAGGCCAGGGCGGCCTTCAGCTTGTCGGCGAGGTCGGTCTTCTCCCAGGGGAAGAAGTCGCCTTCGGGCTTGCGGCCGAAGTGACCGTAAGCGGCCGACTTCTGGTAGATCGGCTTGTTGAGGCCCAGATGCTCGCGGATGCCGCGCGGCGTCAGGCGAACGAGCTGCGGCAGGACCGCCTCGATCTTGTCGTCGGCAACGGTGCCCGTGCCGTGCGTGTCGACATAGAGCGACAGAGGCTCGGCGATGCCGATGGCATAAGAGAGCTGGATGGTGCAGCGGCGAGCAAGGCCCGCAGCGACGATGTTCTTGGCCATATAGCGGCTGATATAGGCGGCCGAGCGATCGACCTTGGTGGGATCCTTGCCCGAGAACGCGCCGCCGCCGTGCGGCGATGCGCCGCCATAGGTGTCGACGATGATCTTGCGGCCGGTCACGCCGGCATCGCCATCGGGACCGCCGATTTCGAACGAGCCGGTCGGGTTGACGTAGATCGCGGTTTCATCGGTGATGAAGCCCTCGGGAAGCACCTTGTGCATCACGCCGACGACGTGGTCATAGAGCTGCTGATACTTGTCGGCATCGCCCTGGCCTTCGTGCCAGAAATAGCCGGGTGCGTGCTGGGTCGAAACAACAAGCGCGGTGGCGCGCACCGGCTTTTCGTTTTCATAAGCGAGCGTCACCTGGCTCTTGGCGTCGGGCTCGAGGAAATCGACGACCTTGTTGTGACGGTCCTGGGCCAGCTGCTCGAGGATCTTGTGCGAGTAATCGAGCGTTGCAGGCATCAGGTCTTCGGTTTCATCCGAGGCATAGCCGAACATGATACCCTGGTCGCCGGCGCCTTCGTCCTTGTTGTCCTTGGCATCGACGCCCTGCGCGATTTCCGAGGACTGGCCGTGCAGGTGGTTTTCGAAGCTGAAGGTTTTCCAGTGGAAGCCGTCCTGCTCGTAACCGATCCGCTTGACGGTGGCACGCACCGCCTGTTCGATTTCTTCCTTGGCACCCGGTGCCCATTCGCCGTTTTCGTACACACCCTTGCAACGGATTTCTCCGGCGAGCACGACGCGCTGGGTCGTGGTCAGCGTTTCGCACGCAATACGCGCATAGGGGTCCTTGGACAGGAACAGGTCGACGACGGCGTCGGAAATCTGGTCCGCAACCTTGTCGGGATGGCCCTCGCTGACCGATTCGGAAGTAAAGAGGAAGCTCTTGCGCATGGGTCGCCTTCTTGCTGGGGCGTGCCGGAAAACCCCCCGGCAGGCCCATATAAAGATTTCCTTATATGACCGCCCTTAACGACGGAATGCGCGCAGCGCAACCGCGAACAGCAGCAGGGCGGCAGCAAAGATCAGAGACAGCATGTTGCCCCACACGGCGAACGGCGTAGCGGGATGCGCCCGCGGCATGGCCGTGTCGATATGCCCGGCGGTCTTGTGCGGGATGCTGTGGAGCAGCCTGCCATCTGCGTCGATCACCGCAGATATGCCCGTCGGAGTCGATCGGATCACCGGCAGCCCCTCTTCCAGCGCGCGCAGCCGTGCCTGCGCCAGATGCTGCGGCGGGCCCCAGGGTCCGAACCACGCATCGTTGCTGGGATTGAACAGGAAGCCGGGGCGGGCCGAGGCGTCCACCACCTCGCCCGAGAAGATGATCTCGTAGCAGATCTGCAGTCCCATGCTGCCGAAGGCACCCAGCCTCAGCGTCTGTGGGCCCGGCCCCGGGGTGAAGCCGATCGTTCCCGGCACCAGCCGCGACAGACCGATCTGGCCCAGGATGTGCTCATAGGGCAGATACTCGCCACCGGGCACCAGATGGCTCTTGTCGTAGCTGCCCAGAATCTCCGCCTCGCTCGACAGGGCGAATACGCTGTTGGCGGCAGCGACCGCCTGCCCGTTGCGGTCAAAGTCCAGCTTGACCCCGCCGGTGATCAGCAGATCGCCCTGGTTGATCGGACGCGTGACCCGGGCGCGGACTTCGGCTGCGGTCTCGGGATAGGTATAGCGGCGCGGATAGCCATCCTCGAGAAAGTCCTCGATCGCAGCTTCGGGCCAGAAGACGATGCGCGGGCGCTGCGCGTCGCGGTCGATCGTCTGGCGGGTGAGCCGCGCGAAATTCTGCGCGGAGGCGACGGGGTCGTATTTGTCGCTCTGGTCGTTGTTCGGCTGCACCACGGTGATCGGCGTATCGGTGAACCCGGCTGCCTCGCTCTGGCTGAGCCAGCCCGCGCCGGATAGCGCGGCGACACCGGCGAGCAGCGCCAGCGCAGGCACGACCTGTCGCTGCGCCAGCAGCCACAGCCCGCCCGCCGTCAGCATCACCAGCGCCCCCAGCCCATAGGTGCCGATCAAACGCGAGGCCCAGCCGGCCTCCAGCGCAACCACCCCCAGCGGGTTCCAGGCAAAGCCGGTGAACAGCCAGGCGCGCATCCATTCGGTCACCAGCCAAAAGGCGGCGAATGCAAGGATGAAGGACAGTTGCGCTCCTGTGCCCTCTCGGGGCGCCAGCATTCTGGCGAACAAGGCCGCCACACCCGGGAACAGCGCCAGATAGAGCGAAAGCCCGACCACCGCGACCCAGCCCAGCCAGGCCGGCATGGCGTCCTGATAGGTAAAGGCGATCGCGATCCAGTTGAGCCCGATGGTGAACTGTCCCACCGCGAACGCCCAGCCGCGCGCAAAGGCGCTGCGCCGGCTCGGCGCATTGGCGACCAGGTGGATCAGCAGCGCATAGGCCACCAGCGTCACGGGCCAGAGCCCCAGAGGTTCAAATCCGGTGGCGGACAGGCCGCCCGCCAGCAGTGCGAGCAATCGGGGATAGCGAAGGATCATGGGACTAGGCCTATGCCCGTGCAGCGATGCGCTGACAATCGGCGTTGCAATGCTCTTTCCACATCAGCCCACCGCGAAACGCGCAAAATCAGGTGACAGGCTAAATGGCAATCCGCATAAGCGGCGCCATGAAAAGCCTGTTGCTGCTGCTGAGTCTGCAAACCGCCGCCGTGCCGGCTGCCGCCCCTGCCCCTGAATCTACCGCTGCGCCGGTAACACCGCCAACGCTGACCGCTGCCCAGCGCGAGGACCTCACCTGCGCTGCGGCGTTTGCGATCATCGCGTCCGAGCAGGCGCGCGGCGTCACCTCGGCGCTGGCGTATCCGACTCTGGTCAGCCGGGGGCGGGCGTACTTCGTGACCACGGCGGAGCGGATCGTCGATGAAACCGCATCGAACGACGATGCCGTCGCGTTGGCGCTGACCCAGATCGTCAAGGACCTGCAGGCCCAGGCGGCGCAGTCCAACGATCCGGCAGGGGTGGTCGACGCGGTGATGACCCCGTGCCTCACCAAGCTGGATGCGGTCGTGCCGATGCCGCCGCCGCCAACGATGCTGCAATGCGCGATCTACCTGCAGCTGGCTTTTGAGGAGGTCAGCGGACGCGAAGGTGATTCGGCGACCGCGCGCGATCTCAGGACATTGGCCAGCGTGCTCGAATCGCGCGCGCGCGACGAGATGCGAGACGAAGGACTGAGCGGCAACGAGGCCGACCAGCGGTTCCTCGAGACCCGCGAGGCGATCGACGCGCGAGAAAAGGCGAGGGACCCGGAAGACGATGCCACCGATGTGGATTTCGAGCATTGCTTTACCTTGGCCCGCCCCGCCGAAAAGCGCTGAATTCCATCGGCATGAGGGTCCAGTCCTGCACGGCCACGGGCCTGCCCCACCCTGTCAAAAAATTGGCGCAATATGTCACCTCGCCTGACGGCTTTACGTATCGTTAAGGAATTACCCCTAATTCGTTAACCCAAGGCGGTAACGACCGTCGGGGCAATAAAACGGGGCAAATCACATGGAATCGCTGGACGCACTGGCAATGGCAGACATGATCGTGGGCAACAGCACCGCGATCCGCGAGATCCGCGGACTCGTCCGTTTTGCCGCCGAAACCCGCGCTTCGGTGCTGATCACCGGCCCTTCGGGCACCGGAAAGGAGCTGGTCGCCCATGCGCTGCACCGCGCATCGGCCCGCTCCGCATCGCCTTTCATTGCGGTCAACAGCGGTGCGATCCCGCGCGAACTGATCGACTCGGAGCTGTTCGGACACGAGAAGGGCAGCTTCACCGGCGCGATGGCGCGGCGCATCGGCCATTTCGAGGCCGCCAATGCCGGCACCCTGTTCCTTGACGAGATCGGCGAAATGCCGCTCGACATGCAGGTCCGCCTGCTGCGTGTGCTCGAGGACCAGAAGGTCCGCCGTATCGGCAGCAACGATGATGTCCATGTCGATGTCCGCCTCATTGCGGCGACGCACCAGTGCCTGGAAAGCGCGATCGCCGATGGCCGGTTCCGCGCCGACCTTTTCTACCGGCTCAACGTCCTTCCGATCGAACTGCCCGCGCTGGCCGACCGGGTCGAGGACGTGCCGATGCTGGTCGAGCATTTCCTGTCGCGCGGCTTTGCCAGCGACAATCCCCCGGTATTCACCGACGAGGCGCTCGCCATCCTGATGGCGCACGACTGGCCGGGCAATGTCCGCGAACTCAAGAATCTCGTCGAGCGCGCCGCCGTGTTCTTTCGCGGCATGGAAGTAGGCACCGACCAGATGGCGATGCTGCTGCGTCCGGCCCGCTCGGCCCGCCCCGCTACCATTGCAGCGCCGGTGGCGGTCGAACTGCCCGAAAACGTGGTGGCGATCGCCGCCACCCCCCGCTTCGCTCGCCCGATGGACCTGCGCGAGCATCTGCAAAACGAGGAAAAGCGCGTCCTGATCGAAGCGCTCGAATCGACCGGCGGCGTCGTCTCCGCCGCAGCCCGCCTCGTCATGCTCCAGCGCACCACCTTCGTCGAAAAGATGAAACGCTACCAGATCGGCCGCGAAATGGCGCTGAGCGCATAAGGGCGACCCTCTCCCCTACCGCTTGCGGGAGGGGCAGGTTCAGCTTGCTGAACCGGGGTGGGCTGGGAGCACGACCGGTCGAAAGATCTTTTAATTTCAGGCCCACCCCGGCCTGCGGCCACCCCTCCCGCAAGCGGGAGGGGAGAAAATCCTCAAAAATCCGCCTCTTCGTAATGCGAGGGCGGTTTGATCACCTCCATCCGTTCGGCCAGCAGCGGACGAAAGGAAGGGCGGGACTTGAACTTTCGATACCAATCGGCGGTCTGCGCGTGTGCCAGCCAGTCGATCCCGCCCAGATAATCGGCGATCGAGATGTGCGCTGCGGCAGACAGGTCCGCCAGGCTCATCGTCGCGCCGCCGATCCAGGCATTATGATCGAGCAGATAATCGATATAATCGAGATGGGTGTTGGCCAGCCGCATCGCCTCGCGCAGCACGCGTCCATCGGGCGGCTGGCGATAGATCAGCCGCTTGCGCATCCGCTCGTGCATCAGCGGGGCGACGACATCGCCGAAGAACTGCTCGTCGAACCAGGCCACCAGCCGCCGGATTTCGGCGCGGTTGTCGGCGGACCCGTTGATCATCGGGTTCTTCTCGACGGTTTCCTCGAAATACTCGCAGATTGCCCAGCTGTCGCACAACGTCTGGTCGCGGTCACGGTGCCGCATCACCGGGGTACGCCCGGCGGGGTTCATGTCGAGGAACTCGTCGCGCTGTTCCCAGGGTGATTCGCGCACCAGCTCATAGCCGATGCCCTTTTCACCCAGCAGCAGGCGGACTTTTCGCGAAAACGGACACAGGGGAAACTGGAACAACTGCCACATGCCGTATCCATGCCCCAGCAACAGGCAGGCGTCCACCGCCGCGAACAGGCCAACGGCGATTTTCCCGGTGAAAAAGCTTTCCCCCGAGCGCGCCTGCCAAGCTGCACGGCAGATGAACGCAATGTCATTATATTACGACCAACCGCATCAATCTATCGACTGACAGCATCTTTCGTTCAGCTTGCAGTCCGGCTCAGACGGCTATTCGGGGCGGGCGTCGGCTTTGAAACCGACGCCAAATGAAGGACACAACAATGAAGAAACTTTCCCCCATCCAGTTCACTGCCTTGGCCGCATTCGTCGCAGCGCCGTTCGCGTTGGCGGCTCCGGCCATGGCGCAGGAAGCAGCCGGACCCGAAGTCTATGTCGGCGCGCAGGGCGGCTATCACGATCTGGGCGACAATCCGTTCGGCAAGGACGGCAGCCCGATCTATGGTCTGTTCGCAGGCGTCGACGTTCCTGTCGGCCCGACACTGATCGTCGGTGCCGAAGGCAACTTCAACCTTGGCTCGGGCATCATCGACAGCGAATATGGTGCGACCGGCAAGGTCGGTGTGCGCGTTGGCCAGAATGGCCAGCTGTTCGCCCGCGGCGGTTACCAGTGGGTCGATGTCAACGTCCGCAAGGCGGTTGGCGTGAATGCCCCTGCCGGCTTCGATGACACCAGCGGCGACTATCTGGTCGGCGTCGGTGCCCAGTACAAGATCGGCACCAACACCGCGCTGCGCGTCACGGCTGACACGCTGGGCTTCGACACCACCCGCGTAACCGGTGGCCTGGCGTTCAACTTCTGATCGACCGATCACTGAGCAAATTCGGCTGACCAAGGTCGGCTGAAGACAGACCCCGCCTGCGGCCCTTTCCCCAAGGCTGCAGGCGGGGTTTCTGTTTCTTGACCGCGGGAAGTTACTCTGCCGCTTCCATCGCCACCGCATCGCTGAGCGGATGGGCCAGCCGGGTCAGCATTTCCTTGGGGCAGACCTGCCAGAACTGCGGCAGATAGCGGTCCCAATTGCGCAGGATTTCCTGCGCCCACTGGCTGTCGGTGCCCTCGACATGCGCCGCGATCAGACCCTTGAGCTGGTCTTCCCAATACAGGCTGTCGATCCGCTGCCAGACGATCGATTCGGGATTGGCATGACCCGTGAAGCGGTCGTGGCGATCGAGCACGAACGCCATGCCGCCGGTCATCCCTGCGCCGAAATTGCCTCCGGTCTCGCCCAGGATCACCGCGGTGCCGCCGGTCATGTATTCGCAGCCATTGGCGCCGCAGCCTTCGACCACGACCTGCGCGCCAGAGTTGCGCACCGCGAATCGCTCGCCCGCCTGGCCCGCGGCGAACAGCCGTCCGGCCGTTGCGCCGTAGAGCACGGTGTTGCCGATGATCGTGTTGGCGTGGCTGACCAGCGGCGAACTGACCGTGGGCCGCACGATGATCGTGCCCCCCGACAGGCCCTTGCCGACATAGTCATTGGCATCGCCGAACACCTCGAGCGTGATCCCCTGGCACAGGAACGCGCCCAGCGACTGGCCGGCAGAGCCGCGCAGCCGGATGCGGACATGCCCCTCGTCGAGCGCCTTCATCCCATAGATGCGCGTGATTTCTGCCGATAGCCTTGTGCCGACCGCGCGATGCGTGTTGCGCACGTTGTAGGTGAGCTGCATCTTCTCGCGCCTGTCGAACACGGGCTTTGCATCCTTGATGATCAACGCATCCAGGCTGTCGGGCACCGGATTGCGCCAGGTATCGAGATTGAACCGGCGCTGGTCGCTGGCGACATCGACCTTCGCGAGGATCGGATTGAGATCGAGATCATCGAGATGCTCGGCGCCGCGGCTGACCTGGCGCAGCAGGTCGGTGCGGCCGATGATCTCGTCGAGGCTGCGGAAGCCCAGCCGGGCGAGAATCTCGCGCACTTCCTCGGCAATGAAGGTCATCAGGTTGATGACCTTCTCGGGCGTGCCGGTGAACTTGGCGCGCAGCCGCTCATCCTGCACGCAGATTCCGACCGGGCAGGTGTTGCTATGGCACTGGCGCACCATGATGCAGCCCATCGCCACCAGCGACAGGGTGCCGATGCCGAACTCCTCTGCCCCCAGGATCGCCGCGATCACGATGTCGCGCCCGGTCTTGAGCCCGCCATCGGTGCGAAGTTTCACCCGGTGCCGCAGACCGTTGAGCGACAGCACCTGATTGGCTTCGGACAGACCCATTTCCCAGGGCGTGCCGGCATATTTGATGCTGGTCTGCGGAGAGGCGCCGGTGCCGCCGACATTGCCGGCGATCAGGATCACATCGGCATGCGCCTTGGCCACGCCCGCAGCAATGGTGCCGATGCCTGCGGCAGACACCAACTTCACGCAGACGCGCGCATTGGGATTGATCTGCTTGAGGTCATAGATCAGCTGCGCCAGGTCCTCGATCGAATAGATGTCGTGGTGCGGCGGCGGGCTGATCAAAGTCACCCCGGGCGTCGAATGGCGCAATTTGGCGATGTATTCGGTGACCTTGAAGCCGGGCAATTGCCCGCCCTCGCCGGGCTTGGCGCCCTGCGCCACCTTGATCTCGATCTCCTCGCACGCGCCGAGATATTCCGCCGTCACGCCGAAGCGTCCCGATGCGATCTGCTTGATGCCGCTGTTGGCGTTGTCGCCATTCTCGCGCGGGGAATAGCGTTCGGACGCCTCGCCGCCCTCACCCGACACCGCCTTGGCACCGATGCGGTTCATCGCGATCGCCAGCGTCTCGTGCGCTTCGGGCGACAGCGCGCCCAGCGACATGCCAGGGGTCACGAAGCGCTTGCGGATTTCGGTGATCGCCTCGACCTCGTCCAGCGGCACCGCCTTGGGCGCGTAGTTGAACTCCATCAGGTCGCGCAGGTACACCGGCGGCAACTGCCGCACGCCCTCTGCAAACTGGAGATATTGCGAATAGCTGTCCTTGGCGACCGCAGTCTGCAGCAGGTGCATCAGGCCCGCTGAATAGGCATGCGCCTCGCCGCCATCGCGCTGCTTGTAGAAGCCGCCGATCGGCAGTCGCGCGACATTGGCGTCCCACGCCGCGTCGTGCCGCAATTTGGCATTGAGGTGCAGCGAGGCATAGCCTTCGCCCGAGATCTTCGACGGCATTCCGGGAAACAGGTCGTTGACCAGCGCGCGGCTCAGGCCCACCGCCTCGAAATTGTAACCGCCGCGATAGCTCGAGATCACCGCAATGCCCATCTTGGACATGATCTTGAGCAGCCCCTCGTTGATCGCCTTGCGGTAATTGGCGATGCACGCCTCGAGGCTGAGATCGCCGCACAGGCCGCGCGCCTGCCGGTCGGCGATCGAAAGCTCCGCCAGCCAGGCGTTGACCGTGGTCGCGCCCGCGCCGATCAGTACCGCGAAATGGTGGGTATCGAGGCACTCTGCCGAGCGTACGTTGATCGACGAATAGGCACGCAGTCCCTTGCGCACCAGATGGGTGTGCACGGCGGCGGCGGCGAGAATCATCGGCACGCCGATTTGGTCCTCGTCGGCGTTCTCGTCGGTCAGGAAAACCTCGGTGCTGCCCTCGCGCACCGCCTGCTCGGCTCGCTCACGGATGCGGGTGATCGCCGCGCGCAACTGCTCGGGGCCGCCATCGGCGGAGAACACGCAATCGATCTGTGCGACGTTCGATCCGAAATCGGCCTTCAGCCGCAACCAGTCGGCATTGGTCAGCACGGGCGTTTCCAGCACCAGCACGCGCTCATTCTGGCTGTCCTGCTCGAGGATGTTGGCAAGGTTGGAAAAGCGCGTCTTGAGGCTCATCACATGCCGTTCGCGCAGAGAGTCGATCGGCGGGTTGGTGACCTGGCTGAAATTCTGGCGGAAGAACTGCGCGATCGGGCGCGGCTTGGCGCTGACCACTGCAAGCGGGGTATCATCCCCCATCGATCCGATCGCTTCCTTGCCATCCTCGGCCATCGGAGACAGGATCGTTTCCATGTCCTCGATGGTCAGGCCCGCCGCCACCTGACGCCGGGTGAGTTCGGCGCGGGTCATGGCGGGCAGGCTGTCGGGCCCGGCGGGAGGCAGGTCGGAAAGCTGCCGGAAGCCCTTGACCAGCTCGCCATAAGGCTGTTCGGCGGCGATCCGGTCCTTGATCGCGCGGTCATGATAAAAGCGGCCCTCGTGCAGATCGACCGCGATCATCTGGCCGGGGCCCAGCCGCCCCTTCTCAACGATACTGCTTTCGGGCAGCACCACCATCCCGGTTTCAGAGCCGATGACGAGCAGATTGTCGTTGGTGACCGAATAGCGCAGTGGGCGCAGCGCGTTGCGGTCGACACCCGCCACCGCCCAGCGACCATCGGTCATGGCGAGTGCCGCCGGGCCGTCCCACGGCTCCATGACGCTCGCCATATATTCGTACATCGCCTTGTGTTCGGGCGGCAGCACCTGATCGCCCTGCCAGGCCTCTGGCACCAGCATGATCTTGGCGGTCGGCGCCTCGCGGCCCGAGCGGCAGATCGCCTCGAACACCGCATCGAGCGCGGCGGTATCCGATGCGCCGGCGGGGATCACCGGCTTGATGTCCTCGCTGTTCTCGCCGAACGCCAGGCTCGCCATCTTGATCTCGTGGCTCTTCATCCAGTTCTTGTTGCCGCGGATGGTGTTGATCTCACCGTTGTGCGCGAGGCAGCGGAACGGCTGCGCCAGCCACCATTGCGGGAAGGTGTTGGTCGAATAGCGCTGGTGGAAGATCGCGATGCGGCTTTCGAAGCGCGAATCGGTGAGGTCAGGATAGAACACCGACAGGCTCTCGGCGAGGAACAGCCCCTTGTAGATGATCGAGCGGCACGACAGCGAGCAGACGTAGAAATCGTTGATCTGCGCGGCGATGACCTTGTTCTCGATGCGGCGGCGGACCAAGTACAGCTGCTTTTCGAACTCGGCGACGTTCTGCTCGTCGGGCATCGGTCCTGCGATCATGATCTGCTCGATCTCGGGCCGGGTGCGCTGCGCCTTGTCGCCGATCACCGAGATGTCGACCGGCACCTGGCGCCAACCATAGATGGTGTAGCCCGCCTCGATGATCTCGCTCTCGACGATCGTGCGGCAGGTTTCCTGTGCCTGCAGATCGGTGCGCGGCAGGAACAGCATGCCGACCGCAAGCTTGTTGGGGAGCACCTTGTGGCCTGAATCGGCGATCGCATCGTCGAAGAAGCGCACCGGCAGATCGACATGCAGCCCTGCGCCATCGCCGGTCATGCCATCGGCATCGACCGCGCCGCGATGCCACACCGCCTTCAGCGCATCGATCGCGCTCTCGACCACGCGCCGCGAGGGCTTGCCATCGGTCGCTGCAACCAGACCGACACCGCAGGCATCGGATTCATAATCGGGCCGATACATGCCCTCGCGGGCGAGGCGTTCGTGCTCGGGAGTGGGATAATGGGTCATGCGGCAACCTTCTCGCCCTTGGCTGCGACGCTTGCCCGCGCCTTGGCCTTCAGATATTTGTGCATATGCTCGGCGACATCGCGGCCGTCGCGGATCGCCCAGACGACAAGCGACGCGCCGCGCACGATGTCGCCTGCGGCGAACACGCCGTCGAGGCTGGTCATCATCGTCTTGTGGTCGACGCGCAGCGTGCCCCAGCGATTGACCGACAGGTCATCGCAGCCGAACGCGCCCGGCAGGTCCTCCGGATCGAAACCCAAAGCCTTGATCACCAGATCGGCAGGCACGGAAAAATCGCTGTCGGGATCGGGCTCGGGGGTGCTGCGGCCCGAGGCATCAGGCGCGCCCAGCCGCATCCGGCTGGCGCGCACGGCGCGCGCCTGCGGCGTGCCTTCGACCGCGACGGGGCCCGAGAGCCAGACGAACTCGACGCCTTCTTCCTCGGCATTGAGCACCTCGCGCTGCGAGCCTGGCATGTTGATGCGGTCGCGCCGGTAGAGGCACTTGACCGAGGCCGCGCCCTGCCGGACGGCAGTGCGCACGCAGTCCATCGCGGTGTCGCCGCCACCGATGACCACGACGTTCTTGCCAGCAGCGTTCAGCGCGCCGCTGTCGAACGCCGGAACGTCATCGCCAAAGCCCTTGCGGTTGGAGGCAACCAGATAATCGAGCGCGGGAACCACGCCATCGGCACCGATTCCGGGCACCTTGATGTCGCGCGCCTTGTAGACGCCGGTGGCGATCAGGACCGCATCGTGGCGTTCGCGCAGGTCTTCCATGCTGGCGTCGCGACCGACATCGAACCCGCAATGGAACACGATGCCTGCATCCTCGAGCCGCTTGACGCGGCGCATGACCACGTCCTTTTCCAGCTTGAAGCCGGGGATGCCATAGGTCAGCAGCCCGCCGGCGCGGTCATAGCGGTCATAGACATGCACCTCATAGCCGCCCATCCGAAGATATTCCGCCGCCGTCAGTCCGGCAGGCCCAGCACCGATGATGCCCACCGACTGGCCACGCGGACGGCCGACCGCGACCGGCTCGACCCAGCCCTGCTCCCAGGCGGTATCGGTAATGTATTTCTCGACCGAGCCGATGGTGACCGCGCCATGGCCGGAAAACTCGATCACGCAATTGCCTTCGCACAGACGGTCCTGCGGGCAGATACGACCGCAGATCTCGGGCATGGTCGAGGTCAGGTTCGACATCTCATAGGCTTCGCGCAACCGCCCCTCCGCCGTGAGCCGCAGCCAGTCGGGGATATGGTTGTGCAACGGGCAATGGGTCGAGCAATAGGGCACGCCGCATTGCGAGCAGCGCGCGGACTGCTCCTGCGCGGCGTGACCATCGAACCGGTCGGAGATTTCGTCGAAATCCTCGGCACGCGCGTCGGCGGCGCGCTTGGGCGGATAGGATTGGCCCAGATCGACGAATTTCAGCATCGCCAGTTTTTCAGCCGCCATGGCTGCCACCGTTGCGGTGGGTTGGTTCCCGGATTGCTCGGACATCGCCCCTGCACCTTAATCTGCGTATCGTCAAAAAAGCGGCCAGGCGCGAAGCCCGCCGCATATGACGCAGCTTTAGGCGATCGCACCCAGGGAGTCACGCATTTTTATACCAATAGGTAAGCATACATTCCCTTTTCCTTGAACACCGCCCTCCACGCTTCCCGCTGCACCAGCTGTCCGGAATAACTAGATATCATTCCGGCCCTTTTTTTGGGGGAGACATGCATAGGTCCAGCGATTAAATGGCCCGCTGACCGCCCGAAAGCCCCAGACTGCGCGATGCGCCGTCGTCGATTGAAAGCCGATCTGCATGGAATTTCTCCAGATGTTGCTCATTGCCATCGTTCAGGGCGTGACCGAATTTCTGCCGATCTCGTCATCGGGGCATCTGATTCTGCTTCCGGTGCTGACCGGGTATGAAGACCAGGGGCCGATGATCGATGTCGCGGTGCATGTCGGATCGCTGCTGGCGATCATCACCTATTTCTTCCGCGATGTCTGGGGGCTGGCGCGCGGCGGGTTTGCGACTGTCGGTATCGGCAAGGCACCCGCAGAACGCCGGCTGTTCTGGTTCATCATCCTGGGCACCATCCCTGCCGTGATTGTCGGGCTGTTCCTGAAACAGGGCGGCTATATGGAAGGCTTCCGCTCCACCCAGTTGGTTGCGATCAACCTGATCATCTATGGCGTGCTGCTGGGCATCGCCGACCGCCTGGGTCGTTCGGACCGCAGCTATGAGGACATGGGCCTCAAGGACGCTATCATCGTCGGACTGGCGCAGGCACTCGCGCTGATCCCGGGCACATCGCGCTCGGGCGTGACGATGACCGCCGCGCGCGTGCTGGGCTTTGGCCGCGTCGAGGCGGCGCGATTCTCGTTCCTGCTGTCGATCCCGGCAGTCGCGGGCGCAGGCGTGCTGATCGTTCCCGATCTGATCGAGGCCGGCGGCGACATGGTGATCGAGGCGCTGATCACCGGCGGGCTGACCTTCCTCGCCGCGCTCGGCACGATGGCGTTCCTGATGCGCTTTCTGAAGCGTGCCTCGATGATGGTGTTCGTGGTGTATCGCATCCTCATGGGCGTGGCACTGCTGATCCTGTTCTAAGAGCGCACGCTCTCCCTCATATCCATCGGCCAGCACGATCAGGTGCTGACATCCACGATCCCTTATGGCAGCATGACTGCCAATAGATAGGCGCGGCAGCGCCAGGCTATCAGGATGGAGGATGACGATGAAGCGGATCTGGAAAACCGGCGTGATGGCGCTTTCCCTTGCGACCCCGATGGCGGCGCAGGCGCAACTCACCGACGTCGAGCGCGCGGCGGTGTTCGCCCGGCTTCCAGCCGATGACGGCAGCGACCTCGCCGATGCCACCCGCGGCAAGATCGCCGAGATCCCCGGTGGGTTGATCAGGACATCCGACGGCAGGACCGTCTGGGATGCAGGCGCGTTCGATTTCCTCAAGGCCGAAGTGGCGCCCGCTACCGTACACCCCTCGTTGTGGCGTCATGCCCGGCTCAACCATATCCACGGCCTGTTCGAGATCGTCCCCGGCAAGGTCTGGCAGGTGCGGGGCTATGACATCGCGGTGATGACGATTATTTCGGGCAAGACCGGCTGGATCGTCATCGACCCGCTGCTCACCGAGGAGGCCGCCGCTGCGGCGATGCAACTGGCCGAATCCAGGATCGGCAAGCGGCCGATCTCCGCCGTGCTGTTCAGCCACAGCCATGCCGACCATTTCGGCGGCGTGGGCGGCGTCATCTCGGCAGACGAGGTCAAGCGGCGCAAGGTGCCGGTGGTCGCGCCGCACGGCTTTGCCGAGGAAGCGGTGAGCGAGAACGTGCTGGCGGGCAATGCGATGACCCGGCGCAGCGCCTATATGTTCGGCACCGCGCTTGCTCCTGGAGCCGAGGGCCGGGTCGACAATGGCCTGGGCACAGGTCTTTCGGTCGGCACCACCGGCTATCTCGCCCCCAACGTGCTGATCGGGCCGGAGGGCGGATTGAAGACCATCGACGGCGTGCGGTTCGCCTTCATGGATGCGGCGGGCACCGAGGCACCGGCAGAGTTCCTGTTCTACCTGCCCGATTTCAAGGTGCTGCATACCACCGAGGTTTCGGTCAAGACGCTGCACAACATCCTGACGCTACGCGGCGCGCAGGTGCGTGATGCGCTGCGCTGGTCGAAGATCATCGACAAGGCACTGGTCAAATGGGGCGGCGAGGCCGAAATCCAGATCGCCTCGCACAACTGGCCGACCTGGGGCCAGGCGCGGGTCGCGGCCTATCTCGAAAACCAGCGCGATGCCTATCGCTATGTCCATGACCGCACTTTGGGCCGCGCCAATGCGGGGATGACGCTGCACGAGGTCGCCGATGGCATCGCCGAACCTTCCGCGCAGCAACAGGCCTATGCCTCGCGCGGCTATTACGGCACGATCAACCACAACATGAAGGCGACCTATCAGCGCTATTACGGCTGGTGGGACGGGGTGCCCGCCAACTTCAATCCGCTGCCGCCGGTGACCGCGGGCAAGGGCTATGTCGATCTGGCAGGCGGAGCGGACGCGTTGCTCGCGGCAGGGCTAAAGGCGCAAGGCGCAGGCAACCACCGCTGGGCGGCGGAACTGCTCAACCATCTGGTGTTTGCCGAGCCTGCCAATACGGCCGCGCGCAAGGCGCTCGCCGACAGCTACGAGGCATTAGGCTTTGCCGCCGAATCGGGCATCTGGCGCAATTATTATCTCTCCGGAGCCGCCACCCTGCGCGGCACCGAACTGCCGCGCCGCGGCGCAAGCACGCAAAGCCGCAGCTTCATCAGCGCCATTCCCACAGCCGAGTTCTTCGACGCCCTCGCCACGCGTTTTGCCGCCGAGCGATCGGGCAATATGCGGGCGCGGATCAACTTCATCCTGCCCGATACCAAGGAGACTTTGGGGATCATGGTCAACGGCGATGTCGAGATCCCGCGCTATGGCGCAACGCTTGCCGAGCCCAACGCCACGGTGACATTGAACCGCAAGGACTTCGACGCGATCGTGCTGGGCGAGACCGATTTTCCCAAGCTCATGCAATCGGGCGCGATGAAGATCGACGGCGATTCGGGCCTGTTCCTGCGCTGGCTGATGCTGCACCCACCGTTCGATCCGGCGTTCGCGGTGGTAACGCCTTAACGCGATCTTCTCCCCTCCCGCCTGCGGGAGGGGCAGGTCCGGCTTGCCGGACCGGGGTGGGCTGGGTGCACAATTGGCTGTTCAGGCCCACCCCGGCTTCGGCTTTGCCTCAGCCACCCCTTGTATCTGGACGTTGTCAGCTGATTGGATAGTGATTGGTTGATCGCCGGGGTGGGTGGGCACCCACCCCCCCCGGGGGGGGTTTTGGGCCCGACAC
>JBKBTF010000106.1:0-5048 GCA_046291395.1 Blastomonas sp. | reverse complement strand
TCGCGCCGTGATGAAACGATTGTCCGCCGTCCAGCCCTGGTCGGCGGATTTTTCGTGTTTGCCGATTGAATGCAAGCGCGTGTAACATCGAGACAGGCATGTGACAGACCCGTCACAAAACCGTCACCGGCAAATTCTGCAAAGCCGCGCATTTCCCGCGATTCGCAATTGGGGACCACAGCCGATCTGACTTAAGCTATTGAAAAATAGTGATTAAGATAGTGAATCGAGCAATATCCAGACGTTAACTGAGTCAAGCGCCTTTATTTCATTTTTTTTACCCCGGCGCTCTTGCTCGACTCGTTTTTTCGTCGCTACATCATCTTCCAGGGGGCGGGCGCTCGCGTATCGTTCTCCACTGCACCAATGGTTGAAACACGAAGGTATCGCAATGCCAATCGGCTTTGCGTGCGGGGTGGTTTTGCTCTGGTGCAGCATGAGGGGCATCGCACCGGCCAGGGGTTGGTCGGCGCGGTGAAGGCAAACCATGACAGCCGGGATATGCCCGTTTGTCGTTGCGGACGTTGGGGAGGTAGCAAGTTTTGTGTATCAGGGTCGGACTGCCACAGGGACTGACATTCAAAGCCATGCTTGCTGATCGGCAATGGGTTGGGGGTAGCGCTGCATTTCTGCAGGCGCAAACCGGGGGTCTTGATTCGGACCGAGGGCATTACTCCTAAAGGGCGCGGACAGGGCATATCAGGCGCAGGCTCATCCTCTGCCGCCGCTGCTGTCCACCATATCCCGAATGATCCCGGCGCTGGAGCGATCTTGCTCCGCCGGTATGTTGTCAGCAATGACCAAGAACCAAGAAGTGGCAGTGACAGGCATGACTGAACTGAACGATTCGAACGGCGCAGCAGATTGGGCGGCGGACTGGAACGAAATCAGCGAAGGCTTGCGCAAGGACCTCGGCGCGCAAATCCACACCCAGTGGATTCGTCCGATCCGCCCCGGCAGCTTCGAGCCCGGATCGGGCATGCTCAACCTGCATCTGCCATCCGAGTTCTCAGCCAACTGGGTGCGCGAACGCTTTGCCGATCGGCTGGCGCTGGCATGGAAGATCGTGCGGCCCGAAGTGCGCAGCGTGACCATCGCTTCGGCTCCGCGCGACGCCGATGCCGCTCGCCCGCGTGCGCTTTCGCCGCAGCCGATCGCCCCGGCCCCGCGGCCCGCCATGGCCGAGACCGGCAACCGCATCTCGCTCGATCCCTCGCAGATTTTCTCCGGCTTCATCACCGGCCAATCGAACGTGCTGGCGTTCAACGCCGCGCAGCGCATGGCGGCGATGGAAAAGCCGTTGTTCAGCCCCTTGTACCTCAAGGCCGCCACCGGACAGGGAAAGACGCATCTGCTGCATGCGATCGGCAACGCCTATGCCGAGGTCAATCCGGGCGCGCGCATCTGCTATTGCCCGGCGGAAAAGTTCATGAACGATTTCGTCAGCGCCATCCAGCGCGGCGATTCGATGGCGTTCAAGGCGCGGCTTCGCGGCTTCGACATGCTGCTGGTCGATGACATCCAGTTCATCATCGGCAAGAATTCCACGCAGGAAGAGTTCCTCCACACCATCGACGCCATCCTGGGTGCCGGCAAGCGCCTCGTCGTCACCTCCGACCGCGCACCCCAGGCGCTCGACGGGGTCGATCAAAGGCTGCTGTCGCGCCTGGCCATGGGTCTGGTCGCCGATATCCAGCCCGCCGATATCGAGTTGCGCCGCGCGATCATCGCCGCCCGGATCGCCACGATGAAGATGGGCGAGGTGCCCGAGGAGGTCATCGAGTTCCTCGCCCGCACCATCAGCCGCAACGTTCGCGAACTGGTCGGCGGCCTCAACAAGCTGATGGCCTATGCCCAGATCACCGGCCAGAAGGTCACCCTGCCGCTCGCCGAGGAGCAGCTTTCGGACCTTCTGAGCGCCAACCGCCGGCGGATCACTATCGACGAGATCCAGCGCGCGGTCTGCCAGTTCTACAAGGTCGACCGGTCGGAAATGTCTTCCAAGCGCCGGGCGCGTGCCGTGGTGCGCCCGCGCCAGGTGGCGATGTATCTCGCCAAGGTGCTGACCCCGCGCTCGTACCCCGAGATTGGCCGCAAGTTCGGCGGACGCGATCATTCCACCGTCATCCATGCGGTGCGCCTGATCGAGGACCTGCGCACCCGTGATGCCGACATGGACGGCGATGTGCGCGCCTTGCTGCAGCAACTCGAGAGCTGATCACGAACCTTTCGACAGCGATTTTCGTCATTCCCGCGAACGCGGGAATCCCGCTATAGCGCCGGTGAAGCGGGTTTCCCGCGTTCGCGGGAATGACGAGGACTGGCCCGGCATTTGCGCATCAGCATCAGGATTGTCGCAATATGCCCCTCACCCCTACCCAGCTTGAACGCCACGCACGGCACATCGTGCTGCCCGAGATCGGCGGCGTCGGCGTCGCCAGGCTATCGGCGGCGCATGTCGTGCTGGTCGGCATGGGCGGCATCGGTTGCCCCGCGCTGCAATATCTGGCGGGCGCTGGCGTCGGGCGGCTGACGCTGATCGATGACGACACGGTCGACCTGTCCAACCTCCAGCGCCAGACGCTGTTCACGCCCGCCGATGTCGGCCAGCCCAAGGCACGGGCTGCGGCAGCCTGGGTGCAGGCGTTCGACCCCGAGCTTGCCGTGACCGCGATTGCCGAACGGATCACCTCCGCCAATGCTGCGCAGCTGCTCACGGACACTAACGTCATCCTCGACGGCACCGACAATTTCGCCACCCGGTTGCTGGTCTCCGACACCGCGACCGGCCTGCATATCCCGTTGGTCAGCGCCGCGATCGGGCGTTTCCAGGGGCAGATCGGCACGTTTCGCGGCTGGCTGGCAGATGCGCCATGCTATCGCTGCTTCGTCGGCGACGCGTTCGATGCCGAGGACTGCGACACCTGCGCGGAGCAGGGCGTGCTCGGCGCGATGGTCGGGCTGGTCGGCAGCTTCGCCGCGATGGAGGCAGTGCGCGCGATCACCGGCTTCGGGGATGATCCGGCGGGCAAGCTGCACCTGTTCGATGGCCTCAAGCCGCTCTGGCGGACGCTGAAGATCACCAAGGACCCCGCATGCAAGGCTTGTGGGGACGCGGCCGGGGCGGCATAGTCGGCGGTTCCAAACAGGGGCTCCAGACATGACACTGCCGATCACCGCTCTGACCGCCGCGATCTGCGCGATCATGCTGCTCGCCACCGCCATCGCCACCGTCCGCGCACGCTTCCGCGCCAAGGCCGCGTTCGGCTATGCTGACGATCAGGGGCTGATCAGCGCGAGCCGTTCGCACGGCAACCTCGCCGAACACGCGCCCCTGTTCGTGATCATGGTCGGCCTGCTTGAAATGGCCAATGCCAGCCACTGGCCGCTGACCGCGCTCGCGGTGCTGTTCCTGGCGGCACGCGCCGCGCACATCATCGGCCTGCACCAGCGGCACGGGCCGGGCAAGCCGCCCGCCTTGCGTGCGGTGGGCGTAACAGGTACCTGGATCGCCTATGCGATCGCGATCGGATGGACGCTGGTTCTTGTGGTAACGGTCAACGGGTAAGCGTGCCGGTCGCCGTTCCCGGCACCCTGAAACTGCATTGAACCGACCGGAAGAGCCTCAAGCCTCCGCAGTGGCGCTTCGGTCGGACCTCGCAGCCCCCAGCACCGCATCCAGCAACCCGGGAAACCTTTGGTCCACCTCGTCGCGGCGCAGCGTGTTCATGTGCTGCACGCCGGCGATGCGTGTGTGCACAAGGCCGGCGGCGCGCAGCACGCGGAAGTGGTGGGACATACTCGATTTGGGGCGGCCGCCGTCGAGTGCGGCGCAGCTCGCCTCGCCCGCGCGGTCGAGCAGGCGCACAATGTCCAGCCGCACGGGATCGCTCAGCGCGTGCAGCGCGTGCTCGATGGTGACGGTCGACAGGTCGGGATGCTGATAGGTTCGCATGCATTCCATATAGCATGCTGCCCTTGTAAATCCTATAGTTCGATTATATACGAACTATCATAACAGCCACAGGATATTCTATGACCGACAAGACCCCGGCTTTGTTCGAGCCGTACACGCTCAAGTCCGTGACCTTGCGCAACCGCATCGCGGTCTCGCCGATGTGCCAGTATTCCGCCGAGGACGGCGTACCCAATGACTGGCACCGTTCGCACCTCGTCTCGCTGGCGCGCGGCGGGGCGGGGCTGGTCGTCGCCGAGGCCTCGGGCGTGTCGCCCGAAGGCCGGATCACACCGGGCTGCACCGGTCTGTGGAACGACGCACAGCGCGATGCGTTTGCGCCGATCGTCGCCGAGATCAAGGCGGCGGGCGCGGTGCCGGGGATCCAGATCGCGCATGCCGGGCGCAAGGCCAGCGCCAACAAGCCCTGGGAAGGCGATAATCATATCGCCGAGGGGGACCCGCGGGGCTGGGAAACCGTCTCGCCGTCGCCAATCGCGTTCGGTGGCGGCCTGAGCAAGGTGCCGCGCGCAATGACGCTGGCGGACATCGAGAAGGTGAAGGCCGACTATGTCAGTGCCGCGATCCGCGCGCGCGAGGCCGGGTTCGAATGGCTGATGCTGCATTTTGCGCACGGCTATCTGGCGCAGAGCTTCTTCTCCAAGCACTCGAACCAGCGCACCGACGAATATGGCGGCAGCTTCGAGAACCGGTCGCGGTTCCTGCTCGAGACACTCGAAGCCGTGCGCGCCGTGTGGCCCGACGATCTGCCCTTGTCGGCGCGTTTCGGCGTGATCGAATTCGACGGCAACGACGAAGAAACGCTGGCTGAATCGATCGAGCTGGTCAAGCTGATGAAGCAGCGCGGGCTGGACTTCATCGATGTCAGCATCGTCTTTTCGATGCCGACAGCGCAGATCCCCTGGGGTCCGGCATTCATGGCGCCGATTGCAGAGCGCGTGCGCAAGGAAACCGGTCTGCCTGCGGCGACCAGCTGGTATATCGGCACCTCGGAGAATGCCAACCGCATGGTCGAGACCGGCCAGGTCGATCTGGTGATGATGGGCCGCCCGATGCTCGAAAATCCGCATTG
>JBKBTF010000044.1:0-31009 GCA_046291395.1 Blastomonas sp. | reverse complement strand
CCAGCGTGATGAATTTCGTCACCGTTTCCGGGCTCGCCGAAACGCGCCGTTCACCCGATGCCTGCTCCTTGAGGACCGCGATTTTCATGCAGGTCGCCGCTCAGCTAGCGATAAGGACGACGACGAACGCTGTCACCAGCGCCGCGATGATCGAGCCGGTCTTCATCCAGCCCATAAAGCCTTCATAGGTCTGGCGGGCAGAGTCGATGTTGTTGGTGGATGTATCGTTGGCCATGTTGAGAGCCTTCCCCATTACAAATGTTGCCGAAATTAAACTCGGTTCGCCTTAACCGAATGGAGGGTGCGGCTCAATCCCGCAAGCCTCATTTCGCTAGTGTGCGTACAAGCATAGCTTTAATCGGGTTTTTACCACATGCCGCTAGACGAACCCCTGATGGCAAAAGAACGAACAGACGCAGATCAGCAACTCCGCCGTGTGATGCTGATCGACAATGAACCGGCGCAATGCCGCCTGGTGGCCGCTTTGGCGGCCAAGGCTGGCTGGCGCACGGTGTTCGCGCATGATTCGGAAACCGCAATCGCGATGCTGGGCACGCAGGAGGGCATGCTGCTCGACGCGATCATCCTCGATCAGTGGGTGCCGGGCGATGAAGCCGCAGAGCTGATCGCCGAGCTCAAGTCGCGCCGCCCTGCCCTGCCGATCCTGATGCTGACCGCCAGCACCTCGCCATTGCTTGCGGTGGAAGCGATGCGCGCGGGTGCCACCGACTATCTGATCAAGCCGATCGCGCCCGACCGGCTGGTCGCCGCGCTCAACGCGGCAACCCGCAAGGATGACGCCGACGAGCTGCGTCCGCTGACCGAGAAGATCGCAGCGCCGCTCGATTTCGACGAGATGATCGGCTCGTCGCCGCGCTTCCGCGCCGCGCTCGCCATCGCCGCCAAGTCCGCGCGCACCCACACCCCGGTGCTGATCGAGGGCGAAAGCGGCACCGGCAAGGAGATGATCGCGCGCGCCATCCACGCCTCCAGCCCGCGCTCCAAGCTCGCGCTGCGGCTGGTCACCTGTGCGGGCGCGTCGAGCGGCCAGATCGAATCGCAACTGTTCGGGCATGAGCGCGGTGCCTTTCCCGGCGCGTTCGACCGCCATGTCGGCGTGATCCAGCGGGTCGATGGCGGCACGCTGTTCATCGATGAGATCGACCAGGTTCCGCTCGAATCGCAGGCCAAGCTCGCCGATGCGATCCGCGAGGGCGAGATCCGCCCGCTGGGCGCACGCCACAGCCTGCGCTGCGATGTCCGCTTCATCTGCGCCAGCAACACGCCGCTCAAGCCGATGGTCGAGGCAGGCACCTTTCGCGAGGACCTGTATTACGCGATCGCGCCGGTGCAGATCACGATTCCCGCGCTGCGCGACCGATCCAGCGACATTCCCGCACTGGTCCGCCATTTCCTCAACCGCATCGCCGAACAGCCCGGGATGCGCGGCCTGGGGATCACCGATGAAGCCCTGTCGCTGCTCTCCAGCTTCGACTGGCCCGGCAATGTCCGCCAGCTCCAGAATGCGTTGTTCCGCGCTGCGATCTTCTGCGATGGCGACGCGCTGACCACAACCGAATTTCCGCAGCTCACCAACATGCTCGGCGAGGACGAACCGCGCCGCGCGTCGGCCAGCCATGACGGCATCGGCATCACGCTCTATGCCGAAGACGGCAACCTTCGCCCGCTCGAGGACATTGAGGCGGATGTCATTCGCCTCGCCATCGGCCATTATCGCGGGCGGATGACCGAGGTCGCGCGGCGGCTGGGGATCGGCCGTTCGACACTGTATCGCAAGCTCACCGAACTGGGCATCGACAACGCTGCCTGACGCCGCAGCCGGCGCAGCGGCTTTTTCCCTTCCCTGCGCTGGCTGCCGCCCATAAGAGCGGGTTGATGACTCAGCCCACCCTTGACGTATTGCAGGAGACCTTCGGTTTCTCCGCCTTTCGCGGCGTGCAGGACCAGGTGGTCGGCCGCGTCATGGCTGGACGCAACACGCTGGCGATCATGCCCACCGGCGCGGGCAAGTCGCTGTGCTATCAGCTGCCTGCCGTGGCACTCGACGGGTGCTGCGTGGTCATCTCACCCTTGATCGCGCTGATGCACGACCAGTTGCGCGCAGCGACCGCGCTTGGCATCCGCGCCGCCAGCCTGACCTCGGTCGATACCGACTGGCAGGAGACCCAGGATCGCTTTCGCGCGGGCGAACTCGACCTGCTCTATGTCGCACCCGAGCGCGCCAGCTCGGAAGGCTTTCGCAATCTGCTCGGCCGCGCACCGATAGCCATGTTCGCGATCGACGAGGCGCATTGCGTCTCCGAATGGGGGCATGATTTCCGCCCCGATTACCGGCTGCTCAGGCCACTGCTCGACAGCTTCCCCGATCGCCCGCGGCTCGCGCTGACCGCTACCGCCGATGCCCATACCCGCGAGGATATCCTCAAGCAGCTCGGCATCGAGCGCGACGGCATGATCATCGCCGGGTTCGACCGGCCCAACATCCGCTATGCCGTGCATCCGCGCGACGGCCTTACCCGGCAGATCGGCGATCTGGTCGCCGCCAACCCCGGCCCCGGCATCGTCTATGCCCAGACCCGCGCTGGCACCGAAAAGCTCGCCGAGCAATTGGGCCGCGACGGCAAAAGGCAGGTGCGTGCCTATCACGCCGGAATGCCGCCCGAGATGCGCCGCGCCAACCAGGACGCGTTCATCGCCAGCGAGGACATGGTGATGTGCGCCACGGTCGCCTTTGGCATGGGGATCGACAAGCCCGATGTGCGCTTCGTCGTCCACGCAGGGCTGCCCAAGTCGATCGAGGGCTATTACCAGGAATCGGGCCGCGCGGGCCGCGACGGGGAGCCGGCCGAAGCGCATCTGTTCTGGGGCGCGGACGATTTCGCGCGTGCGCGGATGCGGATCGGCGAGATCGAGCCCGCGCGCCAGGCGGGCGAGCGCGCGCGCATCTCGGCGCTGGGCGCGCTGGTCGAAACCGGCACATGCCGCCGCGCGATCCTGCTGCGCCACTTCGGCGAGAGCCCGCCCGAAACCTGCGGCAATTGCGACAACTGCCTCAACCCGCCCGCCAGCGTGGATGCGACCCAGACCGCGCGCAAATTGCTGTCCGCCGTCTACCGCACCGGGCAGAGCTTCGGCATCGGGCATCTGGAAGCGGTGCTGCGCGGCCAATCAACCGACAAGGTGACGCAGCGCGGCCACGACAAGCTGTCGGTGTTCGGCATCGTCCAGGACGACGAGGTCGCGCTGCTCAAGCCGGTGGCGCGCGCGCTGCTGCTGCGCGATGCGCTCGACACCAACGAGCATGGCGGGCTGATGCTGGGGCCCGAGGCGCGTGCGATCCTGCGCGACGAGGTGCAGCTCTCGCTGGTGCTTCCGCCCAAGCGCGCGAAGCGCGGCCGGCGCGGCTCAGGCGACACCCCCAACCCGGTGAGCAACCCGCTGTTCGAGGCGCTGCGCGCCTGCCGCCGCGAGCTGGCGCAGGAGGCCGGCGTTCCACCCTATGTGATCTTCCACGACAGCACGTTGCGCGAAATGACCGACCGAAGCCCGCGCACGCTGGACGCGCTGTCGCGCATATCGGGCGTCGGCACCCGCAAGCTGGAGGCCTATGGCGAAGCGTTCCTCCAGGTCATCCTCGACCATCCGGGCTGACAGCGGATATATTGACATGCATTGTGCCAATATATAGCCTCGCTTTTCAAATGAAAGTGAGAGGATAGCGCCAATGCCCCAGCCGTTCACCGTCCTGAACGAGGTCTTTCCCGGCGATCCGGCGACGATGGCGGGGCTGATGCAGCCGGGACCCGGTGGCCCGATCTTCATGATCAACCTGCTCAAGTTCAAGGACAAGGCGGTCTATGAGGATGGCCGCGAGACCGATCTTACCGGGCGCGAGGCCTATATGATTTATGGCCGCGCGGTTGCGCGGTTGCTGCCGAAGTTCGGCGGGATGGCGATCTTCGCCGCCGACGTCACCTTCCTGTCGCTCGGTCAGGTCGGCGAACTGTGGGACGAGGTTGCCATCGGCGTCTATCCCAGGCGCGGCGACATGGTGCGGATGTCGATGTCCGAGGAGTGGCGCGAAATCGCCGTGCACCGCAGCGCTGGCCTCGATGGTCAGCTCAACATCGAAACCGTGCTTTCCGCCGAGGCGATGGCTATGCCCTGGCTGCACCCGATTCTCGAAACGGTCGGCGCCCAGGGGTGACAGAGGCCGGACCGGCGGCTAAGGCGTCTTAGATGACTGAAACACTCCCCGCCCGCCATCCCGATGGCCGCAAGCAACGCAGCGAACGCAGCCGCCTCGCGATTGTCGATGCCATGCTCGACATCATCAATGAAGGCAAGATGGAGCCCAGCGCCGCCGAGATTGCCGAACGTGCCGGCGTCAGTGCACGCACGGTGTTCCGCCATTTCGAGGAAATGGACAGCCTCTACAGCGAGATGACCGAGCGGATGGAGGCGCAGATCATGCCCATCATCCAGCAGCCTTTCACCGGCGATGGCTGGCAGGCGCAGCTGGGTCAGCTGCTCGATCGCCGCGCGATGATCTATGAAAAGATCATGCCGCTCAAGATCGCTGCCAGCATCCGGCGGTTCAGCTCGGCTTATCTTATGCTCAACTATCAGCGCTTCCTCCATCTCGAGCGAACGGGGCTCGAAAATGTTCTCCCCGAAGCCGTCCGGCGCAATGCCACCCAGTTTTCGGCGATCGAGATGTGCGCCGGTTTCCAGACCTGGCGCAGGCTGCGGCAGGATCAGGATCTGTCGACCGAACAGGCCGCCGACGTGGTGAAGCTGACCATCAGCAAATTGCTGGACTGACCCGGATGCGCGGCGCGCTGGCCCTGTTGTGCGCCGCGTCGCTTGCGTTACCCGCGTGCATCGAGCAGCCTTCCGATCCGCCGGAACGGCAGACCGCCAGCCGCGCGAAGTGCGCGCGCGAAGCCTTTGAGCCCGGGCGCTTTATCCCGCTTCCCGGGGGCTCCTTCCTCAAGGGCGCCGACCCGCTCTATCCCGAGGAAAGTCCGTCGATGCGGCTCAGCGTCAGCGGTTTCGATATCCAAAGCCATGAGGTGACCAACGACCAGTTCGCTGCGTTCGTGCAAGCGACCGGCTATGTCACCGACGCGGAAAAAGCGGTCGTCAGCGATGACCACGCCGCAGGTTCCGCGCTGTTTGTGCGTGACGATCAGGGACGCAACGGTCGCTGGGTGCTGCGCAAGGGCGCGACCTGGCGCTCACCCGAGGGCAAGGGTTCGTCGATCGCCGGCAAGGGCCGCCACCCGGTGGTGCATGTCACGCTCGCCGATGCGCGCGCCTATGCCAGATGGGCAGGCGGCCGCCTGCCGACCGAGGAAGAATGGGAATATGCCGCGAGCACCGGGCTGCCCGATCCTGCCAACCGCTTTTCAGGCGCGGTTGACGATCAGGGCACGCCGCGCGCCAACCACTGGCAGGGGGTGTTTCCGGAGATCGACGAGGGCACCGATGGTTTTTCAGGCACCGCGCCTGCTGCCTGTTTCCCCGCCGACCGCAACGGCGTGCACGACCTGATCGGCAACGTCTGGGAATGGACCGACAGCCCGGTCGACGATGCCCGCATGATCATCAAGGGCGGAAGCTGGCTGTGCGCCGCCAATTTCTGCGCGCGCTACCGACCGGCCGCGCGCCAGCCGCAGGAAAACGACTTTTCCTCGAACCATATCGGCTTTCGCATCATCCGCGATCAGTTGGGCCAATAGATGTAAGGATCGCCCTTTTTGAACTTCACGCCCAGCGGCTTGTCGACAGCCACTGGTGCCTCGATGGTATGCGGATAGAGCGGCTTGCGTGCGCCGCTCTGGTGCTTGGCGAGCAATGCCTTGAGCTCAGCCACCTTGGCCGGATTGCTCGCGGCGAGATCGCGCTTTTCGGTGGGGTCGTCTTTCAGGTTGAACAGCCAGGTCTTCGCCGGACGCTCGGTCACCTGCAGCTTCCAGTCGCCCTGACGCACCACTCGGTAATAGGCGCTCTGCCAGTAGATCGCGTCGTCGGGGCGCTTGCCCACCGGGTTGGCGGGATCATCGCCCAATAGATCGACACCGTCGATCGCAAGATCGGCGGGCAAGGTCGCGCCGCCTGCCCTGGCGAAGGTCGGCATCAGGTCGATATGCGCCACGGGCGTGTCCACCACCGTTCCCGGCTTGATCCTTCCTGGCCAGCGCATGAACATCGGCACGCGGATTCCGCCTTCGAACAGGGTGAGCTTCCATCCGCGATAGGGCGCGTTGATCTGGGGCAGGCCGACATAGCCCGCGCCGCCATTGTCGCTTGAAAACACGATGATGGTGTTGTCGTCGAGCCCCTGTTCCTTCAGCGATTCCATGATCCGCCCGACGCTGCGATCAAGCGCGCGCACCATCGCGGCATAGACGCGCAGCCGATGCGGTTTGATATCGCCGACAGCCTCATAGTCCGCCCGGGTCGCCTGCAGCGGGGTGTGGACGTTCCAGTGCGCGAGATAGAGGAAGAACGGACGGTTGCGGTTGGCCTCGATCACCTTGATCGCCTCGTCGGTCCAGTAATCGGCGAGATAGCCCTTGGGCTTGAACCAGTCGCCGCCGTTATAGCTGTTCGCATATTGCATCCGCGCCCAGAGGAACTTGTCGATCGGATCGAAGGGCAGCTTGGCGTTGACCGTGTTGGGATCGTCCTCGGGCAGGTGCAGCGCGCTGGCCATCAACAGGCTCTCGTCGAAGCCTTGCGCGTTCGCGCTGAACTCGGGGCCGTCGCCCAGATGCCATTTGCCGATGTGCACATTGTGATAGCCCGCAGGCTTGAGTATCTCGGCAATCGTCCGCTCGCTGCCCGGCAGGCCCTGGCCGTCAAAGCTGGGTGCGCCTTCGGCCAGCGACTCATTGTAGCTGAGCGGGGGAAGTCCGGAATCCATTTCCGCCGACAAGGCCGAGACGATCCGGCCCATGCCATCGGGGGTGGGAGTGAACTCGAAGCCGGTGCGGGTGGGATAACGCCCGGTCAGGATCATCGCGCGCGAGGGCGCACAGCTTGCGGTGCCGGCATAGGCGTTCGAATAGATCGCCCCTTCGCCGGCGAGACGATCGATGTTCGGCGTCGGCACCAGACCGCCCGCCACCCCGCCGCCAAAGGTCGAGATATCGTTGATGCCCAGATCATCGGCGAGGATGAAGACGATGTTGGGTGGGCGCTGATCTGCGGGCAGCGCAGGCGCATCGGGTCCCTTCTGCCAGGCCACCGGTCGGTTGGGCCCCACATCGTGCTTGCCGAAGTTGGACGCGGCAAACAGCAGGACGGTGCTCTTGTTGAACCAGGCCCAGGTTCCGCCCGCCACCAACAACACGAGCATGGCGATCAGGCCCTTGCGGATCATGCCAGCGGCTCCGCTACAAACATCTCATCGCATCCGGTTCCCGCCAGCAGGGCGTCGAGCGCCTGCCTCGCATCTTCGGACAGGGCATCGCGCGCGCCGCGCAGCGTCAGCAGGCACTTGGCCTGATAGGGAAACACCGGCTGGGTCCATGGCTTTCCGTCGATCATCGTTTCGAAGTCCGACTGCCCGGCTGCGGCGGCCTGGGCATTGGCGAGCAGGAACGGAACATAGACGCGGCCGATCTCGCTGAGCAGTTCGCCCAGATGCGCCCATAGCGAGCCATGGCTCAGCCAAGCGCCATCGGGAAGACCAGACAGGTCCTCCACCCGGTCGAGCCAGGCCCTGAGCCGCGGAGAGGCCTCAGCCATGATCCGCGCCGGGGTGGAATCGACGATGCCCAGTTGCGTCAACTGGCCATAGACCGCAAAATCCGCCGCCGATGGCCGGTTACCCAGCACGAAGCCCTGGCGCTGGACGATGCGGTCGAAAATGCCAACCAGCCGCTTATAGCTCGCCTCAATGATCGGCGCGGTGATGTCGTTCGAGCCGACGACATACAGCCGGTCGATCTGGCGCCTGGCAAAGCCTTCCGCCATCGGCCGGGCGACGTCGTCGGGATAGGTGCTGTCCTGCCAGAAGATCAGCAGCGGCCCGGCATTGGCGGCGTCTTCGCTGTAATGCCAGCGATAGTGGAACATCGCCTTGGTCATCCACTCGTCGGCGAAATCCTCTATCAATAGGTCGAGAAAACGCAGCAACTCGTCCTCTGGGATTACCGATCGCTCATCATGTTCGCTTTCGAGCCGCCGGATGATCGGTGTTGAATCGACCATCGCCTCGCGCTCGTCACCCTGACCGAAATACACCGTGGGCAGCAGCTTGACCTTGGGCGCGGGATAGCCGGGCATCGGGTTCATATGGCTGCCCCAGATCATTCGATGCGCGATGCGGCGATAGCGCAGCAGTGCCAGCATCTTGCGCGAATATGGCGATCCCGGAGCCCCGAGCAGTTCGACCGCGTGCATCCCACTCTCCGACCTGTTTTATTGGCACAAGCTATGCCAATACTATCTGGAGGTCAAGCGGACCGCACCACGGCCTTGCGCTTGGCCAGCCTGACAACGCCGTAGATGCCCAGGACGACCAGCGCCCCAAGCCCGGCCAGCATCCACCAGTAATGTCCAGCCATCTTCTTGAGCGTATTCAGGCCGATCTGCTTGGTGGAGTCATAGCCCTCGGGCATCTCCAACACCCCGTTGCGCCGGGCATAGGCGCGGTAATCCGCCATCAGCTCGCGAAACTTCGCCGGACTGGCCTTGCTCAAGTCGCGGGTCTCACCCGGATCGCTGGCGATATCGAACAGCCGCCATTCGCCGTCGCCATAAGGCTTGAGGTTGCGCACCAGCTTATGGCTGCCCTTGAACAGCGCAGCGTTGCCCGAGACCTCGAAACCCACCGGCACGTCGGCAGAGCGCACCGCAGCGGCTTGACCGGTGAGCAGCGGTACCAGGGACGCACCGTCGAACGCGTCGGCCTGCGCGCTTCCTCCCGCCATGGCCAGCAGGGTCGGCGCGATATCGCTGACCACCGTCATCGCGGTGCTCGGCGCTGCCGGCACGATCCCTGGCCCTGCCATGATCAACGGCACGTGCAGCCCGCCCTCGCTGGTATAGAATTTGAACATTCCCCCCGGCGACGCCGCGGCATTGGCGAACTCGGGCCCGATAAAGCCATATGTCCCCTTCTCGCCCCAATTGTCCGCCGACACGCTATAGCCATGGGCACGCGTCCACAGATCCATGGTGCGCGATCCGGCCATCGGATTGCTGGGTTCCGGGCCGTTGTCCGATGTGAACACGAACACGGTGTTGTCATATTGTCCGGTCGCCTTGAGGTGCGCCACCAACCGCCCGACATGGTGGTCCATCGCCTCGATCATTCCGGCGTTGATCGCCATATGCCGAGCGAACAGCGCCTGTTCCTCGGCGCTCAGGCTCTCCCAGGCGCGCAGGCCCTGGGGTGGATCGGCGAGCGGCGCGCCCTCAGGGATCAGCCCCATCGCCTGTGCCCGCTGCCAGCGTGCGGTGCGCATCGCGGCCCAGCCTTGCCGATAGGTATCAATATATTTGCGGGTAAACTCGGCTGGCGCCTGGACAGGAATGTGCACCGCCTGAAAGCCGATATAGGCGAAAAACGGCTGATCGGCGGGCCCGCCGTCGATATAGTCGATCATCTGGTCGACCAGAAAGCGCGAGGAATAGAAATCCTTGGGCAAGGTCGCCGGCTTGCCGTCCTCGAACCACGGCGCGGTCTTGTAATAGGGCATATAGGATTTCTGTTCCCAGTTGTCCGCGCCCGAAGCGTCGAGCACGAACGACCGGTCGAAGCCGTGATCGTTCGGAAGGTCGCCCGAACCATGGCCCAGATGCCATTTGCCGGTCATATAGGTGCGATAGCCTTGGGCCTTGAGCCGCTCAGAGATGGTGGTGACGCCGGGCTCGAAGCGCAGCGAATAGCCCTTCTTCCCCATATGCTCGGGCGGGATCACCTCCTGGATGGTCGAGACGCCGGTGCGGTGGTTGTCGAGCCCGGTCAGCAGCATCGCGCGCGATGGCGAACACAAAGGTGAGGAATAATAGCGCGTGAACATCCGACCGCGCCGCGCCAGCGCATCGATATGCGGCGTGCTCGCCTCGCCGCCGTAAACGCCCAGATCCATCAACGCGAGATCGTCGGCCAGCAGCACCACGAAATTGGGGGCGGGTTTTTCAACCGAGGTGCCGGACGCTGCCGCTTGGGTGCCTTGAACGATTCCGGGTAACGATGCCGCCAGCGCGACCGAAGCCGCGCCAAGGCCGATCACCATCAGCCATGCCATCCTCTTGATGCCCGGCACACTGTCCTCCCCTGCTCACGACCCTGAGTGTTATTGACATACGCTATGACACATTGTCGGGCGGCGCAAGGGTGCGGCAGGCTTAGTCCTGCGGGGTGAATAGCAGCGAGGCCGTGACCGGGACCGCAGCACTGATGGCGGGCAGGTTGGCGACCGCGCGGAGTTTTTCCACCCCTTCGCCCAGGCCCACTGCGGAAGCATCGATGATCAGCGGCGCAGCCGTTTCCACCAGCACCGAATCGCCATCGAGCCGGGTAACCATCAATCGCGCCTCGATGGTGTTGATCGTGCCGTGCAGATCGACCGTGACGGGGAGGTTCATCGCCTTGCGCTCACCCGGCTTCAGCGCCGTGAGCGCCGCCGGATCGATCTTTGCACCCAGCTTGGCCTGCGGGAAGCTGGCGACTTCGAACAGCATGTCGCGCATACGCTGGTCGCGGACATCGATTCCGGTCTGCACGCTGGCGAGATCGATGGTCAGCGCGACGGTGCCGTCGGGCGCCACCGTGCCGCCCAGCGTGCGGAAGCTGTGCGCCTCGCCGACATCGCCCCCCTTTACCGACACGAAGGCGACACGGGACTGGTCGGCGGCCAGTTGCCATGTGCCATCCGGCAAAGGCTGCGGTGCATCCTGATCCGCCGGGCTGCAGGCGGCCAGCGCAATGGCGGACAGGAGAGCGAGCGTGCGAACCATGAAATTCCCCCGAGGAACCTGAAATCCGCCAGACCCTAACCTGACTGCTGCACACTGTCACCGGGGAATGCCAACCTCGTCACGCCCGAAGCAGATCGGGCACCCCCGTGGCGATCGGCGGCGGGGTGGACCGGCGGAATTTCTCGAGGCTGATCGGCAACTCGAACTGCAGGCCCGTGCGATCCTCGATCGACCAGCGCGCCACCGCCTTGACCTTGAGGTTCACGCCCAGCGCAACTTCGAACTCGGTGCCCGGCGGCACATCCCACAAGCCCTCAATCAGCGCCCCGCCGGGCGAGATGTTCTTGATCTTTGCGGGATAGCAATAGCCGTCATGGTGGATGCCAATGGTCCGCAGCACCTTGTAGCGCGTTTCGCGGCTGTGCTTGTGGCCGATCGGCTCGACATGGCTGTCCACGCCCGCCAGCCGCTCGTTCGCCTCTTTGAGGCACACGGGCTTGCCATAGATATAGCCCTGCACATGGCTGCAGCCCAACGAGCGGATCAGTTCGAGCTCGTCGATGGTTTCGGCGCCCTCGGCGGTGGTTTCCATGTTGAGCGCCTCGGCGAGCGAGACGATCGAGCGGATGATCGCGCTGTTGGCGCTGCCCGATTGCGCGGCGCCGCGCACGAAGCTCTGATCGATCTTGATCTTGTCGAACGGCGCGCTGCGCAGATAGCCCAGCGCCGAATAGCCGGTGCCGAAATCGTCCAGCGCCAGGCGCACCCCGATCCCCTTGAGCCGCTCGAAGATCCGCGCAGCATCCAGCTTGTCGTCGAGGAACACGCTTTCGGTGATTTCCAGCTCGAGCCGCTCGGGCTCCAGCCCGCTTTGCGCCAGCGCGTTGAGCACGATCGCCGGAAAGGCGGGATCGGCAAACTGCATCGGCGAGACATTGACCGCGATCCGCACCTGGCGCGGCCAGGCAGCGGCATCGGCGCAGGCGGTGCGCAGCACCCATTCTCCCAGTTGCATGATCAGGCCCGATTCCTCGGCGATGGGAACAAACACGCCGGGGCTGATCGCGCCGCGCACCGGATGCTCCCAGCGCGCCAGCGCCTCGAACCCGCTGATGGTCTCGGTCGCGACGTTGATCACCGGCTGATAGGCGACGCTCATCCCGCCGGCCTGCAATGCGGCGCGCAGCTCGCCTTCCAGTGCACGGCGCTCATGCGCGACCTTGTGCATGTTTTCGCTATAGAACTTCCAGATGCCGCGTCCGTTTTCCTTGGCCGAATAGAGCGCAAGATCGGCATTGCGGATCAGCGTTTCCGCGCCCGAGGCATGGCGGCCATCGGCGATCGCGATGCCGACCGATGCGCCGATGACGATCTGGTTGCCCTCGACCATATAGGGATGGCTGAGATTGACGATCACCGAACGGGCGATATCGGACAGCCGCTCCTCGCTGATGATGCCGGGCAGCACCACCTGGAACTCGTCGCCCCCCAGGCGTCCCACTTCACCGCTGTCGCCGATGGTGCGCTTCAGCCGCTCGGACACCTGCTTGAGCAGGGCATCGCCGATCGGGTGTCCCAGAGTATCGTTGACCTGCTTGAACCGGTCGAGATCGAGCAGGAACAGCGAGCACGGGCTGGGCTCGCCGCGATGGCCGATCAAGGCCTTTTCGAACAGTTCCTTGATATACAGCCGGTTCGCAAGGCCGGTCAGGTTGTCGTAGCGCGCAAGCTGGGTCACCGCCTCGTGCGAGCGCTTGACCTCGGTCAGATCGGTGCCATGTCCGCGGAAGCCGACGAACTGGCCGAATTCGCTGTAGAACGGGCCGCCCGAGAGCGACCAGGCCCGCTCCTCCTTCGATTGCGCGACATGCACCGCCAGATCGTTGAACGCGGTGCGCGCGGAGAAATGGAAGTTGAAGGTGCGTTCGCTGCCGCCGCCCTCGACGCCTGGCGAGCAGATCACCGCACTCAGCGGCTGGCCGATGATCGTATCGGGGTCAGCCTCGATCGCGCTGATGGCTTCGCGGCTGATATAGACGATGCGACCGTGACGATCGGTTTCCCAGAACCAGCCGCGACCCGATTTCTCATAGTCGGACAACAGGCAACGCGCGCGTTCGTTGTTGAGCTTCTGCTCGTCGACCTTGGCTTCGGCCTCGTGGTCCTCCTTGCTGCGAATCAACGCCACCAGCAGCATGGCGGGCAGAAACACCATGGCACCCAGCACGATGCGTAGGTCGCCGCACGCCCCCAGCGCGCCCATCGCGGTGGACATGCTCGCCAGGAACATCAGCATCCGGTGCGGTACCAGCACGGCAAGCGAAGGCAACAGCGCCACCAGCAGCGCGATCATTCCAGACAGTTCGCCGACCGACCCCAGGCCGTGCGCGATGCTGAGCAGCGCAAAGGCATAGGCGGTGGACGACAAGCAGACCACAGTGGCCAACATGCTTGGAAACCGCACGCCCGCGAACTGACGTGCGCGGGCGCTGAGCGATGGTATGAAGATTGCCACATCGATGACGATCGACACCACGATGGCCAGCATCAGTGGCACCGTCAGCTGGCTGAACGAAAAGCCGCCAGCAACGACCGTGATCATCATCGCCAGCGTCCGCACCCCGATGACAATCGGCCAGAGCGCGGAAATGGCCAGAAGTGACGTGGCCGAAATCGGGTTGATTCCGCTCACTCCCTCCACGCCGTGGTTCAGACGGTCGATCAGCGACACTTCGGCAAATTTGATTTCTGGTGGCTTCTGTCCGAACATACTCCAGCGCTTAGCGTGCGGCGATTAGCAAAGCGTTACCGATCGCCTCGGAATCACGCAAAAACCCATATGAACCGGGGGTTCAGAGCCTTTCGGGCGCAAATGTCCCGATTGGCAATCTGCTTGCCGCACCCCATATTGATCCGATGCAAAACCTGCGCGAGTCCATCGGAACCGAAATCCGCCGAATCTTCGCCGACCCGGGCGGCAAGGTGATCGAAATCTCGCGCGAGGACGAAGGCCTGTTCGGCCCGCAATCGGTGTGCTGGCAGGTGCACGGCGATGTCACCGCGATGATGATCGGTGGCATCGCCTCGTTGCTGATGCAGATGCTTGACCCGAAGGTTCTGGCCGGCGTTTGGGATCATTCGGTCTTCCGCCAGGACATGCGGGGCCGGCTGCGCCGGACCGCTGGGTTCCTGGCGCGCACCACCTATGGCGACCGGGCGCAGGCCCTGGATGAAATCGCGCGCATCCGCCGGATCCACGATCATGTGCACGGCATATTGCCCGATGGCACGCCTTATGAGGCCAACGATCCGCAATCGCTCGCCTGGGTGCATGTCACCGAAAGCCTGTGCTTCGTCGACAGCTATATCCGCTATGCCAAGCCGCACATGTCGCTGCGCGATCGCGACCGCTATTTTGCCGAGATGGCCGAGGTCGGCGCGATGCTGGGCGCAGACCCGGTGCCGCGCTCGTATCGCGCCGCGCAACAGTTCATCCGCGACGCGCGCCCATCGCTGTGCTTCGATGAACGCACCCGCGAGATTGCCGATCTGCTGCTCAACCAGCCGGCGGCAAGCCCCCGGCTGGCGCCGTTCCACCATATGACCATGCAGGCCGGCGTCGACCTGCTGCCCGGCTGGGCGCGATCGATGCACGGGCTTTCGATCTCGCTTCCCGCCCGGCTGGCGGTGCGCGGCGGGACCACCGGCATGGCGGCGATCACTCGATGGGCGCTGTCGCAGGGCGGCACGGTGCGCAGTTCACGCGCATCGGCCTGAGTCTTAGCGGGCGCGCAGCGCGCGGCCCGCCACCGCGTCGAGCCTGGCAAGCAGGCCGGGATCGCGCGCATCGGGCGCGGTGATCAAGGCGAAATCCAGGCAGGTATCGATCGGGCTGGCGGCGCGTTGCTGGGGAAGCGCCCTGGCCAGTTCGATCACCATCTGTCGCGCTTTTTGCGAGTTGCTGTTCAACTGCGCGATGATCGCCCCGACCTCGACATGCGCTTCGCCCTCGCGCCAGCAGTCATAGTCGGTGACCATGCCAACCAGCGCGTAAGGCAGCTCGGCCTCGCGCGCGAGCTTGGCCTCGGGCATCGCAGTCATGCCGATGACATCGCAGCCCCAGGCGCGGTACATATGGCTTTCGGCGCGGCTGGAAAACTGCGGGCCTTCCATGGCCAGATAGGTTCCACCCACCGAGACAGGCGCGCCTGCCGCGCGCGCCGCCTCGGCAGCATAAGTGGACAGACGCGGGCAGACTGGCTCCGCCATCGAGACATGCGCCACCATGCCGGTGCCGAAGAAGCTCTTGGTGCGGTTGACCGTGCGGTCGATGAACTGATCGACCAGCACGAAGGTCCCCGGCGGCAGTTTCTCGCGCAGCGATCCGATCGCCGAGATGGCGAGAATATCGGTGCAGCCGGCGCGCTTGAGCACATCGATATTGGCGCGGGCGTTGACATCGGTGGGGCTGATCCGGTGTCCCTTGCCGTGGCGCGGCAGGAACACGAAGCGGTGGCCGTGTAGTGTCCCGATCACCACTTCGTCCGATGCCTCGCCGAACGGGCTGTCGATGCGGATCGCCTGCGCGTTCTCCAGCCCGTCGATCGCGTACAGGCCCGACCCGCCGATGACACCGATGGTCCATTCGCTCATGCTGACCTGCCCTTGCTGAGAATGTTCAGGATGCTCGACTAGCCCATGGCGGGACAGGTGCAACGGCTATTTGGCTGGCAGCGACGAAATCCATGCCCGGATCAGCGCCACGCCTTCGTCATGCACCAGCGACCGGCCGACCTCGGGCATCGCTACCCCGGGCTCGGTCGAGTTCATGCGGTGCACCATGATCGATCGCTCGGGCACGCCCGGCGCGATCGCGAATTCATGCCCGCCGCTGCCACGACCGGCGGCGACCGGGCGCTTGTAGAGACCCAGCGCGGTATCGCCATCGGCTATCGAATAGCTCAGGAACAGCCCCGAATTGCTCGCCGAGCCCGCCGGATTGTGGCAGTGCGCGCAATTGGCATGCAGATAGGCGCGCGCTCGACTGTCCAGCGGGCCGCTCGCGCTATCGTTCCACACCGGCCATTTGCCCAGCGGGGTGCGTGGCAGCGTCGTCCGGGCGATGAACCGCTTTTGGGTCGCGACATCGGCAAAGGTCATGTTCATCGACACCGGCCCGATCGGCACGACCTGGCTGCCGGACTGGTGGCATTCCTTGCACTGGTTCTTGTTCGGGACGGCATAGCTGATATCGACTCTCGCCCCCGAGGGCCGGATGACCGCGAGCGGGACCCGCGTGCCGGCAACCTTCAGCGCCGCATCCGATCCGTCAGCATTCCACACATAAGGCAGCGCTTCCCAGCCCGCAGCGCGGTGCAGCAGCACCCGGGTCTCGACAGGGCGAAAGTCTGCCTCCTGTCCCACGCCGAAGGTCTTGATGATCGCCGTGCCTTGGGGAAACGCCACCCGGCCATCGTCCTGCACCGTGGCGCGCTGTCCTGCCGGCAGATAGATGAAGCGCTGCTTTTCCGTATAATCCGAAAACAGCGGCGAGTTCAGTCCATAGCCGATCAGTTGCGGCGAAGGATTGGCCGTGCCCGCGCCGGAGAAAAACCGGTATTCCGAAAGCGCGCGCGGCAGGCCCGGCGCAAGGATCGCATCATCATTGACCGGGGGCAGCGCGGGGTGCGCGCTCACCAGCAAAAAGGCTAGCGCAGTCGCCATTGCCGCCGTGGCAAGCCGCCAGAAAGTCACCGGATCGCCGCCTCCATCGCTTCGGGCATCACGATCCTGGGCAGCTTCGGCGCTGCGTCCCCGTCCAGCTTGACAAGCGCAGGCTGCGCACTTTCCATTGGCTGGTCAGGCCGGGTCATGCCCAGGCTGAGCGCGGGGACAGCATCGCTCGAGACGATCCCGGCCTCCGCACCGCCCACGCCATCCCAGATGATCGGCGGAACCGTGCCGCCAAAGGCAGCGGCCAGCATGTCGCCGCCGGCGAACTTGGGAGCAAAACCGGTCTTGCCATGGGCGTTGTCGCTGATCCGCACATTGCGCACCATCGGCTGGTACTTGGCGTCATCAAATGGTTGGCGATACCCGATGATCATGATGTTTGACGAGCCATTGCCATCGAACACATTCTCGAAAATCTCGATATCGCGGTTGGCCATCACCATGACGCCGGTGCCGGCCGGCACGCTGGCGACGATGTTGCCCGCAGGTGCGAAATTGGGGGTGTCGTTTTCGACCACGACATTATCGAACACCCGCACATTGTGCCCGCCCTGCTGCGGCAGATTGGGCAGATCGAACACCAGAATGCCGCCTGTATTCTTGGTCGCGATATTGTCATGCACATCGGCGTTGAAGCTGTTCTCGATCTCGATCCCAGCGACGTTGAAGCGCGCAATCGAATCGCGCACGATGATGTTGCGCGACTGGCCAACATAGATGCCCGCGTCGGATGCGCCGATCACCAGCACCGAATCGATCAGGACATTTTCGGACTCCACCGGATAGATGCCATAGGCACCGTTGGTCTCCTTCGGCCCGCCGGTCCATTCCACCCGGATGTTGTGATAGACGATGTTGTCCGCACCCTTGGACTTGATCGCATCGCCCTTGCTGTCTTCCACCGCGAAATCGCGCAGCACGACATTGTCCGACGTGACAAGCAGGCCTTCGCCCGCCGCGAGCTGGCCGGCAAAGTTCAGCACCGACTTGTCCGGCCCCGCGCCGCGAATGGTTACGCCCGAGACATCGAGCGACAGGCCATCGGTCAGATCGAACCGGCCTTCGCCAAGCATCACGACATCCCCCGGCTGGGCCAGGATCAAGGCCTCCTGCAGCCGCTCTTGCGCACCGGCACCGGCAACGACGGGGATGTCCTTCGCCATCAACGGCGCCATGGCGCTGCACGCCATGACTGCCACGATAGCTGCAAATTTCCGCTTCATGCTTTTCCTTCCCCGCGTTATCACCGGACCAGCCACGCCGACCGGGCGCCCGTCTGTTGCGGGGCTTCGGATCAAGGCTAATCCTATTCCAGGTGGAGAACAATATGCGCGTGATTGCCCTTGTCGCAATTCTGATGGCCACGAGCGTGGCGTCGCTAGGCCCGGCGTTCGCGGCCGATGCGATCACCGGGCGGTGGTATACCAAGGACAAGCGCGCCCTGGTCACCATCGCACCATGCGGCGCAACGCTGTGCGGCAAGATCAGCCGGTTGCTTGAGCCGACCAGAAGCGGGGTCACCACAGACGTCAACAATCCGGTCCCTGCTCTCAAGAAGCGCAAGCTGGTCGGGCTGCCCATTCTCAGCGATTTCATTGCCGATGGAGATAAATGGCGGGGGAAGATTTACGATCCCAATACCGGCAAGACTTATCGGTCGATCGTCACGGCTGCTGGCGGCAAGCTGAATGTCGAAGGTTGCGTCGCCATGTTCTGCCAGACTCAGGTATGGACCGAGGCGAAGTAGGCTGCCTGATCTACATGGTGAATACTGGAGACGACCTGTTACATGATGACACAAAGACTGTCATTAAACGGTAACATGCGCTAACTTGTGTGATGGGTCGGTGCGAATTCGCCTGAAGCCGCGACCGACCCATCTCTTCCCGCCTGCTCCCGGTTGCGACCCGGCAGGCTCGAAGAACCTCAATTCAATACTCAGCTATGGGTAAGGCTCCCTGTCCGGTCCGAGCAGCGCCTTGTCGTTGACATAGCGGTCAGCCTCCCAAAGCAGAGAAACTGTACCGCGCAGCCCGTGCTTGTCCGACTGCCAGAACCCGGCATCGCGGAGCTTTACGGCGATCGAGCGCAACGCCTGCCGCGCATCTGCCACATCGTCCACGCCCATCCCGCTGGTCGCATGCTGCAGTGCCTGCCGCAGCCGCGACGACGCCGCCTCGAACGCCTGCTGGTCCGCCACGCTCACTGAGGCGGGGCGCGGGTCGTGAAGCAGGTCGGCGTGGTCAAGGGTTGGGCGCGGAGAGGATGTCTTCATCCGGCCTATCTACAGAAGTTTCCAAGATTTGTAAGTTTATTACCGTAAAACGATTTTATGTAACCAACCGTTCACCCGGCATTCACTATGATACCGGTGTCTTTGTTGCTTTTGGGTTACGCAGGAGGCCTGGCATCAGCATATCGAGCGTGTGGTCGGCATAATCGTCGCGCATCTGCTCGGTCAACTCGCTCTGGCCATAGCAGTGGTGCAGGACCAGGCGAGCCGAAAAGAACCGGTCGGCCGCACCGGTGACCGTGAAGTAGAAAAATTGGGGGTCGATCGGACGGAACAGCCCCTTTTGCACCCCCTCGTCGATCAGCTTGGTATAGGCCAGCGAGATCGGCCGCAGATAATCGTCTGCAATCTTGCGCGAGACATCGGGCGAGGCATCGCGCACCAGTCGCATCAGCAGCCGGTTGAGGTAGGGAAAGCAGAAATAAGTGCCGATCACGGCGCGGATATGAACGCGCAGTTTTTCGTCGGGTGCAAAGTCCTTGGCCACCAGCGCATCCAGGCTGTTGACGATGTTGCGCATGTCGCGCTCGAGCAGCGCCAGCATCAGCCCCTGCTTGTTGCCGAAATAATATTTGACCAGCGCGCTGTTGAGACCCGAGCGCAGCGACAGTTCGCTGAGCGACAGATCGACAGTGTCGCCATCGCGCATGATCTGGCTGGCCGCCTCGATCAACTGATCGCGGGCATTGCGTTCGCCATCATGGGCCGGTGGCGCGTCATTCATAGTCAGGTTCATCCCACCAAGGATAGAAACCCGGCATGTCCGATGCAACCCGGTCGGGATAAGTCGCTGTGCGCTTTTCGAGGAAGCTCGATATCCCTTCGGCGGCATCGCCCGAGCGCGAGCGGGTGTAGATCGCGCGGCTGTCGATCCGGTGCGCGTGCATCGGGTGCGGCGCCGACGGCAGCCGCCACAGCATCGCGCGGGTCAGCGCCACCGACACCGGGGCGGTGTTGTCCGCGATCTCGCGCGCCAGCGCGGTCGCCGCGGAAATCAGGTCGTCGGGCGCATGGACCGATCGCACCAGCCCGCCCTTGAGCGCCTCATCGGCACCGAACACCCGGCCGGTCATGCACCATTCCAGCGCCTGCTGATATCCCACCAGTCTGGGCAGGAACCACGACGACGCAGCCTCGGGCACGATGCCGCGCCGGGCAAAGACGAAGCCGAAGCGAGCAGCGCTGGACGCCAGCCGCATGTCCATCGGCAACTGCATGGTTGCGCCGATGCCCACCGCCGCGCCGTTGATCGCGCCGATAATCGGCTTGGTGCACCGGAACATGCGCAAGGTCAGCCTGCCGCCGCTATCGCGCACGCGCGCGTCGGACAGGTCGGTGACCGCATCATCGCTCGAAAACGGCCCGCCGCCGCTGTCAGGCGTGAGATCCGCCCCCGCGCAAAACGCCCTGCCCTCGCCGGTCACGATCACCGCGCGGACATCGTCATCGGCATCGATCCGGTCGAACGCATCGATCAGCTCGGCGCACATCGTCCCGGTAAAGGCGTTCATCTTCTCGGGGCGGTTCAGGGTGATGGTGGCGATGCCGTCATCAACCGCGTAACGGATGGCTGCATAGTCGGTCATCACCCATCTCCAATTTCAATCCTCCCCGGACCGGGGAGGATTGCAGGTGTCAACGCGGCGCCATGCGGATGCCGCCGTCGAGGCGCACGTCTTCGCCGTTGAAATAGCCGCACTCGATCATGGTGAGCGCAAGCTTGGCATATTCGTCGGGGTCGCCAAGCCGCTTGGGGAACGGCACCGATGCGCCGAGCGCATCCTTGACCTGCTGCGGCGCGGCGGCGAGCAGCGGGGTGTTGAAGATGCCCGGCAGGATGGTGTTGACCCGGATCGCCTCGCTCGAAAGATCGCGCGCGATCGGCAACGTCATGCCAACGACACCGCCCTTGGACGCCGAATAGGCCGCCTGGCCGATCTGGCCGTCTTCTGCCGCCACCGATGCGGTGTTGACGATCGCGCCGCGGTCGCCATCGGGAAGCGGATCGAGCGTCATCATGCCCGCAGCCGACTTGGCGATGCAGCGGAAGGTGCCGACGAGGTTGATCTGGATGATCCAGTTGAACGCGTCGAGCGGGAAATGCTTGATGCTGCCGTCTTCCTTGGAGCGGCTGGCGGTCTTGATTGCGTTGCCGGTGCCGGCGCAGTTGACCAGAATGCGTTCCTGGCCGATCGCGGCGCGCGCCTTGGCAAAACCTGCGTCGACGCTGGCATCGTCGGTCACGTTGACCTCGCAGAACACGCCGCCGATTTCATTGGCGAGCGCGGTGCCCTTTTCTTCCTGCAGGTCGAAGATGGCAACCTTGACGCCTTTCGCGGCAAGCGCGCGCGCGGTGGCCGCACCAAGCCCGGAAGCACCGCCAGTGACGACGGCGGAGATGCTGGAATCGAGTATCATTGAGGTCTCTCCTGAAATGAATATCTGAAATTCCTCCCCTGCAAGGGGAGGGGCACCATCCGCAGGATGGTGGAGGGGTGTCACCCTTTCATTGAGGTGGACACCCCTCCGTCATCCCTTTGGGATGCCGCCTCCCCTTGAAGGGGAGGACTTTATTGGCTCAGCTCAGCCGTTCGATGATGGTGACGTTGGCCTGGCCGCCGCCTTCGCACATCGTCTGCAGACCGTATTTTCCGCCGCGCTTCTCGAGCGCGTTGAGCAGGGTCGCCATCAGCTTGGTGCCCGATGCGCCCAGCGGATGCCCCAGCGCGATGGCGCCGCCATTGACGTTGAGCCGGTCGTGGCTCGCGCCGAGGTACGACAACCACGCCAGCGGCACCGGCGCAAACGCTTCGTTGACTTCGTACAGATCGATGTCGTCGATCTTCATGCCTGCCCGCTTGAGCGCGCGTTCGGTGGCGAACAGCGGTTCTTCTAGCATGATCACCGGGTCGCCTGCGGTCACCGATACGTGGTGGATGCGCGCGCGCGGGGTCAGGCCATGGTCCTTGAGCGCCTGTTCCGACACGATCAGCACCGCCGAGGCGCCATCGCAGATCTGGCTGGCATTGGCGGCGGACAGTAGCCCGGTTTCCGAGATCCGCTTGACGCCGGCAATGCCTTCGAGCGTCGCATCGAAGCGGATGCCTTCATCGACCTTGTGCCATTCCTTGCCCTCGGGGGTCTCGATCTCGAGCGGAACGATCTCGTTGTCGAATGCCCCCGCCTGGGTGGCGGCAGCCGCGCGGCGGTGGCTTTCGAGCGAAAAGGCGTCGATCATTTCCTTGGTCTGGCCGTGCTTCTTGACGATCATTTCAGCGCCGTCGAACTGGCTGAACATCACGCCGGGGAAAGCTTCTTCAAGCCGCGCCGACTTGTAGTTGCCCATGCCCGCCTTCATGTAGAGCACTGCGGTCGAGCCCATCGGCACGCGGGTCATGCTTTCGATGCCGCTGGCCAGCACGATGTCCTGCGTGCCGCTCATCACCGCCTGCGCTGCAAACTGCATCGCCTGCTGCGAGGAGCCGCACTGGCGATCGATGGTGACCGCAGGAATGCTGTCGGGAAGCTTCGATGCGAGCACCGCGTTGCGCCCCAGATCCATCGTCTGCTCGCCGCCCTGGCCGACGCAGCCGGTGATGACGTCGTCGATCGCCTTGAGGTCGAAATCGTTGCGGCTGGCAATGGCATCGAACACCGTTGCCCCCAGATCGACCGGGTGGACGCCAGCAAGCCGTCCGCCGCGACGACCACCTGCGGTGCGCACCGCATCGACAATATATGCATGAGCCATGAATTTCTCTCCTTGGAACCAGTGGACCGGGCCACCCTTGGGCCCGAGTCCGTCGTGGATTTAACCGTTCGATTAAACAGCGTTGCGGCTGGCGTCAACGATAAGGTCAATCACGGCCCATCTTCATCACCCCCGCGAAGGCGAGGGTGCATCGATCGCCCAAAATCTGCAGCAGAGCCTCTCCCCGGGACGCGCCCGGGGAGAGGGATCGATCACGCCACTACCTTCTCGCGCTTGACGGTAATCACCTGCGGATAGGTGAACTCGAGCAGGCCCTCCTTGCCATATTCGGCGCCGAAGCCCGACTGCTTGTGCCCGGCAAAGGGTGCAAATGGCGACAGGTGGAGGAACTCGTTGATCCACACCGTGCCCGTCTCGAGTTGTTCAGCCACCCGCACGCCCTCTTCGGTATCGCTGGTCCACACCGCGCCCGCGAGGCCGTAATCGGACGCATTGGCGCGCGCGATGGCCTCGTCGACGGTGGCGAACTTCATCAGCGGCATCACCGGGCCGAACTGCTCTTCAGCGACGATGCGGGCATTTTCAGGCGGGTTGTCGAGGATGGTGATCGGTACATAATAGCCGGGAACCGAGGGATCATGGTCGCCGCCGACCAGGAACTTGTAGCCATTGTCCTTGGCATCCTGGATCAGCTCGAGCACGCGCTCATACTGCTTCTTGTTCTGGATCGGACCGACCGCGGTGCCCTGCTCGGCCCCGTCGCCGACCTTCACATGGCGGGCATATTCGGCGATCGCGGCGGACAGCTCGTCATAGATATCCTCATGGATATAGATGCGCTTGGCCGCGACGCAGATCTGCCCGGCATTGGTGAAGCTCGACCAGAACAATTGCTCGGCGACCTTCTTGACGTCGGCATCCGGCAGCACGATCGAGGCATCGTTGCCGCCGAGCTCGAGCGTGATGCGCTTCAGGTCCTTCGAGGCCGATTCCATCACCCTTTTGCCGGTCGCGGTCGATCCGGTGAAGGTGATCTTGTCGATATCGGGATGCGCGGTGATCATGGGGCCAAGGTCATCACCACCCGTGATCACGTTGAGCACGCCTGCAGGTACTTCGTCGGCGATCAGTTCCATGATGCGCAACGTCGCCAGCGGCGTGAACGGCGAAGGCTTGAGCACGATGGTGCAGCCCGAAAGCAGCGCAGGGACAATCTTCTGGATCGCCATCATCACCGGGAAGTTCCACGGCACGATTCCGCCGACCACGCCCACCGGAACGCGCCGCGTGCGCGACAGCCGGGTTTCGCTGTCCTCGTTGATCTCGTCTTCCAGGCTCAATGTCGATTGCGCCGCGGCCATGCCGGCAGCCCCGTAGATCTCGCCGGTCGCCTGTGCGTGCGGCTTGCCCTGCTCGCTGGTCAAAAGACGCATCAGCTCATCGGCGTTTTCCTTGATCGCGGCCGAAATCTTCATGATCACCGCGCGGCGATCCTCGATCGGGGTCTTGGACCAGGTCTTGAACGCCTTGCGCGCGGCAGCCACGGCACGGTTCAGCTCTTCCTGGCCGCAATCGGGCACCTGGCCGATGACCTGCTCGTTGGCGGGATTGACTACATCGATCCACTTGCCGGGCTTTTCGAGCTTGCCGTCGATGAGCACGCTGTACTGCTGAACCATGAGATGTTCCTTTCCTGTGGGGTCTTTATATGGGCCTTTGCAGCGAGGCTACATCGCCAAGCTGCCGCAAGCCACTAACTATTCGGCGGACAATCGTCCGGGACCGTCATCGCGCCGCGAACCGGATCGGCAGCGTCTTGGGGCCGCCGACAAAGGTGCTGGAGGCGCGCTGCGGGGTGCCCGCCAGTTCGACCGATTCGACCCGGTCGAGCAATTCCTCGAACAATATCCGCATCTCCATCCGCGCCAGATGCAGCCCCAGGCACTGGTGGACGCCAGCACCGAAAGCGACATGCCGGTTGGGAGCGCGCGAGGCGTCGAAGCGGTCGGGGTTGTCGAACACGCGTTCGTCATAATTGCCCGAAACATAGCACAGCATCAGCCAGTCATCCTTGGCGATGGCCTGCCCGCCGATCTCGCAATCTTCCGCCGCCGTGCGCATGAAATGCTGCACCGGCGTGGTCCAGCGGATCGCCTCCTCGATCAGTCCGGGCAGCAGGCTGCGGTCGGCCTTGATCCTTGCAAACTGCTCGGGATCATCGGCCAGCGCCCACATCGCGCCCGCGGTCGAGGCCGAGGTGGTGTCGTGCCCGGCAGCCGCGACGATGATGTAATAGCCCGCGGCATTGCGGTCGCTGATCGGCTGCCCGTCGATCATGGCATTGGCGATGACGCTGGCGACATCGTCGCGCGGGCTGGCCCGGCGGTCCGCCGCGAGCTTCATGAAATAGCCCTCGAAATCGCGCACCGCATCAATGACGAACTGCATCACCTGCTCGGGTGTCAGGTCCACCGAGCGCGCGCGATTGAGGTCGGGGTCCTCGCCGCCGAACATCTCCTGGGTCAGCTTGAGCATCAGCGGCTCGTCGGCATCGGGCACGCCCAGGATCTGCATCACGACATGCAGCGGATACAGCGCCGAAACCTGGCTGACGAAATCGCAGGTGCCGCCGGTGGCGATCATCGCGTCGATCGAGGCGCGCGCGATCTCCCGAATCCGCGCCTCGATATTCGCGAGGTTCTTGGGCATGAACCAGCTCTGCGTCAGCTTGCGATAGTCCATGTGCTCGGGCGCATCCATGGTCACCAGGGAGGAGACCAGATGCGGGCTGCCGCCAGTGATCATATGCGTGAGCATCTGCACCGCCACCGGGGCGAGCACCACCGACTTGGGCGCGTTGAGAAACCGCGCATTGTCCTTGCTGATGGCAAGGATGTCCTCATGCCGGGTGACCGCCCAGAACGGCATATAGCCTTCGGCCTGCACCAGACCGACCGGCATATTGTCGCGCGCCCAGCGGAACTTGTCCTTCAGATCGCTCCACTGGCCATAGGCGACCGGGTTGACGATCGCCTCGGCAATCTGAGGCGGCAGCGTGGCCGGGGCAGTCGTCGCCATGGTTCAGCCCCCCGCCATTTCGGCGTCGGCCTTGGCCTTGGCCCAATATTCGTCGCGCAGCAGCCTTTTGTAGAGCTTGCCGGTCGGGTGCCGGGGCAGTTCGTCGCGGAAATCGATCTGCCGCGGCATCTTCACGCCCGAAAGCGACTGGCGCAGATAGTGGCTGAGCTCGTCGGCCAGCGCCTCGCCCGCATCGGCGAGGTCGAGTGGCTGGACGATGGCGACGACGCGCTCGCCCATATCGGCGCACGGCGCCCCAATCACCGCGGCATCGGCGACGCGCGGATGGCTGACCAGCAGGTTCTCGATCTCCTGCGGGTAGATGTTGACCCCGCCCGAGATGATCATGAAGCTCTTGCGGTCGGTGAGATACAGATAGCCATCCTCGTCCACCCACCCGACATCGCCCAGAGTGGTCCAGCCTTGCGGATGGGTCGCCTCGCGCGTCTTGGCGGTGTCGTTGTGATATTCGAACTTGCCGCCGCCTTCGAAATAGACCGTCCCTTCGCTGCGGGCGGGCACGTCGTTGCCCTCCTCGTCGCAGATGTGCACGATGCCCAGCAAAGCCCGCCCGACCGAGCCGGGATGGGTCAGCCACTCCTCGCTCGAGATGAAGGTGAAGCCGTTGCCTTCGGTCCCGGCATAATATTCCTTGAGCACCGGTCCCCACCAGTCGATCATCGCCCGCTTGACCGGCACCGGGCACGGCGCGGCGGCATGGACGGCGGACTTGAGGCTGGACACGTCATAGCGCGTCCGCACCTCTTCGGGCAACTTGAGCATCCGGGTGAAATGCGTCGGCACCCACTGGCTGACATTGATCCTGTAGCGCTCGATCAATGCCAGCGCGATTTCGGGATCGAACTTTTCCATCACGATCACCGTGCCGCCCAGCTTGTGCACCGTCATGCACCAGCGCAACGGCGCAGCATGGTAGAGCGGCGCGGGCGAAAGATAGCGGCTGTCCGCGCCAAAGCCGAACGCCGCCTGTGCCAGCGCGACCAGGGAGTTGGTTGCGGCGATATTGCCGTCCTCGGGCAAAGGAAGCCGCACCCCCTTGGGACGCCCGGTGGTGCCTGAAGAATAGAGCATGTCCGATCCCGCCCGCTCATCGGCGATCGGTGTATCGGGCATCGCATCGATCGCGGCCAGCGTTGCCGCATCATCCAGATTGGCGATCGGAATGCCGGGGCACTGGCCGCTGATCGCATCCAGTTGCGCGCCCAGCGTGTCTGAGGTGAACAGCAGCTTGGCACCTGAGTCCTGCAGGATATAGGCGATCTCGTCGGTGGTCAGCCGGTTGGATATCGCCACGAAGATCAGCCCCGAACGCTGCGCGCCCCAGACGACATCGAAATACTCCGCCCGGTTCTCGAGGCACAAAGCGACCGTGTCGCCGATTCCAATGCCCTGGCCGCGCAGATAATGCGCAATCTGGTTCGACCGGCGATCAAGCTGCTCATAGCTGATCTCGCGCCCCGAACCTGCCATGATGACCGCAGCCTTGGCGCCGTCCGTCCGAGCGTGGACCGATGGATGCATTGCGACATTCCCTCCTGTTGGCGGAACCTCTCCGCCGGGGCACAAGGCTGGCCGACGGCGATTCCCGTTATGGGGGCAAACATCGTTTAATCGCGCGGTTAAAGCAACGTCAAACTGCGCCATTCCTGCGGCAGATACGAAAAAAGCGCCGGAAATCCGGCGCTCTTATCGAGAGTATCAAGGCTGTCTGGATGCAGCGCGGAGCGCTTATTCGGCGGGGCCACCCTGGGCCACGCGTCCGCCTTCGTTGATCGCCAGCAGATAATCGCGCGAGGAGATGAAGGGCATCGGGTTCACCGAATTGCCGGCGATCCGCACTTCATAATGCAGGTGGCTACCGGTCGATCGGCCGGTCGAGCCCATCAGTCCGATGATCTGACCCTTGGTGACGCGCTGGTTGGGCTGAACCAGGATTTCCGACATGTGGCCGTAACGGGTCTGGATTTCGCCGCCATGCTCGACCTCGACATATTTGCCATAGCCACCGACCCACTGGGCGCGGCCGACGATGCCGTCAGCAGTAGCGTAAATCGGGGTGCCGATCGGGCCTGCCATGTCTACGCCCTTGTGGCGGGCACGGCGGCCGGCAAACGGATCGGCGCGAAAGCCATACTGGCTGGTAAGCTTGAAACTGTCGACGGGCTTGCGCGAAGGAATGGCGACACGGCCGGTTTCGCGATTTTCGAGGGACTTCCAATCGGCGAACAAGGCGCGAAATTCGGTATCCTGTGCGCCCAATGGGGTTTCGCTGGTAACCGAAGGAACGGCGGATGCGACATCGGTTGAACCACTGTCAGCCAGAGCCGGTGATGCAGCGCACAACAGGGCAGCTGCGGAAGTGGTAAATACCGTTGCGACGATTCTGGTTGCGACCATGAATATTCAGCACCTTTTTTATCGGGCAGAGCGACTGGCCGGTTGGCCATGACACCTGTCCTTCAGGCCCACGATCTCAAATGAGACCGAGGTAGAAAAAGCGAAAAATCGTTGGAACCCCTTCCCTCCGACTTCGTTAAGTATCGAGTAGAGGCAAAAGTTTGTGTGCCGCAACCCGTCTTGGCCAATCGCGCGTTGAAGCGGCTGGCTGGCGCGTTGAACCGTTTGCACAGGGGCAACCATGACGGGTGGCCGGCGATAAATGACGATTTTTAGCCAGAATCGCGAGGGTCGGTCGCTGGACCCTTTCCGCTCGATAGCGGTTCATCCCTTAACAGTATTGCAGAAATCGGTCATCCGGCAGCGCGCCGATGGCCGATAGTCCGTCATTTTTCGATAGGCGCCGTCCGATTGGCCATGATGCCACGGGCCGGTTCGCCTTCATTTTGATTCGGGAGCCGCGTCGTGCACATGCTTGAGCAGATCAGCCATTATGCGTTCACCAACCTTGCAGCGCGCCTGCACTGGAGCGTGCTGGTGTCGGTTGGCCTGCTCAGCCTTGTGTCGTGGCGCTATGTCCGTCGCAATTCGCCGCGCTGGCAGGAGAAAGGCTTTTTCCACTTCCTGTTCGCGCGTGATGTCTGGCTGCATCAATCGGCGAAGCTGGATTACCGTTTCGTGCTGTTCGACAAGGTGATGCTCGCAGCTTTGGTGGCGCTGCTCGGGGCGATGCTGGTGCCTGGAGCAGACCGGGTGATCGATGCGCTCGGCGACGAGATCGTCGCGGACGCGCTCGAAGCCGATTTCGAGGTGCTGGTAGGCTATACCATCGCCTTGCTGCTGTTCGACGATTTCTGCCGCTACAGGACTCACCGCTGGATGCACACCAGCGAGCTCTTGTGGCAGTTCCACAAGGTGCACCACTCGCCCGAGGTGCTGGTGCCCGTTTCGCAGATGCGCCATCACCCGGTAAACGGGCTGATCAACCTCGCGCGCAACCTGTTCACCACCACATTGGTGACGGGGCTGTTCGTGCTGATGTTTCCCGGGGACCTGACCGTGGTGACCGTGGCAGGCGTCAATGCCGGGCGCATGGTGTTCTACGTCACCGGCGGCAATTTGCGGCACAGCCATGTCTGGCTGTCGTTCGGGCCGGTGCTCGAACGGATCCTCGTCAGCCCTGCGCAACACCAGATCCACCACAGCAAGGCGCCCGAACATATCGACCGCAATTTCGGATCGCAGTTTGCGCTGTGGGACTGGATGTTCGGCACGCTGTATGTTCCGCGTGGCTACGAGGAACTTGAACTGGGTATCGACGCGGATTCGACCGAGCGGATGCGCACGATCCGCGGCATCTATGTCGAACCGGTCAAGGATGCGGTCAAGGTCTGGCAGCGCCGCCGCAGCGACGCCGACCAGCCGGGCTGAAGGTCACGCCCCATCCGGGCGCCCTTGGGCCGAGACTCCGGCCTAAAGCGCCCTGGCCGCCGCCAACACCTCGTCGACATGGCCCGCGACCTTCACCTTGCGCCACGCCTTCGCGACCTTGCCGTCCTTGCCGATCAGGAAGGTCGAGCGGTCCATGCCCATATATTTCTTGCCGTACATCGATTTTTCGATCCATACGCCCATCGCCTCTGCCAGGCCGTGGGTCTCGGCGTCACTGGCGAGCGGCACGGTCAGCCCGTATTTCTCGATGAACTTGAGGTGCTTCTTCGGCGGGTCCTTGGAGACGCCGAGCACCGAAACGCCTGCTGCTTCAAACGCTGGCAATTGCGCACTGAACTCCTGGGCTTCCTTGGTGCAGCCGGTGGTGTCGTCCTTGGGATAGAAATACAGCACCCAGGCCTTGCCGGCATAATCGCTGGCGCGCACCTCGCTGCCGTCGGGCCGGATGAGCGCCACGTCGGGGATGGTGTCTCCTGTATCGGTCATCGTCTTTCCTCTCATCGTTGCGGCCAAGAATGTCAGCCGGTTGCAAAAACCCCGGCCCAGACCCGTTGCACATGGCCGCGCGCGGCGTCGATATCGGCGAGCAATTCGGCCCAGGACCCGCATCCGCAGGCGCGCGCGATCAGAACCTGACTGGCGGGGGCGGGCTCGGCGCAATCGGGCGCGACCAGCCGCAGCGTCACCAGCAGCCGCGTCATCAGATCGTGCGCAGGGGCCAGCGCGGCATCAACCAGCCCGGCTTCGGTGAGCGCCGCCAGCGCTGCCCTCAGATCGGGATGGAAGCCGGTGCGGTGCTGAAGCTGCAGCGTGTGGACGATGAACTCGATATCGACCAGCCCGCCGGGGAGCAGCTTGACGTCGAGCGGCCCCATCGGGTGTTTGTGATTGGCGATGTCAGTGCGCATCTTGAGCGCCGCCGCGGCGAGTTCCTCGGGATCGCGCCGGGTGTGCAGCACCTCGTCGATGATCCCCTCCAGCCGGGCGCGAGCATCGGCAGAGCCATAGACCACGCGTGCCCGGCACAGCGCCATGTGCTCCCAGGTCCAGGCCTGGCCGCGCTGGTATTCGGCAAAGCTGTCGAACGACACCGAGAGCAGACCCTGAGCGCCATTGGGTCGCAACCGGGTATCGACCTCATAAAGCGCCCCTGCCGCCGTAGGCACGCTCAGTGCGGCGATGATCCGCTGCGCCAGCCGGTTGTAGTATTGCGTGCTGCCCAGCGGCCGCCCGCCGTCCGATTCGGCGCCGATCTCGCCGCTGAACAGGAAGATGAGGTCGAGATCCGAGGCGTGCGTCAAAGCCCCGCCGCCCAGTCGCCCGAGCGCGAGGATCACCGGTTCGCTGCCTTCATTCGTACC
>JBKBTF010000043.1:0-31119 GCA_046291395.1 Blastomonas sp. | reverse complement strand
GACTGCCCCCGCCAAAGGCGATATGCTGCACCCGCCCGCGCCCGCCCAGCCGCTTGGCCACCATCGCGATCTCGCCGCGCAGTGCGGTGAGGTAATCTGTCAGCCGGTGCTTGCGGTTGGCTGCACCCGTGTTGCACCCGCAATACCAGCAAATCTGCTCGCAATAGGGGATGTGGACATACAGCGAGAGCGGGGTCGCCGACTCCATGCCGTCCAGCGCCCGCGCGTAATGGCCCTCCCCTACCTCATCGACGAAATCCGCCGCCGTGGGATAGCTGGTATAGCGCGGCACCGGCATGGCGAGCAGATCGGGGTGATAGGTCCACATGAGGATGTTCTATGCCGGGCAGCAAGTCGCAACATTGATGAAAGTCAAAAATGCCGAGGAAAATGGACCAGGCCGTTGCGGACGAAGGTTTGCAGGGCCGTCCCGGCAATCGTTCTAACATGGGTTAGTTTTGCCCCGATGACAGGAACCGCGCCGTGGTCATCTCGTAGGTCAGGCGGGGCGCGCATTTGCGCCCGACTGGGAGAACACCAATGTCTGCACCCGAGAATTTGACCGATCTGTATACCGAAGAACTGCAGGACCTGTGGTCGGCCAACGACCAGATGGCCAAGGCGCTCAAGAAGATGACCTCGAAAGTCAGCGATTCCGCGCTCAAGGACATGCTCACCAAATCGCAGGAGGGGATTTCCGAACATACCCAGATCCTCAAGGACCTGCTCGAGGAATCGGGCGAGAAGGTGAAGAAGGAGCACTGCAAGGGGATGGAAGGCCTGGTCGCCGAAGCGATCAAGCACACCACCGAGGAAGCGCCCGAAAAGGGCCCGGTGCTCGACGCGGTTGTCATCGCGCAGTTCCAGCGGATGAGCCATTACGGCATCGCCGGATTCGGCACAGCAGCCGCCTATGCCGAAGCCCTTGGCGAAAAGAAGGCCGCCAAGGCGCTCAACAAGGCGACCAAGGAAATCTACGGCAGCGATGAATACATGACCAAGCTGGCCGAGACGAGCGTCAACATCGAAGCCAAGGAAGACTGATTTTTCAACATTCGGCACTGGGGTCGGCCGCTGTCCGAATGGGCCGCGGTCGGCCTCCGGTGACCCGGGAGACACAGGACGACGCAATGTTTTTTGATAGCTGGGAGGATATTGCGCGCGTCCTGATCCTGGGCACTTTCGCTTATTGCGCAATCATCGCCATCCTGCGGATCAGCGGCAAACGCACCCTGGCCAAGATGAGCGCATTCGATCTGGTCGTCACCATTGCATTGGGTTCGGTGCTCGCCACGATCCTGCTCAGCAGCAGCGTTGCCCTGGCCGAAGGGGTCGTCGCGTTTGTTGTGCTGGTTTCGCTGCAATATGCAATTGCGGCGCTGTCTGTCCGCTTCAAGGCCATCGAAAAGCTCGCGAAATCGAATGCCCGGTTTCTGCTGCTGGATGGCGTGATAGACGTCGCGGCCCTGAAAAAGGAACGCGTGACGCGCGAAGAGGTGCTGTGCGCAATCCGCAGCAACGGGATCGGTGACCTCGACGATGTGGCTGCCGTAATACTCGAGACCGACGGCACCTTCAGCGTCGTCTCGCAATCGAAGGCCGGTGCGCGATCCGCATTTCCCGACCTGCCGCACTGACCTGCGAGATTTGCTCCGCGATGCCTTGCCACTGCGATCGACCCCGGTGGTGCGACGATGCGAGGGACTTTGCGACGGCGCGAAGGAACGCTCCTTTACGCGCCTCGTAGGTTCCACGTCGGGAAGGGAAACCAGGAGAAAACCATGCACAACGATTTTGTATCCGCCATCTTTGACAATTACAGCCAGGCCGAACAGGCGGTGACACAGCTGCGATCCGCAGGTGTCACGGACCGTGCCATCTCCATCATTGCGCGCGAAGACGGTAAGAATGTCACCACCGACGGCGCCGGCGAGGAGCAGACCAAGGATATCGTAGGCAAGACTGCACTGGGCGCAGGCGCAGGCGCCCTGCTGGGCGTTGCTGCGCTCGCGATTCCCGGTGTCGGACCGTTTGTGGCTGCCGGTGTGATCGCCGAGGCGGCTATTGGCGGTGCAGCGGTTACCGGAACGGCCATCGGGGCCGCAGCCGGCGGCATCGCCGGGCTGCTCACCAACCACGGCGTCGACAAGGATGACGCAGCGCATTACGAAGACCGTCTGAATCAGGGTGGCATCTTTGTTTCAGTCGATGCAGCCTCGTCGGGCCTGTCGAGCGATCAGCTGCGCGACATCCTGTATGGCGCCGGCGGTTACAATCCCGCCCGCAACCAGAGCGGCACACTGGCATAACGGACTTCAGCTTGGATGGGCCGGCCTCGGGGCTGGCCCATTCAGGATGCCTATCAGCGCGCGGGATCGGCCTTCCTGCCGACGGGCTTGCCGCTGCGGCGTTCACACGTTCCGTGGCACGCCTTGGCGCAGTCATCCCCGCCTTTGCGGGGCGCGCCGTCATCGCGCGGGATGACCAGCAAGCTCATGCTTCCGTTGCAGTTGCTCACCGCGATCATCTGCGATTCCGCCCGGTCAGATGGCGCCTGGACCAAGGCCATCCCGACCAGCAGTGCGCAGACAGCGCGCAGATCTTTCCAGCCAAGCTTCATGGCTGCATGGCCTTTTCTTCTTCATCCTCAACGAAGATGCGCAGCGCAGCGCCGTCCATGTCGTCGAACTGGCCGCGCTTCAAGGACCAGAAGAATGCGGCAAGACCCAGCAGGCCCAGGAACAGCGCGATGGGGATGAGGACGAGCAGGCCGTTCATTTCAAAGCCCTTTTCAAACGTAACGCATTGCTGACGACGATCAGCGAAGAACCGGACATCGCCAGCGCGGCGACCAGCGGTGTCACCAGTCCGGCAAAGGCCAAAGGCACCGCGATGACATTATAGCCGATGGCGAGCGCGAAATTCTGGCGGACTATCGCCTGTGTGCGCCGCGCCATGCGGATAGTGTCGGCCACCGGCATCAACCGGTCCCCCAGAAAGATGCAGTCCGAGGCGTTCTTGCCGACATCGCTCGCCGATCCTGGCGCCATCGAAGCGTGTCCTGCCGCCAGGGCCGGGCCATCGTTGAGCCCGTCGCCGATCATCAGCACCCTGTGTCCGGCACCTGAATGGCGCGCGATCGCGGCAAGCTTGTCCTGCGGGCTCATTCCGGTCATCGCGGTCAGCCCCAGCGTGCGGGCGACGGGTGCGACGGCGGCAGCGCGATCACCCGACAGGATCATCGCATCGATACCCTGCGCGCGCAGCGCCTGAATTGCGCCTACCGCGTCAGGCCGCAAGGCATCGGCAAAGCGCACCGTCGCCACCGGGTGTTTGTCGATCGCCAGTTCGGTGACCAGTTCGGTGCCCGCATCGCCATTCTGCGGACGGCCCAGAGTGACGACATGGCCCTGCCATTCGGCCTCGACGCCGAAGCCCGGGGTTTCTCGCACGTTGGCGACATCTGCGGCCCCGACCTTCTCCGCGCCCAGATCGCGGGTCAGCGCCGCGCTGAGCGGATGACGGCTGGCGCGGGCCAGCGCCAGCAGCAAGGCGCGGTGCTCGGGCGCGATCTCGGCGAGGTTGCTCGCCACCGGGCGGCCCAGGGTGAGCGTTCCGGTCTTGTCGATCAGCGCGCGGTCGACCTCGGCCAGCCGTTCGAGCGCGGAGCCGTCCTTGATCAGCACGCCGACCTTCATCAGCGCTCCAGCCGCGACGATCTGCGCGGCCGGAACCGCAAGCCCCAAAGCGCATGGGCAGGTGATGATCAGCACCGCCACCGCGATCAGGAGACTTTGGTGCCAGCCGGCGCCTGCCAGCATCCAGCCGACAAATGCCAGCAATGCCAGCGCATGGACGGCGGGGGCATAGAGCCTGGCCGCGCGGTCGGCGATGCGGACATAACGCGACTTGCCCTGCGAGGCCTCGCCCATCAGCCGCGCGATATCCGCGATCGCGGTGTCGGTGCCTGCCGCGGTGACCCGCACGCGGATCGGGGTTTCGAGGTTGAGCGTGCCAGCGTGAACGACATCATCGAGCGCGGCTTCCTGCGGCGCGCTTTCGCCGGTCAGCAGCGACAGGTCGATCCGGCTTGCGCCCGCGACGATCACGCCGTCGGCGGCCAGCCGCTCGCCCGCAGCCACCAGCATGACCATGCCCGGCTGGAGTTCGGTCGCATCGACCCAGCGTGTGGAGTCGTCGCCCTCGATCACCATTGCGCCGGTGCCCATGTTGCGCAGCAGCGCGGTGACCCCGCCGCGCGCGCGGTCGCGCATCACGCTGTCCAGCCAGCGGCCGCAAAGCAGGAAGAACAACAGCATCACGGCGCTGTCGAAATAGGCATGGGGGCCATGGGTCGCTGTCTCGTACAGGCTGAGCGCGGTGGCGAGCGTGACGCCGATGCTGATCGGCACGTCCATGTTGGTGTGGCCATGCACCAGCGCGCGCCAGGCCGAGCGGAAGAACGGACGGCCGGCATAGGCGATCGTAGGCAGCGCGATCATCGCCGAGAGCCAATGGAACAGATCGCGGGTCACGCCCGCGGCGCCCGACCAGACCGAAACCGACAGCAGCATGATGTTCATCATTGCAAAGCCCGCGACCGCCACGGCACGCAGCAGCTCGCGGGTGTTTGCGGCATCGGCGTCATGGTCCGCGGGTCCGTCCCCGATCGGGTGCGCCTCGAACCCCAAAGAGGTGAATGCGCCCAACAGCTCGGGCATCTCGGCATCGGCCGCGCAGGAAAGGTGAACCCGCTTTTCGGTGAAGTTGACTCGCGCCGAATGAATGCGCGCATCGCGCACCAGTCCCTGCTCCAGCTTCGAGATGCACCCGGCGCAGCGGATATCTGGCACGGCGAAATCGCGTTCGATCACCCTCGCGGCGATCTTCGAACGGGGCGCAGGGCGCGGGACCGGATCGGCGACATCGCTCATCGTACGTCGCTCCGGTAACGGGCTTCCTGATCGTCGTGGCGGACGATGAGGTCCAGCCTCCAGCGACCTTCGGCGAGCGGCTCGGTCGAGATCATTCCGCCACGGCCGTCGCCGACCATCGTCAGCGCAACGGCGGGCACGCGCCCCAGCGGGTGGCTCAGCATCGCGCTGACACCCGAGATCGCCAGGGGTTGACCATCGGCGCTGAGCCTGAGGCGGACATGGCGCGCGGAATCGAGCGACAGGCTGTGCGTCCAGCCCATCGCGTCCTGTGCCTCGGCCTTGGCGAGCAGGTCGTTATATTGCTGGCTGGCAACGTAACTGTTTTCCACCACCTTGCCCCCGAAGGTCGAGAAGGCCAGCCGCGCCATGGTGAAGTTCACCGCCATGACGATGGCAAAGAAGCCGACCAGAATCGCCGTCATGTGCCAGCCGGTGAACGGCTTCTTCACGGATTGTGTGGTCATCATGGTGCCTCCGGGCGATCGAACTGGATGATGTCGCTGTCGCCGCGCGGATCACCGTCACGGCCATAGGTTTCGATGGTGAAGTCCTGCCGCGTCGGGCCTTGCGCTGGCGCCGCGACGAACAGGCGGACGCGAGTCACGCTGTCAGGCGAGATCGTCATGTCGACCCGCTGGCTCGCTGGCTCGCGCGATCCGTTTTCGGTCCACAGTTGCGCTCCTTCCAGCCCGCTCACGGTGATCGCCACCTTGCGCGGGCGGGTTTCCATGTTGCGCAGATTGAGCGTGTAGTTGTTGCGGATCATGCCATCGGAAAGCTGGACGTAAAGCGGGCTGCGCTCGTGCTGGACCGCCAGGTCGAGCCGTGTGCGTTCGCCCAGCGAGAACAGCATCGCAGCGCCGATCGCGCTCCAGATGGCGAGATAGATCATCAGCCGTGGGCGCATCAGTGTCTTGAGCACCGGCGGCGCGATGCCCCCGGCCTTTTCGACCGCCACGTCATCGAGCGCGCAATAGTCGATCAACCCGCGCGGACGGCCGACCTGTGCCATCACGGTGTCGCAGGCATCGATGCACAGGGCGCAGGTGATGCAGCCGATCTGCGGTCCCTCGCGGATATCGATCCCGGTGGGGCAGACCGCCACGCACTGGTTGCAATCGACGCAGTCGCCGATCGATCCGGGGTGCGCGAGCGCCTTCTTGAGGCTGCCGCGCGGTTCGCCGCGCCAGTCCTTGTAGGTCACCAGCAGCGACTTTTCGTCCATCATCGCGGTCTGGATGCGCGGCCAGGGGCACATATAGATGCACACCTGCTCGCGCATGAAGCCGCCGAGCACGAAGGTCGTGGCGGTGAGCGCGGCGACAGTGCCATAAGCGATGAACGCGGCCTCACCGGTCCAGAAGTCGCGGGTCAGCGTCGGCGCATCGGCGAAGTACATGATCCACGCGCCGCCGGTCCAGAAAGCGATGGCGAGGTAGATCGCGTACTTGGCGGCGCGCTTGGCGATCTTCTCGGCTGTCCACGGAGCGTTGGCGAGCCGGATCTGCGCGTTGCGATCGCCATCGACCAGCCGGTCGACATGCTGGAAAAGGTCGGTCCACACCGTCTGCGGGCAGGCATAGCCGCACCACGCGCGGCCGACCGCGCTGGTGACCAGAAACAGCCCGATCCCGGCCATGATCAGCAGGCCCGCGACATAATAGAATTCGTGCGGCCAGATTTCGATCTGGAACATGTAGAAGCGGCGGTTGGCAAGATCGACCAGTACCGCCTGATCGGGCGCATAGGGCCCGCGGTCCCAGCGGATCCACGGCGTGCCATAATAGATCGCCAGGGTGACCGCCATGATCACCCATTTCAGGCGGCGGAAGGTACCATCCACCTTCTTGGGGTAGACACCCTTGCGGGCTGCGTAGAGCGGACCTTCGCTACCCGCAAGGGTGTCTGCTTCAGCCATTGGCCGGGGCCTTGTCTGGAACCGATGCCGCCTCGACAGGCGCAGCAACCGGTAGGGGAGCGTTCTCGCCCCCGCCCAGCGAATGGACATAGGCGGCCAGCATGCGAATCGTCACCGCGTCCAGTTTGTCGTTCCAGCGCGGCATCACACCGTTGCGCGGGTTGTGGATGGTCTTGGCGATGGCATCGCGGCTGCCGCCATAGAGCCAGACGGCATCGGTCAGCCTGGGCGCACCCAGTTCGCGAACGCCTTCGCCATTGGTGCCGTGACAAGCCACGCAGTTCGCCTCGAAAAGCGTTGCACCGCGTGCGGATGATGCGCTGGGCTTCTCCTGGCGGCTGATCACGCGGACATGGCTGACCAGATCGTTGATCGCGGCGCTGTCCAATATCCCGTCGCGGCCGAAGGCGGGCATCGCGCTGAGCCGGGTGAGGTCATGGTCCGGGTTGCGGATGCCGTGGACCAGCGTCGTCTCGATATTGGCAAGGTCCCCGCCCCACAGCCAGTCGTCGTCGGTCAGGCTGGGATACAGCCCGACCACGCCCGCGCCGCCCGCGCCATGACACTGCACGCAATGCACCTTGAACGCGGCGCTGCCGCCCTGGATCGCCGCTTCGAGCAGCTCGGGCTTGGAGGGCAGGGCAGCGATCGGCATCGCGCCTATGGCGTTGACGATCGGCGCGCGCTTGGCGGTGTGGCCCGCCATCTCCTTCTCGAGATCGCCCCGGCTGCTCCAGCCGAGCACGCCTTGCGTTGCGCTGTTGAGCATCGGCCAGGCCGGATACAGCACGACATAGACTGCCGCCCAGGCGATGGTGGCGTAGAATGTCCACAGCCACCAGCGCGGCAGCGGGGTGTTCAGCTCCTCGATGCCGTCCCATTCATGGCCGACCGTGCGGGTGCCGGTGGGTTCGTCGATGCGCGATTTGTCAGACATTGTCGTCATCCCTGAAGATCATGTTGGCAGCGTCGTGATTGTGCTGGCGCGCGCCCTTGCGGAAGGGCCAGGCGATGAGGCCGAGGAACAGGATGGTCATGGCCAGCAGGCCCCAGCTGTCGGCAAAGTGGCGCAGTTCGTCATAGCTCATGGCCGGGGCCCCCGGTTGGTTGCAGAGGCTGCGGCTGCAGCGACCGGCGCGGGCGCGGAGCCCTGATCCTGCGGCGCGGCTTTCTCGACATCGACCAGCGTGCCCAGCATCTGCATATAGGCGATCAACGCGTCCATCTCGGTGATGCGGGTGGGGTCGCCGTCAAAGTCGCGCACCTGCGCCTTGGGGTAGCGCGCCTGCAGCTCTGCCGCGCCATCGGCGTTGGGATCGGCCTGCGCCTTGAGATCGGCATTGGCGGCAGCGATCGCGGCCTTTGTGTAGGGCACGCCCACCCGCGACAACGCGGTCAGGTCGTTCGACATGTCGCCTGTGACCAGGTCCTTTTCAGCCAGAAAGGCGTAAGGCGGCATGATCGATTCGCTGACGACGCTGCGCGGATCGATGAGGTGGGCGCGGTGCCATTCGTCCGAATAGCGGCCGCCGACGCGCGCCAGATCGGGCCCGGTGCGCTTCGACCCCCATTGGAACGGGTGGTCGTACATGCTTTCTGCTGCCAGGCTGTAATGGCCATAGCGTTCGACCTCGTCGCGGAACGGACGGATCATCTGGCTGTGGCAGGTATAGCAGCCCTCGCGCATGTAGATGTTCCGGCCCGACAGCTCGAGCGGGGTGTAGGGGCGCATGCCGTCCACCTTCTCGATGGTGTTGTCGATCCAGAACAAAGGTGCGATCTCGACGATGCCGCCAATGGCGACCGCGACCAGCGCGCCCAGGCTGAGCAGGGTGACGTTGCGTTCCAGCTTCTTGTGGCTGAAGCGCGGTTCGGAGTTGGTATCGGCCATGTTCAGGCTCCTTATTCGGCGGGCACGGCGGCGCCGGGCAGCATGGCCGGGCGATCGGCGGCGGCATTGTGCGGCGTTTCGGTCATCGGCTTTTCGTCGCGGATGTGTCCGGCGATCGTCGCCCACACGTTGACGATCATCACGATGAACCCTGCGAGGTAGAGCAGGCCGCCCGTGGCGCGGATCAGGTACATCGGGTGCATGGCCGCAACGCTTTCGACGAAGCTGTAGACGAGGTAGCCATCGGCCCCATACTCGCGCCACATCAGGCCCTGCATCATGCCGGCGACCCACATCGCAGCTGCGTAGAACACGATGCCCACGGTCGAGAGCCAGAAGTGCCAGTTGACCATGCGCAGGCTGTAGAGGCGCGGACGGTTCCACAGCCGCGGCACCAGATAATAGACGCAGGCAAAGGTGATCATGCCGTTCCAGCCCAGCGCGCCGCTATGGACGTGGCCGATGGTCCAGTCGGTATAGTGCGACATCGAGTTGACCCATTTGATCGACATCATCGGGCCTTCGAAGGTGCTCATGCCGTAAAAGGCGAGCGCCATGACCATCATGCGGATGATGGGATCGGTGCGGATCTTGTCCCAGGCGCCGTTGAGCGTCATCAGGCCATTGATCATCCCGCCCCAGCTGGGCATCCACAGCATGATAGAGAACACCATGCCCAGGGTCTGCGCCCAGTCGGGCAAGGCGGTGTAGTGGAGGTGGTGGGGTCCGGCCCAGATGTACAGGAAGATCAGCGACCAGAAGTGGATGATCGAGAGGCGATAGCTGTAGACCGGACGCTCGGCCTGTTTGGGCACGAAGTAATACATCATCGCCAGGAAGCCGGCGGTCAGGAAGAAACCGACCGCGTTATGGCCGTACCACCACTGGGTCAGCGCATCCTGCACGCCTGCGAACGCCGAGTAGCTCTTCGATCCGAAGATGGATGCGGGCATCGAAAGGTTGTTGACCACGTGCAGCATGGCCACGGTGATGATGAAGGCGAGATAGAACCAGTTGGCGACATAGATATGCGGCTCGCGGCGCTTGACGATGGTGCCGACGAACACCGCGAGGTAGCACAGCCATACGACCGTCAGCCAGAGATCGACATACCATTCGGGCTCGGCATATTCCTTGGCCTCGGTGACGCCCATCAGATAGCCGGTAGCGGCCAGCACGATGAAGAGCTGATAGCCCCAGAACACGAAGCGGGCGATCTTGGGGAAGGCGAGCCGCGCCCGGCAGGTACGCTGGACCACATAGAAGCTGGTCGCGATCAGCGCGTTGCCGCCAAAGGCGAAGATCACCGCGCTGGTATGCAGCGGACGCAATCGCCCGAAGGTGGTGTATTCGAAGTTGAGGTTGAGCACCGGGAAGGCGAGCTGCAACGCAATGAAGAGGCCTGCGGCCATGCCAGCGACACCCCAGAACAGGGTGGCAAGCACGCCCCAGCGGACCGGATCGTCATCATACTGGCCTTGGTCGGCAGGGGTTTTCAGAATGCCGCGCGCAATCGCGCCATAATCCGCGCGCGACATCGTGAACCACAAGGTGAGCAGGCACGCGATCATCACGATCGTCATGTGCACCGCAAACGGCCCATCCACCGCAAACACCGCCATCGTCAGGGCCAGCAGCGCCAGCCCCAGCCATCCGCCGGCTTTCAGAACCAAACCATCCATAACCCATGTCCCCGTACGCGCGGACCATCAGGCCCGCGTTCCTTCATGGGCCGCTGATGCGCCCGACGGGGCAACAAAACATTGATCCTGATCAACGAATTATTTGCGCCGGATCAATGCGCTGGCACGCCTCCATCGCCAGGGAAGCGGTCACTCAAGGAGGAGTGATCAACATGAAGAACTACATAGTGCCCATCGCCACGCTGGCTGCTGCGCTGGCTCTGCCCGGCCAGGCCATGGCGCAAAGCGGCGAGGTGCACTTCAAGGTGCTGGGGACATTGGTGGCACCCGATGGCAAGATCAAGGACGTCAAGCTGGACCGGATCGGCCTGCCTGCCGGAAGCCAGACCAAGGCGAACGACAATTTCGTGCCCACGGTCGCGATCGAATACTTCTTTGCCGATTCGGTGTCGGTGGAAACGATCGCCGGCGTGACCCAGCATGATGTCGACGGACGCGGCGCGCTGGCAGGGGCAGGACTGGTTTCGAACGCGAAGATCGTGCCCGCCACGGTCACGCTGAAGTATCATTTCGGCAAGGCCGGCGGCATCCGCCCCTATATCGGCGCGGGCCCCAGCTATTTCATCTTCATCAACGAAAAGCCCGGCGCGACGACGCGGGCGCTGGGGGCCACAAGCCAGAAGATCAACGATACCGTGGGCGCCGCGCTACAGGCGGGCGTCGACATTCCGATCAACGACAAGGGCATGTTCGTCTCGGTCGACGCCAAACGCTATTTCATGCGCCCGCTTGCCAGCTGGCGCGCCAATGGCGTCGAAGTACTGCGCACCCGGCACGAGCTCGATCCCTGGGTGATCAGCGCGGGCCTCGGCTTCCGCTTCTAGAGCGGACCGAAGGCCTTCAGCCTGCCATTGCTTCCATCGCCGCGCGGTCGTGAATCACGATCTCGCGGCGAGAGGGCAGGCCAAGCACGCCGGCACCGCGCATCTGGGTGAGCTGGCGGCTGGTCGTCTCGATGGTCAGCCCCAGAATGTCGGCGATCTGCTGACGACCGAAGGGCAGTTCAAACGCGTTCTGCGCATTGGCGGTGTCGCAGCCCTGGCCGGTGATCCGTTCGGACATTTCGAGCAGGAACGAGGCGACCTTTTCGGCTGCCGACTTGCGCCCGAGCAGCATCATCCAGTGCCGCGCCCGGTCGAGTTCATCGAGCGTCCGGCGCAAGAGTTTCTGCTGGAGATCGGGGTGCTCGCCGGCGAAATCGTCGAAGCTGTTGCGGTTGAAGATGCACACCTCGGCGTCGGTCATTGCGGTTACCGTATAGGGGCTTTCCTTGCCGAACGGCCGACCGATGAAGTCGGAAGCGAACACCACGCCGACGATCTGCTCACGGCCTTCGGATGCCGCGACCACCAATTTGAGCACGCCTTCGAGCACATTGGCGACGACCGGTGCATCATCGCCCTCCCACAACAGGGTGTGGCCCGCCTTGACGCGCTGACGCCGCCCCATCCTGCCCAGCACTGCAAGTTCGTCAACGGTCAGGCTGGCGCAGATAGCGCGGTTGCGTACAACGCAGGTGGAACAATCGTTCATAGCGTCTCCCTACAGCTTCCATGGCTCCATGAACAGGGCGCTGCGCCAGTACGAATTTATCGCGGTGGCAAGCCCGCAAAGGTGATCGCGCTTTCCGCGCCGTTTTCCGCGATGGCGGCCACGCCGGCGAAATGGTCATCGACGATCACACCCGGGAGTGTCAGCTTGATATCCATGGTTTCCGCCGACTGCTCCCAGTCCCGCGCGTCGGCTCTGCGCCAGTAGACCTTGTAGCGCGCGGCACCGCGGACCTCGGTCCAGCTGACCTGGGTGTCCGATGTCAGCGCCCCGCCCAGCTTCGCGCTGGCAGGCGCCGGCGGCGCGCTGGCCAGCTCGCGAATCACCGCCACGTTCAGCGCGGTGACTTTTGCCAGATAGGGAAAGTCCATCTCGTCGATGGTGTCGCCGAACTTGCGGTCGCCCTCGGTGCGAATATCCTGATGCTGGTGGTCGTAGTTTTCCACGCCCACGGTAAAGCGGATCGCCGGATAGCCCAGTTCCAGCGCGGGCAGATGGTCGCCGCCGCGTGAAAACCGGTCGGGCCTGCGCACGCCGAAGACTTCGAGGCCGATGTCGCTGCGCGCCTTGCCGACCCTTTGTGCCGCGCGCATCAGCGCCCGAGAAGGGCCGTCATCCTCGCCGCCGCTGCCGCGCCGGACCATCGCTTCGGCCATGGATTCAGAGGCACGGATGCCTTCCGAGAACACCCGTACCCGGTCGGCGACACGGCGCCCGTCCTGCCCCTCGGTGTTGCCGACGATGTCGTTGTTGAGCAAGGCGCGCACCTGCCAACCGCGTGCGCGCGCGGTCTCGGCGATCAGCCGCCCGCCCCACAATCCCTGTTCCTCACCCGAAAGCACCGCGTAGATGATGGTGGGCGCGAATTTCTCGCGGCTCAGCGTCCGTGCCGCTTCCAGCACCAGTGCGACGCCAGATCCGTCGTCATTGGCGCCTGGAGCATCGCTGGTGAAATCGGCGATGTCGGTCACGCGGCTGTCGATATGCGCGGAAATGATGATCACGTCATCGGGGTCTCCGGTGCCCTGCTGCACGCCGAGAACGTTCACCACGTTCACCCCATTGGGTGCGCGCGGACCGGTGAAGCGGCGGTCGAGCTGTTCGACCGTGATGCATCCGCCACAGGCCTTGCCAATTCTGGCAAATTCCGCAGCCGCCCATCGCCGGGCCGCGCCGATGCCGCGCGTGGGGTGGTCTGGCGAGGAAAGGGTGTGCCGGGTACCGAAGCTGACCAGCTTCTCGACATCGGCGCGCAGCCTCGCAGGGTCGGCTTCGACCTCGGCATGTGCGGGCAAGTTGGACAGGACGAGAGCGGCGACCAGCGTGGCTATTTTGTGCATGCCGGCCAAGCTGGCCCAACTTTTGCGTCAGCGCAAGCGCCTTGAACGCGGGTTATTGCCCGGTCTTGAGATACCAGCGCTCGCCGCCCTCGAGGCACAAGGCGGTCAGCATTCCGCTCATATACGCGCCGGTGTCGATGCCGATGCGGTTCGGGCATTCCTCGACATCGTCGGTGATGGTGTGGCCATGGACGATCAATTTGTCGTGCGGCGCTTCATCGATGATGAATTCCTCGCGAATCCAGCGCAGATCCTTGGGGCGCTGGTTTTCGATCGGCACGCCGGGGCGAACGCCGGCATGGACGAAGGCATAATCGCCCATGACGATCCGGTCCTCGAAGCGGGACACGAAATCGACATGATGCTTCGAAAGCAGGACCGGCATCCGCGCGGCCAGCTCTTCCATGCTCAGCTCGTTATATTCCTGCGGTGCGATGTCATAGCTCAGGATCGTCTCGCGACCGCCGATCTTGCAGAAGAAGCGGACCTGTTTCTCGTCGCCGGTGGCAGCGCCAAGATAAACTTCCTCGTGGTTGCCCATCAGAAAGTGCGCCTTGTCGCCCAGAGCCTGCGCAACCTCGATCGCTCGGTCGATGACGCCAGAGCTGTCGGGTCCGCGATCCATCAGGTCGCCCAGAAACACGATATGCGTATCGGCGGACCCACGCTTGCGGTCATCCACCATGATCTGGTCGAGCAGCAGATCCAGCAGATCGCGCCGCCCATGAATATCGCCGATCGCATAAACACGCATGCCGTCGGGCAACATCGCGGTATCGATCGGCGCAGCCGGTTTGGGCTTTCTGCGCAGCAAGGCCTTCAGCATGTCGCTTTCAATTCTTCAATAGTCGGTGTCGTGCGATGCCCCAAGCGGCTGCTATATGCGCCAATTGACGAAAAGTTCAACCATCAGTTGTTCGCAACTGCAGCAAGCTGATCGATTCCGCCCCTTGCAGGGGAGGATTGTCACTACTCTGCCGCGAAGCTCAGCCCGGCCTTTGCCTCGAGCCGCTTGACCAGATGCTCGCCCAGCACCGCGCCCGGGGTCAGAATGCCGCCATCGCCTTCGGGCACGTCCTGCACCAGACACAACGCGCTTTCGGCGATCATCTTGCTGGTGGAACCATAGCCCGGGTCCTTGTCGCCCTTGACGCCGTATTTCTGCACATGGCCATCGGGCATCTCGGCGATGAACAGCACGTCGTAGAACCCGTTTTCGCGCTCTTCCTTGCTGGGGCCCTCGCCGGGCTTGGGTCCGCCCTCGCCGCCCATCATGTCGGTGCTGGCCAGGTGCTTGGCGATCGCCTCGCCCTTCTCGCCGGGGCCGGTCAGCATCATCTCGTCATAGACAAAATCCTCGCCATAGGCATGGCCCAGCAGCGCGTTGGTGCGGTGGACGTTCTTGGTGTTGATCGGCGCCATGATGAATGGCGCGGCCCAGCTGCCGAGCGCGTCGTCATGCTCGGGCTTGTTGCCCTTGGGTTGCGCGGGGCCCTCAAAGCCGCCTGCTAGGCTGAACGGATTGACCAGATAGCCGAGCACCGCCGGGTCCTTTGCTGCCGCCGCCATCGTCGCCTTGAGCGAGGCAGCGGTGCCGCCAGAAAAGGTGCCCTGCATCGCGCGCACGCGGCCCTTGATGCGCGGGGCGGGCTTGCCGAAGCGGTTCACGCATTCCTTCTGGAGCATCAGCACGCCCAGATCGAAGGGAATCGAATCGAAGCCCGTCGAGAACACGATGCGCGCACCGCTGGCCTTTGCGGCGTCGTCATATCTGTCGATCATCTGCCGCATCCACGCAGGCTCGCCGCACAGGTCGACATAATCGGTGCCACAGGCGGCGCAGGCTGCGATCAGCGGCTCGCCATAAAGCTGGTACGGACCGACGGTTGTCAGCACGACCTTGGTGCGCCTGGCCATCGCCTCGATCGTCTCCGGCGCGTCGGCATCTGCGACGATCACCGGCGTCTCGGCGGGCAGCCCCATCTCGGCAAGCACGGACGCCATCTTCTCGGCCGAACGCGCTGCCACCGCCCATTTGGGCGCATCGCCGCCCTGGCCATAGGTGGTCTGCAGATATTCCGCCACCAGCCGCCCGGTAAAGCCGCTGGCGCCATAGACGATCACATCGAATTCACGGTTCTCTCTGGGCGACATCGGCTCTCTCCTGGTTGGCTGTGTTGTTATCTTGCTCGCGTCAGAGCTTGGGCAGCGTCACGCCCCGCTGGCCCATATATTTGCCCGCGCGGTCGGCATAGCTGGTCTCGCACGGTTCGTTGCCCTTGAGGAAAAGGAACTGGCAAGCGCCTTCATTGGCGTAGATCTTTGCCGGCAGCGGCGTGGTGTTGCTGAACTCGAGCGTCACATGCCCCTCCCAGCCGGGCTCGAGCGGGGTGACGTTGACGATGATCCCGCAGCGCGCATAGGTCGATTTGCCCAGGCAGATCACCAGCACATCGCGCGGCACGCGGAAATACTCGACCGTGCGTGCAAGAGCGAAGCTGTTGGGCGGGATGATGCAGACATCGGTCTTGCGGTCGACAAAGCTGTTGGGATCGAACTGCTTGGGATCGACCACCGAGGAATTGACGTTGGTGAAGATCTTGAACTCGTCCGCCACCCGCGCGTCATAGCCATAGGACGACAGGCCATAGGAAATGCAGCCATCGCGCCGCTGGGCCTCGACAAACGGCTCGATCATGCCGCTCTCCTGCGCCTGGCTGCGGATCCATTTGTCGGAAAGGATGGACATCAGGCTTTTCTCCTACCCCCACTCAAACAAGATTGGCCGGGCCGAACGCGGCTGGCAAGAGCACCGAGAGCCGGTGTTCGATCCAGCCGTTGGCATGGCCCGAATAGACGATCGGATCGGTGCCGCCCAGTTGCGCCAGTTCGTTCATCACCTGGCGGCAGCGGCCGCAGGGTGTGACGGGGGACGCGGTGGGCGCAAGCGCGCCATCCTCGTCCAGCGGTCCGCCCATGATCGCGACCTCGACCAGCCCGGTGCGCCGACCCTGCAGATTGGCGGCGATCGCAGCGCTGGTCTCGGCGCAGATCGCCAGGCCATAGCTTGCGTTCTCGAAATTGCTTCCGGTCACGATGGTGCCGTCATCGAAGCGGAACGCCGCGCCGACATGAAAGCCCGAATAGGGCGCATACGCGGTGAGCGCCGCGGCGCGCGCGGCATCCAGCAGTCCGCGCGTGGTGGTTTCGTCGGTCATGGTTGCACCACATTCCAGCGCACGCCTTTGGGCGCGCCATTGATCCGGTAAAAGCTGCTCGACTGCCACATCACCCAGCGTTTGGCGGCATAATCGGGCGGCACGAAATCGCCGATCAGCCAGACCGTGCGCGACAGGCCGTCGCTGATCTCATAGGCGTCTTCGAACTCGGACGAAATCCTCAGCAGCGCGGGCTTGCCGGCATGATTTTCGATCTGGTTCAAAAAGGTGTTGAGCTCGCCCAGCAGCATCGCGCGGTTCGGGCGAGTGGTGCAGCTCTCGTCCAGATCCAGGCTGACAACCGGTGGCAGCATTTCCGGATCGCGCGGAACGGTGGTGATGAACAATTCGGCCTGCTGTGCCTCGCCTGCGCACAGGCTGTACTCGTGCGCCGCGCCATAGCGCATGCCGGTCGCGCGAGCGCCCTTGATATTCGCTGCAAAGCGCGGATCTCGAGACGATCCTCCGGCACTGGCGCGGATATAGGCAAAATCCGCGCCCATCGCTGCCAGCGTCGGCCAGGCGAGATCGCCGTCGGTCGCACTGACGTACAGGCCCTGCACCGGATAATCCTTGCGCGACGGCGCCCAGCCGGTGATCCCCCCCCAGATCAGCCCGCCCAGCACCGCCAGCAAAAGGCCTAGCAGCGCGAGGCCAATGGTCCAGCGTTTCAGGGTCGAGGTGCGCATGGCTGCTGGTCAGCCCTTGATGTGCAGCACGCAGATCAGCGTGAACAGCCGCCGTGCGGTGGGAAAATCGATCTCGATCTTGTCCTGCAGGCGTTCGACCAGCAACTCGGCCGCCTCGTTGTGGACTCCGCGCCGGGCCATGTCGATCGTCTCGATCTCCTGCGCGGTCGCCTTGCGGATCGCCTGGTAATAGCTGTCGCAGATCGCGAAATATTCGCGGATCGGGCGGCGGAACCGGCCCAGCGCCAGCACCAGGGTTTCCAGATGCGTGCTGTCCTCGCGCGCAATCGTGATCGCAAGGCGCCCTTCGAATACCGCCAGGCTCAGCCGGAAGGGCCCGGCATAGCCATCGGGATAGTCTTTGAGCGGCTTGAAGAAATTGTCCTCGATCAGGTCGAAGATGGCGATCCGCCGTTCCTGCTCGATATCCGCGTTCCGCCACAGGATGGTCTGCTCGTCGAGCTCGACATGGATGATGCGGGGATCGGACATATGAGGCCAAGTCTTTCGCCTATGCATCCGGGCTGGGCAAGCGGAAAAACCGGCGTTCCCGGATGTCCCCGGCCTTGTCCACACGATTATTGACCGCAGTGCCTTGCGCGCCACAGCGTCCGCAGCGAATATGGCCGGATGCCTGAAGACACGCTCATCCAGTCCGCCCCCTCGCCCGCCCTTCCCCCGCAGATTGCCGCGCCGTTGGCACGCGATACGCCTGAGGCGAGGCTACCCCGCAACATCGAGGCGGAGGCCGCATTCCTCGGCGCGCTGCTGATCGACAACAGGATCGCCGAAGAGGTGAGCGCGCGGCTCAAGGCGGAGCATTTCTTCGAGAGCGTCCACCAGCGGCTGTATGCGCAGATCATGCGGCTGATCGACAAGAACGTGACGGTCACGCCGGTGACGCTCAAGCCGTTCTTCGAGAAGGACGCCGGGCTCGCCGAACTCGGCGGCATGCGCTATCTGGCGCGGCTGACAGGCGACGCCGGCGGACTGATCGGCGCGCGCGACTTTGCCGACCAGATCTACAATCTCGCGCTGCTGCGCGAGCTGATCCAGGTCGGGCGAACCCTGGTCGACAAGGCGATGGATACCTCTGACACCGTCGACCCGATGGGCCAGATCGAGCAGGCTGAAGCTGCGCTCTACAACGTGGCGCAGGGCGAGGGCGAGGGCGGCGGTGCGGTGCACTTCAACGTGGCCACCAGAACCGCGCTCAGCATGGTCGAAAAGGCGCTCAACAGCGGCGGCCATGTTTCGGGTGTGACCACGGGCCTTACCGACCTCAACGCCAAGATCGGCGGCCTGCATCCCTCCGACCTGCTGATCCTCGCCGGACGTCCCGGCATGGGCAAGACCTCGCTCGCCACCAACATCGCGTTCAACGCCGCGGCGCGCTGGCGGCTGGACAAGGCCGCAGGGATCGAGGACGACAAGAATGTCGGCGCCAAGACCGCGTTCTTCAGCCTGGAAATGTCGTCCGACCAGCTGGCGACGCGTATCCTGGCCGAGCAATCGCGGATCAGCTCGGAAAAACTGCGAATGGGTCAGATCGCGCGCAACGAGTTCCAGCGGTTGGTGACCGCCTCGCAGGAGCTGGAAGACCTGCCGCTGTTCATCGACGACACGCCGGGCCTGACGATCGCCGCGCTGCGCGCCCGCGCCCGGCGGCTGAAGCGCAAGCACGATATCGGCTTCATCGTCGTCGACTATCTCCAGCTGCTCCAAGGCACCGGCCGCAACGAGGGCCGCGTCAATGAAATTTCCGAGATCAGCCGGGGCTTGAAGACGCTCGCCAAGGAGCTGCAACTTCCGGTGATGGCGCTATCGCAGCTCAGCCGCGCGGTGGAAAGCCGCGAGGACAAGCGCCCGCAGCTTTCGGATTTGCGCGAATCCGGCTCGATCGAGCAGGACGCCGATATCGTGATGTTCATCTATCGCGACGAATATTACCATCAGGCGCTGCAGCCCACGGTGCCCGACGAGAACAGCACCTCGGATGAAGCCGAAAAATACGGTGCGTGGATGGAAAAGCACCTCAAGGTTCAAGGCAAGGCAACCGTCGTCATCGCCAAGCAGCGCCATGGCTCCACCGGCAACGTCCAGCTCCGCTTCGAAAGCGAGTTCACCAAGTTCAGCGATCTGGCGAGAGAGGAGTATATGGCTGGGGGCTACGAAGAGTAGGGCACTGGCGTCCGACCTCCCAATCTGCTATAGCGCACCAATAGTATGATGATCTCCGGTGGATAACAGCAGATGGCCACAGTCCGCAAAACAATAACTCTGACCACCCAGCAAGACGACTGGATTGCCGAACAGGTCGCATCGGGAAGCTACACCAATGATAGCGAGGCGATCCGAGATCTGATTCGCAAGGCGCAAGCGAGCCATCTCGAAATCGAAACCATCCGGGCGGCGTTGATCGACGGCGAGCGGAGTGGCGAGCCAGAGCCTTTCGATTTTGCCGCATTCAAGCAGCGCAAATCGAAGCAGCATGGCTGAATATCGTCTGAGCCCAGCGGCCCAGCGCGATCTCGACAGCATTTTCGATTACACCGTGGCCGAATGGGGCCTTGCGCAAGCGACGGACTATACCGACTTGATCGAGCAAGCCTGCCTCTCGCTGGCCAAGGCGCCACGCAGAGCGCCAGCATGCGACACGATCCGGCAGGGTTATCGTCGCCGTGGCGTTGGGCGACACGTCATTTATTTTCGTGAAACCAAAACCGGCATTGCCGTCGTGCGCATCCTGCATCAGCGGATGAACGCAGTGGATCAGCTTTGAATCATTCCCGCACCACCGTCATCAGATAGTTCAGCGCCAAATTGTCGCTGAGGTGCAGGCCCTTGAGCGGGTCCCAGGCGATGCCGCGGGTGTTGAGTACCGTCAGGCCGGCAGCGTGCAAATGCGCGGTCAGCTCCTCGGGTGTCAGGAACTTGTGCCAGTCATGGGTACCGCGGGGGACCTGGCCGATGCGTTCTGCAGCCTCGACCAGCATCACGCGCGACAGCGTGGTTCGGTTGGGGGTCGACAACAGCATCAATCCGCCGGGCGCGAGGACGCGCTCCAGCGCGGCGATGAACGCAGCCGGGTCGGTGACGTGCTCGATCACCTCCATCGAAGTGACGAGGTCAAAGCGCGCGCCCTCCAGCGCTTCGATATCCGCACAGCGGTAATCGATATACAGTCCGACTGCAGCGGCATGCGCACCCGCCGCAGCGACGTTCTCCGCCGCCGCGTCCAGCCCTGTAACCTCGGCGCCCAGCCGCGCCAGCGGTTCGGTGAGCAGGCCTGCGCCGCAACCGACATCGATCGCGGTTTTGCCCGCCAGCGGCTTGCGCGCCGTGCCGGCCTCCGGCCAGTGGTGGTCGATGGCGTTGCGGATATAGGCCAGACGCACCGGGTTCAGCCGATGGAGCATCGCCGATTCGCCCTTCGGATCCCACCACTCTGCCGCCAGCCGCCCGAAATGCGCGGCCTCCCTGGGATCGATCGTTCCGCCAGGTGCTTGGGCGTTGCCGGTGCTTGCGTTCATCTTGGGGCCTCTCTATGCAGCGCCCGACTATAGGGGCGATCTTCGCATAAGGGAAAGTACGAACGGGCAATGGCACGGATCGTCATGAAATTCGGCGGCACATCGATGGCCGGGACAGAACGCATCCGCAGGGTGGCGCGGATCGTCAAGCGTCAACAGGACGCCGGACACGAAGTGGCGGTGGTCGTCTCGGCGATGGCGGGTGAAACCGACCGGCTGGTGAACTTCTGCCGTGAGGCCAACCCGCTCTACGATCCGGCCGAATACGACGTGGTCGTGGCCAGCGGCGAACAGGTGACCAGTGGGCTGCTGGCGATAGCGCTGCAGGCGCTGGGCGCGCAGGCGCGCAGCTGGCTGGGCTGGCAGCTGCCAATCCGCACGGTCGAGGCGCATGCCAAGGCGCGAGTCGAGACGATCGATGCCGATGCGCTGATCGCAGAGATGCAAAAGGGCGTCATCGCAGTTATCCCGGGCTTTCAGGGGGTCAGCGAGGATGGCCGGATCACCACTTTGGGTCGTGGTGGTTCGGATACCTCGGCAGTGGCAGTGGCAGCCGCGGTCAAGGCCGATCGCTGCGATATCTATACCGATGTCGATGGCGTCTACACCACCGACCCGCGCATCGTCGCCAAGGCGCGCAAGCTGCGCCATGTGACCTATGAGGAAATGCTCGAACTGGCGAGCGTCGGTGCCAAGGTACTGCAGACGCGCTCTGTCGGTCTTGCGATGAAGGAAGGCGTGCGCGTTCAGGTGCTGTCCTCGTTCATCGACGATGATGCACCCGCAGCCGATACGATCCCTGGCACGATGATCGTGAGCGATGAAGAACTGGAAGGAATGGATATGGAACGCCAGCTGATCACCGGCATTGCGCATGACAAGAACGAGGCCAAGATCACGCTGACCCGCGTGCCGGACAAGCCCGGTGCGGTGGCCAATATCTTCGGGCCGCTTGCCGAGGCCGCGATCAACGTCGACATGATCATCCAGAATGTCGGCCGCGACAAGGGCGAGACCGACGTCACCTTCACTGTTCCGCAAGCCGACCTTGCCCGTTCGCTCGATCTGCTCGAGGCGGCCAAAAGCGAGATCGGCTTCAATCGCATCATTCCCGATACCAATGTCGCCAAGATTTCGGTGGTCGGCGTCGGCATGAAGAGCCATGCCGGTGTCGCCTCGACGATGTTCAGGGCGCTGGCCGATCGGGGGGTCAACATCGTCGCGATCTCGACCAGCGAGATCAAGGTCAGCGTGCTGATCGAGGAAGACTATACCGAACTGGCGGTGCGCGTGCTGCACACGGCCTATGGGCTCGATGCGGTGGAAGCTTGATATCTTTGGTCTCCTGCGAAGGCAGGAGCCCATCTCCTGCCGGTGCCCTTGATCGATAGCTTTGGAGATGGACCCCTGCCTTCGCAGGGGAGCCGGAACAGGATGCAAATTATGACCAACCACCCCCTCACCGACAAAGCCATGGCGCGCGGCACCGCGTTCCTTGGCAGCGAGACCGCGATCATGTGCGGGGCGATGAGTTGGGTGTCCGAACGTAATCTGGTCTCGGCGATTTCCAATGCGGGCGGGTTTGGGGTGATCGCATGCGGGGCGATGACGCCCGAACTGCTCGATTCCGAGATCGCCGCGACCAAAAAGCTTGCCACCAAGCCGTTCGGGGTCAACCTGATCACCATGCACCCACAATTGATGGAGCTGATCGCAGTATGCACCGCGCATCAGGTCGGTCACATCGTGCTGGCAGGCGGCCTGCCTCCCAAGGGCAGCATTGAGGCTATCAAGGCCGGCGGCGCCAAAGTGATCTGCTTTGCACCCGCGCTGGCGCTGGCGAAGAAGTTCATCAAATCGGGCGTCGATGCGCTGGTGATCGAGGGCATGGAGGCGGGCGGCCATATCGGCCCGGTATCGACCAGCGTGCTTGCGCAGGAAATCCTGCCCGAGGTTGCGCACGAGGTGCCGGTGTTCGTCGCAGGTGGCATCGGCCGCGGCAGCGCGATCGCCGCCTATCTGGAGATGGGCGCGAGCGGCGTGCAACTGGGCACCCGCTTCGTCTGCGCGCATGAATCGATCGCGCATCCGGCGTTCAAGAAGGCGTTCCTGCGTGGCAATGCGCGCGATGCGATCGCCAGTGTCCAGGTCGATCCGCGCCTGCCGGTCATCCCGGTGCGTGCGCTCAAGAACAAGGGTACCGAGGAGTTCACCGCCAAGCAACGCGAGGTTGCAGCCCTGCTCGATGCAGGCGGTATCGACATGTCCGAAGCGCAGTTGCAGATCGAACATTACTGGGCCGGCGCGCTACGCCGTGCGGTGATCGACGGCGATGTCGAGAACGGCTCGCTGATGGCGGGCCAGTCGGTCGGCATGGTCACGCGCGAGGAGAGCGTTGCCGAGATCATCGCGACGCTGATGCAGGAAACCGAAACGGCGCTCGCCCGCTGAGACGGGCAAGCGCCGCTTGATGCCATCCGCGCCGGGAACGCGGCCGGCGTCAGTTTCCTTCGGGTGGGACCGTAGGCTCTGAAAGCGATTCTTGGGGATTGGGAGTCGGGTTTTCCGGCCCTGTCGCGGCGCCGGTCATCCAGATGATGCTGAGGGCAATAATCGCCAGCGCGGTCGAGATCAGCAGCACGTAGCGAACGATGCCGCGCTTTTGACCACCGCTGGCTTCCTCGGAATTCATTTCGACTTCTTCGCCATGTCTGATCATCGCCAACCTCCTCTGATAACAGACCATAGCTACTCGGGGCGACCAAGATGGTTCCGGTTCGAGGCTAAGTCGAGGGCGCGGCGGTGGTCAGCAGGAACCAGATGGCGACACCCGCAAGACCGATGGCAATGCCGTGGCGGGCACGCCTCATGCGCCCCGGTTGGCTGAGCAGCGGGTGCAGTCGTGCCGCCATCAGAACGATCGCCAGGTGCACCGTCGTCGCCATCACCACACTGATCGCGGTCAGTGCCAGTCCATCGGCTAGCGTGGGGCCTTCTTCAGGCAGAAAGCGCGGGACAATGGCGACAAAGAACAATGCCGCTTTGGGATTGAGGATGTTGGTGATCAGGCCGCGGGTGAAATAGCGGGCGCGCGCGCGGCCAAGCGATTGGGTTCCGGCGGGAGAGGTCTCAGATTCGCCGCGCCAGGTCTCCCACGCCAGATACAGCAGATACAGGCCTCCCGCCCAGCGCAGTGCATTCCACAGCGCCGGGCTTGCCGCGACCAGCGTGGCAAGCCCGGCAGCCGCAGCGATCCCGATCAGCGTCAGCCCTATGGCGACACCTGCGACGGCAGCCAGCCCTGCCCTGCGGCCGGCGCCCAGCGTGAGGGCCGCCAGATAGGCCATGTTCGGCCCCGGGGTCAGTTCGATGACGAGAACGGTCATGACATAGCTTGCCAACATCGCGGCATAGCCTAGGCTGCGCGGCGGCAAGCGCAATGCGCTGGATCAAGGAACGACGACGATCGATGTTGAAACGGCAGGAACAGCATGAATTTGGAAAGCCGGTAGCGCTCGTGGTGGCCTGCTGGACCGACGAGGCGTTCCTCACCGGTATGATGCAGGCGCAGGGCTCGCGCGAGGTCAGAGTCACCGTGGAGCGGCCCGAGGCCGGGCAAATCCATGTCACGATCACCCGCCAGGTGCCGGTGAAAGCGCCGGCGCTGATCCGTTCGGTCATCGGATCGTGGCTCGATCTGACCCAGAGCGATATCTGGCAGCAGCATGCAGATGAAAGCTGGACCGCCATCCGCAATGCCAAGCCCAAGGGACTTGCGGCGGAAGGCGCCGCGCATATCACGCTGATGCCGGTGGCAGAGGATAGAACGCGCTGCGAGGCTGAAATCAGCGTCTCCAGCCGCGCACCGATGGTGGCCGATATGGTCGAAAAGCTGATGCTCGAAGACAGCACCAGGTTGCTACTGGAAGAATTCGCCTGGATCGACACGCACGGCTGAAGCGCCAGGGCGCGCATGCGACAACAGGAGGGGGGAGAATTGCCATGACGATGACCGGAGGCTGTTTGTGCGGCGCGGTGCTCTACACCATCGAGGGCGACCCGCTGCTGAGCGCGGTGTGCCATTGCCGCAACTGCCAGAAACAGGCAGGCAGCGCGATGTCGGTGCTGATCGGCGTGCAGGACGCGCAGCTATCGGTCATCGGCGCGCTGACCACCTATCAGGATACCGGCGACAGCGGCGACCCTGTATATCGCCGCTTCTGCGGAACCTGCGGATCGCCGATCCTGTCCGATCTGCCCAGCCAGCCGGGGATGCACTTCGTCAAGGCGGGGACACTCGACGATGTCAGCGGTCTCGATCCCAAGATGCACTTCTGGACGAGCAGCGCCCAGCCCTGGGTGCGGTACACCGAAGGCGCGGTGAAATTCGACAAGACGCCGGGATAGGGTGGCGGAGCGCTGACTTACCTTCTCTCTTCCCGCCTTCGGGAACGCGCCAAAAGCCCTCCGCCTGGATGGCGGAGGGTTGGGTAGAGGTGATCTCTCCGGATTGAGAAGCAGGTGCGCTTTGGCACGATAGCGCCCACCCGCACGATCACCCCGGCTCCCAACCCGGCTCGGCCATCACGAAGCCGCTGAACTCAAAGCCCGGCGAGACCATGCAGCTTACCAGCGCCCAGCCGTGCGCGGCGCGGGCGGCCTGCCAGTGATGGGGCGGAATGACCAGTTGGGGGGACTGACCGGAGGCAAAATCGGTGCCCAGCGTGTGCCACGCCACAGGCCCGGCGTCCCCGGGAGCCGTGCCGACCTCGAGCGCAGAGCCTGCATGCCAGCACCAGATCTCGGTCGCATCGACGGTGTGCCAATGCGATTGCTGGCCTTCCTCAAGCAGGAACAGGATCAGCGTCTCGCTCGCCCGGCCATCCGCCCCTGCCGCGCCGCGCCAGGTCTCGCGATACCAGCCGCCTTCGGGATGCGGGGCGAGCGCCAGCCTCTCGATCAGCTCCTGCGGCGTGATGGTCACGGCACCAGCGCCGCATCGCGCTGCGCCGCCAGCTGGCCGCCCATGGCCGCCGTCGTCTCGAACAGCTTGGCGGGATCGCTGAACCGCATCCGCGCGACCATTTCCTCGATGCCTTCGGCTACCAGGATTTCACGCTCGCCGGCGGCGATCCCTGCAAGGATTCGCGCCGCGCATTCGGCCGGGTCCATGCCGTTGGCGATCGCACTGTCGGTCTTGCCGTGCGCTCTGCCATCGGCGGCAAGCGCGTTGGCCGAGACCTGGGTGCGGATCGATCCCGGCAGCACGGTGTGCACCTTCAGGCGGTAATGCACCTCGGTCTCGGCGCGCAGCGCATCTAGATATCCGATCAACCCGTGCTTGGCGGCGCAATAGGCGGTGCGTAGCGCCACCCCGGCGCGACCGGCAACCGACGAGATACCGACGATCAGCCCGGTCTTGCGCGCCGCCATATGCGGCAGCAGCAACTGCGTCAGCCAGATCGGGGCCAGCAGATCGACCTCGATGATCCGGTCATAGACCTCCAGCGCGCTGTCGATGGCGAGTGCGCGCTGGCTGATGCCTGCGTTGTTGACCAGACCATCGACATGGCCCTGCCAGCCGATCGCCTGCTCGACGATGCCGGGCAGCGCCGGCTTGTCGGTGGTTTCGAACGGCAGCACCAGGCTACGGGTCGGCAACCGGTCGGCGACGGCCTGCAAGGCATCCATGCGTCGGCCAGACAGGATCAGCGTTGCACCCTGAGCGGCAAACGCTTCCGCCAGCGCCTCGCCAATCCCCGATGATGCCCCGGTAATCCAGATGACCTTGTCTGCGTATTCCATATGCGTCCTGCTCCTGATCTGGTTGGAGGTATCAAAGAGGTTGATCGCTTGGTCGGCAAGCGGAATTACGCTGGCCTCGACGCCCCTTGCCATCGGCGTGTTGCGGCAGTAAGACGCCAGCCCGCTCCAGCTATAATGCAGGACCCTACGGTTTCATGACTTCCGCTTATCCATCTGCCCGCCCGGTGATCTCGGCAACCGGCCTTTTCACCCCGGCCGACAGCATCAGCAACGAAGAGCTGGTGGAAAGCTTCAACGCTTATGTTGCGCAGCATAATGTGCAGCATGCTGCAGCAATCGAGGCCGGAGAGATGACCGCGCTGCAGTCATCTTCGGTCGAGTTCATCGAAAAGGCGAGCGGGATCAAGGCGCGCAAGGTGCTCTCCAAGGCATCGATCCTCGATACAGAGGTGATGTGCCCGCGCTTCGACGAGCGGCCCGACGAGCAAATCTCGGTGCTCGCCGAAATCGGCGTCGCCGCCGCCCGAGACGCACTCGTCCGCGCCGGGCGCGATGCGAAGGATGTCGATGCGGTGCTGGTCGCCTGCTCCAACCTGCAGCGCGCCTACCCCGCGATCGCCATCGAGGTGCAGGACGCACTGGGCATCGAGGGCTTCGGCTTCGACATGAATGTCGCCTGCTCGTCGGCCACCTTCGGCATCCAGACTGCGGCAGATTTCATCCGCGCCGGCAATGCCCGTTCGGTGCTGGTGGTGAGTCCCGAAATCTGCTCGGGCCATCTCAACTGGCGCGACCGCGACAGCCACTTTATCTTCGGCGACGTTGCCACCGCCGTTCTGGTCGAGGACGCGGATTTCGCCCCGGCAGAGCATTGGGAAATATTGGGAACCCAGCTCAAGACCCGCTTTTCCAACAACATCCGCAACAATTTCGGCTTCCTCAACCGCACCGCGCCCGAAAGCCGGGACAATGCGGACAAATTGTTCGTCCAGGAAGGCCGCAAGGTGTTCAAGGAAGTCGTGCCGATGGTCGGCGAACTGATCATCGACCACATCGCGCGGCTGGGCCTGACGCCCGGCGACCTGCGCCGACTATGGCTGCACCAGGCCAATGCGGGGATGAACCGGCTGATCGCGCAGCGCGTGCTGGGCCATGAAGCGAGCGAGGACGAAAGCCCGACGGTGCTCGATACTTACGCCAACACCTCGTCCGCCGGATCGATCATCGCCTTCCATTTGCACAGTGAAGACCTCAAGCCGGGCGACACCGGCCTGATCTGCTCGTTTGGCGCAGGCTATTCGGCAGGGTCGGTGGTCATCCGCAAAGCGGCGGCCTGAGCTTTTTGGCAAGCGGGGCTGGCGGAGGTTTCCGCATCTATACCGCCCCCGCCGCCTTCAGGTCGGCCAGCGCCTGTTCGTCCAGCCCCAGCAACTCGCCATAGACCTCGGCATTGTGTTCGCCGATGCTCTGCGGTGCGAGGCTACGAATGCTGCTCGGCGTACCCGAAAGCTTGGGAAAGCTGTTCTGCATCGCAAACTTGCCCCAGCGCGGGCTGTCGACCTCGACCAGCGCCTCGCGTGCCTTGAAATGCTCGTCCTCCAGCATGTCGGCCGCGCCATAGATGCGCCCGGCCGGAACGGAGTGTTGGATCATCAGCGCCTCGACCTCGGCGACGGTCAGCGTGCTCGTCCAGGCCTCGATCAGGTCGTCGAGTTCCTTCTGGCGCTCGCCGCGCGCAAGATGCGTGGCATAGCGCGGGTCACTGGCCAGTTCGGGCTGCCCCATTGCTGCGCAGAGCCGTGCAAACACCGCGTCCTGATTGGCGCCGATGAGATATTCGCCGTCACTGCACTGATAGACGTTGCTCGGCGCGACGCCTTCGAGGATCGATCCCGAACGCTGGCGGACATGGCCGCTGACGACATATTCGGGGACCAGGCTTTCCATCACCTGCAGCACCGCCTCGTAGAGCGCGCTGTCGACGACCTGGCCCTTGCCGGTGCGCTCCCGTGCGTGGAGCGCGGCGAGCGCGCCCATGCAGCCATAGGTCGCAGCCAGGCTGTCGCCGATCGACACCCCCATGCGGCTGGGCGGGCGATCGGGATCGCCGACGATCGCGCGCCATCCGCCCATCGCCTCGCCGATGCCGCCAAAGCCCGCGCGCGATGAATAGGGCCCGGTCTGGCCATAGCCCGAGACGCGCACGATGATCAGCCGCGGGTTGATCGCATGGAGCGCATCGGGCCCCAGCCCCCATTTCTCGATCGTGCCCGGCTTGAAGTTCTCGATCAGGATATCGGCGTGCGCCACCAGCTTGCGCACGATCTCCTGGCCTTGCGCGATACGCAGGTTGGCGCTGACCGATTTCTTGTTGCGGGCGACGACCTCCCACCACAATTTGTGCTCGCCATGTCCCCAGTTGCGCATCGGGTCGCCGCCGCCTTTACCGTCGACTGCTGGCGGCTCGACCTTGATGATCTCCGCGCCCATGTCGCCTAGCAGCTGGCCGCAGAACGGGCCTGCGATCAACTGGCCCAGCTCGATGACTCGGATGCCGGCGAGCGCGCCGTGGTTTTCCTGGCTCATCACGCGCCCTCCTTATTCCGCAGCAATCGCTTGGGTGTGCCAGCGCGGCTGGATTGGCGCGGGCAGCCCGGTTTCAGCGAGACAGTTGGCGCGCAGTTCCTCGATGCTCGGGCCGTAATCGAACAGCGGCAGATCGGCGCGCTCGGCGCGCATCGTGGTGCGAAGCGCCTCAGTCGCGCCCTCGTCAAGCACGCCGTCTGCATTGGCGACCACGCCGTAGTTCAGCGCGCCTTGCGCCGTCACCAGCCCCTGGCGGATTTCCTTGGCGACCAGCTCGGGTGCGCGCTCGAGCGGATCGCCCCAGCCGCCGCCACCCCAGGTGATGAAGTGGAGGACGTCGCCGGCTTCGATGCGGACGTCCTCCACCTTGTTGCCGACGATGGTTTGCGACCCGTCAGGCTTTTCCAGGATCTTGCGCGCCCTTGCCCCGGGCTTGCCGCCATTGACGCCCCAAGGCGGCACGAACCAGCGGTCGTCGTGGATCGCGATCACGCCGGGCTCGAGGAAGCGGTAGGTCATCAGGATGCCGTTGCCGCCGCGGTGCAGCCCCGCCCCGCCGCTGTCGGGCACGGTCTCGTAGCGTTCGATCACCAGCGGGAAGTACCGCTCGAGAAATTCGTTGGGCACGTTGGTAAAGCCCGGCCACAAGGAATGGCCATCGGGCCCATCGCCCATCGGCCGTCCGGGAATGCCGCCAAAGCCGATCTGGAACAGCTGGAACCACTCGCCCTTTTTGTCCGTGCCCGCATAGAAGAGGTGTGGGCTGGAGGAGAAGCCGGCGGCGTTCAAGAACTCGGGTGTCTTCTGGCCGAGCAACCCACCCAATATATCGAAGATGCGGCCCAGCGCATGGGTGCGGCCCGAGAGAGCGGCGGGATAGCGGGGTTTCAGCAGCGATCCTTCGGGAATGCGCACCTCGATCAGATCATAGAACCCGTCGTTGAACAGGATCTGCGGATCGAAGACCATGATCATGTAGATGCCGAAGAACATCTTGAACATGTTCTCGTTGAGCAGGAAGTTGATCGAGGCCTGGCTCTGCGGATCGGTGCCGTCGAAATCGAGGATCACCTTGTCGCCATCGCGCCACATCGTGCATTTGAGCTTGTACGGGCCATAGCCCATGCCATCGTCACAGATATAGTCCTCGAAGCTCACCGGCTCCTCGCTGATCGCCTGGGACAGCAGGATCTTCATCGCGCGGTGGTTGCGCGCGAGCAGCTCCTGCGTCGCCGAGACATAGGTATCGACGCCGAAGCGCTCGCTCATCTCGATCACCCGGCGCGCGGCGACCCGGCAAGAGGCGATCAATGCGTTGAGGTCCGCCGCGCACCACGCAGGGGTCCGGCTCTGGTGCAGCACCAGCTTGACCAGGTCCTCGTTGTACACCCCCTTTTTCCAGATCTTGACTGGCGGAATGCGCACACCTTCCTGGAAGATGTTGGTCGCATCGATCGGCATCGACCCTGGCACCTTGCCACCGATGTCACTCTGGTGGCCGAACATCGCGGTATAGGCGAGCAGGCGGCCATCCTTGAACACAGGCAACAGCACCAGCCAGTCATTGCAATGGCTGATCGCGCCGCCGACCGAATAGGGATCGGACAGGAAGATCATATCGCCATCCTCGAGCGTGCCGTCAAAGCCCTCGAGAAAGCCGCCGATGAAGCTGCCGAACTGGCCGACGATCATGCGGCCTTCATGGTCCGCGATCAGCGGAAAGGCATCGCCCTGTTCGCGGATACCGGGCGACATCGCGGTGCGAACGAGTGTCGCATCCATCTCGATCCGGGCATTGCGCAGCGCGTTCTCGATGATGTCGAGGGTTACCGGGTCGATGGTCTTGGTCTCGAACGGGGCGGGGTTGGTCTGGATGATCGTGGCGGGCATCAGAGTTTCTCCAAATGCCCCTCTCCCCTTGCGGGAGAGGGTTGCGAAGTCTTGGCGACGAAGGAGCTTAGACGGAGCTGGGAGAGGGGTGAGCGAC
>JBKBTF010000042.1:9335-31328 GCA_046291395.1 Blastomonas sp. | reverse complement strand
CGCGCGCGGTCCTGCGTGTCCCAGGTGAAGCCCTCGCCCATCACCTCGAAGGTCAGAAGATCGGGATTGGCGTGGAAGAAGTTCTTTTCGCCGGTCTCCCAGGCGCCTTTGACATATTGCACGATGCCGACCTTCATCCCCCAGCCCAGCGAGCGGATCGCCATGCCGAAGGCGGAGGAGGACTTGCCCTTGCCGTTGCCGGTGTGAACGATCAGCAGCCCGCGCTCGAGCGTGCGGCGCGCCTGCATCCGCTCGCGCGCGGCCTGCACCCGCTTCATCCGCGCATTGTGTCGGGCGAAGTCCTCTGGCGTCTCGGTCATTGCGTCCTCCATGCGGCCAGCGCATCGCCCAGCCTATTCCAGTCACTCTCATCGCGTGGCAGGCCCAGCCGCAGCCAGCCAGGGGCATAGCCGAACGGACGTGTCAGCACGCCGGCCTTGGCCAGATGCTCGAACAGGCCATCACGCTCGGCTGCGTTGATCAACACGAAAAATGCGGTGCGGCCGACAATTTCGATGCCAGGACCGGCCAGCAGGTCGACCAGCCGTTGCGATGCGTCCGTCAGCCGAGCCCGCTGCGCCCGGCGCCAGGCGGCATCGCGATAGGCCGCAAGCCCGATGGCGAGTGCCGGGCCGGCGATCGGCCAGTCGCCGATCAATCCGCGCAGCCGGTCGCCAATTTCGGGTGGTGCGATGACAAAGCCCAGTCGTACTCCGGCGAGGCCGAAGAACTTGCCGAACGAGCGCAGCACGATCAGCCCCGGCCAGTCGCACCCCGCCAGGCTGTCCTGTGCTTCTGCATCGGCAAAGGCCTCATCGACGATCAAATGTCCGCCGCGCGCCGCAAGCAGCGATGCGGCGACATGCAGTTTGGTGCGATCGGCGATTGCCGCATCGGGGTTGTTGGGCCGGGCGAGCACCAGCACCTCGTGCGTCTGCGCCATCGCGACGGCGGCATCGGCGCGGCAGGGCGTGACGCCTTGCGCGCTCCACATCGATTCATGGCCCGAATATCCGGGCCGGACGATCGCCACGCGCTGCGGGGGGGGGCGCCCGCCCAGGATCTGGCCGAGCAGCCGCAAGCCCAGGTCGCTCCCCGGCACCGCGACCACGCGGGCGGGTTCGACCCCGAAAAATGCCGCAGCGGCTGCCTCCAGCGCGATCAGATCGGCCGGATCGGGCAGCCGCTCTGCCGCCTCGGGGCTGTGCGCAGCCGGATACGGCCACGGAGCGATTCCGGTCGAAAGGTCGGTCCAGCAAGCAACCAGGGGAAAGGCAGCGCGCGCCAGATCGATGCGGCCGCCATGGCGGGTGAAATCATCGACCAGATCGCCGGGGGCGCGCGCTGCCTCGTCCATCAGTAGCGCAACCTCACACCGGCATAGCCCGCCCGGCCCGGCGATCCATAACGGAACACCGTCTCGTAGCGCTCGTCGAACAGGTTCTCGACGCGGCCGTAGATGTCGATCCGGTCGGTCAGCGGGAACGACGCGCGCAGGTCCGCGAGCACATAGCCTTCGACCTTGCGGCTGTTGTTGGCGTTGTCGAAGTTCGCGCCGACATGGGTGATCGTCACCCCGGTTTCGAGCCCGAAGCTCCACGCATAATCGATCAGCGCCGTGACGCTGTGCTGCGGACGGCGCACCAGCTGCCGACCGAAGTTGGCGTTGCCCGGCGAACGGTTGGTGGCATCGGTATAGGTATAGTTGGCCTGCAGCCGCAGCGCATCGACCGGAACCATCGCCAGACCGATCTCGACCCCTTCGGCGCGGGCGCGGGCGACGTTGTCATAGGTGCCCGAGGGCCGGTTGGCGCAGATTCCGGTCAGCGGCGCGGCGCACGAGACGAAGATGATCAGGTCATCCGAATTGCGCCGGAAATAGGTGGCGCTGGCCTGCAACCGGCCGTCGACCAGATTCTGCGTCACGCCCGCGTCCCAGCCCTTCGACCGCTCGGGCCGAAGCTGCTGATTGCCGAAATCGCTTTGCAGCTGGAAAAGCGAGGGCGCCTTGAAGCCTTCGGCATAGCTCGCACGCACGATCGTGCCGGTCTGGCTGATCGCATAGGCGCCGCTGGCACCAAAGGTGGTCGCGCCGCCGAAGCGGTTGTGGTCGTCATGCCGAACCCCGCCGGTCAGGGTCAGTCCGCTGACCGGTGTGGCGACGATCTGGCCATAGACGCTGTCGATCCGAGCGCGGCCCAGCGAAGGCGACGCGCCATTGCTGCTGCTCGAGAAACGCGAGGTCTCGCGTTCCAGTCCGCCGGTCAACTGCCAGCCATCCGCGATATCGAAGATGCCCTGATACTCGATCCGCTCGTTGCGGCCGTGGCTCGCAAAGGTTTCGGTCGCAGGTGCGTCGAGCGCGATGGAGCGGCGGCGGGTGTCGGTATAGGCATAGCCCAGCCGGTTGCGCAAACGCCCGTCGAACAGGGCGGCGTTGATCCCGGTATAGCCGACGATCTCGCGGGTGCGCGATTCCTCGTCGACATCGGCAAAGGCAAAGGTGGGGGCAGGGAAGCCGTCGATATTGACCCGCCCGTCGGAGTACCAGCCGCGCGCATCGATCGAGATCGCATCGCTCAGCGCCAGATTGGCATTGGCGTTGGCGCCGAAGTTCTCATAACCGTCCTTCTCGGTGCCGCCGCGTGCCTCGCTGAACGAGGAAATCCCGTCGGTGCGGAAATAGCCCGCGCCCGCGCTCGCCGAAAGCGGTCCCGCCTTGCCCGAGATGTTGCCGACCAACTGGCCGGTGTCGCGATAGCCATATTCGCCGCGCAGATTGACCGCGAGCTCCTCGGTCGGCTGGCGGGTGATCATGTTGATCACGCCGCCGATCGCCTGGCTGCCCCACAGGACGGAGGAGGGGCCGCGCAGCACCTCGATCCGCTCGATATTGCCGGTGAGCAGATGGCCGAAGTTGAAGCCACCACCGGGCGTGGAAGGATCGTTGAGCTTGATCCCGTCGATCAATGCTACGGTCTGGTCGCTTTCCGCGCCGCGGATGAACACCGATGTGGTCGAACCGATACCGCCGTTGCGGATGATGCTGACCCCGGGCACGGTGCGCAGGATGTCCGCCACGGTCTGGGTCTGGCGGCGCTCGATCTCTTCGAAATCGACCACGGTGATCGACTGGCCGACGCGTTCGACCGGCTGGGCGGTGCGGTTGGCGGTGACGACGACTATGGGTTCGCGCGGGTCTGTAGCGGCCAGCGTGTCCTGCGCGATCGCAGCTCCGGAGAGACTGGCGGCGAAGGCAAATGTGGAAGCGGTAACTTTAAGCGTACAACTAGGCATTGATATCCCCTGTCTAACAACAAGGGGTTGCACGCACCAATGGTACAGCTGAGCAATCGCCGGCATATCACCCGCGCGCGCCACCCCGATCGATGTCGTCACGCGAGGAAAACCCTCGATCACGCTGAACACCCCGTCCGCGCAAAGGACCGACTGCAACAGGCAGGTCTCCTGGCTCCCGGGTCAGCACGTCCGCCCCGCCTTCCCGGATGCGGATGCATCCAGTGGCATGATAGGGGCGACCGCTCTCCGGTCACAGTTGCGGGGACAGCCGCGGATTACAGGGGTAGATACCTGCTTCCGCGTTCCCTATTAATCCCATCTCTGGGAACCTGTCGCGCCGCCGCATTATGGCGCGCATTTACGTTTTGCAAGGAAAATGGATCGATGCAGTGCTGACCTTCATCACCGGCGGCGCGCGCTCGGGAAAGAGCGCGCGCGCGCAACGGCTGGCCGAAGATCAGGACGGGGAGCTGGTCTATCTGGCCACCGCGCAGGCGTTCGACGACGAGATGCGTGAGAGGATCGCACGGCACCGGGCGGACCGGGGGCCGCGCTGGCGCACCATCGAATGCACCATCGACCTGCCCGAGGCCATCGCGCGCGAAGCGAGCGATAACCGGGTGCTGCTGGTCGATTGCCTGACCTTGTGGACCAGCAATCTGCTGCTGGCAGAGCATGATTTCGCCGCCGCCTCGCAGCGGCTGATGGATACCCTGTCGGTGGCGAATTCACCGGTGATCATGGTCAGCAACGAGGTTGGCATGGGGATCGTGCCCGACAATGCGCTGGCCAGGCAGTTTCGCGACATGGCAGGCCGGCTCAACCAGCAGGTAGCCGCGATCGCCGACCGCGTGGAGCTGGTGGTGTCGGGGCTGAGCCTGACGCTCAAGCCCTGAGCAACCACGCCATACAGCTCACCAGAAAGTGGTCAGCCAATAGAACAGCGCGCCGACCGCGGCCGATGCCGGGATGGTGATCAGCCAGGCGATCACCACGCGGCCCGCCACGCCCCAGCGCACTGCCGATGCGCGGCGTGCAGCGCCCACGCCGACGACGCAGCCGGTGATGGTGTGCGTGGTCGAGACCGGAATGCCGAAGGCGGTGGCGGCAAACAGCATCACCGATCCGCCCGACGAGGCGCAGAAGCCCTGCTGGTGCGACAGCCTGGTGATCCGCGTGCCCATCGTCTCGATGATCTTCCAGCCGCCCGACAGCGTGCCCAGCGCGATCGCGACATAGCAGCTCAGCACCACCCAGCCGGGCACTGCGAACTCGCCGTCGAGCATGCCTTGTGAATACAGCAAGACGGTGATGATCCCCATCGTCTTTTGCGCGTCGTTGGCGCCGTGACCCAGCGAATAGGCGGCGGACGACAGCAGGTGCAGCTGCTTGAACATGCCTTCGGCACGCTTGGCGGTGGCGCGCAGGAAGACCCACGACGTCAGCACCACCAGCAGGATCGACAGGATCATGCCCATGGTGGGCGACAGGATGATCGCCGATGCGGTCTTGATCACGCCGGACCAGACGATCCCGTCGAGCCCTGCACGCATCACGCCCGCACCGATCAGCCCGCCGACCAGCGCGTGGCTGGATGATGACGGGATGCCCTTCCACCAGGTGACGACATTCCAGAACATTGCGCCGATCAGCGCGCCGAAGATCACCTGCGGGTCGACGATATCGACCTCGATGATGCCCTTGCCGACGGTCTCGGCCACCTTCAGCCCGAAAACCCAATAGGCCGCGAAGTTGAAAAACGCGGCGAAAACCACCGCGTGCACCGGCTTGAGCAGCCGCGTCGAGACCACCGTGGCAATCGAGTTGGCGGCATCGTGCAGTCCGTTGAGAAAGTCGAAGGCCAGCGCAAGCGCGATCAACGCGATCAGCAGGGGCAGGGCGATGATGGTGGTTTCCATGAGAGTGCGTGGACGCTCAGGCGTGATCGATGACGAGGCCGTCGATCTCGTTGGCGACATCCTCGAACCGGTCGACGACGCGCTCGAGATGCGTGAACAGCTCGCGTTCGACGATGAAGCGGAGCGGGCTGGTCTCGCCATGCTCCTTGTAGAGCGCCTTCAGGCCGCGCGCGTGAATCTCGTCGGCATGGCCTTCCATGACCACCAGCCGCTCGGTCAGCTCGTGCAGCCGCCCGGCATTGCGGTTGACCTGGCGCAGCAGCGGCAGCGCCTCGACCGTGATCCGCGCGCAATCGACGATGATCGCGGCCATGTCCTTCATTTCCTGCTTGAACTCGATAAGCTCGTACAGATCGATGGCGCCGGCGGTCTTCTGCATCTCGTCGATCGCATCGTCCATCGATCCGATCAGGCTGGTGATCGCGCTGCGGTCGAACGGGGTGAGGAAGGTGCGCCGAACGGTCTGCAGCACCTCGCGGGTGATCAGGTCCGCCTCGTGCTCGCGCTCGGTCAGCTCCTGGATGTGATCGGCCATGCCGGGTCCGCCACCCAGCAGACGGGCCAGCGCGTTGGAGCCCGACAGCAGCGTCAGCGCATGCGCCTCGAACAGCTCGAAGAAATTTCCCTGCTTGGGCAGCAGCGCCTGGACCCACTGGAACACCGCCAGCTTGGGGGAGGTCTTTTGCAAGCCCAGGACAAAACCGCCCTTGGCGATGCGTCGGTCGGAATCGCTGGCGCGAAACCGCCGGATCAGCTCGGAAAGCTCGGGCTCGTCGACCAGTTGCGCGGCCTCCTCGAGCGAGAACCACTGGCGCTGGCGCTGGTCCTGTTCTTCCCATTCGTCGAGCAGGTCGGTGACCGAGAACGGGAACACATCGACATCGACGATCAGCGATGCGCCGTTCTTGCGCTTCTTGCGATAGCGATAGCTGCCCAGTGGCGTCGGGCAGGCGGCGCCCTTGACGCCGGCCTCTTCCTCGGCCTCGTGCGCGGCGGCGGCGTGGGGTTGCAGGCCGTCGATCATGTTGCCCTTGGGCAGCACCCAGCGCCGCGTCTCGCGCGAGGTGATCAGCAAAATGCTGACCGGCGCGGTCGCGTCCTCGCGGTTCGTGCGATAGGGCAGGGCGGCAATCTGGCGGATGGGGATTTCCTTGAGCGATCGTGAAGGTCAATGCCGACCCCGGCGGAAGCAACCCCCTGCGGCCGTGGCAGTCGAGCACCGCACAGACGGTCAGCGCGTAACAATTCGGTCACATAACTGTAATGTCTGTGTCTGCAAAGCGCTATTGCCGGGGATAGCGACGATAAGTCCTCGCTTCAGGACGTCAGCCCCGGCGCGCTGCCTGCGGCATCAGGGGCGGGCTGAGGGATGATACAGCTCGAAGCGCCCCAAAGCGACCGACCCCGCCGACATTCCCGGGCCGCTATAGGCAAGCTGGACGATGTCTCCTGCGCACAGCATGGCGCTGGTCGTGCGGGTGACCAGCACCTGGTTGCGGTTCAGCAGGCTTGCGCCCTGCCTGACCCGATTGATCAGCAGCCTGTCACCGTTCATGTGATAGACGATGCCCTTGCCCGCCACGATCCGCGTCGATCGCACGCGGTGCAACGCGATGCAATCGGTGCTGGTGTCGATCTGGCTGCCGCGATCATCGGACACGTGCGGAACGAACCACATGTCTTCGCCCACCGGTTCGGCCGCCCCGGCGCCAGCGGGCAACACCAGCAGCAGTGCGACGGCCCCGAGCCTGCGATGCAGATATGGCATGTCGGTGTCTCCTGCGCCCGGCCCGGAAATGGTGCACCTTGAGGGCAAAAGGCTGGTCGCCACCCCGCCCTCAAGGTGCTACCGGTCCATGGGGGGCACCAAGACCGGTCGAGGCCAGCCTGGGGTGAGACTGGCTTTGCTGATAGGACGTTGCAGCCGTGCCGAACCCGCAAACCGCCGATAAAAAACATGACATAGGTGCCCAGAGGGATGGCACCGCCCTTGCGGGTTCTTGCGCGCGGCGGCGTCTGGGTGCATGGGCCGTGCCCGCATTCCACCTGCTCCAGAAGTGATTGCCAAGTCCGATGTCGCGCCAGGGCCTAGAAGCCGTATTGATCGTACAGCGCGAGCCGTTGCTGCGGTTTCTGCGCGCGCGTGGCGCGGGCGATGGCGCAGAGGACATCCTGCAGGAATTGTGGTTGCGGCTGGTCAACCTGGACACCGGCCCGGTTGCCGATCCGCGCAGCTATCTGTTCCGTGCAGCCAACAACGTGATGCACGACCGCTACCGCTCGGCGCAGCGCAGCCGCCAGCGAGATGCCGACTGGGTCGAGGCACACGGGCTGACGGGCGAGGCATCGGATGCGCCCCAGCCCGACCGCGAGCTCATTGCCCGCGCGATGCTCGAGCAGGCCGAATCGATGCTGGAGGCCGAGGGCGCCCGAGTGCTGCAGGTCTTCCGGCTTTTCCGCATCGAAGGGGTCGGCCAACGCCAGATCGCGCGGGATCTGGGGCTCAGCCTGAGCGCGGTTGAGAAGGATTTGCAGAAGGCTTATCGCGCGCTGATGCGCTGGAGGGAGGCGCTCGATGCGGATTGAGCGCGATCGCGACGTCTTAGGTTCAGGAAAGACATGATGACAGACACTGGCGAACAGATCCGCCTGCAGGCGATCGACTGGGCGATCGCGACCCATGACCCGGATTTTTCCGATTGGGATGACTTTGCCCGCTGGCTGGGGGCCGATCCGCGCCACACCATCGCGTATGACCAGGCGTTGGCCGCAGGCGCGCAGGTGGCAGAGCTCTCGGCGGAGGTCCGGCCCGCGGTGCCGAAAGCCGCCAATGACGAAGATCGCAGCGCGGCTCGGTCCATCGTGCGGCGGCGCTGGCTGGGCGGCGCGCTCGCTGTATCGCTGCTTGCGGTGATTGCCATTCCCGCATGGCAGATGCGCCCGCAGCCCTATTCGGTGACCACCGCAATGGGCGAGAGCGAGACTGTCGATCTGCCCGATGGCAGCCGGATCGTGCTGAACGGCGGAACAAGTCTGGCGCTGGACCGGCGCCATCCCCGTTATGCCCGGCTTGAGACCGGCGAGGCCCTGTTCGAGGTGCGCCACAATGCCGACGATCCGTTCGTGGTGGAGACCGGCGATGTGCGGCTGGTGGATGCCGGCACCGCGTTCAACGTGGTGCGCGATGGCAGCTCGCTGGACGTCGCGGTGTCCGAAGGCGTGGTGATCGTCAATCCGAAGGTCGAAAATGTCCGTCTGCCCGCAGGACGCCGGGCGACGATAGCGGGCACCCAGGCCAGCATCGTCGTGTCGAACGTGCCGATAGATCACGTCGCAAGCTGGCGGAAGGGACAGCTGAGCTTTTCGGGCACCAGCCTGGCCCAGGTCGCCGCGGCGCTGGAACGCAGCCTGGGCGCGCGGATCACCGTCCATCCCTCGATCGCGGCTCGCGCGTTCAGCGGCGTGGTTCAGATCGCGGGTCGTGATGCCGCGGCAGTCGCATCGATCGCGCCGGTGCTGGGCACCCGAGCGGTGCGTCGCGGCGATGGCTGGGAGCTGGTCGGCGACGATGCGCAGCCATAGGCTGATGACGGTGCTGGCCCTGCCGCTGGCGGCGCTGGCATCGCCCGCCGTGGCAGAGGCGCCGGTGCGGATCGACATCGCGGCGGGCAGGCTGGATGCTGCCATCATCGCGCTGGGTCGGCAGGCGGGGATCAGCATCGGCATCACCGACCGGCAGATCGGCGCGCAACGCGTCCGGCGGCTGCGCGGCACGATGACCACGCGCGAGGCACTCGACCGGCTGCTGCAGGCGAGCGACGCCCGTGCGGTGCGTCTGGCAACGAATCACTGGCGGATCGTGCGCGCGCCGGTGTCCGCGCGGCGCAGCGGTGCGCCGATCCGACTGGCCATGGCCACGCCCCCGCGCCTGCCCGTTCCGGTCGAGGACATTGTGGTGACCGCGCAACGCACGCCGGTCGAGGATCTGACCCGCGGCGTTTACGGCCAGATCCGGCTGGAGGGCGACTTTGCGCTCGGCGGGCAGGGCAGGGGCTCCGATGCGCTGGTCGACCGGCTGCCCGCCTTGGGATCGACCCAGCTCGGCCCGGGGCGCAACCGGTTGTTCCTGCGCGCGATATCGGATTCGAGCTTCAACGGCCCGACCCAGGCGGTGGTCGGCCAGTATCTCGGCTCGGCGCGCCTCAACTACAACGCACCCGATCCCGATCTCAGGCTGGTTGATCTCAATGCGGTCGAGGTGCGGCAGGGCCCGCAGGGCACGCTTTATGGTGCAGGCACGCTGGGCGGGGTCATCCGCCTGATCCCCAACCTGCCCGATTCAAATCGCTGGCAGGCTGCCCAATCGCTTTCGGTCGCCGCCACCCAGCATGGTGCGCCATCGTTCGAAGGCAGCGCGATGGTCAACGTGCCCGTCATCGAGGGCGCGGTGGGCCTGCGCGGCGTGGTTTATGGCGCGCGCGACGGCGGCTATATCGACGATCGGCTGCGCCAGCGCGACGACATCAACCGGGTCGATACCATCGGCGGGCGCGTGCTGCTGCGGATCGAACCAGGCGCGGGCTGGACGATCGACATGATGGGCGCGGCTCAGGATATCGACGGCCGCGACAGCCAGTTCGCCGACCGCGAGGGCGACCGGCTCGACCGGGCCAGTCCGTTCGCACAGCCGTTTCGCAGCCAGTTCCTGCTGGGCCAGCTGGCGTTGGGCAAGCAGTGGGACAGCTTCGAACTGCTGTCGACCACCACGCTGACCGGGCTGGACCTTGACGAAACCTTCGATGCCAGTGTGCCGGGGTTCGAGCCCAGCCTTTTCCGCCAGCGCGGCGAAACGCGGCTGGTGACCAACGAGACACGGCTGGCGGGCGAAACGCCGGGGGGCGTGGGCTGGCTGGTCGGCACCAGCCTCCTCAGCAACCGCTATCGCATCCGCCGCGCGCGCGGCGGGATTACGCGGGCGACGGCCATTACGGGTGTCGAAAACCGGATCGACGAAGCGACCGCCTTTGCCGATCTCGCGATTCCCGCGGCCGACCGGCTGTATCTCGATATCGGTGGCCGGCTGAGCCATATGCGGCTGTCGGGCGAAGCGCTCGATACGCCGCTGCTCGCGCTGGCCGCCCAGGCACGCAGCAGCGCGCAAAGAACCCAGACCGCGTTTCTGCCCTCGGCAGGGCTGCGCTATCGTCTGTCCGACGGGCTGTCCGCCCATGCGCGCTATCAGGAGGGCTTTCGGCCAGGTGGCATCGGCGTTCGCAACCTGATGGTGCGGCGCTACAAGCCCGATACCGTGTCGGCGGTCGAGGCGGGGCTCGCCTTTTCCGGCAGCACCATCAGCGGCGACGTGACACTGGCGCATACCCGCTGGCGCAACATCCAGGCGGATCTGATCGACATCAGCGGGTTGCCGGCAACCGAGAACATCGGCAACGGCCGCATTATTACGCTCGATGCGACATTGGCCTGGCAACCGGTGCGCGCGGTGTCGCTGGAAGCGTCGGCGGTCTGGGCCGATAGCCGTCTGGTGTCTCCTTCGGCAGGCATATTCCTGCTGCCCGCCAACCGGGTGGGGTTCGATTTCGCAAGCATCCCGGCAGGCGCGGTGGTGGTCGACAGCGATGACCTGCCCAATGTCGCGCACCTCTCCTGGCGGCTGGGCGGAAGTTATCGCGCCACGCTGGCCGATGCAGGCGACATCACCGTCAGCGGTTCGCTGCGCTATATCGGGCGCTCGCGGCTCGGCATCGGGCCGGTGCTGGGGGTGGAGCAGGGCGATGTTCTCGACACCAGCCTGTCGGCAAGCCTCACGCGCGATCGGAGCACCTTCTGGATCCAGGCGACCAACCTGTTCGACGCGCGCGGCAACCGGTTCGCGCTGGGCTCGCCCTTCACCCTGCCGTGGAGCGAGCAGACCACGCCGTTGCGGCCACGCACACTGCGGATTGGCGCTGACTTCAGTTTCTGAAAGAACTTATCGTTCAATTGCAAAGGCATGGCGCGAATTTCGGCAACCTCCCGGTGTTTGCCATGCGGGTGTGAATTTTCTGCAGCGTCTTGGTGAGTGAACCCACTCTCCTCTCCCAAGCCCTGAAAGGAAGATCATGCGCCTCTTGCTGGCCTGCACCTGCTTGACCCCGATTCCGCTATTGCTGCCCCAGGCTGCAGCGCTCGCCCAAACCAGCGTGACCACCGAGCGCACCACGCCGATCGCCACTGCAACCGCGAACAACGGCGCTGCCGACAGTATCAGGATCACCTCGGCGGGATCGATCAAGCCTGCCTCCGGCGTGGCCGTGACCATCGACAGCAATCACAATGTCACCAACGAGGGCACCATCCAGATCACCGGTGCCAACAACTCGGCGGGGATCGTTGCTGCAGCCGACACCACCGCCACGATCACCAGTTCGGGGACCATCATCCTCGATGAGAACTACACCCCGACCGACACCGACAGTGACGGCGATATCGACGGTCCGTTCGCGCAAGGACAGAACCGGTTCGGCATCCGCACGCTTGGCGCGCTGACCGGATCGGTCGTCAACAGCGGTGCGATCACCATAGAGGGCAACAACAGCGCCGCCATCAGCCTGGAAGGACCGCTGAACGGATCGCTGATCAGCAGCGGCGCGATATCGGTGGTCGGCGACAATTCGGCCGGCATCCGTGCAGGCGCGGTCAGCGGTAACGTTGCACTGACCGGGTCGATCGCAGCGCAAGGCGCGAACGCCACCGCCGTCTCGCTCACCGGACCGATCGGCGGCGCGCTGAGCGTGCAGGGCAGCATCAGCGCCACCGGCTATCGCACCACCACCGCGCCGGCCGATCCGAGCAAGCTCGATGCCGACGACCTGCTTCAGGGCGGCCCCGCGCTGCACATTGCAGGTTCGGTCGCGGGCGGAATCCTGTTCGATGCGCCGCCTGCCAATACAAACCCGGACGACAAGGACGAGGACAAGGACGGCATCGATGACGACAAGGAAGGCACCGCCTCGGTCAGCTCGTTCGGCGCCGCCGCCGCCGTCCAGATCGGATCGGCGAGCGAAGCCGTCGCCGTCGGTGCGGTCGCCGGAGCTTCGGCGGCGGGCAACGGCCTTGTGATCAAGGGCCGCATTGCGGGCAGCGGCGTCTACCAGGATGTCACGGGCAACGGTCTGATGATCGGCGGCCTCGGCCAGGCGACGGCCATCACCGGCGGTGTGCTCAACTCAGGCACGGTCGCCGCGCAGTCGAACGGCGGCAACGCCACCGCGATCCGCATCGGCAATCTGGCCAGCGTCCCCGCGCTGCGCAACAGCGGGACGATCGAGGCGGCAGGCGGAAGTGTCGCGGCCAACCAGGTACGCGCGCTTGTCATCGATGCCGCAGGAACGCTCTCCAGCGTGACCAACACCGGCAAGATCGCCGCCAGTGCCGCAGGCGATGGATCGGCAGTCGCGATCGTCGACCTGTCGGGATCGCTCAGCCGTATCGAGAACAGCGGCGCGATCAGCGCTGTCGCCGCCAAGCCCGCTGCGGGCCGGGTCACGGCGATCGATCTTGCCGCCAACACCACCGGTGCGACCATCCGCCAGAGCGCCGCGACCGCGACGGGACGCCCGTCGATCACCGGGGATATCCGCCTGGGCTCGGGCGATGATCTGATTGAGGTGACCGCAGGAACGGTCACCGGCGCGATGCAATTCGGCGCGGGCAACAACCGGCTGACGGCGATTGGCGAATCGGTGCTTTCGGGGGACGCGGTGTTTGGCGCGGGTGCCGATACGGTGCAGCTTTCGGGCAAGTCGGCGCTGGTCGGCAAGCTCGACATGGGCGGCGGCAACGACACGCTGGCGATATCGGGCACCGCCCAGTTCCGCGGAGCGATCGCCGGTACAGGCCAGGCAGCGGTGACGGTGTCGGGCGGATCGCTCAGCATCACCAGCCCAGGCACGGTGGCCCTCGGGTCGCTCGCCGTGACCGACAAGGGCCTGATCGGTATCACCATCGATGGTCAGGCGGGCACCTTCACCAGGATCGATGTCGCGGGCACCGCCAGTTTCGCCGAAGGTTCGCGGCTGGGGGTCACCCTGGTCAATGTCAGCAGGTCGGAAGGCACCTATCAGATCCTTTCGGCCGGATCGCTGACGGGCAGCGCCAACATCATGGCGTCCGGCATCGATCTGCCATTCCTGTTCAAGTCCACCGTGGCGGGCAGCGATGCGGCAGGCACCGTTTCGGTCGATATCAAGCGCAAGACAGCCACCGAGCTCAGCCTCTCGGAATCGCAGGCACGGGCTTACGACGCGGTGTTCAAGGCGCTCGACAGCGATGCAGCGCTAGCGGGCAGCTTCCTTGGCATCAGCAACGCCGAGCAGGCCGACGAGGCGATGCAGCAGATGCTGCCCGACCATGCTGGAGGGACCTTTGCCACCGTGACCCAGGGCTCGCGTGCCACCGCGCGGTTTCTCACCGATACGTCCGCGCCCTATAGCGACCAGGGCAGCTGGGGCTTCTGGCTGCAGCAGACGGTGTGGGGCAGCGCCAAGGACCGGCTGGACACCGCATCATTCGATACCAGCGGCTGGGGCGCCACCGGCGGGGCCGAGATCAAGGCGGGCGATGTCGGCAAGTTCGGCGTCTCTCTGGCCTATCTCAATGGCAAGAACGAGGACAGGAACTTTGCCAACGCGATGCGGTCGAACCAGTATGAGTTGGCCGCCCATTGGCGGGGTGACTGGGGACCGTTGCGCGCCTTTGCGCGCGGCTCGTTCGCGCAGATCGACTTTGAAGGGTCGCGCCGCTTCGCCTTTGCCAATGGCGGCGAAGTGGTCGAGCGCATCAGTCAGGGCCAATGGTCCGGGCAGCTGTACAGCGCCTCGGCGGGGCTGGGTTACGAGGCGCGGATCGGGCGGTTTGCGCTCCGACCTTCGGCTTCGATCGACTATTACCGGCTCGACGAGGATGGCTATGCCGAAACCGGCGGCGGCGATGCGTTCAACCTGACCGTCGACAAGCGCAGCAGCGACGAGATCGCGGTCAACGCTACCTTGGTGGCGGGCTATGACCTTGGTAGTCGGGCGGCCGACGAGGTCTGGCTGCGCGTGGAGCTTGAGGGCGGTCGGCGCCAGATCATCGGCGGATCGCTGGGCGAAACCACCGCGCGGTTCAAGGGCAGCGAGGCGTTCACGCTCATCCCCGATGCGCGCAGCGATGGCTGGATCGGCGGGCTGCGGCTGGTGGGCGGCCAAAGCGGGTTTTCGCTCGCAGGAGAGCTGGGCGGCGAGCAGCAGTATGACAAGCTGGCGCTCAACGCCCGCGTCTCGCTGCGCATCGGCTTCTGACAGTTTGACGGCCTGTCACCCGGCGCTGCGACGGCTGGCCCGCTCACCGTCGCGCCCGGGTCTTCAGCGCATCCGGGGTGGTCGTTATCACGCACGGCGGCCACCCCGGATGTCGCAGATCAGGGCTGGCGCTCGTCCGCGCCTATTCCCCCATCAGCGCCCACATCGCCACGATCAGCGCGATCGTGGCCAGCGTCAACAGCCATGCCAGCAGCCTGATCCGCATCGGCTTCAGCGCACTCACCTCATGCGCGTCGAGCCTGTGCACGATCCGGCGTGCCCGGCGTTCGGCAGACAGAAAGATGTAGATCGCCACCAGCAGAAAGGCGGTGGCTATCGATTTGGGAACCCAGTCCGGTTGCAGCGTGCGGAACAGGGCGTGAAAGCCCAGGGCGATGCCGACTGCCGCCATGCCGGTGCGTACCCATCCGGCAAAGCTGCGCTCATGCGCCAGTATCGTGCGGTCTTCGGCAAAATCGGTCCGGTCCTGGGCCAGCTCGGTACGGTCTTCGGTACTCATTGTGGTCCCTTTCGCTCTCAAAAAGCCGGTTTTTGCGGGACATTCCCGAACCGTTTGCAGGGCCGGGATCAATCGACGGGATCGAACTTCAGCCGGTTGCGGTTAAGCGCCTCGGGCGTGTTCACGGCTATGTGCCGCAATACCGCCTCGCGGACATCGCAGCGCATTTCGAACAGTTCCGATCCATCGCGTCCACTCATCAGGATTCGCAGTTCCAGGACATCGCGGTTCATGTCGGTGACCTGCAGCACGGCAACACGCTTGTCCCACAAGCGGTGACTGCGGACCTGCTCGAGGGCAAAGCTGCGGACGCTTTCGACGTCGACCGCATGGTCGAGATACAGCATCACGCTGCCCAGCAAATGGCTCGTCTCGCGTGTCCAGTTCTCGATCGTGTCGTCGAGCAGTTTCGAGACGGGAATGACCAGACGCCGGTCGTCCCAGATCTTCAGCACGACATAGGTGAGCGTGATTTTCTCGATCCGCCCCCATTCCCCCTGATAGACCACGACGTCATCGATCCGCACCGGTTCGGTAAAGGCAAGCTGGACCCCCGCGACCAGATTCTTGAGCAGCGGTTGCGCGGCGATACCGAAAGCGAGACCCGCGATACCTGCCGACGCCACCAAGGCGACCCCGATCTCGCGCACCTCGGGGATCTTGAGCAGCAGCAGGCCAGTGCTGATCAGGATCACCACCACCGTGGCAATCCTCGCGAGAATATCGGCGCGAGTGCGTCTGCGGCGCGCCGTCAGGTTGTCGGGCGCCGACAGATCGGCACGCGCGTTGATATAGCCATGGACGAAGCGGATGATCGCGATGACCAGCCAGCCCCAGAGCAATGGCATGATGATCCGGATAATGCCTGCGACGAAGACCGCTTCCTCGCGGAAGTCTGTCACGATGTTATCGGCAGACAGCAGCGCGAGACTGACCATGATCCAGCGCAGCGGACCGCGGACCGAGGCCAGCAGCGCGCCATCCTGCACGGTGCTGGTGCGCCGCGCAATCCGGCCGATGACCAGCACGAGCGCCCCATGGAGCAGCAGCGCGGCCATCACCAGCACCGCCACCATCACCGGCGTGCGCGCCACCATCCAGAGATCGCTCGTCCAGATATCGGCATAATCCATTATCATGCTCTACGCCCGGTCCCCGCGCTCGGTTTCATGTGCGCGTGATCGTCCGGAAGGCGCGGGCCGGGTCGCCGGTCAGAGCAGCGGCTGATAATGGACCTGCTCGGCAAGCGCATCGGGGTCGGTCAGGGTCAGCTGGCAGTTGACCAGGCGGATGGCGTTGTCAGCGCGCATTTGCTGCAAGGTCCGGTTGACGTGGACCGAGGAGATTCCGACGAGGTCGGCGAGCAGTTCCTGGGTCAGCGGCATGCGGTAGGCGTTGCGCAAACCCATGCCACGGATGGCCAGACGTTCGCCCAGTTCCAGGAACAGATGCGACATGCGTTCATACGCGTTCAGGCAGCCCAGTCGGAAAATGCTGTTCTCAAGCTGCTGTTCGAACAGAGCACACTCGCTCTGGGCAACCTCGCTGTCGGCCGTGGTGGTGAATTCGATGAACGAAGCCCGGGTGATCGACATCACCGAATGATAGAAACTGGGCTGGTTGTTGCGCCACACCCCGATGATCTCGCCGGGAAGATAAAGGTTGGTCAGCTGCCTGCGACCATCGACCGTGATGCGGTAGCCCGCGCACCAGCCTTCCAGCAGCAGCCGGGGCCGCAGGATGGTATCGCCCTGCTGGATGAAATCACAACGCGGGTGAACGGATGTCTGGCAGTGGCGGTTATGCGCAGGAAGGTGAGTAGGTGTATGGACAGATAAGGTCATGTACTCGACTTTCGCTAACGTTCCCTCCTGTTACAAACTTTCATCTTGTTCATCCGGCTTCGTTATACTGGTATAACTCCGGCATCGATCTGCGACGAATTGATGAAAAAAGGGAGGCCACCAGCCTCCCTTCCAGGTTAGAACCCCAACTGAGTTGAGCTATGTTAACTTGCGCTCTTGTCATCCTTGGCGGAAGAACCCCCAGATTGGGGCGAAGAGGATGAAGGCTGCTGCGGGTTGCTCTCCTGATTCTTGCTGCGCCATTCGGTGAACTCCTGATCGAACTGACTCTGTCGCTGTTGATTGAACCTCTCATAGTCGCGGTCGAGCTGTTCGATCTGCTTTTGGCGCCAGCTTTGGTAATGCGGATCGTGGTGGTGCTGGGCGCCGCCGCGCTTGTCGTGTTGTCCCTGACCGCCGGATTGCCCATAGCCGCCCGATTGCTGTCCCTCAGGTTGGCCGTTGCCTCCTGACAGATCATATCCGGTGGGCTGGCCATAGCCGCGCGAGCGATCCCGGCCCTGGCCGACCCCGCCCCAGCCGCCGCCCTGCGCAAAGCCTCCGACCTGCGCGTGTTCCTGACCGTCCTGGCCGAAGCCACCACCGCCGCCATAGCCGCCCGATCCAAAACCGCCCTGGCCATATTTGGCAGGGTCGGCAAAACGTCCGCCCGGCTCATAGGGCTGGTCGCCCTGCTGGTGGGACTGGCCGCCTCGGTCATGGCCGTGCTGGCCCCGATCCTGATACCCCCCGTCTTGGTGGTTGTCGTGACCATAGCCGGATTGCTGATAGTCGCCCTGACCGCGCTGGCCATAGCCCCCCTGCTGTTGCGGGGAGCCATGGCCGTGGTGGTCTGCCGAACGGGCATAGTCGTTTTCTGGGCGGTGCTGGCGCCCATCGCCCTGGCCACGGTTGTTCCAGTTCTGTGCATTGTCTGCCATCGTGTATCCTTTCCTGCTGTCTGTGCGGTGTTCCTGCGGGTCCTGCCTGACGCTTGCTCACCGCTCTTTCACATCCTGATGCAGTGGTCCGCGCAAGCCCTTGCACAGGTTAGAATGTCGGCGGTTTACCGCAGCGGCGCGTCGGGAAGGCTTGCCGCGGTCAGCTTCCCACCACCACGCCGCCATTGGGGTGCAGCACCTGTCCGCTCATGTAGCTGGAATCCTCGCACGCCAGGAACAGGAAGCACGGCGCGACCTCGTTGGGCTGGCCGGGCCGGCCCAGCGGGGTCGATTCGCCGAAGTGCTTCAGCTTCTCTTCGCTCGCGCCGCCGCACGGATTGAGCGGGGTCCAGATCGGTCCAGGCGCGACGCCGTTCACGCGGATGCCCTTTTCGGCAAGGTTCTGGCTGAGGCTGCGGGTAAACGCCGTGATCGCGCCCTTGGTCGACGAATAATCGAGCAGTTCGTCCGCGCCCTTGTACATCGTCACCGAGGTGCAGTTGATGATCGTGGCCCCCGCCCGAAGGTGCGGCATGGCCTCCTGCACCATGTAGAACATGCCATAGACATTGGTCTGGAAGGTGCGCTGGAGCTGCTTGTCGGAGATGTCGGTCACCTCTTTGTCGGGGTGCTGCTCGCCGGCGTTGTTGACCAGGATGTCCAGCCGTCCGAAACTGCTGATCGCCAGATCGACGATTTTGCGGCAATGGTCACGCTCGCCGATGTCGCCTGCGATGGTAACAGCCCTGGCGCCTTCTGCCTCGACCATGCGGACGGTGTCCTGCGCGTCCTCATCTTCTTCCAGATGCGAAATAACGATGTTGGCCCCTTCGCGCGCGAACAGGACCGCTACCGCGCGGCCAATGCCGCTGTCGCCGCCGGTGATGATCGCCACCTTGTGTTCGAGCCGCCCGGAACCGGGATATCGCGGATGCCATTCGGGCTTGGGGTCGAGGTCGGCTTCCAGTCCGGGCAACTGGCCTTCTTCAAGTTTCGATATGGTATCTGTCATTGGTCTGTCCTTGTGTTGGGCAAATGAAGCTATCCTGCGCGGCAGGTAGCATCGGCGGGCCTGCCACCGATGCTACCTTCGTGCCCGCATCGGGTTGCCCGAAGCAGGATCAGGTGCGCGGATAAGCGGTCGGGGCGATGACGTCGTCGTCGCGGTGTCGCGCGCGCGGGATGGTGTTGGCGCGTGGGGCAGGCAGGGCCAGGCTTAGCAGGATGCCGATCAGGGGGGCGCCCATGATCCAGAGCGGCAGCAGCGCCATTCCGAAAATCGAGGTCATTTGCTTTACTCCTTTCGGGGACCGGAACGGAGCATCCGCACCGGGTCCAGCAAAGCTGACGCGAGCGTGCAGACCCACCAATAACATGGGTCAAGTCCGGGGCATTTTAAAAGCACGCGGGTGGCTCACCTATGTAAGACCGCCAACCCGCGCGCTGGGCTAGATGCCGGATTCTTCCCCACTTGTGCCCCTTCCGTTCCAGTCGGGCGGCAGGGCACATCCGTTCCGGAGTCATTCGATGCACCGCCCATTCCAGCACAGCAACACCTCTGTTCCGCAGTCCCGTCCGGTGATCGTCTGCTTTTCGCATCTTCGCTGGGACCTGGTGTTTCAGCGGCCGCAGCATATCATGACACGGCTCGCCCAGGGGTTCGACATCGTCTATTGGGAGGAGCCCCGCGCCGATGCGGACTGCCTCGCCCCCACGCTCGAGCGGTCCCTGCCGTGCCAGGGCGTGACGCGGGTGATCCCGGTCATTCCTGAATCGCTGTCTGCCGAACAGGTCGACGAGACGCTGGCAACCCTGCTGCGGATGGAGACGGCCCGCCACGCCGCCCCGCACATCTTCTGGTATTACACTCCGATGATGCTGGCGTTCAGCGAGCAGGTGCGCTGCGACCTGGTGGTCTATGACTGCATGGACGAGCTCGCCAATTTCGCCTTTGCGCCCGATGATATCGCACAGCGCGAGGCCAGGCTGCTGGAACGGGCGGATATCGCCTTGTGCGGCGGTCGCAGTCTCTATGAAGCGCGGCGCGAGCGTCGGCCCGACCTGATGTGCCTGCCCTCGGGCGTGGATATCGAGCATTTCGCCGCTGATCCGGCGGCAACCGCCGATCCGGAGGACCAGGCGTCGCTGGCACGGCCCCGCCTCGGATTTTATGGCGTCATCGACGAGCGTATGGACCTCGACCTGCTCGCCACAATGGCGCGGATGCGTCCTTTCTGGTCGTTCGTGATGATCGGACCGGTGGTCAAGATTTCGCCCGGCGACCTGCCCCGCGCGGACAATATCCACTGGCTCGGAGGGCGCGACTATGCCGATCTGCCCGCCTATGCGGTCCACTGGGACGTCGCGCTCATGCCTTTTGCGCTCAACGCGTCGACCCAGTTCATCAGCCCGACCAAGACTCCCGAATATATGGCCTGCGGCCTGCCGGTTGTCTCCACCCCGATCAGGGATGTGGTCGACACTTACGGGGAGCTGGGAAGCATCCGCATCGCGGGAACGGCCGCCGAGTCGGTCGCTGCGTGCGAGACCCTGCTGGGTGCGCCGGACCATCTGCGTTCCCAGTGGCGCGTGGAGGCCGAGGCCTGCCTTGCCGACAAGAGCTGGGACGGCATCGCCGCGCGCATAGCGGAGAAGATCGAGGGTGCCTTGATCACGCGGCAGGTGGCCCGGCTTGCCACTGCGGATCGTTCATCCGCGAGACTGTCGGCGCACAAGCATTACGACGTGCTGGTGGTCGGGGCGGGCTTTGCCGGCGCGGTGATGGCCGAGCGGCTGGCGAGAGGCTCGGGTAAATCGGTGCTGGTGATCGACAAGCGCGACCACATCGGTGGCAATGCCTTTGACCATCACGACGAGGCCGGCATCCTGGTCCACAAATACGGACCCCACATCTTCCATACCAACAGCGGCGACATCCTCGATTATCTGTCGCGCTTTACCGGCTGGATTCCCTATGAGCATCGCGTCCTGGCATCGGTGGACGACCAGCTGGTGCCGATGCCGATCAACCGGACGACGCTCAACATGCTCTATGGTCTTGACCTGCAGGACGACGAGGCGGCGGCGGAGTATCTGCGTTCGGTCGCACTCGATGTCGGCGAGGTGCGCAACTCGCGCGACACCGTGGTGTCGCAGGTGGGCGAGGATCTGTATGCCAAGTTCTTCGAAGGCTATACCCGCAAGCAATGGGGTGTGGACCCCAGCCAGCTCGACAAGAGCGTCGCGGCCCGGGTGCCGGCGCGCACGAATTGCGATGACCGCTATTTCACCGATCGCTATCAATGCATGCCGGACAAGGGGTATACCGCCATGTTCCGCGCCATCCTCGATCATCCGTCGATAGATGTGATGACGGGCCAAGGCTATGAGGACCTGCCGATGGAGCTGAGCTGGGATCATGTCGTGTGGAGCGGGCCGATCGACGAATACTTCCATCACCGGCTGGGCAAGCTGCCCTATCGCTCGCTGCGCTTCGAACACGAAACGCTGGATTGCGAACAGGCGCAGCCTGTCGCGGTGGTGAATTATCCGGATTACGAGACGCCCTATACCCGGATCACCGAATACAAGCACCTGACCGGGCAGCAGGCGAAAAAGACCAGCATCACGCGAGAATATCCGGCAGACGAGGGCGACCCTTATTATCCCATCCCCAATCCGGCGGCGCAGGACATGTACCGGCAGTATGCCGCGCTGGCGGGCAAATGCGAGAACGTGACCTTTGTCGGGCGGCTTGCCACCTACCGCTATTACAACATGGACCAGATCGTCGGCCAGGCGCTGGCCACCTGGCGCAGGCTGGATGCGCGCTGGCGCCTCGATGCGCTGGCCGGGCTGGGCGTAGTGGCGGCCGAATGAAATTCGGAACCGCTTCAGGCCATGCCCATATGAAAAGTCTGGCGGTGCCGTCTCCGGTCCAGGATTGGATCGGGCTTGCCGATGGCGCACCGTATTTCGAGACAGAGGGCGGGCGAAGCTGGACACCTATTGGGTATAACGAGGCGATCACATGGCCCAATCTGGCCCCGCGCCACCCACGCCCCCCCCCCGCGGCGGGGGGGCGGCCCAGTGTGCGGGTTGGCGCGTCGGGGGGGCCCAGCCTCAGGC
>JBKBTF010000042.1:0-9325 GCA_046291395.1 Blastomonas sp. | reverse complement strand
TACGGCACCGGCCGTCGGCGCGACGACCGCGGCGGTTACTGATTCCGCGGGGTGGGGGGCCACAACGGGGGGCGCCCCAGAGCCCGCCGGGGGGGGGGTCCCGCGGCACTTTGTCCGGTTGCGCGATTCGGGGGTCACCTGCCTCAGGCTGATGCTCGATTACAATCAGGTCCGCCACCGGCACTTCGAAAGTCGTTGCGGTCAGTTCGCACCGGCGATGGTGCAGTTGTGGGATGATCTGATTGCATTGGGCGAACTGTATGGCATCCGCTATCTGCTCACCCCGTTCGACACCTTCTTCATGGCGCGGAGATGGCGCACGCATCCCTATTCCCGCGCCAATGGCGGGCCGTGCGGGGGGCTCGACCAGACGTTCAACTGTCCGCAGACCCGCGACGCGATCAAGAACCGGCTGGCCTTCGCGACCCGGCGCTGGGGCCACAGCGGCGCGATCTTCGGTTGGGATCTGTGGAACGAGATCGATACCAGCTACGCCGGCGGTGATATCGCCATCTGCCACGACTTCATCAGCGACATCTCGGCGGCGCTGCGTGCAGAGGAGATGGCGCTGCACGGCCGTAGCCATCTGCAGACCGTTTCGGTATTCGGTCCCGCGCTCAAGGCCCGGCCGGACCTCGGCGACATCGTCTTTCGCCACCCTGCGCTCGATTTCGCCAGCATCCATCTGTATGAAAAGGGCACGATCGACAACCCGCGCAACACTTTGGCACCCGCAAGGGCGACCGCGCGGCTGATGACCGAGGCGCTGCGGCACTGCCCGAAGGACCGGCCGCTGCTTGATACCGAGCACGGCCCGATCCACGCCTTCAAGGATCGCCACATCACCTTGCCGGATGCCTTCGACACCGAGTATTTCCGGCGGATGCAATGGGCGCATCTGGCAAGCGGCGGCGCAGGGGGCGGAATGCGCTGGCCCAACCGGCACCCGCACGTGCTGACCCAGGGCATGTATGACGCGCAAAAGCTGCTGGGCGAGTTTCTGCCATCGATCGACTGGCGCCACTTTGGCCGCACACCGCTGGATGCGCGACTGGCGGTGCACGATTTCAAGGGGTTTGCGGTGGGGTGTGGCGATGACACGCAAGCGCTCGTCTGCCTGATGCCGGACCAGCGAGCCTGCGGCGCCGCCGTCGCGCTGGAGATCGCAGGGCTTCGACCCGGGGTCTATGGCGTCACCCAGTTCAATCCGCTGACCGGCGAATCCGAAACCGGCCAGCTCCAGACCACCCTGAACGGCGATCTGGCGGTGCTGGTCAGCTCAGGGGCAAAAGATATCGTGCTGGCTGTCGTGCGGTCGGACTGATGCCCGTGTGCATCGCCAAGGTGCGCTGCGCGATGACCAAGGCAGCCAGGGTTGCAAGATTGCGCACCTCGCGCCGCGGCCGCCTGCCGTAATTGATGCGGTAAACCCAGCTTTGCCCGGCAATGGCCGCGCCGATGAATGTGGTTCCGGCCCCCGGCTGTCCGCCGGCCTGTGAACCGGACGGGCCTGCAAAGCCGGTAATCGCCAGTGCCAGATCGGCGTTCGACAGTTGAAGCGCGTTCTGCGCCATGGCGCGCGCCACAGGATCGCTCACTGCGCCGTGCCGCTCTATCTGCTGGCAGCATATGCCCAGCATCGCATGCTTGGCCTCTTCGGTATACACGATATAGCCGCGATCGACGCAGTGGCTCAGCCCCTCGATATCGGTCAGCAGCGAAGTGAGAAATCCCCCGGTGCAGCTCTCCGCCGTGGCGATCTTCATTTTCGCCAGATCGAGCTGCTGGAGCAAATCGGATGCCGCTGTCAGCAGCCGCTCCTTTCCCGACACGGGCGTGCCGGCACCGTGTCCCGCCATGTGCATCGTCATTTGTGAGCCCATCCGTCGCGTGTGGGTGGCGCAGCGCTCAGGCGAGCATCAACCCGGCCATATTCATCTCTCGCGTCAGCCTGGTGTTTTCCTCGTCGCTGAGCGACTGGCGCAGCGCGGGGAAAAGTTCGTCTTCTTCCTCGCGCATATGGTTTTCCAGCTCGCCACGCAGCTTGCCCAGCAGATCGGCAAAGCCGGGATCAGACTTGTCCATATGCGCCAGCTCGTAGAGAATCGCCTTGACCGCACCGTGGTCCGAGTTGAGCGAGCCTGCGGTGTCGTCGCCTTCTTTGCGGCGCAGCATGGGATAGATGACATTCTCCTCCTGCAGCGCATGTTTGGAGATCATGTGGGTGAGGCTGGTCAACAGGGCGGTGCGCCGGTGGGGATGGTCGGTGGACACTTCCTCGAGCTTCTGCAGCACCGCGAGCGTGGCCTTGTGCTCTCTGGCCAGACCATCGCACCAGTCGGGCGCCATCGCGGTGGGGGCCTGAACCGCCAGCTTGCGGCTGAGGTTGGCAAAGGTCATCGCCCCTGCGGTCAGCAGCAGCCCCTTGAGCGATGTCCCGAGCAGCGACGATTCCTGGGTGCTGCTGGAAGAGGATGAGTGTGCCATGTGCTGCTCCTGTAAAATGTCGAATCGGCGACTTGGGATGCAGGAGCTTCGCGCGCCATGGCGGCGCCAACATACGCTTATGTTAGCGCGGACGCGATTATCGGCGATTAAAATCCATCGCATTCAATCCCCCCTTCAATGGAGAGCGCCATGCCCGATGACAAACAAGACAAGGCCGCAGGCGAACATCCGCGCGATGACATGGAAGCGCTGACCGGCAAAGGGGGCGCTGGCGAATCGGGCGGAGGCGCCTATCCCAATCCGCATACCGGCAAGGAGGAACGCGGCGAAAAGCGCGGGTTCGTGGAGGGCGGACAGAGCGACAACCGCTATTACGGACCCAGCGATGCGGCCGGCAACTCCGCCAAGAAGGCGGACCGCGACAATCTGGCGGAAGATTCGGACTGGGACGCGAACCAGACCGACGGCTGACCGATCAGGCTGCCAACACCAAGGAGGACGACCCCGCTCGTTGCACGGCGTTATGACCCTGAGCCCATCTTCCCGGTTCGAGTTTCGCTGCTGGCCCGACGCGACGAGCCGCGCGCCGCCGCTGCAGACGCCGCTCGGCCTCGCCGTGCCCGTGCGGCGCACCGATCTGTACTGCGTGCTGCCGGGACGCGCCGACACGCTGTGCAAGCTGCGTGGCGGCGAGCGGCTGCAGATCAAGACCCTGCTTTCACGCAACAACCGTCTCGAATGCTGGCAAATGGCGCTCGATGCAGGGTTTCCGCTTGATGACAGAGCCGGGGATCTGGCCAGCCTGCTGCTGGGTATCGCCCCCGAGACTATCGCTACGGACAGCGCGTTGGCGTTCACCAGACGGCTGAGCAACAGCTCGTCGCTGCATATTGTGCCCGTCCACAAGGCGCGGCGGCAATCCACGGTCGGCGGCATCAAGCTGGAAGCGACCCTGGCGCGGGCGGCGAGTGTGAACCAGTGGACAATCGCCCTCGAAGGCAGCGCTGCCGATTCGGTCCGGGCGCGCGTGCACAATCTGGGCCTATGGAGTCTGCCCAACCGGTCCTATGCCATGTGGCTTGCAGACCTTGCGGGACGATGCCGGTTGAGGGAAGGCCTTCCAGCACAGGCCCGCCGCTAGGCTGGCGTTCCTGCCGCATCCTGACAAAAAAATGGCGGCCCGCAGGCCGCCAGGGAGAAATGAAGCAGGAGAGCGCTTCATGTCAAACTCAGCGGCTGGTGCCGCCTGTCGATGTCTGGCCGGTTCCGGACGGTGTGCCGGTTGTTCCAGCAGTGCCGGTTGTACCAGTCGTACCGCCCATCGTATTGCCGCTGGCCGATCCGGCGCCTGCGCCCTGCATCTGATTGATCCGGTCATGATGCGTACGGATCACCGGCAGGACTTTCTGGGCAAAAGCCTTGAGTGCGGCATCGTCGCCCGAGTTGGCATAACCCTCGTGCAGGGCCAGCGCCTTGCGGTGGGCGGTCATCTGCTGGCTCATGTATTCCCGGTCGAAGGCTGCGCCTTCGGCGCTTTTCAGCCTGTCGATCATGCCCTGATGTTCGGCATCGAGGCGGGTCGGGGCGGGTGCGGCGGCAGACGCGCCTTCAACGGCCCTCTTCATATCCTGCGACGACTTGGTGTGATCGTTGACCATCATCTGGCCAAAGCGGCGGACATCCGGAGACTCGGCCTTGTCCGTGGCCAGTTTGCCGGCTTCAATTTCATACATGTCGGACATCGCGGCCCGGGTGACATAGTCGGCTGTGGAGACATTCTCCATCATCGCCATATCGTCGGTCGCCGGAGCGTTCACTCCGGTATCGGTGGTCATCGCGTCGTCCGCGCCTACCTGTTCGGTCTGCTGGGTATCGGGCGAGTTACACGCGATGGCCAGCAGGGCCGCCGTCAGAATTGCCATTTTTCGCATCTTGATTTCCTCTCGATTGCTATCGAAGTGGTGGCGGTAGCCGCTGTCGCGGTCTGTGAAACTTACATAGGAAAGTGGCGGCGGGGTTGTTCGCGTGCAATGTTCTGACGCGAGATCAGATCAACCATCCGGGCAAAGCCATGCTGCGATATGGGCTTTTCGAAGCGCCCCACGTCCTTGAAGCTGTCATCGATCACATCGTCGCCATAGCCGGTGCAGAACAGGAACGGGACGCCGTCCTGGCGCAAGCGAGCCGCAAACGGAAACACGGCTGTACCGCGCAGATTGATATCCAGGATGACGAAATCCATCATTCCAGAGGATTCATAAAGCGCCATTGCCCCTTCCAGCGTCGCAGCGGGGCCGACCACCTCCGCCCCAGCGGTGTGCAGACGTCGAACAAAGTCGTCGGCGATCAGATAATCGTCTTCGACCAGAAGAATGCGGCACCCGTGCAAGGATTGGCTCATTGTGCACCACCCGGAAAATTGAACGACCAGAGGGGCCCGCAATTCAATGCGTTGCCCCATAGGCAACATACTCGCGAGGTGTGCGTAGGTTCCCGGTCATGCCGAATGGGAGAGACAAAGTTGGTGCCGCACATAACCCACAAGTTGCGCGGGTTTGCGAAATTGCAGGACCCGGCTGAACGGTGGCTCGAGCAGCTGGCAAGCCAGAATCACCTCAATCTCCGCCCCAAGGTAGACTTGCTGCGCCAAGGAGACAGCACCGGCTCAATGCATATCCTCATTGATGGCTGGGCGATCCGTTACAAGACGCTTGAGGACGGGCGGCGGCAGATCCTGTCGGTGCTGATTCCGGGGGACGTGTTCGATATCAACGGCTTCATGGCAAGCTCGATGGACCACAGTATCGCCGCGCTGACCGGGGTCACGCTGGCAAGGCTGGACAACGACTTTCTGGATATCGCGCGGCGCGAACATTCGGGCCTTGAGCGGGCGCTCTGGTGCGATATCCATGTCACCGCCGCCGTTCAGCGCGAGTGGTCGACGTCGCTGGGCCAGCGCACGGCGCGCGAACGCATGGCCCATCTGATGTGCGAACTGTATGTCCGCCAGCACCAGGCCAAGCTGACCGACGGCAATCGCTGCTCCTTCCCCCTGACCCAGATCGAGCTCGCCGAAGCGCTGGGCATGACCCCGGTCTATGTCAACCGGACGCTGCAGGACCTGCGGCGCGAAGGAATGATCCAGCTCGAGCACAGGATGCTGACGATTTTCGACCTTCCGCAGCTGAAGCGGATCGCCCTGTTCGACAGCAGCTATCTGAAGATTTGCGATGACGATGGCGGGTCATCCCCTGATAAGGAGAGTGGTTATGTCCTCTAGCTGGTCAGGGCCCCTGCAGACCCTCAATCAGGTGATAGAGACGTTGCCGCTTCTGGTCTGGCGAGCAGGGCCAGACGGCGCGTGGCTGTGGGCCAGCCCGCAATGGCAGGCCTTCACCGGCCAGACGCAGGCGGAATATCTGAGTGAGGGATGGCTGGACGCCGTGCACCCCGATGACAGGGACGCGGCGAGGACGGCCTGGCGCAAAGCGGCGGACTGCAAGAATTTTGAGGTCGAATTCCGGGTGCTCAACGCCACCGAGCAGCGTTATTACTGGCACAAGACCCGCGCCGGGCCGGTGTTCGACGAATCGGGCAAGATCCTGGAGTGGCTGGGCACCTCGACCGATATCGATGATCTCAAGCGGTTGCGCGAGCAAGAGCGCAGCCTGCTTGCCGAACTGCAGCACAGGGTGCGCAACATGCTCGGCGTCGTGCGGGCGCTGGCACGGCGAACCGCGGACCATTGCGAGACGATCGACGAGTTCCTGCTCAAGTTCGAAGGGAGGATCAACGCCTTCGCGCGGACCCAGTCGCTTTCGACCCATTCGCCGACCGGTCTGGTGAACTTGCGCGAGATCGTGTTCGACGAGCTGTTGCTGCACCACCTGCAGGACGAGAGCCAGATCAAGGTCGAGGGACCGGATGTGATGCTGGGTATCAAGGGTTCCAATTTGCTTGGTCTGGCGGTCCACGAACTGGCCAGCCATCTGGTCGAGCACGGCCGCACCGAAGATGCGCCGTTCTCGCTGGTGGTCGGCTGGGGCCTCGAGCACGGTCCGGGCCCGGGAAACGGCGAATCGCATGGCGAGCCCATATTGCGCTTCACATGGACCGCAGACGCCCGGGGACTGGCCGACACGGACGCCGCACTCGACAGCCTGGCGCAGGATCTGCTGCATTCGGCGCTGCGCTATGAGCTCGACGCGGAGACTTCAATCGATCCGCGCCCCATGGGGCTGGCGTTCGAGGTCAAGGTCCCGCTGGCCCGCGCGCAGGAACGCGACAGCTAACAATCGACGAACGCCCGGGAAAAGTTCGTCAGACCAACACATGTGATGATCCGCACGCGATACCTGGCTTACATCCCGGGGCGACACGGTGCCTTACCACCCCACCCCCGACGAGCCTTAAGGCGCCGTGTCATCATGGCAGCGCCTGGCTGTGTCCCGATCAGTGAAATAGCGATCCGTCGCCCTAGATGAGGGGACGCACGCGGCGCGTTTCAGCGCCGCGAGGCGGCCTGATCGGTGCCTGCGGGCTGGTTTTCCGTTGGCAATACGACTTCCACCCGGCGGTTACGCTGGCGGCCTGCCTCATCGTCCCTGCCGTCGGGCAGGGCGTTGGCGACCACGGGGCGAGTCTCACCCAGGCCCAGCGTGCGAAGGCGATCTGCTGGGACACCCTGCTCGACCAGATAGGCCTTCACTGACTCGGCGCGATCCAGCGACAGGCGGCGGTTATAGGCATCGTTGCCCTTGGAGTCGGTGTGGCCCTCGATCGCGATCGTGCCGCTGCCGCTTGCCGCGATCAGGCTCGCCAGCCGGTCGAGCGTCGCTTTGGCATCGGCCCGGATCGTTGCCTTGTCGAAATCGAACGTGACGTCTCCGGGCAACGAGACGATCGTGCCGCGCTCGGTCTCGACCGCTCCAAGCTCTGACTTGAGCGCCTGCACCGCCTGCAGGCTGCTTGCGCCCTGGGTCGTCGGGCCGAGCGATGAGCCCTGCGACCGGGCCGGACGCAACGTCGTCATCGGTATCGCAACCAGATTGGACATCGATGTCGCCTCGGGCACAGCGCCGCGCGCGTTGTTCAGCGGAATGTCGACCTGGAAGCGCGGATTGCTGGAATAGGGTTCCGAACTGCCGCTTTCGTTGAGGACCAGCATGGCATTGCCGCTGCCCGGGAGAGTGCCGGCAAAGACAAGCGTCATATTGGCACGGCGCGTGCCGGGAACTGCCAGTGCGGCATTTCCGGTCGCGGGCACCAGCAGCAGTTTCTCGCCGCTATCGGTCAGGATGAAGCTGTTCTCGCGCCCCTGATTGAGCCGGACCTCCCGGTCGCGGCCGTTCATCGCAATCACATCCACCGCGGTGCGATCTCCGCTGGTGCTGACCTTGAGAACCTGCAGGACGACGCCCGAGGGGTGCGCGACCTGAACATCGACCGCCGCCCCATCACTGCCGCCCAGCATGCCGCTTTCACAGGCCGAAACCATGGCAGCGCTTGCCAGCAGCATCGCTGCGATGACGACCGCTTGCCGCCGGATCACGATGGCGCACCTGCCAGCGGCAGATCGATGCGGAAGCCTGGCGTAGTGGTATGCTGGTTATCGGAAGACGCATTTTCGTTGAGGATCAGCACGGCGTTGCTCACCGGAGGCAGGCGACCCAGGAAGACCAGTTCGCCCTCCAGCGTCTGGCCGGCAGGGATGCTGATGCGGCTGTTGTTGGCCGGGGGCGAGAGATAAAGCCGCTCGCCGCTGTCCAGCACGATGTAGCCGTTGCGATTGTTGAAGCGGTTGAGTTCGATCGCCCGCTCGCGGCCGTTCAACACACGGATGCCGATCGCGGTTTCGGTGGGGCGCGACTGGATCGAGGTCAGTTGAAGCACGACGCCGTTGGGGTGGGCGGACTGGATATCGACCGGGCGCTGCGCCCCGCCCTGCCAGAGGGATGCACTTGCAGCGACCCCGGGCACTCCAGGGGACCCTGCCTGGGGTGCGGGAGCGTCGGCTGGCGCGGGGTCAGGCGCGCGCTCCGGCCCGCATGCGGTGACCAACAGCACGGGCAGCGACAGGCGCATCAATAGCTTGGAAACTGGCATGGACAGGTGATCTCCCGACAGAACCGATCAAAGCGTCTACGCGCTGCCTACAGGTTGGTTCACCGGCGCAACACCGCAGACCAGGCCGCGTTCTCCCGCCAGGATGGCGCCGCGTCGTGCGAGCCGCCCGCTGGCATGAGCAGGACCGTCGTCCCCGACCAATCGCATTGGCGATTGATGGCCGGTGCCGCGTGCATGATGCGCACGTCCCGGCCTAAGAGCGGCTTGGGCTCCCTGCGGGGCCTTACCAAGCTGCCAGCCTGAAGGGGTCACCGATCCGTGTACGAATATTGCACCGCGCTGAAGCCTGACCTTCGTCCCAACGGCGTTCTCGTGCTGACGCTGGACAATCCGCCGACCAATGCCTTCAAGGGCGCGATGCACGATAATCTGCGCCGCGTGCTCGAAGACGTGAACCATGATCCCGATGCGAGGGTGGTGGTGATCACCGGTGCAGGCGAGCGGGCCTTTTCCGCCGGCGGCGATATTCGCGAGATGCAGCGCATGCTCGATGAGCCGATGGCGACGCTGCAGAGCTTTGTCGAGGCGCGCCGCCTGCTGCAGGCCTTCCTGCGCGCCGAAAAGCCGGTGATCGCCCGAATCAACGGCCATGCAGTCGGGCTCGGCGCGACGATCGCGCTGTTCAGCGATCTGGCCTATGCGGTCGAGGGCGCGAAGATCGCCGACCCGCATGTCGCGATGGGTTATGCCGCAGGCGATGGCGGCGCGCTGATCTGGCCGCAGCTGATCGGCTATATGCGCGCGCGCGAAT
>JBKBTF010000041.1:0-31852 GCA_046291395.1 Blastomonas sp. | reverse complement strand
TTCATCATGTGTCCTTTCCAATGGATGTGTGCATTGGTCGGGATACGCGGGGGGAATGATGGATTGACCGGGCCTGAAGCCCGGGATGGTTGCGCATCCCGTAGCGGTCCGACATCACGCGGGACATTGGATTGTCCAGCGTCAGAGGGGCCCGGCCCGCTAAAGGAAACATGGTAAGCAGATGCCGGGGTGTCAACCACCCAAGCGGCAAGTGCAGCATTTTGCGCAGCATTTTACCGTATCGCTGCGCGGAACTCTTAAATTCACGCGTCGATCTGTTGTGCGAAGCCGAGAAGCTCGACACGCAAGCTGGGGTTCGCGCGCTCGACCTTGGCTGCGATCGCCCGATAAGCGCTTGCACCGTTGGGTTGGCTGGGATCATGATAACCCATCGACCAGTCGCCGAACTCGCGTTCCGCTATCTGCTTTCGCGCCAGCAGCACCGGAGCGCGGTGCCGTCTGTCGGCGGCGATCCGTGCGTAGGTGGCGCTGATCGCTGCGGGTGGGCCTTCCAGAACCTGGAGAAAGCGCTTGCCGTTGAACATGAGCAGGCCAGTGATCTGTGCATGGCGGTTATTACGCCGCGAGAGTTCAAGAATTGCAGCAAGATCAACCTGCTGGGTGGGAGAGACTGTGCTGATGTACAGCAACTGGTCGAAGTGAGGGGCGTAAGACATGCGCTCACCCTCAGTGATTCGGGTTAAGTGACTGTAAACCCTGCGATGAACCGATCAGAACACCGGGTCGTTGGCGCCATTGTCATCGGTGGCCCCAGGCAGCGGCGTGACCTCGCTGTGGATACCGCATTCGGTCTTGTCCCAGCCCTTCCAGCGGCCCGAGCGCGGGTCTTCGCCGGGTGCGACCTTGCTGGTGCACGGCGCACAGCCGATCGAGGGATAGCCCTGCGATTCCAGCGGGTGCCGGGGCAGGTGGTGCTCAGCGAAATATGCGTCGAGCATCGGCTTGCCCCAGCTGGCCAGCGGATTGATCTTGAACCGGCCCTGCGCATCGGAGGTATCAATCTCGAACCGCGGCAGGCCCTGGCGGGTGGCGGACTGGAAGCCCTTGCGGCCGGTGATCGACCCGTCATATTCGAGCAATGCCTTGGCGAGCGGGCGCACCTTGCGGATTTCGCAGCAGCCATCGGGATCGTAGGACCAGCGCAGGCCGTTGGCATCCTGACTGGTCAATTCGGCGGTGTCCGGCGTCAGCATGACGAGGTTGGTCAGCCCAAGCTGCTCGACCAGGGTATCGCGATAGGCCACCGTTTCGGGGAAATGCTTCTGCGTATCGAGGAACAGCACCGGCAGCGACGGATCGATGCTTGCGATCATGTGCAGCAGCACTGCGCTCTCGGCACCGAAGGACGAGACAATCGCAAGGTCGCCGACCAGGCCGTCCTTGATGACGGTGCGCATCATGTCGGCGGTGTCGGTGCCGCGGAACATGTTGTTGAGCCGGATCGCATCGCTCTCGGAAAAACGCGGTTTGATATCGATGCGGTCGCGCACGCGCTGGCCGGCCTCGCTGGTCTGTGCCTGCTTCATGATGCCACCTGATGACGCTTCGCCCAGATCGCGGCAACGCCGTCGCTGGTGTTCTGGTAGAATTCGGGAAAGAAACTCATCGCAGCCTTGACGTCGTCGGGATTGAGCGGCCGGTTGGGGGCAAAGCTGTCGAAACCGCAGCGACGCAGAAAGATGAACTGGTCGACAAGCACATCGCCGGTCGCGCGCAGTTCGCCCGCATAGCCCGCCTCGCGCAGGATCTGCGCCGAGGAGAAACCCCGGCCATCGCCGAACGCGGGGAAGGCGATCTCGACCAGCTTGATCTGGCCCAGATGCGGCAGCAACGCGCGCGCGTCCTCGCCTGGCTCGATCCTCACTGCGGCCGCATTCGATCCGGCGGTGAAATCGGACAGGCTGACGGGCATATCGCTGACGGCGGGTTCATCACGAAAAATGATCTGGGGCTCAGCCATAAAGCGCCTCCTTGAACGGATCCATGCCGATGCGGCGATAGGTATCGACGAAACGCTCGCCCTGTTCGCGGGCACCCAGATAGACGTTGGTCACGGTCTCGACCGCGTTGACGATGCCGTCCTCGTCGAAGCCGGGGCCGACGATCTTGGCGATCGACACGTCCTCGGCTGCCGATCCGCCGAGCAGAAGCTGGAAGTTTTCCACGCCCTTCTTGTCGACACCCAATATGCCGATGTGCCCGGCATGGTGGTGGCCGCAGGCGTTGATGCAGCCCGAAATCTTGAGCTTCAGTTCGCCCAGATCGCGCTGGCGGCCGGTATCGGCAAAGCGCTGCGAGATCTTCTGCGCCACCGGGATCGAGCGGGCATTGGCGAGGCTGCAGTAATCAAGGCCCGGGCAGGCGATCATGTCGCTGATCAGGTCGAGATTGGCGGTGGCTAGACCAGCGGCGTCGAGCTGTTGCCAGATGGCATACAGATCGGCCTTGCGGACATGCGCCAGCACGATGTTCTGCGTGTGGGTGACGCGCAGCTCGTCGAAGGCGTATCGTTCGGCGAGGTCGGCCATCAGGTCGATCTGCTCGGCGGTGGCATCGCCGGGGATGCCGCCTGCGGGCTTGAGGCTGATGGTCACCGCAGCATAGCCCGGCACCCTGTGCGGATGGGTGTTCTGGTCGACCCAGACCGCAAAGTCGGGATCGGAACGGTCGATCTCGTCGCTTAGTCCCTGTTCGAACGCAGGGTCGGTAAAGAACGCGCTGATCCGCTCGAGCTCGGCCACCGGGGGATCGAGTCCGAGCGTCTTCATGTGCGCGAACTCTTCCTCGACCTGGCGGCGGTATTCGTCCGCGCCGATCTCATGGACCAGGATCTTGATCCGCGCCTTGTACTTGTTGTCGCGGCGGCCATAGCGGTTGTAGACGCGCAGGCACGCTTCGGCATAGCTGATCAGCTCTTCGGCGGGGACGAACTCGCGGATGCATGGCGCGATCATCGGGGTGCGGCCCATGCCGCCGCCGACGAAGAACCTGGCGCCCAAGACGCCGTCGGCGTTTTTCACCAGCTCGATGCCGATATCGTGCAGCCGCATCGCGGCGCGGTCGGTGGACGAGGCGATCACCGCGATCTTGAACTTGCGCGGCAGCAGCTGGAACTCGGGGTGGAAGGTCGACCATTGGCGCAGCAGCTCGGCCCAGGGGCGCGGATCGGCGATCTCGTCGGCGGCGGCACCGGCGAAATGATCCGAGCTGATGTTGCGGATGCAGTTGCCGCTGGTCTGGATGGCGTGCATCTCGACCGTCGCCAGATCGGCGAGGATGTCGGGGGTCTCGTCCAGCTTTATCCAGTTGTACTGGATGTTCTGCCGGGTGGTGAAATGGCCATAGCCCTTGTCATACGTCCGCGCGATGTGCGCGAGCATGTGCATCTGTTTCGACGACAGCGTGCCATAGGGGATCGCGACACGCAGCATATAGGCGTGGAGCTGCAGATACAGGCCGTTCTTCAGCCGAAGGTGGCGGAACTCTTCTTCGGGCAAGGACCCATCGAGGCGGCGGCGCACCTGATCACGGAACTCCGCGACCCGCGCATCGACCATCGCCTGGTCATATTTGTCGTACTGATACATTGCTTCAGGCCTTCAGAATCGGAATGCTGGTGTTGATGGCAAGGTCGGGCCGCACGGTGGGGCCGAACGCGCGGACGCGTTCCTTGATGTGCAGCGGCATCGGGCCCTGATCGGTCTGCTTGCCATCGACGATATAGGGCACGTTGACTCGCAAGGCGGCTTCCTCGCGTTTAAGGATGGCCTCGGCCTCGTTGCCGGCGTCGACGGTCTCGGCCAGGTGCCGCGACCAGCGGGTATCGCCCGCCCACCAGATGACGTCGCCGGTTTTCAGATCGTTACCGGTGAGGATTTTCATGGCGTAGGCTCCAGATGTCGCGCGAACATGGCGGGCAGGCAATCGGTGGCGCGGGCGCGCGTCACGACATCGCCGATGACAATCAGCGCAGGAGAAACCACCGCTTCGCGCGCGATCATCGGGCCAAGGTCGGTGAGCAATGTGCGCAATGTGCGCATGTCAGCCCGCGTACCCTTTTCGAGCACCGCGACCGGCGTATCGGGCGACAGACCGTCGGCGATCAGCTTCTCGGCGATCGCATCGCCGGTGGCGACGCCCATATAGATCACGAGCGTGCGGCCCTTGCCGGCAAGGCCCGACCAGTCCTGCTCGGTCAGGCCCTTGCACTGGCCTGCGACGAAGGTGACCGCGCTCGACAGGTCGCGATGGGTAAGGGGGAGCTGCGCGGCCGCCGCACTGCCATTGGCGGCGCTGATGCCGGGGACGACCTCGACCGCAACGCCGGCGGCGCGGCAATCGTCGACCTCTTCGCCGCCGCGACCGAAGATGAACGGATCGCCGCCCTTCAGCCGCACCACATCAAGGCCCTTGCGCGCTTCGGCGATCAGCAAGGCGTTGATGTCCTCCTGCGGCAGCGTGTGGCGCGCGCGCTTCTTGGCGACCGAGATCAGTCGCGCATCGGCGCGGGCGAGCGCGAGAATGGCATCGTCGACCAACCCGTCATGCACGATCAGCGCGGCGCGCGAAATGATCCGTGCAGCCTTCACCGTCAGCAGGTCGGGATCGCCGGGGCCTGCGCCGACCAGCCAGACGGTGCCGGAAGAGCCGGGGAGGGGTGCGTGCAGATGAGTCATGTCCGTTGGTCCTTTCCAACGGTGCATCTGGTCCGTGCACGCCCGTCTTGCAAAGCAGAACCCCTTTGGCGCCGCCTAGTTTTGCTTTTGACCGGGGATAAAACCCTTTAAGATCAGTCCTGTTTCAAACCGATACCGATGGTCGCGCGGGGCTGTTCCATCTCGTTGGAGACGACCGGATAGGCGCAATAGTCCGCGGCATAATAAGCGCTGGCGCGGTGGTTGCCGGACAGGCCGACGCCGCCGAACGGTGCCTTGGACGATGCCCCGTTGGTCGGGCGGTTCCAGTTGACGATGCCTGCCTTGATGTTGGCCCAGAACTGCTTGTAGTGCTGCGGGCTGCCGCCGACCAAGGCTGCCGACAGGCCGAAGCGCGTGTTGTTCGCCTCGTTGACCGCCTCCTCGAAGGTGCTGACCTTGATCACCTGAAGCAGCGGGCCGAACAGCTCGACATCGGGGCGGTCCTTGATGGCCGTGACATCGATGATCGCGGGCGAGAGCATCGGCACCTTGTCGTCCAGCCGGACCAGATGCTTGATCGCACGCCCGCCATTGCTGAGCAGATACAGGAAGCTCTCGGTCAGCCCGTCGGCCGCCTGGTTGTCGATTACCGGGCCCATGAACGGCTGGGGGTCGTCGAACGGCGCGCCAACGATGATGCGGTCTGCCAGCTTCTTGGTCTCTGCGATCACCGCGTCATAGATGGTGTCGCGGATGATCAGGCGACTGGCGGCAGAACAGCGCTGTCCGGCCGAGGTGAAGGCAGACTGGATGATCAGCGTTGCAGCATCGGCGATGCACGGCGTGTCCCAGATGACCATGGGGTTGTTGCCGCCCATTTCCAGCGCGACGATCTTGTCCGGGCGGCTGGCCAGCTTGCGGTTGATGGCGATGCCCGTGGTGGCCGAGCCTGTGAACAATATCCCGTCGACGTCATCATGCGCGACCAGCGCCTTGCCCTCTTCGCCCGTACCGACCAGAAGCCGCACCACGCCCTCGGGAATGCCTGCCTGGTGCAGGCACTCGACCAGCATCGCGCCCACCGCTGGCGTCTTTTCCGATGGCTTGAACACCACCGCGTTGCCCGCGATCAGCGCCGGGATGATATGCCCGTTGGGCAGATGCGCAGGGAAGTTATAGGGGCCCAGCACCGCCATCACGCCGTGCGGCTTGTGACGCAACGCCATGGTGCCGCCCAGCGCGCTGTCGAGCTTGCGTTGCGCGGTGCGCTCGGCATAGGCCGAGACCGAGATATCGACCTTGGCGATCACCGATTCCACCTCGGTGCGCGATTCCCACAGCGGCTTGCCGGTCTCGCGTGATATCAGCGTCGCGAATTCCTCCGATCGTGCGCGCACCTGGTTGGCGAAGCGGCGGCACAGTTCGATTCGCTTGGTGACGGCCATGGCCACCCAATCGGGAAAGGCGGCCCGCGCCATCGCCACCTCGGCATCGACATCGCCATGCGCGCCTGTCCACAAACGGGCACCGGTGGCGGGTTCAAAGGAAATGAGTTCAGGCAAAAGTCACGCTTTCTGGCGGTCGTAAGCGATGGGTATGGCCATCCGGCACCCGGATAGCAAGGATTGGCGGACACTTAAACTCCCGAACGTACGGGCCGCAGATGCGGGTCGATTTTCGAGGGGTTGATCCTTGGACAACCTCTGCTAGGCTCCGCGGCGGCTGGTTAATTACCACTCGGCGAGCAGGGTCGCATGAGTTGAATTATAGCCGGGGGCAACACCCGCCTTGTCATCGAGCAAGGAGCGGACCCATGAAAACTTTCCCCAACAACGCAAAAGCGTTGCGCGCAACGCTTTTCCTGGCGTCCAGCGCCGCAGCAATTGCCATTGCGAGTCCGGCCCATGCCGATGCGACCGCACCTTGCAACCTCAATGCCGGGCCTGACGGCATCGCAGGCAACGCCGATGACGTCGTAAATTCCACGGAATGCGGTGTTCTTGCAGTTGCCAACGCGCTGGGTGCAACCGCGCTCGGCCATTCCGCGACAGCATCAGGCACCTTTTCCATTGCCATCGGTCAGTCTGCCGCTTCCCCAACAGCCGGCAGCGTAGCCATCGGCGCCAATGCGACAACAGTGACAATTGGCGCCACCCCATCGGGAATGCCTTCGCTGGGCACCGCGGTCGCCATCGGCTTCAACGCTCGGGCAACGCAGGAAGATGCGGTCGCACTGGGCGAATCCGCCAATGCCTCCGGCTTCCACGCCACCGCGATCGGCGGCGAAGCGCAAGCCTCGGGCGTGGGTTCCCAGGCCTTTGGCTGGCAGGCGGTTTCCTCGGGCCGCACGGCTCTGGCCGTCGGCCATCAGGCCAATGCCGCCGGCTTCGAAGCGACTTCGGTCGGCAAGAGCACGCTGGCAGGCGGCGCGAATGCCACCGCCGTCGGCAGCCGCGCGAGTGCGGCGGGTATTAGCTCGGTCGCCATAGGCAACAACGCCGTCACGGCTGACGGCACGACGCCGAGCGGCGTTGCCTCGACAGGCACGGCTGTCGCGATCGGCAACGGCGCGCGGGCCACGGCGGAAGACGCGGTTGCCTTGGGCGACCTTGCCAACGCCTCGGGTTTCCATGCAACCGCGATCGGTGGCGAATCCGTGGCCTCGGGCGTCGGCAGCCAAGCGTTCGGCTGGCAGGCCAACGCATCGGGCCGCACCGCAGTCGCTGTCGGACACCAGGCCAATGCCGCCGGGCTCGAGGCGACCTCGGTCGGCAAGAGCGCGCAGGCGGGCGGCGCCAACTCGACCTCGCTGGGCAGCCGCGCCAACGCCGCCGCCGATACCAGCACCGCGCTGGGCAATGCCGCGAGCGCAACGGCGGCCAATTCGGTGGCGCTGGGCTCGGGATCGGTGGCCGATCGCGTCAACACGGTTTCGGTGGGCTCGGCAGGTGCTGAAAGACAGATCACCAACGTCGCTGCTGGGACATCGCTCACCGACGCGGTCAACCTCGCGCAACTCAACGCTGTGGCATCGACCACCACCGCCAACGCCGCGCGGCTTAATTATCTGGCGGTCAGCAGTACGCAGGCGGGGGCAACCGCCACGGGTGCCTCGGCCATAGCGCTGGGCGACAACGCCACCGCAGACGGTGTCGATGCGCTGGCGATCGGTGGTGACGATGCCGGGACCGGCGCACGCGCCATCGGCAACTCGACCGTCGCGATCGGCGGCGAGGCCGATGCCATCGGTCCGGGCGCCACCGCGTTCGGCTGGCGCGCCAACGCCAATGCCGAGCGCGCGCATGCCCTGGGCCATCTTGCCAATGCCACTGGCGTGCGTTCGCTGGCCGTAGGCGAAGCGGCCAATGCGACAGCACTGACTACCGTGGCGGTCGGCAACCAGGCGAGCGCGACCGATGAGGATGCCGTCGCGATCGGCGATCTGGCGCTGGCATCGGGATTCCATGCAACGGCGGTGGGCGGCGAGTCGGTCGCTTCGGGCCGCGGCGCACAAAGCTTTGGCTGGCAGGCCGTCGCCTCGGGCGACCTGTCGCTGGCGGCGGGCCATCAGGCGCAGGCCACCGGCGTGCGCTCGACCGCGATCGGCAAGAGCGCGGTTGCATCGGCGATCAACTCGGTTGCGATCGGCAACCAGGCTTCGACCAACAGCGCCAACGCCGCCTCGCTGGGCACTTCGGTGGCGGTCGGCAATCTTGCCGTCGCGTCGGATGAAGATGCCGTGGCAATTGGCGATCAGGCTCTGGCCTCGGGCTTCCATGCCACCGCGGTGGGCGGCGAATCGGTCGCCTCGGGCCGGGGATCGCAGACCTTCGGCTGGCAGGCGCGCGCGACGGGAGAACTGTCGCTCGCGGTCGGCCATCAGGCGGTGGCAGGCGGCATCCGCTCGCTGGCGCTGGGCAAGAGCGCGAGCGCCAGCGGCGACTTCTCGATCGCCATCGGCAACGCCGCATCGACGGGCATGTTCAGCAACTCGATCGTCATCGGCAGCGGATCTGTGGCGACGGCGAACAACCAGTTCGTGCTGGGCGCGGCCAACCACAGCTATCGCTTTGCGGGTCTGGCCGGCATCGTTCCTGTCGGATCGCAATTCTTCCTGACGATCGATTCGGCCGGCAACCTGATCGCGGTGGCAGCAGCGCCTCCCGGGTCGGGGATCGGCACCGGGGTGGACAGCACCCAGGTCGGAGTGGGCGCGAGCGCATCGGCAGAGGATTCGACCGCGGTCGGCAATGGGGCGGTGGCCAGCGCTGCCGATGCCACCGCCGTGGGTGAGGGCGCGCAGGCGACAAGCCCTGGCGCAACCGCAATCGGCGCGGGTGCGATTGCATCGGGATCGACCGCGGTTGGCGCAGGCGCACAGGCCACGGGTCCGGGATCGGCGGCATATGGCTCCAACGCCCGGGCGACGGGCGCACAGTCGATCGCGATCGGGGAAGACGGCGACGATGCCGACGGACTGGGCGCGGTCGCATCGGGCGTGGGTGCAATCGCGATCGGCAACGATGCTCGCTCCACCGGGGTCGAAGCGGTCGCGATGGGCCTGAGCGCTGCAGCCACGGCGCAATCGAGCACCGCAGTGGGTGGCCGCGCGCTGGCCACGGCGACGGCGGCAACCGCCTTCGGCTGGCGCGCCGAGGCGGTGGCGGAACGCGCGACGGCTTTGGGCCACCTCGCCAACGCATCGGGCGTGCGCTCGACCGCTGTGGGCGAGGCGGCGAATTCGTCGGGCGCGTTGAGCGTCGCGGTCGGCAACCTTTCGGTCGCCAGCGGCACCAACGCGATCGCCATCGGCAACACCGCAGTGGCGAGCGGCGGCGATGCCATCGCCATCGGCGGCAACCGCGATGGCACATCGGGCCGTGCAACCCAGGCCACCGGCGCTTCCACCACCGCGGTGGGCGGGCAGGCATTGGCGACCGCGACCGCAGCGACCGCTTATGGCTGGCGGGCCGAAGCCACGGGCGAGCGGGCAACCGCGCTGGGCCATCTTGCGGTGGCATCGGGCGTGCGCTCGGTCTCGGTGGGCGAGGCCGCCGTCGCATCGGGCGCGGGCGCGATCGCGATCGGCAACCAGACTTCGGCAGCGTTCACCAACTCGGTCGCGATCGGCAACGGGGCAACGGCCAACCGTGCCAATCAGATCAAGCTGGGCGGCAGCGGCAGCTCGGTCACCATCGGCGATCTCGCCGCCAGCACCGCGGCGCAGAGCGGCACCACCTCGATCGTCACCACCGACGCCAGCGGCACGCTGGGTGCGGGACCTGCGGTCAACACCTTTGCCTCGAATGCACAGGTCAATGCGCTGAGCGGACAGGTGAACACGCTGTTCGACCTGACCGAGATCAACCGGCGCGCGATCAGCCGGGCAAACGAGGGCGTGGCGATGGCGCTGGCAATGGAATCGCCCGCGCTGCCGCCGGGCACCACCTTTGCACTGTCGGGCGGCGTCGGCTATTATGAGGACCAGGGATCGTTGACCACGGCGATCACCGCCCGTGTCGCCGAAAACGCGTCTGTGTCGGCCGGTATCGGTGTCGGCTTCAACAGCGGCTCGGTGGGTGCGCGGGGCGGTTTCCAGATCGCCTGGTAAGGAGAGTTATGCGTTTACTGAACACTCGGCCGGGACATGTCGTCCCGGCCTTTTTGCTTGCCGCATTGGCTATGACCACCGCGATCCCGGCGGCTGCGCAGACCCAGGCCGCACAACCGCCAATCTCGGTCGAGCCGGTTCCCAGCGAGCTGGAGCTGGCGAAGTTGCTCTGGTCGACGATGACCGCGGTGCACCACGCCAACCTGTCGGGCAACTATTCGGTGCTGCGCGATATTTCCTCACCCGGTTTCCAGGTCAACAACAACGCCGCGCGGCTGGGCGAGATCTTCGCCAGCATCCGCGAGAGCCGGGTCGATCTGTCGAGCGCGCTGCTGCTCGCGCCGACCTATACCGAACCGCCCTCGGTGGCGGAGCCGGGTGTGATCCGGGTGCGCGGCTATTTCGGCCTCAGGCCCACCGCCCTGTTCTTCGATTTCTTCTTCCAGTGGGTCGAGGGGCGCTGGCGGCTGCACGGCGTGTCGATCAGCCCGCAGGCGATCGCATCGGAAGAAGCGCCCGAGCGCGGGCGCAATTCGACGCGGTAATCGCGCGCGCACCAAAATGACAATTCCCGCTTTCCCCGCGCACCGCACTCGCGCATATAGCGCGCGTTTCTTCCAATCAGCACCAAGGCAACCCCATGAAGCGCAACGCCGGACAAGACCCCGCCATCACCAGCCGCTGGCGTCCCGCGACCCGCGCGATCCGGGGCGGCACCGCGCGCAGTGAGTTTGGCGAGACTTCCGAGGCGATCTTCCTCACCTCGGGCTATGCCTATGACTGCGCCGAGGATGCCGCCGCGCGCTTCAATGGCGAACAGGCGGGCATGACCTACAGCCGCCTGCAGAACCCCACGGTCGAGATGCTCGAAAAGCGCATTTCGCTGATGGAAGGCGCAGAGGCGACCCGCTGCATGGCAAGCGGCATGGCGGCGATGACCGCAGCCTTGCTGTGCCAGCTGCAGATGGGCGACCATGTCGTTGCCAGCCGCGCGCTGTTCGGCTCGTGCCGCTGGCTGACCGATACGCTGCTGCCCAAGTTCGGCATCGAGACGACGATCATCGACGGGCGCGAGATCGACCAGTGGGAGGCCGCGATCAAGCCCAACACAAAGGTGTTCTTCTTCGAGACCCCCGCCAACCCGACGATGGACATCATCGACATGCAGGCGGTGTGCGACATTGCCCGCGCGCACGGCATCACCAGCGTGGTCGACAACGCCTTTGCCACCAATGTGCTGCAACGGCCGATGGAGTTCGGCGCCGATGTCGTCGCCTATAGCGCGACCAAGATGATGGACGGCCAGGGCCGCGTGCTCGCAGGCGCGGTGTGCGGCACCGACGATTTCATTACCAACACGCTGCTGCCGTTCACCCGCAACACCGGGCCGACGCTGAGCGCGTTCAACGCCTGGGTGGTGCTCAAGGGGCTCGAGACGCTCGACCTGCGCATCCGGCGGCAGAGCGAGAACGCGCTCAAGGTCGCAAGCTTCCTCGAGGGGCGGATCGAGCGGGTCAATTATCCAGGGCTTCCCAGCCACCCGCAGCACAACCTCGCCATGGCGCAGATGGAGGCGGCTGGCCCGATCTTCTCGGTCTATGTCGGCGGCGGGCGGGCACGCGCGCATGGCCTGCTCAACGCGCTCGAACTGGTCGACATCTCGAACAACATCGGCGATTCGCGTTCGCTGATGACGCATCCCAGCTCGACCACGCATCATGGCCTGGGCGAGGAGGCGCGGCTGGCGGTGGGCATCACCGAGGACATGCTGCGCCTGAATGTCGGGCTCGAGGATGTTGACGATGTCATCGAGGATCTCGACCAGGCGCTACGGACGGTGGGCCTGTAGCCTTCCCCTCCTTGCGGCCATTTGACACGGCGCTGCGAAGTGCCGATGGCATGCCGCAGGGAGATTTGCATGACCGGCCAGAATGAGCAGAGCTTTCCCGAGATACGGGAGTCGGTGCGGCGGCTGTGCGCGAAGTTTCCGGGGCCCTACTGGCAGGCGCTGGACCGGGAGCGCACCTATCCGACCGAGTTCGTCGACACGCTGACCCGCGAAGGCTTTCTGTCGGTGCTGATTCCCGAAGAGTTCGGCGGATCGGGACTGGGGCTGGGAGCGGCGACCGCGATCCTCGAGGAAATCCACCGTTCGGGCTGCAATGGCGGGGCCTGCCATGCCCAGATGTACACGATGGGCACTTTGCTCAAGCACGGATCGGCCGAGCAGAAGGCGATGTACCTGCCGAAGATCGCTTGCGGAGAGCTGCGGCTGCAGGCGTTTGGCGTGACCGAGCCGACCAGCGGCACCGACACCACGCGCATCGCAACCTTCGCCCGCAGGGACGGCGATGATTATGTCATCAACGGGCAGAAGATCTGGATCAGCCGGGCCGAGCACAGCGACCTGATGGTGCTGCTGGTGCGCACGGCTGCGCGCGAGCAGGTCGCCAAGCCTTCGGACGGCATTTCGGTACTGCTGGTCGATATGCGCGCGGCAATCGGCAACGGGCTGACCATCCGGCCCATCCGCACCATGCTCAATCACGCCACCACCGAACTGTTCTTCGATGATCTGCGCGTCCCCGTCTCCTCGCTGATCGGCGAGGAAGGCAGGGGGTTTCGCTACATTCTCGACGGCATGAACGCCGAACGCATCCTCATCGCCAGCGAATGCATCGGCGACGGACGCTTCTTCATTGATCGGGCGGTCGCCTACGCCAGGGACCGTTCGGTGTTCGGCCGCGCGATCGGCGAGAACCAGGGCGTGCAGTTCCCCATCGCCCGCGCGTTCGTGCAACTTTCGGCAGCAGCGGAGATGATCAACAAGGCCGCCGCGATGTTCGAGGCGGGACAGCCCTGCGGCACCGAAGCCAACATGGCCAAGATGCTGGCATCCGAGGCGAGCTGGTATGCCGCCGATATGTGCGTGCAGACGCACGGCGGCTTCGGCTTTGCCGAGGAGTACGACATTGAACGCAAGTTCCGCGAGACCCGGCTCTATCAGGTGGCGCCGATCAGCACCAACCTGATCCTCAGCCACGTCGCGACCCACGCACTGGGCCTGCCCAAGTCTTTTTGACGGACTGCCGCGCCTGCCGCGATGAAACAGGAAAGGGCGCCATCCTTGCGGGATGACGCCCCCCTGACGGTGGAAGCCCTGCGCTCGGGTCGCAATCTAACGCAGGTCTTCCACCGAAACCCATCCCTTGGTTCCGTATGTGTCGGTGACTTCGACGAACAGGCCGTCTTTCTGGCCGGTCGGGATCAGACTGGTCTCGGCGCGCAGCGCGCGGACCTCTTCGGCCTCGGCAGAGGCGGCAGCCCGCATTTTGGTGTCCACCGCCACGGTATACTTCGCCGTCTCCGGCGCTGCAGCCGGAGCTGCCTGAGGTGCCACCGCCGCCAATGCGCCCGCCTGCGATGCCAGGGCGTTATAGGCCTCGATGAAGGCGCTGGTCAGCATCTTGCCGTCTGCGGACGAGCCATATTGGCCGAGCTGGCCCTGGCTGGCGGCGACCCAGTCGGTGCTGCTGAGCACGCTGATCGTCGACTTCTGGCTCTGCCCGCTGCCCGACAGCAATGTCTGGCCATTGCCCGGGTTGATCAGCCTGAGGCCTGCGGTCACGGTTTTCTTCTTGCCGCCCAGCCCGCCGAGCATGCCGAACATCTGGCCGCCAAAGGGAACCCTGGACAAGATGGCGCCCGCGGCACCCGAATGTACGAGGCCCGTGGTGAGTGCGCCCTTGGCGGCATTCATCGTCTGGTCGATCTCTTCCTGCGAACCTGCGACAGCGGACATCAGGTAATCGGCCGGCTTGCCCTCGGCGCCGGTGTGCAGCGTGAAGCACCCCGATTGCTGGACGATCGCCCCGAGCATGCCGCGCGGGCTGGAAAGGCCCAGCTTGGCCCAGCCCTGGGTATCGCCATCGGTGACGGCGATGCTGCCGTGCGGTGTCGCGCACTTGGTAACCTCGACCTCGGCCTTCGGCTTGCCTGCATAGACCGGGGTGACAGCCAGTGCGGCAAACCCGAGCGCGGACAATGCCGATGCGATCCTGATGCTGGCTTTCATGGAATGCCTCCTGCTTGCGATGCTTGACTGCAAGAAGATTAGACGCAGACAGCGTCCAAGGCGCGTTACAAGCATTGACGGAAAGATGACAAAGCCCGTTAGGTGCGTTCACGTGGCTGGTCGGGGCCTTCATCCGGGACTATCCAGAGCGTGCCGGCACCAGTATCGGGCCGCCGGTCTGCGGTTGAGGCACGACAATAACCGGGCAACTGGAGCACCCATGGTGAAGATCCTGTATGTGGAGGACGATCAGCGCGCCGCAGCCGAGGTGCAGGAACTGGCCTCGGCCAACGGCGACACGGTCGTGTGGGAAAACAGCGGTGCGGGTGGCCTGCTGCGCGCCGGGCTCGAAAAATTCGATGTCATCATACTCGACCGGATGCTGGGCGATTTCGATGGTCTCACGATCCTGCAGCGCCTGCGCGAGAGTGGCGTGGGGACACCGGTGCTGATGCTTTCGGCGCTGGGCCGGACCAGCGACCGGTCCGAAGGGCTGGAGGCCGGTGCCGATGATTATCTGGCCAAGCCCTTCGAGGCACCCGAACTGCTGGCGCGCATCCGGGCGCTGCACCGGCGGGCATCGGGGCAGGAGCATAGCGCGGTCATCCTGTTTGGCGCATTCGAATGCCATGTGAAGGCGCGCACCGCGTTTCGCCAGAACCGGCATCTGGCGCTCAGCCCGCGCGAATTCGAGCTGTTCCGCTATTTCATGGACAATGCCGGCGAGATCGTCACCCGCGAGATGCTGTTGCGGGATGTGTGGAACATGGCGTTCGACCCGCAGACCAATGTGGTGGACGTCAATATCGGGCGGCTGCGGCGCAAGCTTGAGGACGGCTTTGCCACCCCGGCGATGGAGACGATCTGGGGCTCGGGCTACAGGCTGCTCGACGGCCGATGAAAACCGCGCGCCGCTCCATTTTCTCTCGCATCGTCGCGATGGCCATCGCCCTGTCCGGGGTGCTGGTCGCGGGGCTGTGGCTGGTGACCGACCAGACGATCCGCGCGACGCTGCAATCATCGGCGCGCGATGCCGTCGATGTCGACCTGGCCGGGCTGGTCGATATTCACGCCAGCGGCGGGCGCGCAGAGCTTGCCCGGCGGATCGGTGACCGGCTGATGATCCGGCCCGCCGATGGAAGCCTGCCGCATTATATGCTGGCGGATGCCAGGGGCGGGCGGATCGCGGGCGATATCACCGCCTGGCCCGCGCTTGATGCCCGCGTCTCGGAGAGCGGCATGATCCGTATCGGCGAGGCGACGCAGGCCTACGCCCGGGCGACCCAGCTTGGCCCGGACCTCAGGCTGGTGGTGGCGCATGAGGCTGCGGACGGCCAGCCGCTGTTGGCCCGCATCGCACTCGTCTTTGCCGCAGGCGGCGTGGTGTTTGCGGTGGCGATTGGCCTGTTCGGCTACAGCGCCGGGAGCCATCTCAAGCACCGCATCGATAGTATCAACCGCGCATTCCGCAATCCCGACGCCAAGCCCATCCGCAGGCTGGCAGATGGCGCGCGGACCGACGAGATCGACGAACTTGCCGGGCACGCCGCAGCATCGCTTGCCCGTTTGCGAGATTTGATGGAGGCGTATCGCGACACGTCCGATCAGGTCGCGCACGAGATCCGCACCCCGGTGATGCATCTCGACCGGCGGCTGGTGAAATTGCTGGCCGCCAGCCCCGATGCTGCACTGCAGAAGCGCTGGTGGGTGCGCGCGCGGAGATCCGCCATCTGGTCGGCACGCTCGAATCGCTGCTCGACATCGCCGCCAGCAAGGCCCGGCGGGGGGATCGCACCGGGTTGAGACTGATCGACCTGTCGGCCATGGTACGCGGGATCTGCGAGCTATATGCCGACAGCTCAGAGGAATCCGGCCACAGCTTTGTCTGGGACATCGCACCGGGGGTAATGATCGAGGGGGAGGAGGCGCAACTTGGACGATTGGTGACCAACCTGCTCGACAACGCATTCAAATATGTGCCCGCAGGCGGGAGTGTGACGGTAACCCTCGCCGCCGGGCCGGTGCTGACTATCGCCGACGATGGCCCCGGGGTCCCGCCGCCGGATCGGTCGCGGATCTTTGAGGCGTTCTACCGCAGCGACAATGTCGACCAGCGTCAGCCCGGCAGCGGCCTGGGCCTCGCGCTCGCCCGCGCGATCGCCGAACGGCATGGCCTGTCGCTGGAGCTGGCAGATTGCGACGGCGGGGCGTGTTTCGAACTCAGAAAGGCGGCGCAATGACCCGAAGATCGGCATCATCGGCGATGATGGGGCTGCTTGCCCTGGGGATGCTGGCGTCCTGTGGGCCCGCAGCCACGCGCGAAGGCCTGGCCCAGCCCAAATCCCTGTCGTCGGCATCCAGCGCGATGCGGCTTGCCGATGCTCTGGCGCAAGCGGACGTGGCTGCTCGTACAGGCGATGATGCCACGCTGGCCCTGCCGCTTGCCACTATCGCAGCGCTCGGCGCACGACCGCTTGACGATGCCGCGCGATCGGCCCTCGCGCTGTGGCAGGAACGAGTGCCGGACCATGGGTCACCGATGCGCGGGCGCACTCTGGGGCCAGGTTATCGGCACGGCATGCTGAACGCGGGGGGTGATATACTGATCGAACAGACATTCCTGTCCGGGCAGAAGGCCTCGATAGCTCTGTCATCGCCCGACGCGGCGCAATTGCGGCTGCAGGTCATCGACGGCGAGTCGCAGCCCATATGCCAGCACACGGCGGCGCGGCCCAGCTGTGAATGGGTGCCGATGTTCACGCAGCGGCACCAGATTCACGTGATTAATCCGGGGCGGCGCAAGGCCCGGTTCTATCTGGTGGTGGATTAGTGTGCCACGAGCCAGCACCGGCTCTCAGGCATCGGCAGCGTTCAGGCGCTTTGTGAACAGCGACCGGATCAACCGGTCTTCCAGAACCCGTCCGGCCGCATAGAGCGTCGCGAACAGCGCGGCGAACACGTACGCTGCGGTCGGCGAATGCTTGTCGTCCTTGTTCTCGTCCTTCTTCTTGTCGTCCTTGGGATTGTCAGGCGCCGGGGCCCCGAGGAACTTGTCGATCGGATGAAGCTCGCGCACCTGCTCCTTCTTCTCGTCCTTCTTGTCCTTTTCTGCCGCTTCGGTCTCCGGGCCCGAGAGGATGCCGACCGCGACGATCAGTTGCCCGAAGGCCAGGAACAGCAAGGGCGCGAGGAAGCAGAACAGCAACGCACGGCTCGCCATGCGATAACGCAGGACCGCGCCGCCCGGGCCGGGTTCGATCTGCAACGCGCCAGCATCGAAGATCGACATCTTGTCCTGCGCAGCCTGGTCCTTCTTGGCAAATACCAGCGTATCCCCGGTCCGTTCATAGGTTGTGCCGGGCTGTTGAAACAGGGGATCGAGCCTGGCGAAAGCATCATCGCTCGACTGGCCGGGCGCGAGCGGGACGCTGCCGCGGATGTTCCAGATCCAGTCGAGCAGGCGCAGGTTGATCCGGTGTCCGCGCAAAAGATGATTGCGCGGCTTGCGGGCTTGTTCGCCAAGCATCTGTGTCTGGTCCATCACTCGGCCGCGATCGCGTCGGTTTCGGCATAGGGCTCGTTGGTGGTCGAAGCCTTTCCGAAGCGTTCCTTCATCGTCTTCCAGCCCTCGGTGAAGGGAAACAGCATCTGTTCGCGGATCGACATGCGGCGGCCGCCTTCCATGCCGAGCAGCTCGGCCTCGCCATCGACGCAGGTGCCGAAGATTCGGTCGATAAAGATGAACGTGCTGGCGTAGTTGGAGCGGGTGGCCTCGAAATCCTGCGAATGGTGCAGGCTGTGGTGCTCGGTGGTGTTGAACAGGAACCGCCACCAGCGCGGGGTGTTGAACCGAACGTTGATGTGCTGATACACGCCCACCGACATGCCGATGGCGCCTGCCAGCAGTGCGGCGCGCGGCAGGAAATCGAAGAACCCGCCAATGCCGATGCCGATCAGGAAAAGCTCGATCGGGTTGCCGACCGCGCCCTTGTTGATGTTGAGCTGGGTAATATAGTGGTGCACCGAATGCGTCAGCCACAGGGGATACCAATTGTGCATTCCCCGATGCATCCAGTATTGCCCGAAATCGAACAGGAACAGGATCGCGAACGCCTGCACCAGCAACGGCATGCTGGTGAACCAGGCGAACTTGTCCCAGTTGAAGCTGGTCTGCACGAACTCGATCAGGACGTCGGCGCCGATATGGTTTTCTACCATCCCCAGAACGGTATAGCCCAGCCCGACATAGAACAGGTCGGTGACCAGCTCCTTCCAGGTGAGCTGCCAGCTTTCATAGCGGGGATTGACCCACTCCAGCACAAGCAGCAGGATCTTGAAAGCGATGCCGATGCCGATCGCGGTGGACGCCTTGGCGATTGAGTTGGGTGCGTAATACCAGAACAGCACCAGCGAAAACAGCACGAACGGCTGGAAATAAGTGAACACGATCTGCTTGATCGGACCACCCTGCACCCGCGGGATATTTTCCCAGCCGATGGTCACAGGCGACTGCGCGCCTATCACCCGTTTACCTACGCGAACTCCGTCCATGCATCTGTACTCGCGATGTGACCCTGGCGGTGCGGCACTGCCGGCGCGCAGGGTGGGATGAAAAATTCAATCGAGACAAGGTCGGCAAAACCGGGCCATCACGCCAGACGGCAATATGGAATAGACCCCATAGATTTGATCTATGCTATCATTCGTCACGGGCAGGCACCGGCATGATGATGAAGTGATCGTGCACCTGGCCTTCGCCTGGAACGTCCAGCTTCGCACCCAGCCCGCGACGCAATTCGCTGATGCTGCCTGCGGGCAGTTCGAGCAGATGTTCGTCGGGGTGGCTCGAAGCCTCGTGCGGATAATCCTGGCCGGGCGTGCGGGTCATCTCGATATGCGCGCCGAGTACCGCGCGGATGGGATGGGTTCTGGCAAAGGCCGCCAACCGGTTGATGCTGGCGCGGTTGTCGCCGAGGAAATTGACCGGGATATACAGGCGCCCAGGATACAGCGTATCGCCCGAGAGCAGGATCTTCAGCCGGGGGTCATAGACCATGATCGCCGCCGCCTGATGGCCGGGCGTGGCCAATATGCTGAGCTTGCGCCCGCCCAGATCGAAGCTGGCCATGCTGTCTGGCCATGGATCGATGCCGAAAAAAGCCGCGACATCGGCAGGTGCAAGCCCGATGACGGTCGTATCGGGGCGGCCGCGGAATGCCGCGTCACCGGCGACATGATCGCCATGGTTATGGCTGTGCGCAACCACCAGAGGAATGGCGCTGCGCTTGTTTGCGGCCAGCCAGTCGGCAATCAGGGCATCGACCGCAGGCCTGATCTGGCCATCTTGCGCTCCGGTGTCGATCAGCAAGGCCTTGTCGCGTCCGAACAGCAGATACACGAACGGAGCTTCGAAATTGGTCTTGACCGACTGCCGGATGACGAAAGTGTCGGCGTCCAGCGCCTGCACGTGGGTGGCGGGTTCGGCGCCGTTGGTGCCGTCGATCCAGCGCTCGGCGAACAGCGGCGGGGACGCTGCGTTTGCCATGGGTCCGGGCAGCAGGCTGGCCGCCAGCAGCAGGACCGATCGGCAGCCCCTGACGGTGCCCGGCAGGATTGTGTGCGCTCCAGATGCCATGGCGATCGCTCCTCTGGTGGGTCAAAAATCCGTGGTGTGGTCCGTCTGCGCCGGACGGGGCATCATCCCTGCAAGGATTCAGCCCCGTCCGGTCCCCCCCCCGATCAGAACTTTACCCGTGCCTCGAGGCCGAAGGTGCGCGGATTGATGACGTTCTGCTTGAAGTAGCGCAGCCGCACGCCGTCGTTCAGCCCGACCCGCGACCGGTCGTTGGACACCGATGCGACCGCGTATTTGTCGAAGATGTTGCTGGCGAACAGGCCGATGCTGAACTTTTCGGTGTCGTAGAACAGCGACGCGCGGTGCAGTGTGAAGCCGGGAAGCTTGTCGCCAAAGGCGCGCTCCCAGCCCAGTCGTGTCACCACGCTGCCGCGATAGGTCGCGGTCCAGTCGGCCACGATCGTTCCGTCCTTGAAGGGCGCGCTGTAGGTTGCCCCCAGGCTGCCGGAGTTGCTCGCTGAACCGGGGAGCCTGTCTCCCGCCAGCGCGTCGAGCTGGATCGGTCTGCTGGGATAGACGCCCGCCGGGCTGTTCACCGCGATGATCGCGGGCACGTCTTCGGTCAGCCTGGAATCGAGATAGGAATACATCCCCTGGATCGAGACCCGCGGGATCGGGCGGAGCTGGAACGAGGCTTCAAAGCCTTCCGACTTGCCCTTGCCGCCGTTGACGGTGATCCCGACAATGCCGTTGATCGTTGCCGAATCCACCTGGATGCCGTTCCAGTCGATGGTGAACACGTTTGCGTTCACCGTCAGCATCCGGTCGAACAGCTGGGCGCGTATGCCGACCTCGATATTCTTGGTCGTGTCCGGTCCGAACTGGATTTCGTTGGGCAGCGCGCAGACATTCTGCTGGGTAGGATCGAGCGGCAGCACGCACGGCGCCACCGAGTTGGGACCGCCGATGCGATAGCCCTTGGAGTAGGTCGCATACAGCATGATGTCGGGGGTGAAGTTATAGGAGCTGTTGAACTTCCACACCCATCCGCTCTGCTTGGCCTTGCCGCCTGCCGAAGGCAGGTCGAAGGGGCTGACCGGATCGCCCAGCAAAGGCAGCACCGCACGCCCGGCGATTTCAGACTTGTAGCCGAAATAGCGCGCGCCTGCGGTCACCTGCCATTCGGGGGTGATCCTGAACGTGCCCTCGCCGAAGATCGCGCGTTCGCTCACCGTGGACCGGGTAAAGGCTGCGTATTCCACTTCATCCGGGTTTGGCTGGGTACCAAAGGCGACCCAGGGGTGGTTGGGCAGGCGTTCGCGGCCGAAGGAGTTCAGCTTCTGCCGGTTGTAGAAAGCGCCCACCACCCAGTTGAACGGACCGCCGTGGCGCGAGACGAAGCGGACCTCCTGGTTGAACTGCTTGCGGCGGTTCTCGTTCTGGTTGAACCCGGCAAAGGCGGGGAAGGATTCGTAGCCGTAGTCGAGATCGAGCAGCAGATCGGTAATGTCGAAACTGGTGTTGTTCTTGACGTCGGTATAGGCGGTGGTCGCGACCAGATCGGCGATATCGGCGAGGTTGGCGTTGATCTCCACGCTGCCCAGATGCGCGCGGCGCTTGGCCGGCTCGAGGAAGCGCCCCGCGCTTTCGTAACGACCTGTGCCCAGCACGCCATCGCTGTTGTACTGACCGCCATCGGTCTTGGTCTGCTGGAATGCGTAGGTGAAATTGACCTTGAAGTCCTCGCTCGCCTGCAGCAACAACTGGTTGCGGGTGGTGAAGGTCTTCTCGAAGTTGACGTCGCTCTCGCGCCGAAGATTGGCGGCATAGCCTGCCGGCGTGATGACATTGGGCCCATCGGGCTGGGGCAGCGAAATGCCCGGCCGCTGCACCAGCAGCGGATAATCGATAAAGCCCGGATCGAAATAATAACCGGTGGCAGATCGAAACGCGAGGTGGTCCTTGATGATCGGGATGTTGATCACCCCGTCCATCTGATAGCCGACATCGCCGCTCTTGCTCTTGCCGTAGAAGCGGCCGTGCACTTCGCCTTCGAAGCTATCGAGGTTGGGCCGGTTGGGAATGTTGCGGATCGCACCTGCCAGGGTGCCGAGGCCATACAGCGTTCCCTGGGGGCCGAGCAGCACTTCGACGCGGGCGATGTCGAGCAGCTTGAAATCGTAATAGAGCGGCACTTCGCCCAGATAGACCCCAAGCGAATTGTCGTAGGAGGCACCATTGGCGCTCGAATCCGAAGCGTTGAGGCCGCGCAAGACGATGGTTCCGGTGGAGCCCGGGCCGGTGTCGGCGATCGTCAGGCCGGGGGTGAAATCGGCAATATCGCGGACATCGTCAATGCGCTGGCGTGCAAGCTCCTCCGACCCGATCGCCGAAATGTTGATCGGCACGTCCTGAAGCGAGGTTGCCCTGCGCGTGGCGGTCACGACGATCGTGCTCGCGCCGCTTTCCTGGTCGGCCGTCTGGTCGGTATCCTGAGCATATGCCGGGGCAGAGCCGACCCCCATCAGCATGGTTGCCCCAAGCAGCGTATTGCGAAACAGTTTCTTCGTCATTCCGACCCCCCTTTTCTGGTGAGCCTTTCGTCGAACGACATCCTTCCCCTTTGGCGCTCTGGCTAGGCCGGCACCTTGTCAGCCGGTTCCCGGCCTTTTTGATTGGCAGTCGTGATACTCCGCGCGCCGATGCTGGCGGAGGGAACGGCGCGGTGCCGGTGGGCAAGGCGCGAACAAAGGCCGGGGGGAAGGTCCATTGCAGAACCTGCGCCGATTGCCGGTTGCGTGCTGCCGGATATCGGCAGCCCGTCGCTGGCAGGAACTTCGGTGCAGGCCGGCATTTTATCCATGAACCCTCACTTAGACCGCATGATTTTTCTTGGCTCGCCGTCGCAGCGACGATGCCCATTACGGTATGGATATTACACAATGCGTCAAGCGTAATAATATTGCACTTGCTCAGTATGAAGAAATTCCATGCTGCACCGCACAAAAACCCGCTTTTCCGGCCTGTTGGCAAATTTGAAGCGGCGCGGGAAAATTGACCCAACCCGGCTCCGTGGCCTCCATGTCAAGAGCAGGTCCCGAATCGCCGATGCGAAATCATCATCGGCGCGAAAGTGATTCGTCGCTCTCTAAACCTTCGCGTTCGCGGGTCGAAATGCGGTTTCCTCAACCTGGGTGGCTAGACGGTGGTCACGCTGCGAGCTGTCGAGCTGGGTCAGTCCTTTGGCGACCGGTATTACAGTTTTTCACTACGGTAATATTTTTTGATGGACAAGGGTCGCGCCTGGGGTGATGCTGCACTGCGAAAGGGGATCGAATCATGATGAGGCTGTTTGGCAAGCTTGGCACTGCGGTGCTGGTCGCTGGAGCGCTCCTGCTGACAGCCTGTTCGCAAGGTGCCGATCCCAAGGCCGAGCCCAAGACCGAGTTCACCATCGGCTGGTCGATCTATGCCGGATGGATGCCCTGGCCTTACGCCCAGCAGGCGGGCATCGTGAAGAAATGGGCCGACAAATACGGCATCGAGATCAACCTCGTGCAGGTCAACGACTATGTGGAGTCGGTCAACCAGTATACTGCCGGCAAGTTCGATGGCGTCACCGTCACCAACATGGATGCGCTGACCATTCCCGCTGCCGGCGGCAAGGACACCAGCGCGATCATCATCGGCGATTATTCCAACGGCAATGACGGCGTCCTGCTCAAGGGCGCCAATTCGCTCGCCGCGCTCAAGGGTCGGCAGGCCTATCTGGTCGAGCTGTCGGTCTCGCATTATCTGCTCACGCGGGCGCTCGACAAGGCGGGGCTGAAATCCACCGATGTCCGCACCGTCAACACCTCGGACGCCGATATCGTCGCCGCTTTCGGCGCAGCGGATGTCGATGCCGCGGTCGCGTGGAACCCGCAGCTTTCGGTGATTAAGGCGCAGCAGGGCGTGAACATGGTGTTCAGCTCCGCCGACATCCCGGGCGAAATCCTCGACCTGATGGTGGTCGATACCGCGACGCTCAAGGCCAATCCCAATCTGGGCAAGGCGCTGGCGGGCATCTGGTATGAAACCGTCGCGCTGATGCAGCGCCAGGACGCGCAAGGCGCGGAAGCGCGCGCGGCGATGGCCAAATTGTCGGGCGCGACGCCCGAAATGTTCGACAGCCAGTTGGCGACCACGTTCCTTTATGCCGACCCCAAGGCCGCTCTGGCCGCGGCGACCGCGCCTGCTCTGGTCTCCACGATGACCCAGGTGCGCGATTTCAGCTTCTCCAAGGGGCTGTTCAAGGGCGCGCGCTCGGCCGACGATGTCGGCATTGCCTTTCCCGGCGGCAAGACGCTGGGCGACCCTTCGCGCGTGACGCTGCGCTTCGACGACAGCTTCATGACGCTTGCCGCCGACGGCAAGCTCTGATCGGCCGGCGGACGCGAGGAGAGGCAACGGGCATGCGCTGGGTCAACCTTCATCTGAGCCGCGGCCAGCGCATTTTGCTGGGGGCAGCGCCGATCGCGCTGCTGCTGTTGGTCTATCTGGTGATGGCGGCACAGCGCCATGCGGACAATCCGCTGGACCGGATCCTGCCGCTGCCCGGCGCGATGGTGCAGGCGATGGCAGCGCTGATGTTCCAGGCGGACCAGCTCACCGGGCAACTCACCTTCTGGGTCGACACGCTGGCCAGCCTGCAGCGGCTGGGGCTCGGCCTGGGGATTGCGACGATCACCGCGCTGTTCGTCGGTCTGGTGCTGGGGGTGCTGCCCCCGGTGCGCGCCACTTTCGGGCCGCTGGTGACGGGCATCGCGGTGATCCCGCCAATCGCGCTGCTGCCCATATTGTTCATCGCCCTGGGACTGGGGGAGACCGCCAAGGTCGCGCTGATCGTGATCGGGATCGCGCCGGTGATGATCCGCGATATCGCGGCGCATGTCGGTGCGTTGCCGGCCGAGCAGATCGTCAAGGCGCAGACCTTGGGCGCGAGTTCGTGGCAGATCATGATCCGGGTGGCGCTACCCCAGGCGATGCCGCGGCTGATCCACGCGGTGCGGATGGCGCTGGGCCCGGCCTGGGTGTTCCTGATCTCGGCCGAGGCGATCGCATCGGACGTCGGCCTTGGCTACCGCATCTTCCTAGTGCGCCGCTATCTGTCGATGGACGTCATCATTCCCTATGTCGCGTGGATCGCATTGCTGGCGATTGTCATGGACATGGCGTTGACCTGGACCAGCAAGCGCGCCTTCCCCTGGGCGCATGGAGCAGGCCATTGACCGCCGCACCCTTGCCTTCCGTCCCCGGCCCGATCCTGAGCCTGCAGAACGTGTGGGTCGAATATGGCGACAAGATCGTGCTCGAGCGAGTCGATCTCGATATCGAGGCGGGCTCGTTCGTCTCGATCGTCGGGCCATCGGGCGCGGGCAAGAGCAGCCTGTTGCGCATCATCCTGGGCCAGGAGCGCCCCACGCGGGGCAGGATCGATCTCGACGGCGTTCCGCTGGCGCCCGAATGCGGGCCCGATCGCGGCGTGGTGTTCCAGCGTTACTCGGTGTTCCCGCACCTTTCGGCGCTGGACAACACCGTGTTCGGCATCGAGTGCACCAAGGCGCCCGTGCTGGCGCGGCTGTTCGGCTCTGCCCGCCGCGCGGCAATCGCCGAGGCGACCGATATGCTGCACGCGGTCGGGCTGGCCGATTCGATGCATCTCTATCCCGCGCAGCTTTCGGGCGGGATGCAGCAGCGACTGGCGATCGCACAGGCGCTGATCAAGCGGCCGCGCATCCTGCTGCTCGACGAACCCTTCGGCGCGCTCGACCCCGGCATCCGCGCCGACATGCACAAATTGATCAAGGCGCTGTGGCGCGATTACGCGCTGACCATCGTCATGGTGACCCACGACATCCGCGAGGCGTTTACCCTGGGCACGCGGGTGCTGGCGCTCGACAAGCGCCGCCACGATCCGCACGCCCCGCACCGTTTCGGCGCGACCGCGGTCTACGACATCGCGCTGCGCAAGGATCCCGATCCCGAAACTGCGGACATCGCCGCCGCCCCGCCTGCAATCCCGCCACCCCCTGTCCCCAGCCAAGAGAGTGCCTGACGTGAGTAACGAACCCACCAGCCTTGCAAGGCTTTCGATGAGCCTGCCCGGCGAGCTGTTTCGGCAGCTCGACAACATGGTGGAGGAACGCGGCCTGCCGTCGCGCTCGCAGCTGATTGCCGAGCTGATCCGCCATGCGCTCGCCGAGCACGAGGCACATACCCGACCCGACGAGATGCTCGCAGGGACCATCACCATTGTCTATCGCGGCGACCGTGGCCGGGTGCGCCATCAGCTCGCCCAGACCCAGGCCGAGTATCTGAAGGAGGTGATCTCCTCGCAGCACGTGTTCCTCGAGGACGACCAGTCGCTCGAGGTGCTGCTGGTGCAGGGGCCCGCCGTGCGGCTGAAGGACCTGTGCGATGCGCTACGCCGGGTGCGCGGCGTGCATCAGCTCCAGCTCGTCACAACCACCGCGCTGTTGCCGCCGCTCTACGAGCCCGACGCCAATGGCCTGCCCGAAGGAGCCGCCGCATGAGCGCACCCCTCGCTGATCCGAACGCCGCCCGCGACCACGCCCGATCGATGGCCGGGACCAGAGTCGAGGCGATGCCGGTTCTGCCGCCGGTCGCCAGCGATCTGCCCGACGGCGTGGCACCTGACGCCCTTTTGTGGGAAGAAACGATCGCGCCGGGCGGCTATGCCACGCGGCGGCTCGCACGCGGCAGCCGGTTGCGGCTGGTCGACACCCAAGGCGATGCCTGCGCCTCGCTGATGCTCTTCAACGCCGAGATGCCGACCGAGCGCCTCAACGTCGCCGATACGGTCAAGGTGCAGTGGAACGCGTATCTCGGCGCGGGCAAGCTGCTGCTCTCGGACATGGGCCGCGTGCTGATGAGCATCCTGGAGGATGACGCGGGCACGCACGATGCGTTCTGCGGCACTTCGAACGTTGCCACCAATGCGGCGAAATATGGCGATGGCAGCAACAGCGGCCCGCATCCCAATGGCCGCGACCGGTTTCTGCTGGGCGCCGCCAAGCATGGGCTCCAGCGGCGCGACGTCCACCCGTGCATCAATCTGTTCAAGGGGACAAAGATCGCCGCCGATGGCGCAATCGTGCCAGACATCGGCCCGTTCGCAGGCGGACGCAGCGTGATCCTGCGGGCCGAAATGGAGCTGATCGTCGTGATCGCCAACTGCCCGCACGTGCTCGATCCACGTGAAACCTACAGTGTGACACCGTTGCGCGCGACCGCGTGGCGAGGGGAGGTCACGCGCGAGGACGACCCTGTCCGCAATACGACGCCCGAAGGCCAGCGCGCCTTCATCAACGTCGAAGACTATTTCCGCCGCTGAAAGAAGGAGCCTGTTCCCATGAGCGTCGATCCCCATCTCGCCGGGCTTTCCGGCAGTATTGTCCACGATGTCATCGTGCCCGCCCGCGCCCCTTGGCTGCATCCTGTCGCCGCCGGGCAGACATTGCGCATCGTCGATCTGGAGGGCAACCAGGCGGTCGATTTCCTGCTCTATGCCACGCATGACGATGCCGAGCGCTACAGCGCGCAGGACACCGTCGCAGCGCAAGGCAATCTGTTCCTGCGCGAAGGCACCGTGCTGCGCTCCAACGAGGGGCGCGCGATGATGACCATCGCGGCCACCTCGGTCGAGTATCACGACACCATCGGCGGCGCGTGCTCGTGCGAGTCCAACACCTTGCGCTACGGCCACCACACCAAGTCCGAACACGCCTGTGTCGAGAACTTCCTCGAGGCGAACCTTTGGGAAGGCCGCGGCAAGCGCGACATCGTCCCCAACATCAACTTCTTCATGAACGTGCCGGTCGAGGCCGATGGCGCGCTGGGCATCGTCGATGGCATTTCTGCGCCGGGTCTGACCGTCGATCTGCGCGCCGAGATGGACGTCACCGTGGTGGTGTCCAACTGCCCGCAGATCAACAACCCGTGCAACGGCTTCAACCCCACGCCCGTGCGCATGATCGTCACCGCATGAGCTTCGACACCGTCCTGATTGCCAACCGCGGCGCGATTGCCACGCGGATCATCCGCACGCTGCGCAAGATGGGGCTGCGTTCGGTCGCGGTCTATTCGGAGGCTGACGAGGCGTCGCTGCACGTCGCACAGGCCGACGAGGCGGTATGCATCGGCCCGGCGCGCGCGACTGAAAGCTATCTCAACGTCGCCGCGATCCTCGAGGCTGCGCGCCGCACGGGTGCAGGCGCGATCCATCCGGGCTATGGTTTTCTCGCCGAAAACGCCGAGTTCGCCGAGGCCTGCGCCGACGCAGGGATCGTGTTCATCGGCCCGACGCCTCAGAACATGCGCACCTTCGGGCTCAAGCACAGTGCCCGCGCGCTGGCCGCCGCGCATGGCGTTCCGCTGGCGCCGGGCACCGACCTGCTCACCGACGAGGACGAGGCTGCGAGCGCCGCAGACGCGATCGGCTTTCCCGTCATGCTCAAGGCAACCGCGGGCGGCGGCGGCATCGGCATGCGCATCTGCGAGGACGAAGCGGCGGTGCGCGAGGGCTTTGCGGCCGTCCAGCGCCAGGGGCTGGGCAATTTCGGCGATTCCGGGGTGTTTCTGGAGCGCTATATCCGCCACGCGCGGCATATCGAGGTGCAGATCTTCGGCGATGGCGCTGGCCATGTCGTGGCGCTCGGCGAGCGCGACTGCTCGCTGCAGCGGCGCAACCAGAAGGTGGTCGAAGAAGCCCCCGCGCCGCTGTTGCCCGATGCCGTGCGCACCGACCTGATCGCGTCGGCCGTCCGGCTGGGCCAGGCCGCGAACTATCGGTCCGCTGGGACCGTCGAGTTCCTCTATGATGCCGAGCGCGAGCAGTTCTTCTTCCTTGAGATGAACACCCGGCTGCAGGTCGAGCACGGCGTCACCGAAGAGGTGATGGGGATCGATCTGGTCGAGTGGATGGTGCGCGGCGGCGCGGGCGATTTCGCGTTTCTCGGCGAAGCGCCATCGCAGCCCAAGGGCCATTCGGTGCAGGTGCGGCTCTATGCCGAAGACCCCGCGCATGATTATCGCCCGACCTCGGGGACGCTGACTGCCGTCAGCTTCCCCGCTGACATCCGCGCGGAGACATGGGTCATGGCGGGCAGCACGGTCAGTGCGTGGTATGATCCCATGCTCGCCAAGCTGATCGTGCACGCCGACACCCGCGAGGCCGCCGTCACCGCGATGCAGGCCGCGCTCGACGCCAGCCGCATCGACGGCATCGAGAGCAACCTGCGCTGGTTGCGCGATGTCGTGCGCTCGCCCGCGTTCGTCAGCGGCGAGGTTTCGACCCGCGCGCTCGACACAGTCGAATATCATCCGCGCAGCATCCAGGTGGTCAGCGGCGGCACCGCGACGACGGTGCAGGACTGGCCCGGACGCCAGCGCCTGTGGTCGGTCGGCGTCCCGCCCTCAGGCCCGATGGACGACCAGTCGTTCCGCCTCGGCAACCGGCTGCTCGGCAATGCGGAGGGTACCGCAGGACTCGAGGTCACGATCGCCGGGCCGACTTTGATCTTCAACACCCCCGCGCGCATCTGCCTGATGGGCGCGGACTTCGGCGCGACGCTCGATGGTTTTCCCGTTCCGCGCGGGGAAGCCATCACCATCGCCGCCGGTCAGACGCTGGCGCTGGGCCGCGCGACCGGCGGCGGGATGCGCGGCTATATCCTGCTCGCAGGCGGGCTCGATATCGCGCCGTATCTGGGCAGCCGCAGCACCTTCGAGCTCGGCCAGTTCGGTGGTCACGCGGCGCGCCGCCTGCTCGCGGGCGATACGCTGCATTTGGGGGATGAGCCCCTCGAGACGCCGCTGACCGGCGTAGCCCTGCCCGTGCTTTCGACCGAATGGTCGCTGCGCGTGCTCTATGGCCCGCATGGCGCGCCCGATTTTTTCACCGATGACGACGTCGACACCTTCGTCGCCGCGCACTGGCAGGTGCATTACAACTCCAACCGCACCGGCGTGCGGCTGATCGGGCCAAAGCCCAACTGGGCGCGCAAGGATGGCGGCGAGGCGGGGCTCCACCCCTCGAACATCCACGATAACCCTTACGCCATCGGCGCGGTCGATTTCACCGGCGACATGCCGATCATCCTCGGCCCCGATGGCCCTTCGCTCGGCGGCTTCGTCTGCCCGTTCGTGGTGATCGCCGCCGACCGCTGGAAGATCGGCCAGCTTGCGCCCGGCGACACCCTGCGCTTCGTTCCGGTCAACGCGCACGATGCCTTTGCGGCGGACAGCCTGCAGCGGCGCTTGCTGACCACCGGTGACGGCTGCGAACTGGGCCCGGCGCGGCCGATCGCAACGCTGTCGCCGATCCTGGGCGTGATCCAGGAAGGCCCGCAGCGCCCCCGCACCGTCTATCGCCAGCAGGGCGATCGCAACATCCTCGTCGAATACGGCCCGATCGTGCTCGATATCGAATTGCGCATCCGCGTGCAGGCGCTGATGACCGAGCTCGAGCGGATGGCGCTGCCCGGCGTGATCGACATCGTGCCCGGCATCCGTTCGCTGCAGTTCCATTTCGACGGCGTGACGATGACGCAGAGCATGGCGCTCGCCGCGCTGATGGGCGCCGAGGAGCGGCTGGGAGACCTCGAGGATTTCACCATCCCCTCGCGCATCGTCCACCTGCCGCTGAGCTGGCGCGACCCGGCGACGATCGAGACGATCGAGAAGTATATGGGCGCGGTGCGCGACGATGCGCCGTGGTGCCCCGACAACATCGAGTTCATCCGCCGGATCAACGGCCTGCCCGATGCGGCGGCGGTGGAGAACCTGATCTTCGAGGCGAACTATCTCGTGCTTGGCCTCGGCGATGTGTACCTCGGCGCGCCGGTCGCAACGCCAGTCGATCCGCGCCACCGGCTGGTCACCACCAAATACAACCCCGCACGCACCTGGACCCCGCCCAATGTCGTCGGCATCGGCGGCGCATATATGTGTATCTATGGCATGGAGGGGCCCGGCGGCTATCAATTGTTCGGGCGCACCCTGCAGGTGTGGAACACCTATCGCCAGACCGATGCGTTCATCGAGGGCAAGCCGTGGTTGCTGCGCTTCTTCGACCAGATCCGCTTCTATCCGGTAAGTGCCGACGAGCTAACCGAATGGCGACGCGATTTCCCCACCGGGCGGCGCTCGATCCGTATCGAGCCGTCCGAGTTCCGGCTCGCCGAATATCGCGCGTTCCTTGCCGAAAATTCGGATGCAATCTCGGCTTTCGAGGCGACCCGCCAAGCCGCGTTCGACGAAGAACGCGCCGACTGGCAGCGCCGCGGCGAGTTCGACCGCGCCGACCCTGCCGAGGCCGAGTCGGTCGAGGCAGGTGCGGTCGAGGTGCCCGAGGGTGCCGATGTGATCGAAGCGCCGTTCGGCGGCAGCGTGTGGAAGATGCTGGTCGCGGTCGGCGATACCGTTGAGGCGGGCGATGCGATCGCAATCATCGAGGCGATGAAGATGGAGTGCCGCGTGGACAGCCCCGGCGCGGGCACGATCAGCGCGCTCTACGCGCAGGAACGCCAGTCAGTGCAGCCCGGCGCGCCGATCCTCGCGCTGACGAGGCACGCATGAGCGCGCTCGATCGCCGCAGCGCCTCGGCCATCGCGCACGCCGTCAATAGCGGGGCCACCAGCGCGGTCGCCGTCGCCGAGGATACGCTGGCGCGGGGGGCGCCAGATGTCAGCGGCCCGCCCCCGGAAGGGGGAAACCCTGGGTCAGCCCAGGCGCGGGTGGCGGGCGAGGCGGGGTCGGCATCGCGGCCGCGGACGCGGAGGAGGACGCGGCAGGTGGCGGGGTCGCCGCAGGCGTCGTCGAGGCCGGCGAGGCCGAGGAGGAGCTCGGTGAGGGTCTCCGGCGGGGGGCGG
>JBKBTF010000105.1:0-5331 GCA_046291395.1 Blastomonas sp. | reverse complement strand
GGTCGACATAGACTTCGACTTCGTCACCGACCTTGAGGCCGTGATCCTGGCCGGGCGCTGCGAATTCACGCAGGGCCACGCGGCCTTCAGACTTCAGACCGACATCGATGACCGCCTTGTCGTTTTCGATTGCGGTTACCGTGCCCTTGACGACGCGGCCTTCGAATCCGCCATCCGAGGCGGCTCCGCCACCGAGCGATTCGTCGAGAAGTGCCGCAAAATCATCGCGGCTGGGAAATGCCGTTGAGGCCATAAATCCTGTATTCCTTAAACTGTTTTGTCCGGCCAGCCGGTTGTCTCCGGCGGTCTTGGCCTAACCTGCCCCCCGGGCCGAATGCGCCGGAAAGCGCCCAAAAAGCTTAGGTTTCGGCGGCGGCAGCTGGATATGCGAAAAGCGCGAACCATCGCGCGGGCCGTTATCGGCGCGGGCGATGTTCACGATGATCGAAACATCTAAGACTGGAGCGATTGTCCGCCCTGCGTCCTGCCGTTCACCAGCTCTATGGCTCTTTGAACGGCCTGCCCTATAGTCAAATCGCTGGTATCTAGCAAGAGCGCGTCATCGGCGGGCTTGAGCGGTGCGACGGATCGCTGCGAATCGCGTGCATCGCGGGCTGCCAGATCGGCGATGATCTCCTCGAGCGTCACATCTTCGCCCCGGCCGCGCATTTCGTTGCAGCGGCGCCCTGCGCGCGCGGCAACGCTGGCGGTCACGAAAAGCTTGGCCTCGGCCTCCGGCGCAATCACCGTGCCGATGTCGCGCCCGTCGAGTACCGCGCCTCCCGGTTGCCGCGCAAAGCTGCGTTGGCGCTCGAGCAACGCTGCCCGCACTGCCGGGTGCCGCGAGGCACGGCTGGCAAGGCCGCCGGCCGTCTCCGATCGCAGATGCTCGTCGAGCAGCAACCTATCGTTGAACGCGCATCCAGCGAGCGCCTCTACGGCATTGTCGGGATCGCCGCCCAGCCGCACGGTGTTGACGCCGACCGCGCGATACAGCAGCCCGGTATCGAGATGGGGGAGACCGAAATGCGCGGCGAGCGCTTTGGCAATCGTTCCCTTGCCGCTGGCGGTAGGCCCATCGACGGCGATGATCATTTCGCTGCCGCCCCCTGCTGCTCGGCCAGCGCCGCGACAAAGCCCTGCTCCATCGTGCTGTTGAACCGCTGCAGTTCGGATGGATCGACAAACGCATCGGCCTCTCCCGCCAGCTGCCGCGCGCGCTTGGTGTGCAAGTCGAAGAAGATGTCATGATTGGCGAGGAAAACGTCCGCCTGCAGCCCACGCACCTTGGCAAAGGTCGCGCGGTAATTGGCGATCATGCCGGGATAGGCCTCCGGTACCAGCGACTGGCCACCCAGCGAGGCGCTGCAATGCAGGAATACGCTGCGCGGTTTGCCGGCCGAATCCTTCGCAGCCATCGACCACGAGGTGCAGCCGGGCGAATGCCCCGGCGTCAGGAGCGCGGTCAGCGTGGTGCCGCCCAGCGTCACGGTGTCGCCATCGCCCACCACGCGGTCGACGCGAACCGGCGGGAACGGCATGTTGCGCGTGGGGCCGTGATCGACTGCGCCTGCTTCCAGATATGGCTTGTCCGCCGCGCTGGCGATCATCACCGCCCCGCTGGCGCGCTGCAGCCCGGCAAGGCCCGCCGCGTGGTCGTAATGCGCATGGGTGTTGAGCAGATACTTGATGTCAGCCAGGTCGAAGCCCAGCGCGCGAATGTTGTCGAGAATCTGCGGAACGGATTGCGCCAGCGCGCCATCGATGAGGACATGGCCTTCAGGTGTCGTGATCAGGAATACGCCCAGCCCTTGCGTACCCACGAAATGCACGTTGTCGATGATCGTGAACGGGGCAAGGCGCTCGTTCCAGCGCATGGCGATGGCGGTGTCGTCAACGACGGGGGCGGCTTGTGCGCTCTCGATCTGGGCGTCGCTGGCGAGCCGCGGCCCGGCTGCTGTAACAGGCGCGCAGCCTGCAAGGGTCAGGATGGCACAAAGGCTGATGGTCCGTATCATGGCTTCCCCACTCCCGTCTGCCGCTCACGGATGGCCTTGGCGAGGCCGAACAGCGCAATCACCGCCCAGGCGCTTTCGAGGATGAACGCGGCAAGGTTGAAGTGCACCCACAACGAGATCAGCAGCAGGATCGCGCCGGCCAGATTGACGGCGTTGAACAGCAATTTGTCGATCTTTTCGACCTTGTTGGCATAGGCAAACGCGCCGATGAACAGCACGCTGCCCATCACCCCGATGATGTTGGCGAGCAGCGGGGTCATGCCGTACCCGTGCTGCGGCCAAGCAGCTGCAGGAAATCGGGGAAGCTGGTCGCGATCGGGCAGGTGTCGTCAACCTCCACGCCCGCTTGGCTCGCCAGCCCCGCCACGGCAAAGCTCATCGCGATGCGATGATCGAGCAGCGTCGCCACCGGCCCGCCGCCGCGCAAAGGTGCGCCGCCGCTGCCGGTGATCATCAACCCGTCCTCGCGCTCCTCGACGGCAACGCCGATCGCCTCGAGTCCGCGCGCCATCGTCGCGAGACGGTCCGATTCCTTGACCCGCAGTTCGTCGAGCCCGCTGGTGATGGTTGTCCCGCTCGCCATGGAAGCGGCGATGAAGAACACCGGAAACTCGTCGACCATGCTCGGGACGATCGCGCGATCGACGGTGATGCCTCTGAGCGCACTTGCCTGGACGCGCAGATCCGCAACCGGCTCGCCGCCGACGGTGCGTTCATTCAGCCGCTCGATCCGTCCACCCATCTGCTCGAGCACGGTGATGATGCCGGTGCGGGTGACGTTCATGCCGACGTTCTCGATTGTCAGGTCCGACCCCGGCACGATCAGCGCGGCGACGATGAAGAACGCGGCGGACGAAGGATCGCCCGGCACCTCGATATCCTGCGCTGTCAGGTCGCAAGGACCGGTGACCGAGATATGCCGCACGCCCTCGGCATCGGTCTCCACCGTCAGGTCCGCGCCGAAGCCCTTGAGCATCTTCTCGCTGTGGTCACGTGTCGCCACCGGCTCGATCACCGTGGTGGTCCCCGGCGTGTTGAGCGCGGCGAGCAGGATCGCGGACTTCACCTGCGCCGAGGCGACGGGCAGCGTGTAGGTCATCGGGACCGCCGGGCTGATCCCGCGCACCATCAGCGGCAGCGTGCCGCCGGGGCTGGCGGTGAACTCCGCCCCCATTTGCCCAAGCGGATCGGTGACCCGCGCCATCGGTCGGCGGCTCAGCGACGCATCGCCGGTGAACATCGCGGTAATCGGGTGGCTGGCGACCAGCCCCATCAGCAGCCGGGTCGAGGTTCCGCTGTTGCCCATGTCGAGCGCTTGTAGGGGCTGCATCAGCCCGCCGACGCCGACGCCGTGCACCGTCCAGACCCCGTCTTCACCGCGCACGATATCCGCGCCCATAGCCCGCATCGCCGCGGCCGTGGCCAGCACGTCCTCGCCCTCGAGCAGCCCCATTATGCGGCTTTCCCCCACGCACAAGGCACAGAGCATCAACGCGCGGTGAGAGATCGACTTGTCGCCGGGCACGCGGATCGTGCCGGTCAGCGGCCCGGTTGCACCGAAAAGGCGCGGCACAGGTGCCTGGTCTGATGTATGGGCCATGGAATGAAACAATTTCCGGTTGGGCAGGCATCTGCCAGATGTGAATTGCGACGCAGCTTTTGACAGCGGCATAAAGCTATGGCAAGGCGCACGCCGATTTTCCTGTTGCGGTGCACCTCGCTCTGCCGACTGGAAATATGCGAACTTCTCCTTACATCCATGATGTTATTGAACCTGAGGCATTATTCATGATCAAGCCTGAATGGGGCGCCAAGCATAGCTGCCCGAAATGCGGCACCCGCTTTTACGACCTGGGCAAGGACGACCCTGTCGCCTGCATCAACTGCGGCAACAGCTGGACTCCCGAGCCCGTGCTCAAGTCCAAACAGCCGCTTCCGTTCGAGGAAGAAAAGAAGAAAGTCGTCGAGAAGGAGGACGTCGATTTGGCCGACGAGGATCTGGACATCGACGAGGATGGCGATTCGCCCGACAACGATGTCGACCTTGGCGGTGACGACGACCTTGGCGTCGCTGCAGCCGACGACAAGGATGAAGAAAGCTGAGGCTTTCGCTTCCAACGACATAATGGTGGCAGGGGCAGCGATTTGCCCCTTGCCACCACCGGGCGGCTCGCCTAAAGGGCTGTCCTTCTCAGCGTCGGAGTGACTTTTCCCCGGCGCATATGGGGCCTTAGCTCAGCTGGGAGAGCGCTACACTGGCAGTGTAGAGGTCAGCGGTTCGATCCCGCTAGGCTCCACCATAACTCAATGACATAGCGGCAACGTAAGAATTTTGGGGCCGAGTCGGGCCCGAATGGGCGTGTTGACAGCGCTTCTGACTCGCCAACTGTGCCTTGTGTCTCGGTCCATTATTACTTTAACCCAGGCCAACCGCCGGGTTGAATGTCTTTCTCAGCGCGAGCTTTGAGTATATCGCATTGAAACGTAATCGCTCCGCGATTGTTTCGGGGCGAGAACGGCGTCGCCGATTGGGTGACGTGACCCCCAGATTTTCCTCCACGAGCGATTAGAGCCTGACCTGAAGGAAGGACAGACTGAACCGCCCCGGGGCTGCCGGAGGCCCTAGCTCCTGAGAGGAAGGGCCTACGATGAGCAAGACAACCAACACATTTCGCACGTGCGGTCCGGATGGTCCCGGATCATGCAGGCGATCCTCCATCACGACAGGCAGCCATTGTTTCGATCGCAGCGCAGATCGGCTGCGTTCCGCAGCCGCTTCACGAGGGGGTGGAGAAGGCTGAGGTAGATAGTGGCAACCGCGCCGCTGGGCCCACCGAGATGGCTGATCGCCTCACGGCGCTCGATCGTGAGAACCGCGAGTTGCGCCAGGCCAACGAAATCCTGCGCAAGGCGTCAGCCTATTTTACCGAGGCACAGCGAGGCTGATCCCCTTGAGACCAAATGGCCTCCAGCATTCCCGTGGCGGTTCAGTGCTCGCGGCCTGGCGGCACGATTACAGCCATTACCGGCCCCACTCGAGCCCGGGTAATATGACCCCAGCTGAACTGGCAGCCAAATCAGTCGGCAAACCGGTTGGGGTTACCCCGAGAGCCGGTTGTCATCACGCCAACGGATGGGCATCGATCGGGCCACCGGCTCTAGGTGGAGGAACGTCGGGGCTCAGACCAGCCCCAACGTGTCTAAGCCCCGGAAGCAGGGCTTTCGGGGCGGTGTGGTGTGATGGGTTTTGTGTTTCGTGCGGGATGCGGGGTTTGGAAGCTGGGCGCCGGATCTGTGTCCGGGGCAGGGTTTC
>JBKBTF010000104.1:0-5365 GCA_046291395.1 Blastomonas sp. | reverse complement strand
GCGTCGGGGCGGGCTGCCCTGGCGCGACCATTCCCTTTGCGCCGCTTACGCCCGGCAATCCGCGCTTCGGTGCACCCAATGTGCCGCTGATCAACGATCCGCGCTGCGCCAACGACTTTTACAATCGCGGCCCGTTCGTCAACGGCGGCACCGCGCCAGTGAGCAGCACGTCCAAGGTCTGGGGGCTTTCGGCCACGGCAAGCCTGGAGCTTTCGGAGGCGCTGACGGTCAAGAGCATCACCGCCTATCGCGACACCCAGTCGCGCGGCATTCGCGACGCCGACAATACGCCTTTCGTCATCCTCACCACCGATGTCGGTGCGCAGTCGAAGCAGTTCAGCCAGGAGCTGCAGCTGCAGGTCGATGCAGGGCCTGTCAGCGGCATACTGGGTGCCTATTATTTCGACGAGGATACCAACGAGCGCGCCTCGGTGCCCATCTCGTTCCCGCCCTCGCCGCCGGTTATCGCCTCGATCCTCGCCGGCGGACCAGGAAGCCGCGACCTCCAGCTCTCCGATCTCGAAACTAAATCCTTTGCCCTGTTTGGCGAGGGCACGTGGGAGGTTGCCACCGGGCTCGAGCTTACCGGCGGCCTTCGCTATACCGAGGATCGCAAGACCTATCAGGGCACGGTGCTGAACCTGTTCCCCTCGACCCGGCCCGATCCGAACCCGCTGCCGACCACGGCGATTCCTCAGGGTGGCCCGCTGTTCATCTTCCCGACGCCGAACCGGGAAACCTTCTCGGCGCTGACAGGATCGGCCAGCGTGCGCTATCAGGTGGCCGATTGGCTGAGCACCTATGTATCCTATTCGCGCAGCTTCAAGTCCGGCGGCTTCAACACCCGTTATAATGCGCCGCCCGCAGGGAATGTGCCGATCCCGTTCGCCGAGGAAACGGTGGACAGCTACGAGCTCGGCGCGAAGATGGATTTCGGTGCGTTTCGGCTCAATCTCGCGGCCTTCCAGGCGGATTATCAGGACATCCAGCTGATCTTCCGCGCTGGCCCCGTGCCGCTGCTGTTCAACGCCGGCAAGGCGCGCATTCGCGGTTTCGAGGCAGAGGCCTCGTATCGCAGGGGCGGTTTCTCGTTCGAGGCCACGGCAAGCCTGCTCGACGACGATATCCTGTCCATCACCGCCGTCCCGGGGGCGACGGCAACGGTGGTGCCGGGCGACGACCTGCCGCTGACGCCATCGTTTCAGGGCAGTTTCGGCATCGCCTATGACTTCCAGCTGACCGACGAAATGAAGCTGACGCCGCGCTTCGACGGATCCTATACCTCGTCGCTGGTGTTCATCACCGGCAGCGTTCCGGAGATCGAGCAGGACGGCTATTTTGTCGCCAACGCCTCGCTGACGCTGTCGCATCAGGATGGCTGGAAGCTGCAGGGCGGGCTCAGCAACCTGTTCGACGAGCGCTACCTGATCCAGGGCAACGCTTCGCTTGCAACGCTTGGCTATGCAGAGCGCATTTTCGCACGGCCTCGGCAATGGTTCCTGCAGGCGAGCTTCGAATTCTGATTTGAAGGGCTTGGCCAGCGGGGCAAGTCGCGGCCAGATTTAGGTATTTCTTATGTGCTGCGGCTGGCATCGTATCCACTGGATGCCAGCCGCAGATGCTTCAGAAAGGCTGACTGGATGATCGTGGGGCTCCAGCCGCTGCGCATCGTGATGCCGATCGTCCGGCTCAATTCTGCAGGGACTTCGCTGATGACGCTGAGCAGACCGGTTGAAAGTTCCAGCCCCACCTGGTCGGGTGAGAGCATGGCGAGAAAGTCGCTGGTGGCGAGAATTTGGCGAATGGCAATGACCGAACCGCATTCGATGGGCACCTTGGGCATTGCCAGGCCAGGCAGTTCGAACATCGCACGCCAGCGCGCATGCAGCGGCGTGCCCTGGGGCGAGGCGATCCATGGATATTCGGCGAGCTGCGCCGGGCTGGGCAAGCGATTGGCCAACGGATGATCCTTTCGACCGATAATTGCCGGCCGATCGAGAAACAGCGGCTGCTGCTCGACATCCTTGCCGGGCGCAGGATCGCGCAAGGCGCCGACGACCACGTCGAGGTCGCCATCGCGCAACGGTTCGATCAGATCGGCAAACGAACCTTCGGTGATCAGGATGCGTGCCTCGGGATGCTGGAGGTGAAAGGCCGCAACCGCTTCGGGCAATATCTTGGCACGCGACAGCGGCATGGCGCCGATTGCAATCCTCCCCACCTCGTGACCTTTGAGCGTTTCTACCTCGGCGAGCCCCGCATGCAATTCAGCGCGTGCCAGACGAAACGCGCGGATGATGCGGCGACCGCCATCGGTGAAGCCGATACCTTTGCCACGCCGTTCTACCAGCGTCCTTCGCAGCACGATGGCAAGATCGGCCAGCGCGCGATGGAGCGCGGGCTGCGAGAGCCCGGTGAGCGCGCTGGCGCGCGCATAGCTGCCACCCTCGGCCAGACTGAGCAGCGCGCGCATCTGCGCCATGGTGACCAGCGGACTGCCGATATGGGCAAGCGCACGCTCGATCCGGGGAGCGAGCAGGGTTGCCGCATGTGTCGGCTGCATTCCCTCGGGCAAGCGGCTGAACAGAGCGATCCCCAGTTGCGCCTCGAGCTTGGAGAGCCCCTGGGTGATCGCAGGCTGCGAGATGTTGACCTCATGCGCCGCAGCCGAAACGCTGCCGAGCCGGGTAATCGCCGCCACCGATCGCAAATGGCGCAAGTTGAGGTTTTCAATCATGGCGGGCCGAACCTGGTGACTGGCCTCGCGGACAGGAGGGGCAAGGCGATAATGCGCCTAGCCATGCTTGCGGATCATGCGCAGCCCATCGAGCAATGCCGAAATGTTCCGGTCGTCGAACAGCACCTGAAACCGCTGCTCGTGCGTGTCGATCGCCTTGCGCGCATCCTTGGCCAGGGTTTCGCCGCTGGGCGAAAGAAACAGCGCCTGCGATCGGCCGTCCACCGGCGCGCGGTAGATCAGATCGCGGCGGAACAATCCGGCGACCAGCGGCACCATATTGGCGCGCTTGATCGCCAGCAATCGCCCGACATCGCTCTGCGTGCAACCTGGCGACGATTCGATCACCAGCAGGATCGACGCTTCGACCGGGCGCAGTCCGGTCTCGCGCAGGGTCGCGGCGAGATCCGCCATCATCACACTCGACGCCCGGCGCAGTTGATAGCCCAGCAGGGTGTCGAGCGGATCGTGCAGCGCAGCGGGCGGATCATTTTTGGCCATAAGCGGCTTTACCCCGATTGCATCGCTTGGCCAACATTGATATGTCACATATCAATCAGCGAGAGGACGGCCTGAATGTTCAAGACGGTTTTGTTGATCGGCGGACACGAGCTCGACACCGGAAACTGGTTCGAGCGCATCGACCCGTTGACCGGTCATGTCGCGACGCGCGCAATAGCGGCGACAGCGCCAGATGCGATCGCGGCGGCGGACGCCGCAGAGACCGCTCTGCCAGCATGGGCAGCACTGGGGCCGGGCGCTCGCCGCGCCGCGCTCACCCGGGCGGCAGAAGCTCTGGAGGCGCACAAGCAAGATTTCATCGCCGCCATGCAGGCCGAGACAGGGGCCACCGCCGCATGGGCCGGGTTCAACCATATGCTTGCCGTGAACATGGTGCGCGAGGCTGCGGCGATGACCACGCAGATCGGCGGCGAGGTCATCCCCTCGGACAAGCCGGGCTGCATCGCCATGGCGGTGCGTGAGCCGGCGGGCGTGGTGCTGGGCATCGCGCCGTGGAATGCGCCGATCATCCTGGGCGTGCGCGCGATCGCGATGCCGCTCGCCTGCGGCAATACGGTGGTGCTCAAGGCATCCGAGCAATGCCCGGAAACGCATGCGCTGATCGCGCGCTGCTTTGTCGAGGCAGGGCTGGGCGACGGGGTCGTCAACCTTGTCACGAACGCGCCGCAGGATGCGGGCGATGTGGTCGGTGCGCTGATCGACCACCCTGCGGTGCGGCGCATCAACTTTACCGGATCGACCGCCGTGGGACGCATCATCGCGCGCCGTGCGGCCGAGCATCTGAAACCCTGTCTGCTCGAACTGGGCGGCAAGGCACCGCTGGTCGTTCTGGAGGATGCCGATCTGGACGAGGCGGTGAAGGCCGCTGCCTTCGGTGCGTTCATGAACCAGGGCCAGATCTGCATGTCGACCGAGCGGATCATCGTCGTCGATGCTGTGGCAGACAACTTTGTCGAGAAATTCGCAGCCAAGGTCGCAACCTTGGGCGTTGGCGACCCTCGCGAGGGTAAGGCGGCATTGGGCGCGGTGATCGATCTCAAAGCCGTGGATCATGTCGATGCGCTGGTCCAGGACGCGCTGATGGCGGGCGCGGTGCTGGCTTGTGGCAGCGCGGCGCAAGGCGTGTTGATGCCTGCGCATGTGATCGACCGGGTGACGCCTGAAATGCGCCTGTTCCGCGAGGAGAGCTTCGGGCCGGTGGTCGCGGTCATCCGCGCCGCCGACGAGGCAGAAGCGATCGCGCTCGCCAACGACACCGAATATGGCCTGTCCGCCTCGGTCTTCACCCGCGACATTGCGCGCGGGCTCAAGGTCGCGCGTCAGATCAAGTCGGGCATATGCCATGTCAACGGGCCGACCGTGCACGATGAGGCGCAGATGCCCTTCGGTGGGGTCAAGGCATCGGGCTATGGCCGTTTCGGCGGCAAGGCCGGGATCGATGCGTTCACCGAACTGCGCTGGATCACGGTGGAGACCGAACCCGGCCATTATCCGATCTGATCCGCATCCCTTTTCAAACACTCGAATGGCATTTTGTAGAAAGGCCTCGCTCCGATGACCGAACGTTCCGAAGAAGACACCGTCGCCTATACCGTGACCAACCGCATTGCCTGGGTGAAGTTCAACCGCCCGGAAAAGCGCAATTGCATGAGCCCCAAGCTCAACCGCCAGATGATGCGCGTGCTCGACGAGCTGGAATTTCGCGAGGATGTCGGCGTCGTCGTGCTCACAGGCGAGGGCACGAGCTGGTCGGCGGGCATGGACCTCAAGGAATATTTCCGCGAGACCGAAGCGCTGGGGCTGGCGGGCACCCGTCAGGCGCAGCGCGAGGCCTATGGATGGTGGCGGCGGCTGCGCTGGTTCCAGAAGCCGACCATCGCGATGGTCAATGGCTGGTGCTTCGGCGGTGGCTATGGCCCGCTTTTCGGCTGCGACCTGGCCTTCGCCGCCGATGAAGCGACCTTCGGCCTGTCAGAGATCAACTGGGGCATTCTGCCGGGCGGCGGCGCGTCCAAGGTCGCGACCGAGCTCATGCCGTTCCGCAAGGCGATGTATCACGCGATGATGGGCGAGAATATCGACGGCAGGACCGCCGCTGATTGGGGT
>JBKBTF010000040.1:5804-32636 GCA_046291395.1 Blastomonas sp. | reverse complement strand
TCCAGCGCATCAAGGAAATTGTGCAACTCAAGGGACCCCCAAAAAACAGATAAAACGACAAGGCTGCCTTGCGGTTATTGGAAGTCCCCCTGGGGCAGCGGACCGCGTAAATAGGGCGCGACCGGTTTCATGTAAAGTGGAAAATTGCGCGAGGTTACCTATCCCAGGCGATCTCGGAACGCTTCGTATCCAAACGACCGGATTTCCCTCAAGCTGTCATCGTCGCTGTTCCAAAGCCAGATAGAAGGCAGCGGTACACCATTGAATGTATTGGTTTTAACCATGGAATAATGCGCCTGGTCGAGGAACGCGAAGCGCTCGCCCGGCTCCATCGGCCCGGGCAGGGCGTAGTCGCCAATGATGTCTCCGGCAAGGCACGAGGGGCCGCCGAGCCGTATTACCGGTGCGTCGGATCGTTCTCCGAGCATCGCCGGACGATAGGGTGCCTCGATGACATCGGGCATGTGACACGTGGCCGAGATATCGGTGATACCTACCTTCATGCCGTTGTCGAAGACATCGAGCAGTTCGCCGACCAGAATGCCGGCGTCGAGCGCGACCGCCTCGCCCGGCTCGAGATAGATCTCGCACCCGGTGCGAGCCTTGACCGCGATCAGGAATTCGACCAGCTTATCGCGCTGGTAATCGGCACGGGTAATGTGATGTCCGCCACCAAAATTGAGCCAGTTCAGCTGCTTGAAATAAGGTTCCAGCAGCGGCTCAAGCTTCGCCCAGATCTCCTGCAGCGGTTGCAGATCCTGCTCGCACAAGGAGTGGAAGTGAATACCCGAGACGCCCTCAAGGTGTTCCGGGCGCAGTTGGTCGATCGGGTGACCGAGCCGGCTGTGCGGTTGCGATGGATCGTATTTCGGTGTTTCGCCAAGCGGCAGTGCGGGATTGATCCGCAGGCCGATGTCGAACTGCTCACCCTTGGCGCGAGCCTCCTCGATCAGCGGCGCGAATCGCGCGATCTGGCCGGGGCTGTTGAAAATCACGTGGTCGGACAGCGTCAGGATTTCGCGCAGATCCTCGGCCTTGTAGCCGGCGCAATAGGTCGCGACTTCGCCCTTGTAGTGCTCGGTCGCAAGCCGGGCCTCCCACAGGCCCGACGAGCAGGTGCCGTCGAGATATTCGCCGACGACATCGCCCAGATGCCAGAACGAGAACGCCTTCAATGCCGCCAGCATCCTGATGCCGGCGCGATCGCGGATATCAGCTAGGATCGCCAGATTGCGCCGCACCGCCGCCTCGTCGACCACGAATGCGGGCGAGGGGACGCGGTGCAGATCGAACTGCCGGAAGGCTCCGGGATCGCCGGCCTTGGTTTCCATTGGGCAGGATGACCTCATATTATTCGGTTTCCCGCGAAGGCGGGAATCCATCTTCGGGGCGTGCGCCCGGATGTACCAAAACGAGATGGGCCCCTGCCTTCGCAGGGGACCAGTTTAATTAGAACGCCAGCGGGGCGGCCAGTTCCTTCACCTGCCAGGGCAGGCCGTGCCGGTTGAGCATGTCCATGAACGGATCGGGATCGAACTGCTCCATGTTGAACACGCCTTCTCCGGTCCATTTGCCGGTAAGGATCATTGCTGCACCGATCATCGCGGGCACGCCGGTGGTGTAGCTCACCGCCTGGTTGCCGGTCTCGGCATAGGCGTCTTCATGATCGCAGATGTTGTAGACGTAGACGGTCTTCGGCTCGCCATCCTTCACCCCGGTGGCGATGTCGCCGATGTTGGTCTTGCCCTTGGTCGTCTCGCCCAGCGACGAAGGCTCGGGGAGCACGGCTTTCAGGAACTGCAGCGGGATGATCTCGCGGCCTTCGTACATCACCGGATCGATCCGGGTCATGCCCACATTCTGCAGCACTTCCAGATGCTTGAGATAGGCATCTCCGAAGGTCATCCAGAAGCGGATGCGCTTGATCTCGGGGTAATGCTTGGCGAGCGATTCGAGCTCCTCATGGTACATGAGGTACATGTTCTTTTCGCCCACGGCTTCGAAGTCGAAGACCTGCTTGTGGCTGAGAGCGGGGCCTTCGACCCACTGTCCATCGGCCCAGTGGCGTGAGGGTGCGGTCACTTCGCGGATGTTGATCTCCGGATTGAAGTTGGTGGCGAAATGCTGGCCGTGATCGCCGCCATTGCAATCGAGAATGTCGAGCGTGTCGATCCGGTCGAGCAGGTGCTTCTTGATATAGCTGGCGAACACGCTGGTGACGCCGGGATCAAAGCCCGATCCGAGCAGCGCCATCAGTCCGGCTTCCTTGAAGCGGTCGTGATAGGCCCATTGCCAGCCATATTCGAACTCCGCCTCGTCGCGCGGCTCGTAATTGGCGGTGTCCATGTAGTGCACGCCGGTGCGCAGGCAGGCATCCATGATGTTCAGGTCCTGGTAGGGCAATGCCAGGTTGCACACGAGGTCGGGCTTCACCCGCTCGATCAGCGCCGAGGTGGCGTCGACGTCATCGGCATCGACCTCGGCGGTGGCGATTGTCACGCCTGTGCGTGCCTTCACCGATTCGGCGATCGCATCGCATTTGGCCACGCGGCGGCTCGCCAGCGTGATCTCACTGAAGATATCCGCATTCATCGCCATCTTGTGCACCGCGACCGAACCCACGCCGCCCGCACCGATCACCAGAATCTTGCCCAAAGCCGTCTCATCCTTATTGCTGGAATTGCTGTCAGCGGGTGCATATAGAGGCTATGCATGACAGAACCAAGTGATCCCCTTCCTCCCGACCGGAAACCCAGCCGCGAAGGCATCGAACGCGCCGCGAAGAAAATCTCGGCGATCCTGCCTCCGACTCCGCTGATGCCATTGAAGCACGACGGCATGACGTTGTGGTGCAAGGCCGAGTGCCTGCAGCCCATCGGGTCGTTCAAGATCCGCGGCGCCTGGCATCGCTTGTCCGACCTGACCGAGGAAGAACGTGCGCGCGGCGTGGTGGCGTTCTCCAGCGGCAATCATGCACAGGGCGTCGCCTGGGCGGCCAAGCGGCTGGGGATCAAGGCGACCATCGTCATGCCCACCGATGCGCCCAAGCGCAAAATCGATTCGACCCGCGGCTATGGTGCCGAAGTCATCACCTATGACCGCCGAAACGAGGATCGCGTTGCCATCGCCAAGCGCATCGCGGCGCAGACCGGCGCGGTGGTCGTCCCCAGCTTCGATGATCCCTGGATCATCGAGGGCCAGGGCAGCACCGGGCTTGAGGCCATGGTGCAGATCATTGCCCAGGCCGGGATACATCCGCACCGGGTGGTGTCGTGCTGCGGCGGAGGAGGGCTTGCTGCGGGTATTGCACTGGCCATGCCCGGGGCGAAGATCACCGTGGTCGAGCCCGATGGCTGGGATGACATGGGCAACTCCCTCAGGGGCAAGAAGATCGTGCCGGTGCCAGCCAATGCGCCCGACACCGTCTGCGACGCGCTGCAGACGCCCCTGGTATCGCCGTTGACCTACGAGATACTCAAGGAGCGCAAGGCCGATGCGGTCAGCGTTTCCGATGAAGAAGTGTTTCGAGCGATGCGCCATGCGCACGAGCGGCTGCGGCTGGTGCTCGAACCGGGCGGAGCGGTGGCGCTGGCGGCGGTGCTGGCGGGCAAGGTCGAAGTCGATGACCGCACATTGATCATCCTGTCGGGCGGCAATGTCGATCCGGCGCTGTTCTCCAAGGCGCTCGCATCGTGAGCGACCGGTGATCCCAGCCAGCGAGAGCCGCAGGGCCGATCTGCAATCGGCATTGATTCGCGTCGCTCAGCAGGATCGCGAGGCATTGCGAACCGTCTACGCAATGACGTCCGCGAAACTGCACGGCGTTTGCTTGCGTATCTGCATCGACAGGGGCGCGGCGGAGGACGTATTGCAGAACGTGTATCTCAAGGTGTGGCAGCGTGCCGGGTCGTTCGATCCGGCCAAGGCGAGCGCGATCGCCTGGCTGTGCGCCATTGCACGCAATGCTGCGATCGACTGGCGTAGAAGCCAGCGTTATGAAGACCCGCTGCCTGCCGATCTTGCCGAAACCCTGGTCGACGATAGCGCCGACCCTTCGGCTGATCTGGCGCAGTCGAGCGAGCGTGCGCAGATCTTTTCCTGCCTCGACGAGCTGGAGCCGACGCGTGCCATCGCGATCAAGGCGGGGTTCTATCAGGGCCTCAGCTATCCCGAGATCGCCGAAGCCATGGACAAGCCGGTGGGCACGGTGAAAAGCTGGATCCGTCGCGGCCTGATGCAGTTGAAGGAGTGCCTGTCGCGTGAGCAGTGATGCCATGCCCGAACGGTCCGCCTTGGCGGCCGAATTGGCTCTGGGCCTGCTCGAAGGCACCGAGCGCGCAGACGCGCTGCGTTTGATTCTGTCCGATCCCGGCTTTGCGGCCGAGGTCGAGGCATGGCGCGCGCGGCTTGCACCTTTATATGACGGTTTTGCAGACATCGCACCGGCGGACGGGTTGATGGCGCGGATCGACCAGGCGATCGACGCTGAGGCTGCGATTGCCCCCATCGCGACACTGTCGTCGCCTGCAGCGCAGGGTCGGTGGAAACTGGCGACCTTTGCCGCCTCGGCTGTCGCTGCCATGCTGGCGCTGGCGCTGGTGTGGCCCTCTCCGCAGAGCACCGGACCGGCCCCGCAGGCCGATGCCGATGTCGCCGTCGCGCAATTGACCGGGCCGATCGACGGCCTGCTGCTCACCGCGCGCTACGACAGCGGTACGTCGGAAATGCTCGTGCGCGTCGAAGGCATGCCGGTCACCGAGACCGAGCCCGAATTGTGGATCGTGCCCGCCGACGGCCAGCCCCGCCGCCTGGGCCGCCTCAGGCGCGGCGGCGTGACCCGCATCGCGATCCCCGAGGCGCACCGCCAATTCATCGATCCGGTGAGTGAGCTGATCCTGACGATGGAGCCCAGGGTGCTACCCGATCCGGACAAGCCGAGCGCGCCTACGGTTGCCCAGGGGCGGTTGCAGCGGATTTAGCGCAGCCCTCATATCGTCACCCCCGCGAAGGCGGGGTGACACTTCTGCAGTATCGTCGAACAGGAGCGGGATTCCCGCGTTCGCGGGAATGAAGAAGAGGGAGCGCCCACGATCGAGCGATGTGCGATGCATTGGGACCTGAACCCCGCCCCATTCTGTATATATTAGCCCGCGTGCATCCGGCTTGCGATCCTCTCCGTAGCTGTCCCCGTATCCCGCTTCCCCGGCGGATACTGAACAACCCACGGAGATTCCCCTATGCTGAAAACATTCGCCCCCAGCCTTCTTGTAGCCACCGCCGCTGCCACCCTGGCTCTTGCAGGTCCCGCGCTCGCCAACCACCACAAGGGCGGCCATGAGGGCCATTCGATGGTGGGCGGAGCAGCGATGTACCCGGCCAAGACCATCGTCGAGAACGCCAGCGCAGCGCCGAATCTCACGACGCTTGTCGCTGCCGTCAAGGCGGCAGGCCTTGTCGACACTTTGGCATCGCCCGGCCCATTCACCGTCTTCGCGCCGACCGATGATGCGTTCGCCAAGCTGCCCGCCGGCACCGTTGAGACGCTGGTGAAGCCCGAGAACAAGGCGACGCTGACCAGCATCCTCACTTATCATGTCGTCGCTGGAAAGGTGACCGCAGCCGATGTCGTGGCGATGATCAAGCAGGGCGGCGGCAAGGCCATGATCAAGACCGTGCAGGGAGGAACCCTCACAGCCTCGATGCAGGGACAGAATGTCATCCTGACGGATGCCAAGGGCGGTAAGTCGACCGTGACCCAGACCGATGTCATGCAGAGCAACGGTGTGGTGCACGTGATCGACACCGTGGTGATGCCGGGTTAACCCCTTAGCCCAGTGCGCACCACAGGCCCGCCGGTCCCCCCAAGACCGGCGGGCCGTTTTGCGTCTGGGCCAGCAGGATTGTGACAGGCGGAGTCGCCGATCCGTCATGCCCGGGTCATGCTGACGGCCTAGCGCGCCCATTCAGAGGTTCAACCACTGAGCAAAGGGGGCAGGCGACATGGCCGGCACGATGCGCAATACCAAGATCGCAGAGGCGGTAACCCAATCGGCAACGACGAGCAGGCAGGGATTATTCGAACGCGCCTTTGCCTTCGCCTTCAAGGGGCTGGTCTATGCCCAGATCTGGGAAGATCCGGTGGTCGACATGGAGGCGCTAAATATCCAGAGCGACAGCCGCATCATCACGATCGCATCGGGCGGCTGCAATGTGCTGTCCTATCTGGTGGCGGACCCGGCGCAGATCATTGCGGTCGATCTCAACACCGCACACGTTGCGTTGAACAAGCTCAAGGTGGCAGCAGCCCAGCATCTGCCTGACCACGCCCATTTCCATCGCTTTTTCGGACACGCCGAGAGCAAGCAGAATCTGCGCGCATACAAGGACCATATCCGCCCGCATCTGGACGAAACCAGCCGCAGCTATTGGGAAGGCCGCGATCTGGCCGGTCGCAGGCGGATCGGGGGCTTTCGCCGCGGGCTGTACAAGCGCGGGCTGCTGGGTGGCTTCATCGGTACCGCGCATCTGCTGGCGCGGCTTTACAAGATCGACCTGAAAATGATGCTCACGGCCACCACGCTGGAGGAACAGCGCGCGATCTTCGAGCAGCACCTTGCTCCGGTGTTCGACAGGAAGTTCATCCGCTGGCTCACCGATCAACCACCCGCTTTATTCGGCCTGGGCATCCCACCCGCGCAGTTCGAGGCGCTGGCCGGTGACGAAAAGATGGCAGATGTGCTGCGTAAACGTCTGGAAAAGCTGGCATGTGATTTCGAACTTCGCGACAATTATTTCGCATGGCAGGCATTCGGACGCGGCTATGGGAAGGGCCCGGACCAGTCGCTGCCGCCCTATCTGCAGGCCGAAAACTATGGCTTGGTTCGCTCCCGTGCCGGACGGGTCGAGGTCGAGCATGCCAATTTCGTCGAGCGGCTGCAGGCCAGCGCTGACGCCAGCCTCGACCGCTTTGTGCTGCTCGACGCGCAGGACTGGATGAACGACCAGCAGCTGACCCTGCTGTGGAGCGAGATCACCCGCACCGCACGTCCTGGTGCGCGCGTCCTGTTCCGCACCGCCGCAAAACCCAGCCTGCTGCCCGGTCGCGTGCCCGATGACCTGCTGGCGCGCTGGGACTATCGCGCCGAAGATTCGCTCGGTTTCACCGCGCGCGACCGGTCATCGATCTATGGCGGGGTGCATCTGTATGTACTCAAATGAGGCGAACGTCCCGGATGATGTCCACGCCCGCAGCATGGATGCGATCTACCGCACCCAAAGGCATATCTATGACCTGACGCGGAAATACTATCTGCTGGGGCGCGACCGGCTGATCGCCGATCTCGCGCCTCCGCCGGGCGGGGTGGTGCTGGAGATGGGCTGCGGCACTGCGCGCAACCTCATCGTGGCGGCGCGGTGTTATCCGCACGCCCGGTTCCTTGGCTTCGACATCTCCGAAGCGATGCTGGAAAACGCGCGACTGTCCGTCAGGCGAGCAGGACTGGAAGACCGGATCGGACTGACCAAGGGCGATGCGTCGAGCTTTACGCCCAGGCGCCTGTTTGGCATCGACCGGGTCGACCGCGTGTTTTGTTCCTATACTCTTTCGATGATCCCCGGCTGGGAGCAGGCGGTAGCCGCAGGCGCCGATGCGCTGGCGCCGGGTGGCCGGATGCACCTTGTCGATTTTGGGACCCAGCACGGTTTACCGCACTGGTTCGGGCGCGGGCTGCGCGCATGGCTTGATCGCTTTCATGTCAGCCCGCGAGGCGATCTGGCAGCAGTTGCCCGGCACGTTGCTCACCAGCGCGGATTGCTGGTCGAGCACAGCAACCTGTATCGCGCCTATGCGCAATACGCCGTGGTTGGCGGTTGACGGCCTATCTAGGTAATCAGCGCGCGCAACGTCTGCACCGTATCTGCCTCGGCCGCGGGTTTGTCGCGCCGCAGCCGGGAGATTCGCGGGAAGCGCATGGCGATGCCCGATTTGTGGCGTTTGGATTCGTGGATCGAATCGAACGCGACTTCGAGCACCAGCGACTTTTCCACCTCGCGGACCGGCCCGAAGCGGTTGAGCGTGTTCTGGCGGACGAACTTGTCGAGCCATTTGAGCTCGGTGTCCGAAAAGCCCGAATAGGCCTTGCCCACCGGAACCAACTCGCCTTCCTCGGTCCAGCAGCCGAACGTGTAGTCCGAATAGAAAGACGAGCGCTTGCCGCTGCCGCGCTGGGCGTACATCATCACGCAGTCGGCGCTCAGCGGATCGCGCTTCCATTTATACCAAAGGCCGACGCGCCGCCCTGGCACATACAGGCTGTCGCGGCGCTTGAGCATCACACCCTCGATCGCGGCATCGCGCGCACCGTCGCGGATCCGGCCAAGCTCGTCGAAATCCTGCGCGGCAATGATCTGCGACAGATCGAATCGATCCGCGGGGAGGGCGGCCATGCGCTGCTCGAGCCTAGCGCGGCGCACGCTCCAGGGCAGCAGCCGCAGGTCTTCGGTGCCGTCGATCAGCAGGTCATACAGCCGGACGAAGGCCGGGGCTTCGGCGAGCATCTTGGCCGAGACGGTCTTGCGGCCGAGCCGCTGCTGTAACGCATTGAAGCTCGCCGCTTCGCCCATCTGCGCCGCCCCGCGGACCAGCAATTCGCCATCGAAAACGCCTTCGACCGGCATATGCGCGGCGATATCTGGAAAGGCCGCGCTGATATCGTCGCCGCCGCGGCTGAACAGCCTGGTATCATCGCCGGCCCGGACGATCTGGATGCGGATGCCATCCCATTTCCACTCGGCGGCATAATCGGCAAGATCGACAGTGCCGTCCTCGAGCGGATGCGCGAGCATGAACGGGCGGAAGTAAGGCGTGCCTTCGGGATCGGGTTTCGCTGCACCCTCGCCCCAGGCGAAAAGGGTGGCATAAGGTGGCGACAGCGCATGCCACACTTCCTCGACCGCATCGACATCCAGCCCGAAGGCCTGCGCGAACGCGGTCTTTGCGAGCCGTGCCGAAATGCCCACGCGCATCGCCCCGGTTGCCAGCTTGATCAGCGCATAGCGGCCATCGCTGTCGAGCCGGTCCATATATTCGCCGAGCAGGGCAGGCGCGCGGGCGCGGCTGACGCTGGCGAAGGCGTCGACCGCATCGGCGAGCCGCAGGTCGTTGGCGGGCGGCGCCATTTCGGGCCAGATCAGCGCGACGGTCTCTGCGGTGTCGCCGACGAAATCGCGGCTGAGGCGGAACAACTCGGGGTCGACCCGCTCCATCGCCATCGAGCGGACGGCAGAGGATTTGACCGCCGCAAAGTCCGCTTCCCCGGTCAGCGCGGCCAGCGCCCAGCCCCGATCAGGATCGGGCGCGGTGCGCAGATAGTCGGCGATCAACGCGACCTTTGCGTTGCGCGAGCGGGTATAGCCCAACTGCGTGACGAGCGAAGCGAACGCGCGCATCAGCTCTCGTCCTCGTCTTCGCGGCCGACCAGCGCCAGTGCGCGCGCCTTGACCTGGTGCAGCTCGCACCAGCGCAGCAGCGCCTCCTCGCGGCCATGCGTCACCCACACCTCTTTGGGGGCAACCTCGCGGATAGTGCTGGTCAGCTCGTCCCAATCGGCGTGGTCTGAGATGATCAGCGGCAGTTCGACACCGCGCTGCTGCGCGCGCGCGCGGACCCGCATCCAGCCCGAGGCCATCGATGTGATCGGATCGGGCAGGCGGCGGCTCCAGCGGTCCGCCAGCGCCGAGGGCGGGGCCAGGATGATCCGGCCCATCAGGTCGGCCTTGTCGGTGCCGGCCACCGGCCTCAGTTCGCCCAGATCGACGCCGTGTTCGGCATAAAGTGCGCACATCTTTTCAAGCGCGCCGTGGAGGTAAATCGGCTCGTCAAAACCTGCCGCGCGCAGCTCGGCGATCACGCGCTGCGCCTTGCCCAGTGCGTAGGCGCCCACCAATATGCAACCTTGCGGATGGGCGACCCGCATCGCCAGCAGCTTGCCGATTTCCTCGACCGTCGGCGGGTGGCGGAACACCGGCAGGCCGAAGGTCGCCTCGGTGATGAAGATATCGCACGGAACCACTTCGAAGGCTGCGCAGCTGGGGTCTGGCCGTCGCTTGAAGTCGCCGGTGACGACCACGGTTTCGCCGCGATATTCCATCCGGATCTGCGCCGAGCCCAGCACATGACCCGCGGGATGGAACGAGACCTTGACCCCGTTCAGATCGAGCGTGGTGCCATAGCCCACCGCGGTTTCCCCGGCATAACGACCATAGCGCAGGTTGATGATCGCCAGCGTCTCGGGCGTTGCCCATACCGCCTCATGCCCGCCGCGCGCGTGATCGGCGTGGCCATGAGTAACGAGCGCGCGGCCGACCGGGCGCGAGGGGTCGATCCAGGCATTGGCGGGGCGGACGAAGATGCCGTGGGGATGGGGTTCGATCCAGTGGGGGGCGCTGCTCATTCTCCAGCATATGGAGTGCTGCAGCGGCTGCTTCAATCTTTGGTAGTGGCCTTAAAATCGAAGCTGATGGCCACCGGACCGGCAATCTCCGCCGTGCTGGCGAAATCGCCCTGACCGACGCCGAAGCGGGTGCGGTCGATTGTCGCCGTTCCCCGTGCGCGCGCCGTATTGCCCGTGATCGTGAGCGTGAAATTCAGTGGCACCGACCTGCTGACTCCGCGCAGCGTCAGCGTGCCATCTGCGCGATAACGATCGCCGCCCAGCGGCTTGAAGCTGGTGGCACGGTATTTGGCCGTGGCAAAGCGCGAGGTGTCGAAGAAGTCGCTGTCCGTCAGCGTCCCGTCGCGCTGGCTGTCGCCGGTATCGACCGAGGAAAGATCGATGCTGACATCGACCTTGGATGCATCGAGCGCGTCGGGCGAGAACAGGATCGTCGAGGACCATCTGCCGAAGCTGCCATTGACCGGCTCGCCATTCCATAGCGCGGTGAAACCCAGCCTGCCGCCGGGGGACTGAGCCCAGTTGCGCGGCTCGCTCGCTTCTTCGGTCTCGACTGGCTCTTCGATTGCGGGTTCCTCGGCAGCGACGGGCTCGGCAGCGGGCGCCGGGGCCGCTACTGGTTCGGCCTCGACCGGTGCCGGAGCTTCAGGCGCTGCTCGTGTGCCTTTGGGGTCGGCGACCTTGCCCAGCACGACCGCCCCGATGATGATCGCAGCCGCGACTCCAACCGCGCCGATCGCCTTGCCGTGTCCGCCCGGCAGCATCCGCGCCAGGATCGGCGTGCCGAGCAGATATTGGTGCCGCAGTGCGCCTGCGACATGCAGCACGAACAGCGCGATGCCGAGCTTGGGGAGGATTTCGTGGATTTCTTCCGCAGGCTCGCCCATCCATTGCGGCACCGGCAGGTTGGGCCAGGGGATCGAACCGAACAGCAGCGTATCGACCCTGACTTCGGAGGTGGAGACCAGGATCCATCCGGTCAGCGGCGCGCCGATCATGACGACGTAAAAGCCGAAATGCACCAGGCCCGACAATGTCATCGCCCATTTCGGACCAGCCACAGGAGCGGGACGAGGTGCCACCACGCGCCAGCCGACGCGAAGCACGCTGAGCAGCAGGATGGTGATGCCGACCGACTTGTGAAGCTGGAACCGGGCGAACAGATCGGGTCCGCGCGGGCCTTCGAGAGAGTCGGCAAATACGATCTGAAACGCCAGCGCCGCAGCTATCAGCCAGTGGAGAACGATCGCCCCCAGGCTGTAGCGGGCTGGCGTCATCCGATCATGCAGCCTTGCGCAGTTCGAGCCGGTCCCAGATTTCGACCAGAGCCGCAGTCAGGTCGCGCATCATCGCCTCGTCATGGCTTGGGCCGGGCGTGAAGCGCAGCCGTTCGCTGCCGCGCGGCACGGTCGGAAAATTGATCGGCTGAACATAGACGCCATATTCGGCGAGCAGCATGTCGCTGATCCGCTTTGCCTTGACCGGATCGCCGACCATCAGCGGCACGATATGCGTCGTCGTGTCCATCACCGGCAGGCCGGCTTCGGAAAACAGCCGCTTGAGCGTCGCTGCGGCGGCCTGCTGGCCGTCGCGTTCCTCGCTCGACTGCTTGAGGTGCTTCACGCTGGCGAGCGCGCCTGCGACCAGCACCGGCGACAGCGAGGTGGTGAAGATGAAGCCGGGCGCATAGCTGCGGATGACATCGATGATCCGCTGGTCGGCGGCAATATAGCCGCCCATCACGCCGAACGCCTTGCCCAGCGTGCCCTCGATGATCGTCAACCGGTGCGCGGCCTCGTCGCGTTCGGAAATGCCGCCGCCGCGCTTGCCATACATGCCCACAGCGTGAACTTCGTCGAGATAGGTCAGCGCATTGTACTTGTCGGCCAGATCGCAGATCGCGTGGATCGGGGCGACGTCGCCATCCATCGAATACACGCTTTCGAACGCGATCAGCTTGGGCGCATCGGGGTCTTCGGCGGCGAGCAATTCTTCGAGATGCTCGACATCGTTGTGCCGGAACACGCGCTTTTCGCAGCCCGAATTGCGGATGCCCGCAATCATCGAGGCGTGATTCAGTTCGTCGGAAAAGATGATGCAGCCCGGCAGGATGCGCGCCAGCGTTGAAAGCGTCGCGTCGTTCGAGACATAGCCCGAGGTGAACAGCAACGCCCCCTGCTTGCCGTGGAGGTCCGAAAGCTCCTGCTCAAGCTCGATGTGATAATGCGTGTTGCCGCCGATGTTGCGGGTGCCGCCCGAGCCTGCGCCGACATTGTGCAGCGCTTCTTCCATCGCCTCGATCACCTTGGGGTGCTGGCCCATGGTCAGATAATCGTTGGAGCACCACACGGTGATCGGCTTGGGGCCGTTATGCCCGTGGAAGCAGCGCGCATTGGGGTATGACCCCTTGTTGCGCAGGATGTCGATGAACACACGGTAGCGGCCCTCGGCGTGCAGCCGGTCAATCGCAGCATCAAAAATCTGGTCGTAATTCACGCGGCCACCTTAGTCCTGACGAGTGATATCCCAAGCCGTGCGCTGCGGTAATGCGACCTGTGCCCACGCATCTGCTGGCGCTGTAATAGCAATTAAATCCCGCATTTCCAGCGATAACGGCTCGCAACTGACGGGTTTCCGCCTGAAACGGGTGGACAAATTGTCCCACCCTGCTTCTGGGCTGCAACCATCTTCGCATCCCTTAGATGCCTGACGGGGTAGGGCAACATCCTAGCGCCGGCCAACGCAAATTGCCCGTTGCCATGATCGACCCGGTCGATCACCGGGTGATTACAGCGTCTCGAAGTTCGAAAATCCGCGCGCCTGCAGCGCGGGCATATAGGGCACGACAGTGCTCGCCGGGCCGGTCGCGACGAACCTCAGGCCGTTGCCGACAAAGGTCTGTTCCCGCGTCAGATAGGCTATCCGCCGGGCTATGCCTTCGGCGCCGTGGACGAAGGTGACCGGCCGACCGAAGGCGCGGGCGAGGTCGTCCTGGACTAGCGGGAAGTGCGTGCAGGCCAGCACCACCGTATCGATCTTCACCGCGCGCTCCTGGCTCACCAGCCCAGCGACCGCTCGCTCGAATATCGCAGCATCGGGCACCTCGCCGCGCAGTTTCATCTCGGCAGCGTGAACCAGTTCGGGTGCGCCGAAACGCAGGATCACCGCGTCGCTGGCAAATTCGCGCGCAAGATTGGTGACATAAGGCTGGCGCACGGTCGCTTCGGTGCCGAGAACGCCGATGACGCGACTGTGCGACAGTTCGGACGCGGGCTTGATCGCTGGCACGGTGCCGACAATGGGCAGGTCGAGCGCGGCGCGTACCTGCGGCAGCGCGATGGTCGACGCGGTATTGCAGGCGATGGTGATCAGCCGAGGGCGATAGCGCTCGACCAGCCGCCCGAGCAGCGCAGGCACCCGCGCCGAGATCTCCGCCTCGCTCTTGGCGCCATAAGGCAGCCCGGCAAAATCGGCGGCATAGACGATCGGCGCATCGGGCAGCAGCTTGCGTGCAGCATCGAGCACAGTCAGCCCACCTACGCCGGAATCGAAGAACAGCAGGGGAGCATCGGCGGGGATCGCCGCTGGGGCGGATGAAGGTTGCGACATCGTCCCCGCTTAGCATTGCCCCAACAGCGATCAACCATGCTTGCCAAAATCGCCGGGTTGCCTATGCACGCGGCTATGGGTTTCCGGTGGATAACGAGGGAATGGCTGCGATGAACGACCTGGCTGGAATCGCGATCGCGAGCCTCGGTGGGCTGATGCTGATGGGCTATCTGCTGGGTTCCATTCCGTTCGGCATCATCCTCACCCGGCTGGCAGGTGCAGGCGATCTGCGGACCATCGGATCGGGCAATATCGGTGCGACCAACGTGCTGCGCACCGGGCGCAAGGGTCTGGCTGCCGCCACCTTGCTGTTCGATCTGGGCAAGGGGGCGGTCGCGATCGCGATTGCCGAAGCGCTGGCCCCGGGCAGCGGTCCGTTTGCCGGGCTGGGCGCATTTTTCGGACATTTGTATCCGATCTGGCTCAAGTTCGACGGCGGCAAGGGGGTTGCGACCTTGCTTGGCATCGCGATTGCGCTTTACTGGCCGCTGGGTGTGGTTTTTGCCGTTGTGTGGCTGGCGGTGGCGTTTGCCACCCGGTTTTCCTCACTCGGCGGCATCATGGCGGCAGCGGCGATGCCGGTGGCGGCATGGTGGTTCGGACAGGAGCAGGCTCTATGGGTATTCATGGTCATGCTGGGCTTTGTGCTCTGGAAGCACCGTGGGAACATCCAGCGTTTGGTCGCGGGGACCGAGCCCAAGATCGGCAAGTCCTCCGCCGCCTGACCTGCGTGGCCTTGAGGCTCGCGCGTGCTTGATGCAGAGCATCTGGCGCGCATCCGGCTGCTGCGAAGCGACCGAATAGGCCCGATCAGCTTTGCCCAACTGATGTCACGCTTCGGCAGCGCCGAGGCGGCGATCGAGGCGCTGCCCGATCTGGTCCAGAGGGCGGGGGGCCGGGCGATCCGCATCGCGACGCTGGCGCAGGTGGCCGCTGAGATCGGCAAGGTGGAGGCTGCAGGTGCGCGCTATCTGTTTGCCGATGATGAAGATTATCCCGCCCTGCTCGGTCATATCGACAACGCACCGCCGGTGCTCACCGTCCGCGGCGAGCAGGCGCTGCTGCAGCGGCCCGCGATTGCGATGGTCGGCGCGCGCAATGCCTCGGCCGCCGCGTGCCGCTTTGCGCGGCAGATCGCAGGCGAACTCGCCGAGGCGGGCTATCTCGTCGTTTCGGGGCTGGCGCGCGGGATCGACACCGCCACGCATGAGGGCGCGATCCGGATCGCCGGCACCGGGACTGCCAGCACGGCAGGCGTGATCGCATCGGGGATCGACATCAGCTACCCGCCCGAGAATCGCAATCTTCAGGCCGAGATGGGTACGCGCGCGCTGGTGATCGCCGAGCAGCCGCCGGGCACCGAACCGCTGGCGCGGCACTTTCCGTATCGCAACCGCATCATCGCCGGCATGGCGCTCGGCACTTTGGTGGTCGAGGCCGCGCCCAAATCGGGATCGCTGATCACCGCGCGGCTGGCGGCAGAAGCCGGGCGCGACATCATGGCGATCCCCGGCTCGCCGCTCGATTCGCGCTCGCGCGGCTGCAACGAGCTGATCCGCGGCGGGGCGACCCTGGTGCAGAGCGTCGGGGATGTCCTCGAGCTGATCGAGCCTTTCGCAGGTTCACAGGTCCAGAAGGTGGCGGCGCCCGTGCTGAGTTACGCCGCTGCAACGCCGGTGGCGGAGCCCGACGATCACGCCCGCGCCGAACTGGTGAGCCTGCTCAGCGCATCGCCGGTGGGAATCGACGAGCTGGTGCGCCAGTCCGGGATCGAGAGCGGCGCGGTGCAGATGATCCTGCTCGATCTCGAACTGGCAGGCCTGATCGAGCGGCATGCGGCAGGGCGGGTATCTCTCGTCTAGAATGTCACTGATCTGACGCTGTTCAAGGCCTATGGACGCCCTTGACGAATGCGGATAACCGGCCCCAGCTTATACGCACACGCGAGAGCTTTCAGAAAGTCCAATCAATGCAACTGGTTATCGTCGAGTCGCCGGCCAAGGCCAAGACTATCGAAAAATACCTCGGCTCGGATTACCGGGTGCTGGCGTCGTATGGCCATATCCGCGACCTCGCCCCCAAGGATGGATCGGTCGATCCCGACAATGATTTCGACATGGTCTGGGAGGCCTATGCCGACAAGACGCGCCAGCTGAAGGCGATAACCGACGAGGCCAAGAAGGCTGACCGTCTGATCCTCGCGACCGATCCCGATCGCGAGGGCGAGGCGATCAGCTGGCATGTTCTGGAAGTGCTGACCAAGCGCAAGGTGCTGCCCAAGGAGGTCGAGCGCGTCACCTTCAACGCGATCACCAAGAAAGCGGTGACCGAGGCGATGGCCGCGCCGCGCCAGCTCGATACCGATCTGATCGACGCCTATCGCGCCCGCCGCGCGCTCGATTATCTCGTCGGCTTCACGCTGTCGCCGGTGCTGTGGCGCAAGCTGCCCGGGGCGAAATCGGCAGGCCGCGTGCAGTCGGTGGCGCTGCGGCTGATCGTCGAGCGCGAGCGCGAGATCGAGGCGTTCACCGCGCAGGAATACTGGTCAGTCACCGCGCAGATGGAGCAGGGCGGCCAGCCCTTCACCGCACGCCTTGTCCGGCTCGAGGGCGAGAAGCTCGACAAGCTCTCACTGGGCAATGCAGGCTCGGCCCAAGCCGCCAAGGCCAAGGTCGAGGCAGGCCACTTCGTCGTCGAGACGGTCGAGACCAAGCCGCTCAAGCGGAACCCGCCGCCGCCGTTCACGACCTCGACGCTGCAGCAGGAGGCCGCGCGCAAGCTCGGCTTCTCGGCCAGCCACACGATGCGGATCGCGCAATCGCTGTATGAGGACGGCGCGATCACCTATATGCGGACCGATGGGGTGCAGATGGACCCCGGCGCGATCCAGGAAGCGCGCAAGGCGATTTCGGACCGCTATTCGGGACACTACCTCCCCGAGACCCCGCGCCAGTACCAGACCAAGGCCAAGAACGCGCAGGAAGCGCATGAAGCGATCCGCCCCACCGATTTCTCGCGCGACAAGGCGGGATCGGGCGACCATGCGCGGCTTTACGACCTCGTGTTCAAGCGCGCGCTGGCGAGCCAGATGGCGACCGCCTTGCTCGAGCGCACCGTGGTCGAGCTGGTCGATGGCACCGGGCGCACCGCGCTGCGCGCCAACGGCCAGGTCGTGAAATTCCCAGGCTTCCTCGCGCTTTACGAGGAAGGTCTCGACGACAGCGACAGCGAGGACGGCGGCCTGCTGCCGATCATGTCCAAGGGCGACAGCCCGGCGAAGAAGTCGGTCGATGCGGTGCAGCATTTCACCCAGCCGCCGCCGCGCTTTTCCGAAGCATCGCTGGTCAAAAGGCTGGAAGAACTGGGCATCGGCCGTCCGTCGACCTATGCCTCGATCATCCAGGTGCTCAAGGACCGCAGTTATGTGAAGGTCGAGAAAAACCGTTTCTTCGCAGAGGAATCGGGGCGATTGCTCACAGGCTTTCTCGAACGCTTCTTCGAACGCTATGTCGCGTATGACTTTACCGCCGGGCTCGAGGACCAGCTCGATGACGTCAGCGGTGGGCGCGCCGAATGGCGCAGCGTGCTCGAGGCGTTCTGGCGCGATTTCAAGCCCAAGACCGCCGAGGTCATGGAGCAGAAGCCGTCCGAAATCACCGCCGAACTCGACATCTTCCTCGAGCCCTATCTGTTTCCCAAACAGGCCGATGGCGGCGACCCGCGGCTGTGCCCCAAATGCGGCGAGGGGCGTCTGGCGCTTCGCGGCGGCAAGTTCGGCGCGTTCGTGGCGTGCTCGAACTATCCCGAATGCAAATACACGCGGCGCTTTGCGCAGGGCGGGGGCGAGGGCGATGGCGCGGATACCGGGCCTGAAGAGCTCGGCAACGATCCGGTCACCGGCGAACCTGTCACCAAGCGCTCAGGCCGGTTCGGCCCGTACGTCCAGCTCGGCGAGGGCAAGGAGGCGAAACGCTCGTCGATCCCCAAGGACGTTCCGGGTGAGGATTTCGGGCTCGATTGGGCGCTCAAACTGCTCTCACTTCCGCGCGAGATCGGCGTGCATCCCGAGACCGGCAACGTCATCACCGCGAGCATCGGCCGCTATGGCCCGTATCTGTCACACAACGGCAAATACGCCAAGCTTTCAGGCACGATGGAGGTGTTCGAGACCGGCATGAACGCCGCGGTGGTCAAGCTCGCCGAGGCGCTCGCCAACCCCGGCCGCTCACGCAGCGCGCCTGAACCGCTCAAGGTGCTGGGCAAGAACCCCGCGACCGACACCGACGTCAGGATCATGGAAGGCCGCTACGGGGCCTATGTCACCGACGGCAGCGTCAACGCGACCATCCCCAAGGATGTGAACAAGGACGAACTGACTCTCGACGTCGCGCTGCAACTGATCGCCGAACGCGCGGCCAAGGCGCCTGCCAAGAAGGGCAAGAAGCCGGCAGCGAAGAAGGCGGCTCCGAAGAAGGCTGCGGCGAAGAAGGATGCTCCGGCCAAGAAGCCTGCTGCGAAAAAGGCTCCTGCAAAGAAGGCTGCTCCGAGAAAGGCCGCGAAAGCAGAAGCCTGATTGATATTTCTCCCCTCCCGCAAGCGGCAGGGGAGAGGATGGGTTAAATGTTTCAGGTGATGCGGGTCGTCGTTAACAGCGACGGCGCTGCGTGCTAGACATCCGGCATGGCGGAGGAACTGATCTATTTTCACGGTATACCCGGAGGCTCCGGCGAGTTGTCGCTGTTTGGCGACGATCTGGCTGATGGACGAAGCGCTATCCATGTGGTTGACCGCTCAAACGTAAAAGACTGGGCCGAACCCGACGAATATTTCCGGAACGTCGCAGGTGCCATCCGAATGCGGTTTCCATACCAGCCGCTGCGCCTGATCGGCTTTTCGCTGGGAGCGAGCGTTGCTTTGCGTACGGCCCCATATTTGGACGCGCAGATCAGCGGGATCGACCTGATATCCGTTGCAGCTCCGCTCGGTCTGGGCGACTACCTTGGCGCCATGGCCGGCGCACCGGTGTTCAAGCTGGCAAAGTCAAACCCGACGTTTTTCGCCGGCCTTGTGCGGCTGCAATCGTTCGCCGCAAGGCTGTTTCCGGGCAGGTTGCACGACGCCCTGTTCGCGTCGGCGCAAGGCGCTGATCTTGTGCTCAGCAAGGACGCAACCTTCAAGGCAGCGATGCTGCCGATCCTGCAGCAATCGCTGGGCGCTCAACGCGCAACCTACATAAGTGAAATCGCACTGTACGTTCAGGATTGGGAGGCCGAACTCGATCAGGTCACGCAGCCCGTCACGATCTATCACGGTATCGCGGACACCTGGTCACCGGTCGCGATGGCGCAGGACCTCGCGCGCCGCCTACCACGGGTCGATGCAGTGCATCTGCTCGACGACCTTTCGCATTACTCGACCTTGTGTGAATATGGGCAGCGCTACTGCACCCAGCCGGACCACCGCGATGACTGGACGGCAGGGGTTTAAATCGTGTCCCCGAAGCTCCTCCCAACTATTGAAACGACCCTCCCGAAATAGTAAAATTGGTCCAGGTTGTTGCGCTGGCTGGCGGGCCCAAATGTTCGTATGTGCAGCCAAGCCTGGTTTGACCGCCAGCGCTAACGTACACCTGCTTTGTATATTTCGATTTATGGATACCGTTAAGAGTTTGGGCAGTTCGATCGACCTCGATCGTGGCCTGAATTGCCCATTGGCGATTAGAATTAAACAGTATTGCTGCCTTACAGGCGCTACCATCTTTTCTAATAGACAAGAATGAGCTTGCATCATTTGCAGCACCGGGTCCGCCGCCAATTACGACCGGAGGGCGTTTGCCCGTTCCTGATGGAGACCCTCCGCCAACGATAGTCAAATTTACTCCCGCCCCCAAGCTTGAACTGCCGTCAAACTGTATGCTGGAGTTGCCCACGGTGATGGACAATCCCAGTATTGCCCAGAACAATCCAGTCATGAATCTTACCTCCAAGAGCTATGATCACCGGAGCTTTGAAGCATATTTAGTTGCTCAAGTCTAGAATCCCGCAGTGAGCAGACGTTGGATGTATTCGGCTGGCACGATCCAAAATCCCTGCGATGATCACTGTATGCTTGCGAAGTAGCCGAACGAAAGCACCCTTGCTTGGCTGTATTGCACGATCGACGCGCCTACTTCACCCAACCCAGCCCGATCGTTTCATAAATCTCGCGGTCCTCGTCCCAGCCTTCCTGCACCTTGACGTGCAGATACAGGTGGACATCGACGCCGAGCACCTTGGCGAGCTCCTTGCGGGCCTTTTCGCCGATTTCCTTGATCCGCGCTCCGCCCTTGCCCAGCACGATCGCGCGCTGGGTGTCGCGGGCGACGAGGATTTGCTGGTGGATTTCGACCGAGCCGTCCTTGCGGGTCACGTATTTCTCCGGGACCACCGCACTGGCATAGGGCAGTTCGGCGTGGAGCTGGTTGAACAATTGCTCGCGGGTGATTTCGGTGGCGAGGATGCGCTCGCTGGCGTCCGAAACCTGGTCCTCGGGGAAATGCCACGCGCCCTCGGGCATGGCATCGGCGAGAAACGCCTTGAGCTCGGGGACGCCGTCGCCGGTCTGCGCGCTGACGAAGAAGACCTCGTCGAACTGGCCCGCGGCGTGCAGCTTCTGCGCCTGGATCAGCAATTTGTCCTTGGCGGCGATGTCGACCTTGTTGAGCACCAGGATCTTGCGCTCTTTACGGGTGGCGAGTTGCTCTACCAAGGTCGTCAGCCGGTCGTTGAGCCTGGCCTTGGCATCGACCACCAGGGCGATGACATCGGCGCCGTCCGAGCCTTCCCAGGCGGCGCTGACCATCGCGCGGTCGAAGCGGCGGTTGGGGTCGAAGATGCCTGGCGTGTCGACAAGCATCAGCTGGGTGTTGCCCGCGATCGCGATGCCGAGAAGCCGCACGCGCGTGGTCTGTGCCTTGGGGCTGGTGATCGCGACCTTCTGGCCGACGAGCTGGTTGACGAGCGTCGATTTGCCCGCATTGGGCGCGCCGATCACGGCGACCAGGCCGCAACGGGTGGCAGCGGGGGTGGGGGAGGTGGTGGTGTCGTTCATGTGGTGTGCTCCGCCAGAAACTGCCGTGCGGCAAGCGTTTCGGCTTCCTGTTTGCTGGTCCCGGTCGCCTCTGCGGCGCCCAGTCCCTTGATTTCGACCCGCACGGTAAAGCGCAGGTCATGGTCGGGCCCGGATTTGCCGAGCATGGTGTAGGTCGGCGTCTTGCGGTTGCGCGCGGCGGCCCATTCCTGAAGTTCGGACTTGGGGTGGCGCGGCGCCTCGGCGATGTCACTGATCCGATCGGCCCAGTGCCGTTCGATGAAGCCGCGCGCTTTGCCGAGACCGTCGTCCAGATAGAGCGCGCCGATCAGCGCCTCGACGACATCGCCCAGGATGTTGGTGCTACCCGCGCCGCCATCGTCGCGCGCCTGCTTGCCCAGCCGGATGAGCGGCCCAAGGTTGCACGCCCGTGCGATCTCCGCGCAGCTTTCGCGCGAGACGAGACGGTTGAGGAAGGCGGACATCTGGCCTTCTGCCGCCTTGGGGAAGCGCGTGTAGAGCAGGTCGGCCATCACCATGCCCAGCACCCGGTCGCCCAGAAACTCCAGCCGTTGATAATCGGGCGTTTGTCCGGTGCTGCCATGGGTGAGCGCCTGCACGAACAGTGCGGCATTTTTCGGCTCATGGTCGATGATCGGCGCCAGTGCCGACAGATCGACGGGGTTGCTCAAAAGCCTTCCCCGATACGGTCCCAGCGGGCTGCCGTGAACCATGTCCAGGGCAGGAACCAGCTGGCCGAGCCATCGGTCGAGAACACCGTCACCAGCGCGCGGCCGACAAGGTGATCCTGCGGCACGATGCCGATGCCCTGGCCTTCGATCGCCGGGAAGCGGCTGTCTAGGCTGTTGTCGCGATTGTCGCCCATCAGGAACATGTGTCCTTCGGGCACGATGATCGCCTCGGTGGTGTCGCGCGGCGCATCGATCAGATCGAGCACATAATAGGATTTGCCGTTGGGCAGGGTCTCGCGAAAGCGCGGATAGCTGCACACCGTGGTGCCTTCGTTGCCCGGAACCTCGAAGCTGCGGTCATAGCAGCGGGTGTTGGGCGACGCGGGAATCACGAAATCCGCAACGCGCCGGCGTTCGACCGGCTTGCCGTTGAGCCACACGGTGCCGTCGCGCATCTCGATGGTGTCGCCGGGCAGGCCGATGACCCGCTTGATATAGTCCGCATCTGCGGTGGGGGGTGCCTTGAAAACCACGACATCGCCGCGCTCGGGCTGGCTCGCAAGGATCCTCCCGGGAATGATCGGGAGGTTGAACGGCATCGAGTAGCGCGAATAGCCATAGGACCATTTCGACACGAGCAGATAATCGCCGACCACCAGCCGTGGCTGCATCGATTCCGAAGGAATGTTGAACGGGGAGATGATGAAGCTGCGCAGGATGAAGAAGAAAATCGCCAGCTTGACCAGAAACTGCAGAAAATCCGCCGTTTCAGACTTGGCTTTCGGGGCGTTTGCGACGGTTTCGGTCATTTTCTCCCTTTGCGGATGACCCTATCCGCCGTCAAGCCCCTCTCGACCAGCGGCAAGTGGTTTGGCAAGCCTCTCGCCAAGCCCGAAATGCCCCGCTAAACCCGCCCCGTCCCGAAGCCTGAAGAAAGAGAACTGCCATGCCGCACAGCGCCGATGCCATCTGGCAATCGATTGCAAACTATCCCCGCCAGACGCTGGCCCAGTTGTTTGCTGATGATGGCGACCGGCTGGCGCTCTTTTCGCAGCGACTGCCCATCGGCGGCACCGACCTGTTGTTCGACTATTCCAAGACCCATCTGGACGCTGGCCTGATCGCGCAATTCAGCGCGCTCGCCGAAGCGATGCACCTGGCAGGCATGCGCGACCAGTTTCTTTCGGGCGCGAAGATCAACACCAGCGAGGATCGGGCGTCCGAACACCCTGCCGAGCGCGGCATGGGGGCCAAGGATGCCGTCGAACAGGCAACCGCGCTCCATGCGCGGATGGCGGCGCTGGTCGAAGCGATCGAGGAAGGGCTGCTCGGCGAGATCAGGCACATCCTGCACATCGGCATCGGCGGATCGGCGCTCGGCCCCAAGCTGGTGATCGACGCGCTGTGCCGTGATAGCGACCGGTACGACGTCGCCGTGGTTGCCAATGTCGACGGCGAGTCCCTGTCCGAAGCGGTAGCCAATTTCGACCCGGCCAAGACCCTGGTCGCGATCGCCTCGAAGACCTTCACCACCACCGAAACGCTGATGAACGCCACCAGCGCGATCGAATGGCTGACCGAGGGCGGGGTAGACGACCCCTATGGCCGAATCGTCGCACTCACCGCAGCGCCCGACAAGGCGGCGGAATGGGGCATCGACGAGACCCGCATCCTGCCGTTCGCCGAAAGCGTCGGCGGGCGCTATTCGGTCTGGTCGAGCATCGGCTTTCCGGTGGCGATGGCGCTGGGCAACGAGGGCTTCGCCGCATTTCGCGCCGGCGCCCTCGCCATGGACCAGCATTTCGCCGCCGCGCCATGGGAGCGCAATCTGCCGGTGCTGGCCGCCTTTGCCGACCTCTATTACGCGCAGGCCCGTGGCTGCCAGACGCGCGCGGTGTTCGCCTATGACGAGCGGTTGCGGCTGCTACCCGATTATCTCCAGCAGCTCGAGATGGAGAGCAACGGCAAGCAGGTGATGCGCGACGGCACCGCGCTGACCCGGCCCAGCGCGCCGATCACCTGGGGTGGGGTGGGAACCGATGCCCAGCACGCGGTATTCCAGCTGCTCCACCAGGGCACGCATCTGGTGCCGGTGGAGTTCATCGCCGCGCGGCTTTCGGTGCATGAATTCGACGAAGCGCACCACCGTGCTCTGCTCACCAACTGTTTTGCGCAAGGCGCGGCATTGATGCAGGGCAAGGCCAGCGACGACCCGCAGCGCAACTATCCGGGCGATCGGCCATCATCGACAATCCTGCTCGACAGTGTCGACCCCGCCAGCCTCGGCGCGCTGCTGGCATTCTACGAACACCGCACCTTTGCCAACGCGATGTTGCTGGGGATCAATCCTTTTGACCAGTTCGGAGTTGAATTGGGCAAGGAAATCGCCAAATCCATGGGCAACCGCCAGTCCGGCGATTTCGACCCTTCCACTGCCGCGCTCATCGAAGCTGCAGGTCTGTAAGGGCCGCTCATCAAGCGTTTCCCGGGAGTTTGAGTGCATGAGTGACTATGATTACGACCTGTTCGTCATTGGAGCAGGATCGGGCGGAGTGCGCGCCTCGCGCATCTCATCGTCGCATGGCGCCAAGGTGGCGGTGGCCGAAGAGTATCGCGTCGGCGGCACCTGCGTCATCCGTGGCTGCGTGCCCAAGAAGCTGCTGGTCTATGGATCACATTTCGCCGAGGATCTGGAAGATGCGCAGAATTACGGATGGACCATCGAGGGTGCCAAGTTCAGCTGGCAGGTGCTGCGCGATCGCGTGCTGGGCGATGTCGACCGGCTGAACGCGGCGTATATCTCGACGCTGACCAATCACAAAGTGACGATCATCGATGAACGCGCGACGATCATCGCGCCGCACCGGGTGAAGCTCGCCAGCGGCAAGGAGATCAGCGCACAGTATATCCTGATCGCGGTGGGCGCGCGCCCGTTCGTTCCCGAACTGCCCGGCGCCGAACATATCCTGACTTCGAACGACATGTTCCACCTCGACGAGCTCCCCAAGCGCGCGGTGATCGCGGGCGGCGGCTATATTGCCAATGAGTTTGCCGGCATCCTCAACGGCCTCGGTACCAAGGTGACCATCGTCAACCGCGGCGACAGCATCCTGCGCGGCTATGATGAGTCGCTGCGCGACCGATTGCTGCAGATCTCGATGACCAAGGGCATCGAGTTCAAGTTCAAGGCGCCGTTCGAGAAGATCGAGAAGCGCGAGGATGGCACGCTCGATGTGTACCTCAAGGGCCAGGATCCGATCCGCACCGACATCGTGATGTTCGCCACCGGCCGCGTCCCCAATGTCGAGGGACTGGGTCTGGAGCATGCCGGGATCGAGACCGACGATCAGGGCGCCATTCCCGTAGACGAATACAGCAAGACCGCGTGCGACAGCATCTATGCGGTGGGCGACGTTACCAACCGGGTGCAACTGACGCCGGTGGCGATCCGCGAGGGGCAGGCGTTTGCCGACACCGTGTTCGGCGACAAGCCCAGCACCGTCGATTACAACTGCATCCCCACCGCGGTGTTCTCGCAGCCCCCGATCGCGTCTGTAGGGCTCACCGAGGGCGAGGCGCGCAACCGCTATGGCAACATCCGCGTTTACTCGTCCGACTTCCGCCCGATGCGCAACGTCTTCGCGCACCGCGCAGAACGTGGGCTGTACAAGATGATCACCGAGGAACCCTCGGGCAAGATCCTCGGCCTGCACATGATCGGCCCGGATTCGCCCGAAATCCTGCAGGCAGCGGCGGTCGCGGTGAAGGCCGGGCTGACCAAGCAGGCGTTCGACGACACCGTGGCGCTGCACCCGAGCATGGCCGAAGAACTGGTGCTGATGAAGTAGGCCCTATCGATCACCCGATCCGGTACGGCACCATGCCGCGCCGGTCGGGGTCGATCAGCAAGGGGCGATCAGTGGGCGGAAACGCGCGCTGGTCGCAATTGTCGCGCGGGCAGGTGCGGCAGCCTATCCCGATCGGCGTGACCGCACCCACCGCCGTCGTATCCAGCCCGTCGGCATAGATGAAATGCCGCGCGTGCTCGACCTCGCAGCCCAGCGCCACCGCATAGCGGCGCGGCTTGCGGCCATAGCTGCCCGATGGCTTGACCAGCCCCTTGGCCATCGAGACATAGCGCACCCCGTCGGGGGTTTCGGCGAGCTGGACCAGGATACGGTCGGGGATCGCGGCGGCCTCATGCACCACCCAGAGCGGACACGCACCGCCGAAGCGCGCGAACTGCAGCCGCGTCGCGCTGTGCCGCTTGGTGATGTTGCCTGCCATGTCGACCCGGCAGAAGAACACCGGCAGCCCGCGCGCGCCGGGGCGCTGCAGGGTCGAGAGGCGGTGGCAGGCCTGCTCGAAACTCACCCCGAAGCTCTGGGCGAGCTGCTCGATGTCGTGACGGCATGCCGTCGCGGAGCTGCGAAACGTCGCATAGGGCATCACCAATGCCCCTGCGGCATAGTTTGCCAGCCCCACCGCGACCAGCCTTCGCGCCTGCTCGCTGCGCAAGTCAGCGCTGGCGGCGAGCGCGGCGATGGCGTCGCGCATTTCCTCCGCCACAAGCCGGTGCGCGAGCTGGAAATAGCGCGATTCAGGCGCCATACTGCGGTCGAGCGACAGAGTGCGGCTCTCCCGTTCGAAGCGACTGAGCGATGCATCGACGGCGCTGCCCTGGTGCCCGCCGAGCGTTATGCCGTGCCGGTTCTGCAAACGCGCAGCCAATCCTTCCGCCGTCAGTCTGTCGCAGAGCTCTTCCGCAATCCGCTCGGCCTCGCGGTCGAGCAGGTCGATATAATTGCCCGCCTCGTGAAACCAGTCGCGCACCTCTTCCCAGGGCAGCCGCGCTGTATGCTGCCCTGTGCCAGCAAGGCTGTCGTCGAGCATCGCCGCGCGCTCCTGCGCCTGACGGTATCCCTGATACAGGGTCGAGAGCATCGCGGCAAAATCGGGCTGCACCTCCTGCCAGCGCGCGAGGCGGGCAGGGTCGATATCGGCGCCCGCGA
>JBKBTF010000040.1:0-5794 GCA_046291395.1 Blastomonas sp. | reverse complement strand
AACAGCGGATCGTCGAGGATCGCCTGCAGCGCATCGACGCTTCCTTCGTCAGCACCGGTGTCGAACGCGAACCGTCGTGACAGTGCTGTCAGCACCGCCGTGGTCACCGGGCGCTCGTCATTCTCGATCTGGCTGAGGTAGCTCGCCGAAATGCCCAGCGCCTCGGCCATGGCCGCCTGGTTCAATCCGCTGCGGCGGCGGGCGGCGCGAACGCGCGATCCGGCATAGAGGCGCTTGCGGGTGGACATGGCCCATCGCTAGTTTGCAAACATGCGCTTTGCAAGTTTGCAATTTAACATTTGCGCGGGCGCCCAAAGGCTGAAATGGATGCGGTCCGAAATTCACACAAGAGGATGCGATGCAGGCCATATTGGAAGAACTGGAAGTCCGGCGCGGCAAGGCGCAACTGGGCGGCGGCATCAAGCGGATCGAGGCCCAGCATGCCAAAGGCAAGCTCACCGCGCGCGAGCGGCTCGACGTGCTGCTCGATCCCGGCAGCTTCGAGGAGCTCGACATGTATGTCGAGCACAACTGCGTCGATTTCGGCATGCAGGACCAGATCATCCCCGGCGATGGCGTGGTCACCGGATCAGGCACGATCAACGGCCGCCTCGTGTTCGTGTTCAGCCAGGATTTCACCGTGTTCGGCGGATCGCTGTCCGAGCGCCACGCGCAGAAGATCTGCAAGATCATGGACATGGCGCTCAAGGTCGGAGCGCCGGTGATCGGCCTCAACGATTCCGGTGGTGCGCGCATTCAGGAAGGTGTCGCCTCGCTCGGCGGTTATGCCGAGGTGTTCCAGCGCAACGTGCTCGCCAGCGGCGTCGTGCCGCAGCTCAGCCTGATCATGGGGCCCTGCGCGGGCGGCGCGGTCTATTCCCCGGCGATGACCGACTTCATCTTCATGGTGCGCGATTCGTCCTACATGTTCGTCACCGGCCCCGATGTGGTCAAGACCGTGACCAACGAGGTGGTCACGGCCGAGGAACTGGGCGGCGCGGGCACCCATACCCGCAAGTCCTCGGTCGCCGACGTGGCCTTCGACAACGACATCGAGGCGCTGCTCGCTGCGCGCGACCTGATCGATTACCTGCCGCTGTCGAACCGCGAGGACCTGCCCGAGCGGCCGACCGCCGACCCGTTCGACCGGATCGAAAACAGCCTCGACACCTTGATCCCGGCCAATCCGAACATGCCCTATGACATGCACGAGCTGATCAAGAAGACGCTCGACGAGGGCGAGTTCTTCGAGATCCAGCCGGCGCACGCGGGCAACATCATCACCGGCTTTGGCCGCATCGAGGGCCGCACCGTCGGCGTGGTCGCCAACCAGCCGATGGTGCTCGCCGGCTGTCTCGACATCAACTCGTCGAAAAAGGCCGCGCGCTTCGTGCGCTTCTGCGATTGCTTCGACATCCCGATCATCACCTTCGTCGACGTCCCCGGCTTCCTGCCCGGCGTAGCGCAGGAACACAGCGGCATCATCAAGCACGGCGCCAAGCTGCTCTATGCCTATGCCGAGGCGACCGTTCCCAAGATCACCGTCATCACCCGCAAGGCCTATGGCGGCGCGTACGACGTGATGGCCTCAAAGCACCTGCGCGGCGACCTCAACTACGCGTGGCCCACCGCCGAAATCGCGGTGATGGGCGCAAAGGGCGCGGTCGAGATCATCTTCCGCGGCAAGACCGCAGACGAGATCGCCGAGCGCACTAAGGAATACGAAGCCCGCTTCGCCAACCCATTCGTGGCGGCGGCCAAGGGCTTTATCGACGAGGTGATCATGCCGCATTCGACCCGGCGGAGGATCGCGCTGGGGCTGCGCAAGCTGCGGAACAAGCAGTTGGAGAACCCGTGGAAGAAGCATGACAATATTCCGCTGTGAGTGCTGTTGATCGCGTATTTTCCCGTCACCCTGAGCTTGTTTCAGGGCCCATCTCTCCGGATGAAGCCAAGTGCGCGACGAGAAATGGGTGCTGAACCAAGTTCAGCATGACGGAATTGGAGCAAGTGTATGAAACTAGGCCGTCTCAACCATATCGGCGTCGCCACGCCCTCCATCGCAGATAGCATCGTGTTCTACCGCGATGTCATGGGCGCGACCAAGATCCACGATCCCTTCGACCTGCCCGAGCAGGGGGTGAAGGTGTGCTTTGTCGATACGCCGGGCGCGGATGGCGCGCTCAATGGCTCGCAGATCGAGCTGATCGAGCCGTTGCCGGGCAACGCCTCGATCGCGGCGTTTCTCGAGAAGAACCCGAACGGCGGGCAGCATCATGTCTGCTATGAGGTGCCCGATATTCATAGCGCGAAGGCGGAGTTTGAGGCGCTGGGCAAGCGCGTGCTGGGTGAGCCGCGCATCGGCGCGCATGGCACGCTGATCTTCTTTGTGCACCCCAAGGATATGGGCGGGGTGCTGACCGAGATCATGGAGACGCCGAAGGGCGAGGGGCATTAAACCTTCTCCCTCGATGGGAGAAGGATACGAAGCCTTGTCGGCGCAGCCGGCTAGGCGCAGTTGGATGAGGGTGAGGGCTCGCGAGGTAACGCGAACGTTGCTGCGCCCTCTCCCAGCTTCGACTAGGGCCGTGCGGCCCAAGTCTTCGCAACCCTCTCCCTCGGAGGGGAGAGGGAAGGGCTGGCTCTCCCGTCAAAGGAGAGGGGTAAAGATAAGGGAGAAGAATGCCGTCATGACCTACGAAACCATAAAGCTCGATATCGCCGACCAGACCGCCACCATCACCTTGAACGTGCCCGACCGGCTGAACGCCTGTTCGCTGGCGATGGCGGACGAGATCAACGATGCGCTCGATCACTTGGGCGATGCGCGCGTGCTGGTGATCACCGGCGCGGGCAAGGGTTTCTGCTCGGGGGCGGACCTGTCTGGCGGTCGCGATACCGCGCTTTCGGGCGGGCAGGGCAGCTACAAGGCGCTGACCCAACATTACAACCCCATGCTGCTCAAGCTTCACCGCCTCAGCATCCCGACGATCAGCGCGGTCAACGGACCCGCAGCCGGCGTCGGCTGCTCGATCGGCCTCGCGCCCGATTTCGTCGTCGCCAGCGACAAGGCGTATTTCCTGCAGGCGTTCGTCAATATCGGCCTGGTTCCCGATGGCGGCGCGAGCTGGATGCTGACCCGGCTGATCGGCAAGGCGCGCGCGACCGAAATGATGATGCTGGGCGAAAAAATCCCCGCCGCCAAGGCGCATGACTGGGGCATGGTCTACAAGGTGGTCGAGCACGACAGCCTGATCGACGAGGCGATGGCGCTGGCCAAACGTCTGGCGTCGATGCCCACCGTGGCACTCGGCATCATGCGCAAGAACCTGGTCGAGGCGCTCGAATGCGACTTCGCCACCGCGCTGACCCGCGAGGCCGAGGGCCAGAAGATCGCAGGCGACACCACCGACGCACGTGAAGGCGCGATTTCCTTCCTGCAGAAGCGCAAGCCCAACTTCACCGGCAGCTGATCAAACACACACGGGACCGATAGAATGACCGATACACCCAACATCACCGACTGGAAGGCGCTCGCCGAAAAGGAGGTCAAGGGACGCGATCTCACCTGGCAGACGCCCGAGGGGATTGCGGTCAAGCCGCTGTATACCGCGGACGATGTGTCGGTCGATCCGGGCCTGCCGGGCTTTGCGCCGTTCACCCGCGGGGTGCGCGCCAGCATGTATGCGGGCCGCCCCTGGACGATCCGCCAGTACGCCGGTTTCTCTACCGCCGAGGAATCGAACGCCTTCTATCGCCGCAACCTTGCCGCCGGGCAGAAGGGGCTATCGGTCGCGTTCGATCTGGCGACGCACCGCGGCTATGACAGCGACCATCCGCGCGTCACCGGCGATGTCGGCAAGGCGGGCGTGGCGATCGACAGCGTCGAGGACATGAAAATCCTGTTCGACGGCATCCCGCTCGACAAGATGTCGGTCTCGATGACGATGAACGGCGCGGTGATCCCGATCCTTGCGTTCTTCATCGTTGCGGGCGAAGAGCAGGGCGTTGACCGCAAATTGCTCGACGGGACCATCCAGAACGACATCCTCAAGGAGTTCATGGTCCGCAACACCTATATCTACCCGCCCGAGCCCTCGATGCGGATCATCTCGGACATCTTCGGCTACACCAGCCGCGAGATGCCCAAGTTCAACAGCATCTCGATCTCGGGCTATCACATGCAGGAAGCCGGCGCGACACAGGTGCAGGAGCTCGCCTTCACCATCGCCGACGGCATGGAATATGTGAAATATGGCGTCGCCTCGGGTCTCGACATCGACAAGTTTGCCGGGCGGTTGAGCTTTTTCTTCGCGATCGGCATGAATTTCTTCATGGAAATCGCCAAGCTGCGCGCCGCGCGCGTGCTGTGGCACCGGGTGATGACGCAATTGGGCGCGCAGGACGAGCGCTCGAAGATGCTGCGTACCCACTGCCAGACATCGGGCGTGTCGCTGACCGAACAGGACCCCTACAACAACGTCATCCGCACCACGATCGAGGCAATGGCCGCGATGCTGGGCGGCACGCAGTCGCTGCACACCAATGCGCTCGATGAAGCGATCGCGCTGCCCACCGATTTCTCCGCGCGCATCGCCCGCAACACCCAGCTGGTGATCCAGGAAGAGACCGGGATGACCAATGTGGTCGATCCGCTGGGCGGCAGCTATTATATCGAAAGCCTGACGCAGGAACTGGTCGACAAGGCGTGGGAGATCATCGAGCGGGTCGAGAGCGAAGGCGGCATGGCCAAGGCCGTCGCTGCCGGCTGGCCCAAGGCGATGATCGAGGAAGCCGCCGCCGGACGCCAGGCGCGGGTCGACCGCGCGGAGGATGTCGTGGTCGGCGTCAACAAGTATCGCCTGCCGACCGAGGACCATCTCGAGACGCTCAACGTCGACAACGCCAAGGTGCGCGAAGGCCAGGTTGCGCGGATCGCGTCGGTCAAGGCCTCGCGCGACGCGGCGGCGTGCCAGGCGGCGCTTGATGCGTTGCGTGAAGGGGCCCAGGGCGATGGCAACCTGCTGGCGCTCGCGGTCGATGCGGCACGCGCCCGCGCGACTTTGGGCGAAATCAGCCAGGCGATGGAGGACGTGTTCGGCCGCTATGCCACCGTGCCGACCCCGGTGAAGGGGGTGTACAGCGCGCCCTATGTTGACGATGGCCGCTGGGCGCAGGTGGTCGAGGGGGTGAAAGCCGTCGAGCGCCGCCTGGGCCGCAAACCCAAATTGCTCGTCGCCAAGATGGGGCAGGACGGCCATGATCGCGGTGCCAACGTGATCGCCTCGGCGTTCGGCGACCTCGGCTTCGAGATCGTCTCTGGACCGCTGTTCCAGACCCCGCAGGAAACCGTTGTTCTGGCGCTGGAAACCGGTGTCGATGTCGTTGGTGCCTCCTCGCTCGCCGCCGGGCACAAGACGCTGATCCCCGAGCTGATCGCGGGCCTGAAGGAGGCCGGGCGCAACGACATCAAGGTGATCGCAGGCGGCGTCATCCCGCCGCAGGATTACGAGTTTCTGCGCGATGCGGGCGTCCAGGGCATCTACGGCCCCGGATCGAACGTCGTCGAATGCGCGGCCGATGTTCTGCGCCTGCTCGGCCACAACATGCCACCCCTTCAGGAGGCTGCGGAGTGACAGCCCGCCTTACCGCCTCACGTTTGTGTCGAGCGAAGTCGAGACACGTATGCGCAACGTCCCTCGACTTCGCTCGGGACAAACGGAATTTTTGAATGAGAACCGAAATGAGAACCGATTGGACCCGCGAAGAGATCACCGCACTGGTCGACCTGCCG
>JBKBTF010000039.1:0-32725 GCA_046291395.1 Blastomonas sp. | reverse complement strand
CTTGAAGTTCTCGATGATGCCGTTGTGTACCAGGGCGACCTCGCCGGTCGCATGCGGGTGCGCGTTCGACGTGGTCGGCGCGCCGTGGGTCGCCCAGCGGGTGTGCGCGATGCCGACGTGCCCTGGCGCGGGATCGCTCGCCAGCACATCGACCAGATTGCGCAGCTTGCCCTCGGCGCGCCTGCGCACAAGCTGTCCGTCATGCACCATGCACACGCCCGCGGAATCATAGCCGCGATACTCCATCCGCTTCAGACCATCGACCAGATCGCCCACGACATCGCGCCGGGCCAGAATTCCAACGATACCGCACATGCGCAAGGGGGCCTTTCAAAACTGGCGATAAAGCTGGAGCCTGATAGGTGCAACTCGACCATTCCACAATACGCCATTGGTGGCGAACGGGGGCGCACTGACCTGGTCCAAGAGGCTGCATTGGACTTGCGCAATCCATCAAAATCCGTCACCAGATGCCGCGCTTCTAAAGCTATTGCACCGGAAACATCACTGAATGTCTTATGATCCCTACGCCGCCTTGCCAGGCGGGTACAGTCCGAACGATGGCACGATCGAGTTTTATGGGCGGATCAACAGCCTGATCGCGCCCTCGATGGTGGTTCTGGACATGGGAGCGGGCCGGGCCGCGTGGTATGAGGACGACCCCAGCGAATATCGCAAGGCGGTGCGCTTGCTGAAAGGCAAGGCCGCGAAGGTGATCGCCGTCGATGTCGACACCGCTGTTCTCGACAACAGATCGTCTGACGAACAGCTGTTGATGGTGGATGGAAAGATACCGTTGCCCGACCAGAGTGTCGATATGATCGTGTCTGATTACGTGCTCGAGCACATTGTCGATGTTGGCCTGTTTTGTGCTGAAGTCGACCGGGTTCTCAAGCCCGGTGGCTGGCTATGCGCCCGGACACCGCACAAATATCATTTTGTCAGCCTTATGGCCCGCATAATAAAGAACAGTAATCACTCTCGGGTTTTGCAGTTCGCTCAGCCGGGCCGTAAAGATCTCGACGTATTTCCGACAGCTTATAAGTTGAATACGCTTGGAGACCTGAAGAAAAATTTCCCGAATTATAACGATAAGTCCCATATATTCAGGTCTGATCCGTCCTATTATTTTGGAAGCAAGCTGTTTTTTAAGTTTCTGGATGCCACCAACCGTCTGGTTCCAAGTGTTCTATGCGGAAATATATTCGTATACCTGCAGAAGCCTGGCTGACGCTTGAGATTTCAACGCGGATAGTGGCTGACGATCAGAGGAACCTCAGCGCGCGGCGTTAGGATCTCCGGCTCGCGCTGCGATGAACAGCGCGTCTTTCTCTGACCGGCTGGGGTAATTGATGAGAACCGCGCGATATTTGCCCTTGAACACGAAAAGGCTTCCCGCCGCTGCGCCAATGATACCGTGCCGCGCGATCAGCGCCGAGATGTCCGCGAGACTGCCGGCTCCGCCCAGCACGGTCATCGGCAAGTTCACCGCCTTGCGGACCTGGTCGATAAGGTCGAGATCATAGCCCTTCATCGTGCCGTCGCGGTCCACCGAATTCAACAATATCTCGCCCGCCCCGGCCGCCTCGGCCGCCCGTGCCAGCTCCACCGGATTGCGACCCGAACCCTTTGTCGCATTGTGCGTCATCACCTCATGGCGGCGCATCAAGCCAGTCCGCTTGACATCGAGCACCACAACGATGCTCTGGCTTCCTACCCGCTCGGCCGCCCGCCCGACGATCTCGGGTGTCTCCGCCGCTGCCGCGCCGACCGCCACCTTCTCGACGCCCAGCCCGACGATCCGCTCGATCTGTTCAGCGGTTCGCACGCCGCCGGCGTAACACAAGGGCATCCGGCATTCTGCGGCCAGGTTGCGGATCAGCGCGTAATCGGGTTCACGGTTGTTCCTGGAGGCGTCGATGTCGGCCACGATCAGCTCATCGACTTCCTTTTCGTTGAAGATGCGCACGGCATTGATCGGATCACCCACATATTTGGGTTGCCCAAACTGCGTGGTCTTCACCAGACCACCATTGTGTACCAGCAAGCTTGGAATGATCCTCGGACGCAACATCGCTTTTTCCAGTTATCGCAAGGGGCTTTGCCACGCACCACCGCTGGCGTGCCGCATATCGGAATATGGTCAGAGTTTGGCAAAATTCCGCAGGAGCTCGACGCCCCAATGATGGCTTTTTTCCGGGTGGAACTGCGTGCCATAGACGTTGTCGCTGCCCACGGCTGAGGCGTACCGCTCGCCATAGTCCGTGACCGCGAGCACCGAATCCTGGCTTGCGGGTTCGAAATAATAGCTGTGCAGAAAGTAGAACTGCCCCTGTTCCAGCCCGCTGAACAACCCGTCGGCGCTGGTTGGCTCGACATCGTTCCAACCCATATGCGGCAGAAGCCGCACCTTGCCATCGGCCTCGGGAGCGAACCGGCGCACCCGGGCATCGATCCAGCCGAGCCCGGCAAGGTCTCCCTCGTCACTGCCGTTGGCCATCATCTGCATGCCCACGCACACACCCAGTACCGGGATTTTTGCGCCGAGAACCAGCTCGTCGAGCCGTTGACGCATTCCCGAATCGTTGAGCTTCTGCATCGCCCAGTCGAAGGCGCCGACGCCGGGCAGAATGATATGGTCGGCCCCGTCCATCTTCTTCGCTTCGTCGGCGATGACCACCGGGACGTTCAGGCGCTTGAAGATATCGGCAAAGGCGGTGATATTGCCCACGCCATAGTCGACCAGCGCAATCATCGCTTGCCACCGATTTCAAGACCCAGCGCCTTCATCGCCCGCGCGCCGATCGTGTAGACCCAGGCCTGGTTCTTGTAATCCTGATAGGTCTTGTTGGGGGCATCGAGATAGCCCTGCAACTCGTCCACGCTGATGCCCAGCTTGGTCGCGACATATTCGAAGTCCTGACCGATGGTTTCGGGGTCATGGGCCGGAAGCTTGAGCCGCTCCAATGCTTCCTCGCGCGTCATCTGGCCGGTCAGGATCAGGCTGGAGTACTGGACCTTGCGCGTGTCGAACCCGAACTTCTGGGGCAGCCAGTAGCTTTCATAGAACCGCGTGAAGCGGGATTCGAAGTGCTTTTGCGGATAGGGCTGCCATCCGAACCGGCTTGTCAGCAGCTCGACCGCTTCTTCCTTGATATAGGGCACGTGATTGAGCGGCCGCATCACCTTGATGCCGCGCAGATAGGGCAGATAGACCTTGTGCCACAAAATCGAGGTGACCGGATAATTCTTCAGCGGCCGCTTGCCGAATTTGGAGTGGATGTCACGCAGCTGCGTGGAATCGGACTGGTAGTACATCCACTCGATCGGGTTGCGCACGCATTCGGTGGACAGGTTTGCGCCCGTCAGGATGTTCTTGACCCCGTATTGCAGCGCGAACTTGTACATGGTGGCAAAGAAGGAGTGGTCCTGCGGCGTATCGATATGCGGCACGCCCGATTTGAAGAAGGCCAGTTGCAGGTCCTTCATCTCTTCCCAGTCGATCACTTCGGTGTACAGATCCAGGCCGAGACCATCGACGATCTTCTCGATATTGTTGACCGCAATCTGTGAATTCCAGCCAGCATCGACATGGAAAACCAGGGGGCGCAGACCCAGTTCTTCCTTGGCGATATAGGTCAGATAGCTGCTGTCGATCCCACCGCTCATGCCGATGATGCAGTCGAAATCCTTGCCCTTGCCTTCCTGCTTAATCCGGTCGACCATCGCATCGAGTTCCCGGCGGCCGCGCTCGTCGGTATGCCAGTTGGGCAGGGTACGATCGTAATAGGTGTTGCAATGATCGCACACACCATTGGCATCGAATTCGATCATCGAATCCGTCTCATCCATAACGCAGTTGTTGCAGATTCTCATATCAGCCCGTAAACTTTCCTAAGCCGCAGATGGATTTCGCGAGGCGGCAGGCCTGCGCGCAAATGGCTGTATTGTGGCTTTGATCAGCATCAACAGCCCTGTCATGAGGAACAACTCGTAGGGCTTGTGCACTATCATGGTCAATATCCCATTGTCCTGAGACATCCCCGGACGGTTCAGACAACATAATGAAGCGGGCCTGTGCTGCTCCTGGCTGCCATCAGCCCCTTTTCGCTAATTGTCGCAGGCCGTGAAACGATCAAGCCAAATCTGCTGGATCAGCAGCGTCAGCAGCGTATATCCATGGTCGCGGGCCCCGCTCATGTGCTCCTTGCGCAAACGCTCGATCGCCTCGGGACGGAAGATGCCCTGATCGCGGATACGCTGCGGATCGAAATACCGGTCGATCATGTCGGAGCTTTGCGCCATCCATGCTCGGATGGGCAGGCCGAACCCCGCCTTTTCGCGATAGATCACTTCCTTGGGGAGATAGGGTTCCATCGCCTTTTTGAAGATGTACTTGCCTTCACGCCCCTTGACCTTGAGCGCCGGATCGATGCTGTTCATCAGCCTGACAAGATCGAAATCCAGGAACGGAACGCGCGCCTCGACCCCGACCGCCATGCTCATCCGGTCTGTGTAGCACAGATTGAGCGACATCAGGTCGTAATGATGGTCGATGCCCATCAACTGATCGAGGCTGTCCCTGCCGCGCAGCGAATCGAGCAGCGCGTAGAAATCGTCATCGGCTCCGGTCGCTGGAGGCTCGACGAAGAGCGAGGCGATCTGGTCAGGATCGGCCCAGGTATACATGGCCCTGACCCGCTGGCGCGGGTCCTGCGCTGCCAGGCTGGCAAACCGCTTGACCCGGCGGGCGAGCGAGTTGAGCGCACCCGGCACACGGTCGGGCACCAGCGTGTCTGCCAGTGACAGCACGCCGCGCAGCGGGGCCGGGATGCGCAGCAGCATCTTCTCGGCGACATAGCGGCGATAGCCACCCAGATACTCGTCGGCGCCCTGGCCCGAGAGCATCACCTTGATGCCGTCCTTGCGGGCACCGGCGCAGATCAGATAGGTATTGATGGCAGCCGGGTCGGTGAAGCCATCCTCCATGAAACCGACGATGTCGGGCAGCAGCGAGAGGAAGTCGCGGCTCGCATGGATAACCTTGAGATCGAGCGACAGCCGTTCGGCCATCATCCGTGCATAGCGCAGGTCGTCGCTCTGCGCATCGAGCGCCATGTCCGCTGCGCTGAAAGCGATGGTATAGGCGTCATGCACCTGCGCGCCTGCCGACACCGCCTGATAGGCGACCGCCGTGGAGTCGAGCCCGCCGCTGAGGAACAGCGACACGGGAACATCGGCGACGAGCTGGCGGCGCACGGCCCTGGCAAATGTCGCGTCGAGCGCAGCGATCGCCTCGGCCTCGTCCGTGATCAGCCGTCCATCGCCCGCAAGGCTGGCGAACATGGGTCGCGCGGACGTCTGCTGGCCATCGAGATACGTCAGCAGCACCCCGGGGGCGACCTTGCTGAACTCCTCGAACATGGTATTGGGCTCGGGCACGTACATGAACGACAGTTGTTCGTAGAGCGCGCCGCGCCGCAACGTGTGGCGGATGCCGTCGAGGGCCAGCAGCGACTTGATTTCCGACGCGGCAAAAACGCCGCCCATCTGGCGGGTCATCACCAGCGGCTTGATGCCCAGCGGATCACGCAGCAGGTGCAGTTCGCGGGTTTCATGATCATAGACCGATAGCGCGAAAATGCCGTTCAATCGCTCCAGGAAGTCAAGCCCGTCGCGAGCGACACCCTCGACGATGACTTCCGAATCCGATCCACCCCGCCACGCTATTTGCCCATGGCGACTTTCCAGATCGGCCCGCAAGTCCTGGAAATTATAGATTTCCCCGTTGTAGCTAAGGACATAGCGACCGGTTGAGTCGGCCATCGGTTGATGGCCTGCGGCAGACAGGTCGACGATCGAAAGCCGCGCGTGTCCAAGAAACACCGCCTGATCGGGCGACGCGAACATGCCGGAATCGTCAGGTCCACGATGCTGCAGCGCCTCGACCGCAAGGTGCACCGCAACTTTGCTGCCGGGCGGACAGCTTGCTGCAAAAAAACCGCACATTTAACGCTGACCTCGTGCTGCGCGGGCCGTGTCGGCCAGCAGGGCGAAAGTTTCGTCTGAGCAGCGCTGCCAGGTGAACTGCAACGCCCGCTCGCGCGCGCGGTGCGCCACGGCTGTGCGCAATTCGGCATCGCTAATCAGGCCGCGGATCGCATCGGCGACCGAGACAGGATCCTCCGGATCACAATAGACCCCTGCGTCGCCCAGCACTTCCGGCATCGGCCCACGGTCGGACGACACGATCGGAAGCCCGGCTGCCATGCCCTCCAGCAGCGTGATCGGCATGTTCTCGCAGCTTGAGGCGAACACGAACAGATCGCTGTCGCGCATCAGCCCGGGAAGCGCGTCTGGCGCAACCTGGCCCATCTGGCACACGAACTCTCCATTGGGGTCGAACCTGGCAATGGCTGCATCGAGCCGCTGGCGCGCATCGTCCATGGCTCCCCCTGCCAGCGTCAGGCGGACGGGAATGCCCTGCTTGCGGAGCATCGCCAGCGCTTCCACCACGATCCACTGATGCTTGAACAACCACAGCGGCGAGATGTACAGGCAGTTGATCTCGGCTCCAGGTTCGGGCCAAGGGCGGTTTTCGATAGCCCTGAACCTGTCGGGAATTCCATGCGGGATCACGCTTACCGCCCTCATCCGGCCAGCAGATGCGCCAATCACCTTCCTGGCATAATCGGTCAGAAACAGCGCGACATCCGCATGACGCAATGCCGCATTCTGAACGTAGAGCAATGCGATCAACCGCAGCTTGAACAGGCTCATCGACCAGCGGTCCATCTCGCCGGGTTCATACGACAGCATGTCCTGGCTCATCGTCACGCTCGGCCGGAAACGGCAGACCGAACCGGCATCGACGTTCATCAGCACGTCACAGCCGGTTCGCGCCAGCTCGCCCGGAAGAGTCCAGCGTTCCCACGCGAGCTGCGTCGCCAGCGAACCCTCCAGAGCCGTCGGGCTGTGGACATGCAGCCACGACGCCTTGGGCAGCTCATCGAGCAATCCCTGATAGCTCCACACATGCACCTGTTCTATTCCGAACCGCGCCGGGTCGAGCCCCTGCAGGATACCGATCAGATGCGCGCGCGCTCCGCCCGATCTGGCCCGTGATGCATTGATGCCGATCTTCATGACGCACCCGTGCAGGCTGGACCGGAGTGGTGGCGCGGGAGGCGCGAATTGACAGATGTCGGCATCGTCAGAACCTGACGTCGTATGCGCGGCGCCACAGCTCGAACTGGACCAGCGCGAACAGCCTGTCGCCGTTGCTCCGCCCCCGATCCTGCCCGGCCAGCAGACCCTGGACGGTGCGTCGGTCGAACAGGCATGCCGGATCGGTCAGCACTGACCAGAACATCTCGCGAAAGGGGCCGGATTCGAGCCATTTTGCAAGGGGAATGGAAAATCCCTGCTTGCGCTGCCGGTCGAACTCGGGGGGCAGGACGCGCTTGGCCAGCGCCTTGAGCAAAATCTTCTTGGTCTGGCCAGTGGCCTTCAAACCGCTCGGCACGACACCAAAGGCGAACTCGATCAAACGGTGATCGAGCAGCGGCGCGCGCACTTCCAGCGAGTTCAGCATGCTCGCCCGGTCGACCTTCACCAGAATGTCTTCCGGCAGATAATCGTGAAAATCCATCCGCGTTGCGCGCTGGACCAGATCGGGTTCGGATGGAACCCGGGAAGCCATGATCGCCTCGGCGCGGGTCCGATAGCCGGAATGACCCTGCATCAACCGCCGGCGTGTCGTGGGATCGAAGAAACCCGTAGCCTGCGGCAGCCCGTGGCCGAATTCGACATCGAGCCCCTGCAGCCAGTTCCTGCCACGCATGCCGACAGGTGCCAGCCTTTCGGCACCCTGCGCAACCAGTGTACGCAAGCCTCGCGGCACAAGGCGCAGGCGCTCGCGCATCCTGATCAGGGCGCTGTAATGCTCATACCCGCCAAACAGTTCGTCGCCGCCATCGCCGCCCAGGGCCACCGTGCAGTGCTGACGCACCATCTCGCTGACCAGAAACGTCGGGAACATCGAGGAATCGACCATCGGCTCGTCGAATTGAGCGGCCAGCCTGGGCAGCAGTTCTGCCGAGGTCGGTTCGGCCATCAGCTCGGTCTGCCGGGTACCGAAATGCTCCGCGATCAACCGGGCATGGGGGGTTTCGTCAAGCTTGCCCTGCCCGGGAAAGCCGATGGTGAAGGTGCGGACGTTGTCTGACCGGCGCACCGCCATGGCGGTGATCAGGCTCGAATCGACACCGCCGCTGAGCAGCACGCCGACGGGCACGTCCGCGACCATCTGGCGGGCGACGGCATCTTGCAGGAGAATCTCGAAACGATCGACCAGGTCTTCCAGACTGGCGCTCTCGGCCCGGTTGTCGCGCGGTGCGGCCGGCAATGACCAATAGCGTCGGGTGGTCAGCGAGCCATCCGCCAGGTCGAAGATCATCGCATGGCCCGGCGGAAGCTTGTTGAAGCCCGCAAGGATGCAGCGATCGCCCGGAACGAAGCCCATTGCGAGATAGCAATCGAGCGCTTCAGGATCGATCCGACGATCGAGCGTGTCGTCGGCCATCAGGCCCTTGAGCTCGGATGCGAACCGGACGGTGCCGTTGGCGTAATGATAGAAGAGCGGCTTTTCCCCCGCACGGTCCCGGGCGAGGAAAAGGCGGTTGCGGCGTTCGTCCAGCAAGGCGAAAGCGAACATGCCGTTCAGCCGGTCGAGGCAATCCTCCCCCCAGGCATGATAGGCCGCCAGCAGCACCTCGGTGTCGCTATGCGAGCGGAACGCATATCCGGCCCCGATCAGTTCTTCGCGCAGTTCCTGGTAATTGTAAATCTCGCCGTTGAAGGCGATGACGACGCCCCATTCCGGTCGCAGCATGGGCTGGTGTCCGGCAGGCGACAGATCGACGATCGACAGGCGGCGGTGGCCCAGCCCCACCCGCTGGTCCTCGGACCACCATTCTCCCGCATCGTCAGGCCCGCGATGAACCATCGCATCGCGACCGGCCTTGAGCCAGGCCTGCGATGCAACCGGTCGTGCAGACGCTATTCCGATTATGCCGCACATGCTTGCTGCGCCTTCATTGCCGCATCGGCGATCGCCTTTGCACCACGCTCGACCGGCCATTGCGCCATGGTTTCATGCGCTGCCATGCCCATGTCACGGCGCCGATGCGGATCGGCCACAAGACTTTCCAGCGACTGCGCCAGCGCGGTCGCGTCGCCTGCCTTGACCACCAGGCCGTTGCTGGGGCTGTTGATGAATTCGACAGCCGAACCCACGCCATCGGTTGCGACAACCGCGGTCCCAGCCTGCATCGCGGCGATGACGGTTGTGGGAAAATGATCGAACCGCGCAGGCGCGACGAAAACATCGCAGCTGTGGACATAGTTGGCGAAAAGTTCAGGTTCGGCCCAGGGCACGAAGTCCAGGCTGTCGGCCAGGTCAAGCCTGGCGGCCATCGCATGCAACCGGTCCTGCTCGGCGCCCGACCCGATCAGCACAGCCTTCCACCCCTGGATGCCACGCTGCTTCATCAGTCCAAGCGCTTCGACATACAGGTCATAGCCCTTTTCCGGCATCAGTCTGCCGCCAGCCACGAACAGGCAGACATCATCGGTTGCGCCATGCTGTGAGCGGAGTTCGGGCGACCGGGTCCCCGGCGTCACGAAGAACGGAAGATTTTCGAGCTTGTCCGGATGTATGCCCAGTCCCAGGATCGGTTCGCGCGTGACGTTGCCGGTATGAAAATACGTCCCGGGCGACCGGTTGATCACCCGGATCAGCCGCCGCTTGATGATCTGCCGTATGTCCCAGCGCCGGTCTATGGCCGCAAGCGACTCCTCGCTGGGGCCGTCATCCCACATGATCAGCGGGCGGCCGCGCAGCCCGACGATCAGCAGGAACCACACCAGCGCCGGGAAATCCCAGCCGATCACGAAGAACACGCTTTTCCGGTCGAGCAGCGCCAGACGCAGCAACGTCGAGTCGAACCGTGCGCCCACCGATGTCCGGATCCGTTCGGTCTGGACATCGCCTGCTTTCATTCCCTTCCACGGCCGACCGGGAATGTGCGTGGGTCCGAAGAGATAGTGCCGATGCAGGGTGATGCCCGGCATCGAGGCCAGCGCATCGAGCAGATAGTTGTTGTGCGGCGTCGGGCCGGAATGGACGAAATGAATCGTCAACGCATGGTCAGCCATGAAAAAGCCCTTGCCCGCCTGTCATCGGTTGCAGCGTCCAGGCTCAGGCGGCCTGGCGCTTTTCCCAGTCGGCAGCAAACTCGGCGGCATATTCCTCAAGGCAGATTTCCCAGTCGCGCATCACGAGCAGGCCGCGCGCCTCGAGCTTCATGTTGATCAGCTTTTCGCTGTACGGGCGCTGCGCGAAATATTCCGTGGCGAAATAGTCCGAAGAGACCTTGTTGACCTTGACGGTGTCGGCCAGGCCCAGCAACTCGACCAGTCGCAGCGCGACATCGTACCGGCTGCACGATCCCGGACAGACCTGGTTGTAGGTCCCGTAAGCGTCGCTTTGCAGCAGCGTGAAGAGACCGTTGGCGAAATCGACGGTGAAAGTGGGCGTGCCCAGCTTGTCATCGACAACCATCAGTTCGGTCTTGCCGTCGACCAGCTGGCGGTAGATCTTGCTGACGAACTTCTTGTCCTTGCGCGGACCGCCGCCCATCATCCAGCCGGCGCGCACCACGAAGTGCTTCGCCACCGTCTGCTTGACGAACATTTCGCCCGAATATTTGGACTTGGCATAGATCGACAGCGGGTTGGGCGTGTCGAAATCGTTGAAGAATTCCTTTTCGCCACCGAAGATGCCTGCGGTGGAGATATAGATATGCGGCACGTTCATCGCTGCAGCCACCAGCGCGATGTTCTCCGCACCCAGGGCATTGGTGCGCCAGGCATTGTCGGGATCGCGCTCGCACTGCTCCATGTCGGTGATCGCCGACAGGTTGATGATCGCGTCAGGGGCGAAGTCGGCAATCGATTTGCGGATCGCGGCGTAGTCGCGCACGTCGGCATGGCTCAGCCAGGGCTCGTTGATATCGATGTCTGTGGCCATCACATTGGCCTCGCCGGAAAAGCGGGCATAGACAGCCGCGCCCAGCATCCCGCCGCAACCGGCAATGTAGATCTTGGTGTTCTTGTCGATGATCATCGAGATGTCCTATTCACGCCTGATTGAGTTTGTTGCCATCTCGACGGCTGAAAACGCAGACCTCTCCATAGCGGGCGACGAGGGCCATGCCGGTGTTGTGCGCAATCATGTCGATAAGCTTGTCGGGGTCATAGCTGATGCCGCCATATGTGACGGTGTGCAGCTCAATAATGATAGTCTGGCATGACTGCAATGCCTCCTGATCGTTATCAAAAAGCGCGGCCTCCGCGCCTTCGATGTCGCAGACCAGCGCATAGTCACCCACATTGTAGGCGGCCTGGATGGATCCAAGTGTGAGCGTCGGCACACTCTCCACTTTACCCTCGGAGCCGACATGCGAGCTCAGATTGCTGCTTCCGATCGAAAACTCGATATGGTCCTTGCCGCTATAGTCGATCGCGCCGTGAACGATCTCGACCGTCTTGCCCGGGGCATTGGTATCCAGATTCTGCCTGAGCAGGCCCAGCAGCGATGAGTTGGCTTCCACGCAGATCAGCCGCCTGTCGCCCAGACGGGTCGCGATCACGCACGAGACCCCGCCGATCGAGCTGCCCAGCTCAATCACGTCGGTCTTTCCGTCGAGATACTGCAGCACGTAGCGCAACTCGGCGCTTTCATAGATTCCCCAGAACAGCACCGCATTGACCACGGGATCACCGCCGGGCGCTACAGCGATGCGCTGCCCGCGATGGGGGATGCGGTTGTTGAACAGCCAGCCGATCAACCGGCCGGCAATCGGATGCAGGATGACCGAGCCCACGATTTTCTTGGGGAGAAGAAAGCGCCCCGACGGCGAAATATCGGCTTTCACAGCCATATGAGAAACTCCAGATCGCGTGGGTGGGTGAGTGTTGCCTTCGGCAGCCGCACTCGTCCGGTTCAGCAAACTGCCTCCAGAAACTGCCGCGCCCGGCTGTTGACGTCGTGGCCGTCAAACCAGACACGGGCCAAACCTGCAAGCGCAATCTGATCGCGCATGTCGGGGTTTGCCTGCAACCACAAGGCTTTTTCGACCATCTCGGCGTGCGAAGAGAAAAAGCACGCTTCTTCATCCTCGCGAAACATGCGGACGAGGTCGTCGGTACGCTCTGCCAGCATCACGCTGCCGCACGCGGGAATCTCGAAGCAGCGGCGGGTATAGGTGTCGCGGTTGAGCCGGGATAGAAAGCACAGGCAGATGTCTGCACCCTTCAGCGCACGGGCGTAATCATCGCCCAGCGCAGGGCGGATCGGGGCCAGCGCATCATAATGGCGCCCCAGTACCTGCTGCGACCAATAGTCATTGCCCCACAGCTTCACCTGCAATCCGGCATCGATCAGCGCGCCGATCGCCTGCTCACGGCCATCGGGCTCGAAATGTCCGACAAACACGACATCGCAGCCGAACTGCTGCCGCTCGGCGTCGGAAAGTTCGATCGGCCGGTCCTGCGCGGGGATGAAATAGGGCAGCATTACAGCGGCATGACGCGCGCCTGCCGCCATTGCCTCGGTCACATTGATGGCGCGATACATGAAGTTGCGGTCGAATTGCGGAAGCGCACGCAGATACTGGCGCCACAAATAGCGATGGTGCCAGGGCGCATCGGCGCGCAGCCGCATGCCGAACGGGTCATCATTGTTGTAGGATACGCTCAACACGCCGCGCCGGGCCACCTCGCGCAGCGTTTCCGGGCGAACATGCGTCGGCCGCCAGCACAGCAATATGTCCGGCTCGACCGTGTCGACCGCAGCCAGCAGGTCGCGGTTGAGCCGCGCCATCGCGGGTGATGCGAACGGCAAAAGCTCCTGCAGCAGCCCGATCTTGCCGGGAAAGGCGGGCGACCAGTCATGCCTGTGCACATCCGCCCCGTTGGCACGCAAGCCATCGGCAAAGGCAGCCTCATATTGCGGCCATTTCCAGCTGCCGGCGATCAGAATTCGGGTCATATGGCGCTAGTGCGTATTTTTTGACGAGATGAGACGCGCAGGCACCCCGGCGACCACCGACCCCGGCCCGAACGAACGGGTCACCACCGCGCCTGCAGCCACAACGCAATCATCGCCCAGTTCGACACCGGGCAGGACGATGGCATTCTTGCCCAGCCAGCAGCGTTTGCCGATGCGCACCGGGGCGTCCTGGACGCTTTTGGTCAGGTTGGAAGGATCGTGGTTGGCGCTGACGATGCCCACTCCGAAGCTGAAGATCGTATCGTCGCCGATCTCAATACCGTTCATGGCCTGGATGTAGCAGCAGCCACTGACCGCGAACGATTTGCCGACATTGGCGCCGATGCGAATGTTCTCGGGCAGATTAACCCTGCTGCTAAACGCAACCGACCAGCGGGTCGACGCATTAATCCGCAAAATTCGCTGAAACAAAAAATTTATAAAAAGAAGGTTTATTGGAACAGATTGATATCCCCACTCTATTCTCTGCCGTATCCATGGAACTCTGACGAGAAGACGCTTAACGCTTTGCTTCGGGTTCACAGGCCCGCTCCCGCTTTTGTGACCATATGTGCAGGCTGCATCTCACGTCTTTTATATTTCTCCGGTAGCGATTTGTAGCGAGGCAAAACAAATTTGTTCATCAATAGAACAGGCATGCACAGAACTAATAGATCAAACATTGCATATAAGCCTCCATTGAACATACTAAACTGCATCACGTAGGCAATCACAGCTAGAGACAATGGGTGGTCATTTGCAAAGGTCTTGTACAATAGAAAAACTATAGAATACAATAGGCCGGGCGACAATATCAAGCCAAACAATCCAAAGTTCATGTATATCTCGCCGATAAACGAAGGAGATATGGCAGACTTCAGCCCATAAATACCCAACGTGTCAAAATACCAGCTTTGTGAAAGTTCATCAATCAAGCCAATGTTTGAAAACGGTGTAAACTTAGCAAATGGTCCCAGTAACGACTCGATGTAATGAAAACCGAAATAAGTTCCTGCCGCTGAGTAGTTCTCAAAAATAAATGATTGGGATTGAAGTCTCGTTAAATCAACGGCGAGTCCACGAAATATAGCGGTCCAGTCGGTCACCCCGCTATCAAGTGAAAAATCACTTGTCTCTCGTGCTGCGCCCCAAAGGTACGCCAGCGTTATCATACCCAAAAACCCAACTATCATTTTCGGTGAGATGAAGCCCCTAAACTGGAATCGATTCCTGGAAATTATTGCTGTCAATGTAATTGTCAGCACAATCAGTATCACTCGTCCACGACCTCCGAGCGGCAGCAAAAACACCCCTCCAATAAATATAACAGCCAGACCGATTAAAAGATTGGGGCGGGAGGGCTTTTCAAAAATATAAGTTCCAATGATCATGGACGCTGGGACAAGAAAAGTCCCGAGGTAATAATAAACTCCTATGCCCTGATCAGCAAGCGCTCCTAGATTTGACCGATTCTGAGCCATCTCTGTAGAAAAGTATGTACCAATCCCAATTGCAAATGCAAACGAAGCTGCTCCCAATGCCGCTAACACGTAAAAGGCACCAATTGGAAATATCGCCTTGGATGTGTATTTTACAGAAAAATTAGAGTATGGCTTCAAGTTTAGTAGAAGCAGCCCGTAAACCCAAATAAAATATTGCCCGGTAATCATCGCCGCGATATAATAAGCTGCAAATTCAGAAAATAACACATAATTGAATGTCTGTTCAATCGACAGCAAGCTGAAGGCAGCGCCAACGACATAATGAAGTGTCCAAGTGGCGCAAAATATAATGCCCAACGAACTCTTTACCGCTAAGAACCTTTTCATGAAGAAAATGGAAGTCGCGCCATTTGCTACCATAAACCCCAGTATAAGCAATATAACCATGATTCAGATAGCCCTTGGACCTAAATGTATACTACGAGTGCTGAAAATCATTGCAACTTCTCATTCCAATGAGTGCTCACCGCATTGCTATAACATCGGAAAGAATTTGTGACTGAAAACTTCGCCTCAATTCGACGACGAGCCGCTTTAGATAGCTCGCGCGCCGCTGATCTGTTCGTATTCCAGTATTCCACATGCTCCGCCCAAAGCTGCGCAGACAAAGGCAGCCCCATCCCCGATACGCCGTTTTCGACAATTTCCTGGTAAGAAGGATCAATGTCCGCCACCATTGGAATCAGGCCATGCGCCATAGACTCGAGCAATGCATAGTTGCAAAACACTCCATCGGCCGGAAGCAAAAAGATATCAGAATTTAAAAAATAAGCCTTCGGATCATCAGTAAATTTCTCGATCTTAACTAGCTCTGTCAATTTATGATGTGCAATTGTGCTCCTTAATTCTTGGCTCACCCTAGCGAGATCAGGGTCTTCAGGCTTATCTCCTACCAAAGTCATTGTAAACGGTACACTTCTCTTTCGTAGCTCATTGGCAACTTCAATACAAAACGGCACATTACGCCAAGGAGTGAACATATTTAAATAAAGTAACCTTATGATGGGGCGATCTAAAGACCTCTCCTCATAAGGCTCTAATGGAATAGTATTGTGAATTAATAGGCTTTTGTGCGAAACATCGATCCCCGCTCTAGAAAGGGTATCGGGCATATAAACCTCTTTCATTAGCACGACATCAGCGATTCGGCAAAGTATACGAATATATCTGCGTTGCCACCATTCCATCTCGTCCCAAATCTTTAGCTCACCGCGAAACCACGCAACTATAGGAACTCCAAACGCTTTCAATATCAACAAATACCCGAAACAAGCTACCATATGGTAGTCACAATACATTTCGACATGCAAAAATTTCCGTTTACGCAATACGCTGAGAAGAGCATAAAAATCCTTCAGAAGACGAAACGGACTTCTACTGTGAGGGGGGCCATTAATAATTTCTGCGCTGAAGTTTTTTGCCGCGTTAAATGCGTTGGCGGACCTATCATGGGTATAAGCTGCGTAACTTACACCCTGATCGCGCCAATGTTGTGAAAAATAGAATAGTTTTGGCATGATTACGTCGCTGCCGACTATCAGTATTTTCCGTTGTTCTTCATTCATTTCCAGAGAACTTTCGCATTACTCTTTTGTATGCTGTCGAGAGATTGGTTTGCAAAATATTTGGCAAAACTAGGTGGCCAGACCAGATCAGCAGTGGCCCAGCAATGATGCAATAAGTTAGCCAAGACGCGATGAGTTGGATGATGATCGACTGATGTGATGTAAGATGCAGCGCGTACACAGCCAGAGGCACCGGGATGCAACTCAACAGAAAAATAGCACCAAGTGCCGAAAAGGGAAGCAGCTTGCGCCAGCCGACACCGAACCCTTGCGCCAGCTTGTAGAGGTTGAACGGCACGGTCCACAGATACAGGGTGACGACGAGGCCTATCGCTGCGCCAGCATAGCCCAGCCAGGAAACGAACACCACGCACAGGACCGCGTTGATCACCAGATCGAAGACACTGCGAAACAGGATTTCGCGCGTCATTCCCAGCGCCATCATCGCTGCGCCATAGACGACAATGCGCACCGGCAACGCGATCAGATAGATCAGGAACGGCACCACGCTCTCGCGATAGGCATCCGAATAGAGAAACACGATGAACGGTTCCGCCGCCACGGCGGTATAGCAAGCGGCCGGAAACAGCAGCACCGCCGACTTGATCGCGGCGATGCGGAAGATCGCCAGCGCCTCGCCGGTTTCCTCTCGCGCGCAGGCTGCCGACATATCGGCAAAGGTGATGGTCGTGATCGACCCCACGATAAGGCCGATGATCGGAATTTCGATCGCGCCGTTGATATAGACCGCAAATTCCTCGGGCGTCGTCATCGCCGCGACGATTACGGCATGCAGCTGCATGGTGATGGTGCCCAGGATCGTCGCCAGCCCCAGCGGCACCGAATAGCGCAGCATCCGGTGCATCGTATCGGCGCGCGGCCAGCGCATTTCCCCCGGCATTGCGCGGATGATCAGCACTACGGCCAAGGGCAGGCTGAGCGCCGGAACGATGATCCGGGCATAGACCGGCCATTCATAGGAACGGGTAGCGAGAACCGCGGCGATCGAGCCGAAAGCGATGCCAAGGCTGCTCAGCGTCGAGAATATGGTCAGCGTCCGCACCCGCTCCGAAATCACCAGAACCGCAGGCAATCCTGCAAGAAAGGTCATCATCGGCGCATAGAGCGCGAGCCAGGGTAGCGTTTCGCGCAGGCGGGGGTTGTCGAACCGGTCGGCCAGCAGCCCCGCCCCGCCCAGCATGATGAACAGGCTGAAGGCAAGGCCAAGGCCCAGCAGCAGCGCGGCATTGTCGATCACCTGGCCGCGCCGGTCCTCGCCGTTGCGCGGCAGGAAATAATAAAGCGCATTGGGCAGGCCGAGCAGCAGGATCGGCGCGATGAACTCATAGACGAGGAACGTCTGCCGCACGGTGCCATAATCGGCCTTGGACAGATAGCGGGCCGCCACCATGCTGCCGATCAGCCCGGCGATCAGCGCCATGCCGTTGCCGATGGTCAGAAAGATGACCTTGGCGCCACGCGACAATCGCGGTGCTTGCGTCTCGTCTTTACCTTGAGTGCCGGGCATGGCGGGAGGTGTCGCCACCTTGCACCCTAATCCCGGATGGCGCGGGCGACCGCTTCGACAACCCGGTCCTGATCCGCGGCCGACAGGTCGGGGCCCATCGGCAGGCTGATCACGCGTCCGGCCATCATCGCCGACAACGGGGTGGCATCGGGATCGCCCAGGTGACGATACGCAGGCTGCTGGTTGAGCGGAACGGGATAATGCACCGCGGTCGGGATCTGGTCTTCGGTAAGCGCCTTCTGGACCCTGGCGCGGTCCGCCACGGCGACCGTGAACTGCGCATGGACATGCGTGGCACCGTCCTGCAGGCGCAGCAGCTCGAGCGGCGCACCCTCGTCGATCCGTCCGGCGAGAGGTTCCAGCAGGCTGCGATAGCGCGCGCCGATCGATCCGCGCAGGGCGACTTCCTCTTCGAAGCGCTCGAGCTTGGCCAGCACGACCGCGCATTGCAGCGTGTCCATCCGGCCACCGACCCCGACCCGGGTGTGGACATAACGCTGGCTCTGGCCGTGCACCCTGATCTCGCGAAAGGCCTGGGCGAGCGTATCGTCGCTCGTGAACATGGCTCCGCCGTCGCCATAACAGCCCAGCGGCTTGCTGGGGAAAAAGCTGGTACAGCCGATATCGGACAGGTTGCAGCTTTGCCGGCCGTGCAGCGTGGAGCCGAAGCTCTGCGCGGCATCCTCCATCACCACGATATTGCCGTGCCGCTGTGCCACCGCGTTGATCGCATCCATATCGGCGGGCTGGCCATACAGGCTGACAGGTATGATCGCGCGGGTGCGCGGGGTGATGGCCGCCTCGATCCGTGCAGGATCGAGATTGCAGGTGCCCGGATCGATATCGACGAACACCGGGGTCGCCCCGGCCAGCACGATCGTCTCCACCGTGGCGATGAAAGTGAAGGGACTGGTGATGACCTCGCTGCCCGGGCCGATATCAAGCGCCATCAGGGCTATCAGCAGCGCTTCGGTCCCGCTCGCCACGGTCACGCAATGCGCTGCGCCGGTGAACGCCTCGAGCGCACGTTCCAGCTCGGCGACTTCGGGTCCCATGATATACTGGCCATGCTCGAGCACGGCATCCATGCGCTCGCGAATGCGTGGCTGCAGCGCCCGGTATTGCGCCTTGAGGTCGATGAACGGCAGGGTCATGCGGGGGTTCGCTCCAAAACAGTGCCTGCCAGGCGGTAGCGATCTGCACTATGCTGGCAAACAAATTCGCCTTCGCCCCTTAGCGGAAGATCGATCTGTTCGCCATATGCGCTCATCCAGCCGATCTGCCGGGCAGGCACTCCGACCATCAGGGCAAATTCGGGGACATCGCGGTGCACCACCGCGCCTGCACCCACAAAGGCGTACGCGCCGATGGTCACGCCGCACACGATCGTGCAATTGGCTCCCAGTGTCGCGCCGCGCCCGACATGGGTGGGACGGTATTCATCCTTGCGCTCGATCAACGAGCGCGGATTGTAGACGTTGGTAAAGACCATGCTCGGGCCGCAGAACACCCCTTCGTCCAGCGTGACGCCGTCATAGACCGAGACATTGTTCTGGATCTTGCAGCGGTTGCCGATAACCACCTTGTTGCCGACAAAGACATTCTGTCCAAGCGATACACCCTCTCCGATGCGGGCGCTGCCACAGACATGGACGAAGTGCCAGACCCGCGATTCCGCGCCGATCTGGGCCCCGTCATCCACGATCGCGCTGGGGTGGATGAAGACGTCGGGGTGGCTGCTCATAGCTCGTCGTCCTCAGTTCGCCGGCCCGGATGCCGCCAGATGGTCGGCGATCTTGCGCGACGCGGTGCCGCCACCGAACAGGCTGCCATCATTGACCACGGTCTGACCGAAACGATCGCCCGCCTCGCGCACCAGCGCGGCCTGGTCGGTCCCGACCAGCACGTTGACGCCCGCGGCGATGAGACCCACCCATTCGGTGGTATCGCGGCAGGTGATGCACTGGCGGCCCATGAAGAATGCTTCCTTCTGCAGCCCGCCGCTATCGGTGACCACCAGACCGCTTGCAGCGATCAGGCCCAGCATCTCGAGATAGCCGACCGGATCGACCACTTCGAACCGCACATCGATCCCCAGACGAGCAATCGCGCCGCGCGTGCGCGGATGCACCGGCAGGACCACACCGAAACGGTCATGCAAAGCGTTGAGCCCCTCGACGATGTTGCGCAGGCGCTCGGGGTCATCCGTGTTTTCGGCGCGGTGGATCGTCGCCAGCACGAACGGGCCCGCGGTGGCGATGCCGGCAGGAGGGGTCGCAGCCTGCGAGAACAGCTTTACGCTGTCTTCCATGACGTCGCCGACATTGAGCACGGTGTTCGTGCCAGCCTTGCCGGGAATGCCCTCGTCGCGCAGGTTCTCTACCGCGTCCGGGGTGGGGCAGTACAGGATATCGGCCAGATGGTCGGTCAGGATCCGGTTCAGTTCTTCCGGCATGCGGCGATCGAAGCTGCGCAGGCCTGCCTCGATATGGGCGACCGGAATGTGCAGCTTCGCAGCGGCCAGCGCAGCGGCGAGGGTCGAGTTGGTGTCGCCATAAACGACGACCCGGTCCGGGCGGTGCGCGATCAGCGCCTGTTCGATTTCGGCGAGCATCCGTCCGGTCATCTCGCCATGCGAGCCGCCATGGATATCCAGCCGGATCTGGGGCTGCGGGATACCCAGATCGGAAAAGAAGATGTCCGACATATTGGCATCGAAATGCTGCCCGGTGTGCAGCAGGATCTCCTCAAGGCCAGCCGTCTGCGCGATCGCGCGGCTGACCACGCTGGCCTTGATGAACTGAGGCCGCGCCCCGACGACAGAAAAAATCCGCATTATGGGCCAGTCAGGATTTCAGGAAGGGGTGGGCATAGTCCCCGGGCGTGACAACCGGGGCGTTGCGAATGTGCGCCACCGCCTCGATCGCGGTGCGGTTCTGCTCCAGATCGAAGCTCTCGCCGGCAAGGATGGACTGATAGGACAGCGTGTGCAGATCGGTAAATCCGCCGGAGAACTCGATTTCCTCGCCATCGACGGTGATCGAGCGCCAGGTGCGCTGGTTGCGGTTGCGCGCTTCCTCGGGCACGTCGGCCAGATCGATCGACATGTACCAGCGTACGCGGGCATGCTCATATTCCAGATAGCCCGCGGCATGGCGGTCATCATGAAGGTGAACGACATTCGACTGCAGGTCGCCGAACACGAAATAGAGCATGTCGAAGAAGTGTACGCCGATGTTGGTGGCGATACCGCCCGACTTGCCGTTTTCCGCCTTCCAGCTATGCGAATACCAGTTCCCGCGCGACGTGATGTAGGTCAGATCGACCTCGTGCTTGGTATCCTTGGGGCTCGCCGCGATCTTTTCCTTGAGCGCGCGGATAGCCGGGTGCAGCCTCAACTGAAGGATGGTGTGGATACGCCGGCCGGTGTCGATTTCGATCTCGCGCAGTCCATCGAGATTCCACGGGTTGAGCACAATGGGCTTTTCGCAGATCGCATCGGCATCCGATCGCAGGGCAAAGCGGCAGTGTGCATCGTGAAGGTAATTTGGCGAGCAGATCGAGACAAAGTCCACCTTGTCTGCCGATTTGCTGCGCCGAACCTTGTCGACCGCCCGGTCGAACCTTTCGAACTCGGTGAAGAACTGGGCATCGGGGAAATAGCTGTCGATGATCCCGACAGAGTCATTGGGGTCCTGTGCCATCACCAGGTTGTTGCCGGTGTCACGGATCGCCTGCATGTGGCGCGGAGCAATGTAGCCGGCGGCCCCGATCAGTGCAAAATTCTTCATATCAAACCTATTCCTTCGAGATCGCGATGTATCAGAGCCGCAGGTCGGCAGAATCGACCGGAAGAATGCTCTTCAGGTCATAAAGGACATGCGGCTGCTTGCCCAAGACACGGATCGCATCAACGCCCATATCGCAAAACTCCCTGTGCGCAACCGCGAGTATGATCGCGTCATATGCGCCTGTTTCGGGCTCGCGAACCGGCGAAATGCCATATTCATGCTCCGCCTCGCTGGCATCGACCCACGGGTCGTGGCAGTCGACCGTGATGTTGTAGCCTTTCAGCACCTCGACCACATCCACGACGCGGGTATTGCGCAGGTCCGGGCAGTTTTCCTTGAAGGTCAGGCCCATGACCAGCACCCGCGCACCATCGATCTGGATGCGCTTGGCGATCATCGCCTTGACCAGCTGCAAGACAACATATTCGCCCATGCCGTCGTTCAGGCGCCGCCCCGCCAGGATGACTTCGGGATGATAGCCCAGCATCGCAGCCTTGTGCGTCAGATAATAGGGATCGACGCCGATGCAGTGTCCCCCCACAAGTCCGGGCCGAAACGGCATGAAGTTCCATTTGCTGCCCGCGGCCTGCAGCACCGCTTCGGTATCGATGCCCATGCGGTTGAAGATGATCGCCAGTTCGTTGATCAGGGCGATGTTCAGGTCGCGCTGGGTATTCTCGATCACCTTTGCAGCCTCGGCCACCTTGATGCTCTGCGCGCGGTGGGTGCCTGCGGTTATGATCTCGCGATAGAGCCCGTCGACCAGATCGGCCACCTCCTCGGTCGAGCCCGAGGTGATCTTCATGATCGTGGGTAGGCGATGGTCCTTGTCGCCCGGATTGATCCGCTCGGGACTGTATCCGACAAAGAAATCGCGGTTGAACACGAGGCCCGAGCATTGCTCGAGGATCGGAACGCAATCCTCTTCCGTACAACCAGGGTAAACGGTCGATTCGTACACCACGATATCGCCCGGCTTCAGCACCGAACCTACGGTGCGCGACGCGGATATCAGCGGTGCGAGGTCAGGGCGCTTATGGGCATCAAGCGGGGTGGGAACGGTCACGATATAGACGCGGCACGAGCGCAGGTCGTCGACGTCCGTCGTGAAGCTCAGCCGCGCTGCAGCGGCCAGTTCATCGGGCGATGTTTCGCGGGTGTCATCACGGCCCTCGCGCAACGCCGCGATACGGGCCGTATTGATGTCGAAGCCGACCACATCACGGGTCTTGCCGAATTCAACCGCGAGCGGCAGTCCGACATAGCCCAGCCCGATGATAGCAAGTCCGGCCCCATCCAACGATTGCACTGACACGATTCCTTTCCGAACCCTAGTTGTAGAAATCGCGGTACCAGGCGATGAAGCGCGCGATGCCTTCACGATAACCGGTTTGCGGGGCATAGCCTGTCAGCGATTTCAGCAGGGAGGCATCGGCCCAGGTGGCCGGCACATCGCCCATCTGCATGGGCATGTAGTTGCGCTTGGCCTCGACCCCGAGCTCCGCCTCGATCGCCTCGATGAAATCGAGCAGCCGGACCTTGTCCGAATTGCCGATGTTGACAACGCGGAACGGGGCCGCCGGGCTCAGGCTGTCGCCATCGGGGATTTCGGCCGAGGATCCGGGCCTTTCGGGCGGCACATCGATCAGCAGCCGGATCGCTCGCGCCAGATCGGTTACGAACGTGAAATCGCGCCACATGTCGCCATTGTTGTAGATGTCGATCGGCCGTCCGGCCTTGATCGCGTCCACAAACTTGAAGAGTGCCATATCGGGCCGCCCCCATGGCCCGTACACCGTGAAGAACCGGAACATCGTGACCGGCATGTTCCAAAGATGGGCATAGGTGTGGCCGAGCGCCTCGTTCGCCTTCTTGGTTGCGGCATAGACGGTCAGCGGCCAGTCGGTCCTTTCGGTCTCTCGAAACGGCATGTCCTCGTTGGCGCCATAGACCGACGAGGTCGATGCCATCAGCAGGTGCGACACACCAAGGTGATGCGCCGCCTCGAGCACGTTGAACGTGCCGGTGATGTTGCTTTCGATATAGGCCCGGGGGTTTTCCAGGCTGTAGCGCACGCCCGCCTGTGCCGCCAGGTGGACGACGATTTCCGGGCGGAAGCTGTCGAATACCGCATCAAGCGCCTGCACATCCTCCAGCATCGCCTCGTCGGCGGTGAAATTGGGGTTCTGCTTCAGCAGATCATGTCGCGCGGTCTTGAGCCGGACATCGTAATAATCGGTCATGCCGTCAAAGCCATGGACCTGAAAACCCTCGTCCAGCAGCAGGCTGGAGAGGTGAAACCCGATAAACCCGGCAGAGCCGGTGACCAGAATGCGGCGCATATCCTGTCCCTCTTCCGGAATCTTATGAACGGCGGTCAAGACCGCCCAGCCGGGCGGCGGGACGCGTGTCATGCAACACCGACAAGCGACCGGACGTGACACACAGGGACTGATGGAAGTGCATGGTACGCATGATGAGCCTTGAGCAAGGTGCGTTTGTCGGACTTGGCGGGATTACGTCATGGTCGACGTAAACGCAATGGCACCAGCCGGGCGTCGTTTAGCTGCAAACCAAACGAGTGAAAAGCCATTATCTGCACCCGGAAGCATGGCCGCGATACCGCCTCTGACCCAGGGAACGACGCGCTGGCGCGTCGATCCACATCCGCTTGACTCGGCAAAGACGAAAGGGCATCGGCCGCAGCTATCCAGCTATCAACCGCGCCTGCAGGTGCTGACTGGCTGGCGGCCGGAAGGCAAAACACGGGTTTCGGATCAAGGGCAATTAGCTAACGTAACCTCACACAGCCGACAGCCAGCGTCCCAAGGGTTCCGCGCGGCATTTTTTCAGGAGCGTATGCGTGCGTCGAGGAATAATTCTTGCCGGGGGTTCGGGAACACGGCTTCACCCCCTCACCCTTCCGGTCAGCAAGCAGCTCATGCCGGTCTATGACAAGCCCATGATCTATTATCCGCTCTCGGTCCTGATGCTCGCGGGAATCCGGGAAGTGATGATCATCACCACGCCTGCCGACCAGGCGGCATTTTCGCATCTGCTGGGCGATGGCAGCCAATGGGGGATGGAACTGACCTATGCGGTACAGCCGCGCCCGGAAGGTCTGGCCCAGGCGTATCATATCGGTGCCGAATTTGTCGGAGACAAGCCCTCGGCGCTCATCCTTGGCGACAACATCTTTTATGGCCACGGCCTGCCCGCGCTGCTGGATGTAGCATCGCAGCGCAAAACCGGGGCGACCGTTTTCGGTTATTATGTCGCCGACCCCAAAGCTTATGGCATTGTCTCCTTCGATGCGGCCGGACAAGTGGAAACCATCGAGGAAAAGCCCGCCGAACCCAAGTCGAACTACGCGGTAACGGGACTGTATTTCTATGACGGCAACGCGGTGGAATATGCCAAGGCTGTCCGGCCGTCGCATCGCGGCGAGCTGGAAATCACCGATCTGAACCGGATATATCTTGAACAGGGCGCGCTCAATATCGAGCTGATGGGACGGGGTTTTGCCTGGCTGGATACCGGCACCCATGGATCGTTGCTGGATGCAGGGCTTTACGTACGGATCATCGAGGAACGGCAGGGGCTCAAGATTTCATGCCCCGAAGAGATTGCCTGGCGCAAGGGGTTCATCGATGACGCCCAGCTGGAACGGCTGGCGGAACCCTTGAAGAAAAGCGGTTATGGAACCTATCTGCTGACGCAGCTGGGCCGGGGGCACTGATGCAGATCATCCCCACCGAGATTCCAGAGGTCAAGATCATCGTCCCGCGTGTGCACGGGGATGAACGCGGATTCTTCCTGGAAAGCTGGAATGCGGGCGCCTTTCGGGACGCGGGCATGGATATCGATTTCGTTCAGGATAACCACAGCCGGTCGGCGCGTGGTGTCCTGCGCGGGATTCATTACCAGATCACGCAGCCCCAGGGAAAACTCGTGCGCGTGGTGCGGGGCAAGGTGTTCGATGTCGCAGTCGACCTGCGACGCAGCGCACCGAGCTTCGGCAAGTGGGTTGGCGTCGAACTGTCCGAGACGAACAAGCGGGCCCTTTGGATCCCGCCGGGCTTTGCTCATGGCTTTGTCGCGCTGGAAGACGATACCGATTTTCTCTACAAATGCTCGGGCGCCTATGTACCGTCCGACGAACGCTGCGTGATGTGGGACGACCCTGATATCGGCATCGCCTGGCCCCTCGGAGATCTGGAGCCGCTCATCTCCGGCAAGGATCGGCTGGGCACGCCGCTGGCTGACGCGGAAACCTATTCGTGATCGTGCTGGTGACGGGAGCCGACGGCCAACTGGGCCGCGCGCTTGCCAAATCCTGCCCGCAGGACGCGCAGGCTGTCCTTGCAGACCGGGCCAGGCTCGACATCGCCGATCCAGCGCAGATAAGGTCCTGCATCGAGACCATCGCGCCATCGGTGATCATAAACTGCGCTGCCTATACCGCGGTCGATCGCGCCGAAAGTGAAGCGAATCAAGCCCGGGCCGCCAATGGTGAGGCGGTAGGGGTGATGGCGCAGTGCGCACATGAAAGCGGCGCGCGGCTGATCACCGTCTCGACCGATTTCGTCTTCGATGGCCAGGCATCCAGCCCCTATGCCATCGACGCGGCCACCGGTCCGCTCAGCATCTATGGCGAGACCAAACTGCTCGGCGAAGCGGCTGCTCTTGAATATCCGGGAAACCTGGTCGTGCGAACGGCCTGGGTCTATGCCGCGCAAGGCCGCAATTTCGTCCACACCATGCTGATGCTGATGGCGTCCCGCGATGAGGTGAAGGTGGTCGCCGACCAGATCGGCACTCCGACCCATGCCGCCACGCTGGCAGATGCGATCTGGCGTTTCGCTTCGCTCGGCAGCAGTGGCATCCGCCATGTCACCGATGCGGGCGTGGCCAGCTGGTACGACTTTGCGGTCGCGATCCAGGAAGAAGCCCTTGTGCTGGGGCTGCTTGACCGTTCGGTTCCAATCATTCCCATTACCACGGCGGATTTTCCCACCCCGGCCAGACGCCCTGCCTATAGCGTGCTCGACAAATCGCGAAGCTGGGACGAGCTTGGCCGGGCGGCGCCACATTGGCGCGTGGCGTTGCGGCAGATGCTGGCCGAACTGAAAGGCTCGAAAGCGTGAAGACACTCCTCGTTACCGGTGGCGCCGGATTCATTGGATGCAATTTTGTACGTCACTGGCAGGCTGTCCATCCCGAAGACCGCATCATCGTTCTGGATGCGCTGACATATGCCGGCAACCTCCAGAGCCTTGCAGGGCTGGATTATCTGACGTTCGTTCATGGCAACATTCTTGACGACGGGCTCGTGGCGCGGCTGCTCGAGGAGCATCAGGTCGATACGCTGGTGCATTTCGCTGCCGAAAGCCATGTCGACCGTTCGATCCATGGCCCCGACCAATTCATCGAAACCAATATCGGCGGCACGCACCAGCTGCTCAAGGCGGCCAAGAAGGTATGGCTGGATCGGGGCAGCGGCAGGCCGCACCGTTTCCACCATGTCTCCACCGACGAGGTGTATGGCACCCTGGGCCGCGATGACCCCGCGTTCAGTGAAACCACCCCTTATGCGCCCAACTCACCCTATGCCGCCACCAAGGCTGGGTCGGATCATCTGGTGCGCGCCTATCATCACACCTACGGCCTCGAGGTCACCACCTCGAACTGCTCGAACAATTACGGTCCCTACCAATTCCCCGAAAAGCTGATCCCGCTTTTCATCATCAACGCCTTGCACGGCAAACCGCTGCCCATTTATGGCGATGGCCAGCAGATTCGGGACTGGCTCTATGTCGAGGATCATTGCCATGGCATCGATCTTGTCATCCAGAAGGGCAGGCTGGGTGAATGCTACAACATTGGCGGCGGAAGCGAGCTGGCCAATCTCGAGGTGATCGACACCCTGTGCTCCGCCATAGACGCGGCCTTTGCCAGCGACCCTGCGCTGGCGGCCCGGTTCCCGGATTCTCCTGCAGCGCAGGGCAAGCCGACCGAAACGTTGAAGACGCACGTTGCAGACCGGCCGGGACACGACCGGCGCTATGCGATCGACGAGACGAAGATCCGAGGCGAACTGGGATACAAGCCGGTCCACGAATTCAAGGTCCGGTTTGCCGAGACGCTGCACTGGTATCTGAACCACACCGACTGGTGGCTTGAGATCATGAACGGCAGTTACCGTGACTGGGTGGACCATAACTACAGAAAGCGCACCCCGGTCGCCTGAAAAGCGCGCCTATCCTTCGCGCACGACGCCCTTGATCACATCGAGCATGCGCATCGCGAGAAACTGGCGGTCGTATTTCACTGCAGCTTGCGGCCCCTGTTGGGCCAGGGCCAGACGAAGCGCGCTATCGGAATGCAGCTTGGCGAGCTGCGTCACCAGATCGTCCGCGCTGCCCGGCGCGAAGGTCAGCCCGATCCCGTTGCTGGTCACGATCTCTGCCGATTCTCCCCGCACCCCGTGCAGCACCGGAATGCCCATGCCCATGCACTCGAAGATTTTCGAGGGGATCACCGTCTCGAACAGCGGCTGGTCCGCCAGATGGATGATCGAAAGGTCGAGCAGGGACCAATAGCTGGCCACCTCGTCCTTGGGCACGCTGCTGAGGAACAGCATGTTTTCGGCGCCCCGCTCGCGCGCCATCGTTTCGAGCGCGGTGCGGTTGGCGCCATCGCCGAGCATGAGGATGCGGACATCGCTGGCCCAGTCGGCGACTTTCAGCAGACAGGCGGCCTCGACCAGCGTCTCGAGACCGTGCGCCATGCCATGTGTGCCGATATAGCCTGCAACGAACTTGCCGTTCAGCCCCAGCCTTGTCTCCAGTTCGGCGTGCTTGGGGCCGGGCAGGAAGCGGGTGGTGTTGACGCCGTTGGTGATCACGCTGATCTTGTTGCCGTCGATTCCCCGCTCGATCAGGTTCCGCTTGAAGGCATGGGTGACAGACACCACGGCAGACGCCCTGCGGTAGAGAAACAGCTCGAGCTTCTCGAGCATGTCGAGCAGGCGTTCCTGCTTCATCGCGCTGACCGCCCGGATCGATTCGGGCCAGATATCGCGCAATTCGAAGATCCAGGGCCGCCACTTCACCACCGAAACCGCATAGGCGGCGCACGCGGTGAAGAACTGTGGCGAGGTGCCGATGATGACATCGACCCGCCGCACAAACAGCGCCGCGAAAAACGCGGTGACCATATAGCTGACATAATCGAGGATGCGCTTGGTAAAGCCCTCGTTGCGGGTGATATAGCTCCACACCCGAATGACGCGAATGCCGTCCATCACTTCCGACTGCCACAGCCGATTGCGATAGCCCGCAAAGACCTCTCCCTTGGGAAAATTGGGTGCGCAGGTGATGACGGTCACCTGATGCCCGGCGGCGACCCAGGCCTGGCAATGGTCATGCGTACGGCTGGCCGGAGCATTGACCTCGGGCGGAAAATTGTCGGAGAGAAAGAGGATGTGCATTGGATCAGCGCCAATCAAGTTCCAGGGTGGACGCGCCACCGTCCAGGGTGATGACCAGGCACTTGCCGGGCAGGCTGCGACCGAATTGCGGGTGCCAGCTGGCAGAATCGATGCGGGCGCCGGCTCCGTGTGCGCGCCATCCGATTGTCCGGCCATCGCTCAGCGTCATCCGGCCGCACAGGGTGCCGGTCTGCTCGATCGCGACGTCGGGGTGCAAATGGTAGCGCGCTTCTGCATCGAGGCCAGGCACGACCCGGTCGCGAACGATCAGTTGGCCGGTGTCCAGCTGCCATTCGCGCATGTGCCGGGTATTGCGGGCAAGATGGCGGTAGCCGTCATGCGCGGCGCGTGCCGATAGCATGTTCCCCGCATCGCTGACCGCAGCATCAAGGGGCCTTGCGCGGCGACCGACCCTGAAACCGCTCCATACCTCCGAGGAATCCTGCCCCGCAACGGTGACGGTACTGTGCGCCGCCGTGCCGCGCTGGCGAAGGCGTTCGGGCCCGGTACCATATTCCGACGTGCCCGAATTGACGATCAGGCGCTGGCCGAACAGTGACATCTCGAAACTCAGGCTGTCGGCATGGGCATGGCCCGGCAGATAGTCCGGGCCGATCCGCGCAAGATCGGCAATCACCACGGCGCTATCGGTCGCCAGCCGCGCATAGCCGCTGTCGGGCAGAAAGATCGCACCGCCTTGCGCGACAGGCGGTGCAAAACCAAGGTCGCGCGCGTAGCGTTCCAGCTCGGCCGGCGCCGGTGCGATGCCGATGGCGGCATCGTTGAACAGGGCGATTTCGCCATCTGGATGACACATCAGCTTCAGCCAGCGCTGCATCGGTGCAACAAGGTCGGTCCAATGCCTTGCCGCCGCATCCAGCCGCGGCACGCGGGCTCCGGCACAGGCCCGTGCGATGTTGACCAGGTCGAGAATGTCTTCAAGCGCCAGCGCGTGATACATCGGGCTCAGTTCGAACTGACCCCCATCGGCAAGGATCTGTTCGGGCACCTGGCGGTCGAGGATATCCAGTCCCTTGTTCAGCCAACCCTCAGCCTCCGGGCCTTCAAACCACAAGCCGGCAAACACCAGGGCCTTGGCGTTGACGAACAGGTGATTGCCCAGCAGATGATATTCAAGCCGCCCCATCAGCCATCGCGCCTGGATCGCAAGGCTGTGGAGGTGATCGGCGGACAGCGGCCCGCCCGCCAGCGCCCATTTGATCCAGCAAACGATGCGCAACGAGAGAGGATACGGCTCCCAGCCCGACCCATTGCCAGGCGGATTGTCCTCGAGCCAGCGGTCGAGCAGCGCCAGATGCCAATCGCGGCGCTCGGCGTGATCGCTCGCGGTCAGATCCTCGAAATAGTGCAGGTTATAGCGCCACAGCTTGTCGACCCGGGGATCGTCCCAGTCAGCCGCGGTGACCAGATCGCGTTCGACATTCAGAAACCGCAACCGGGACGGACCGACCAGCGAAGGCGAACGCTCGGCAGGGCGCTGCCACGCCGAAGCCTGCGCGCGCAGGGCGGGTGGCGGTGCCAGATCAGGCGTGGGCCGCAACAGGCGGAACGCGGCACGGTGCCAGATCTGCCCTGGCTTGAGGTGCCGCACGGTCCGGGCGAGGCGCAGGACGGAGCCGAGAGAGGCCATGATGTGCGTCCCCTCGCTCTAGCGCAATGCCTCGCCAATCTCGATGGTGGCGCGGCTGACCTCGATCACCTCTGCCAGCGCGATGGGGCTGGGCGCTTCGTTGCGCACGGCCGCCAGGAAGGCGGCAGCGCAGGCGCGCTGGCCCTTGTCCTGCTGCCACAGGGTCTGGCCCGAAAAGCCCTTCCAGCCCCAGCCGTGCAGTTTGCGGAAGTTGTCGAGCTGCAGCACCCGTCCCTCGCAGAATACCTCGAGCCGCTCCTTGGGGAAGGCCTTGTTGCCATTGGCCAGATAATGCACCGTTCCGACCGAACCGTCGGCGAATTCGAGCATGATCGTCGCCTTGTCATCGGCGATCTGGCCCGGCCCGGCGCCCAGCGCCATGGCGTGGAAGCGCGTGATCGGCGCGCCGGCAAGATGGCGCAGCAGGTCGATGAAATGGCATCCCTCGCCGATGATGCGTCCGCCACCGATCGCGGGATCCTGTGTCCAGTGGTCCGCCGGGATGTCGCCGGCATTGACCGTCATGATCATCGCCTTCGGCGCCGTCGCCTTGGCCAGCAACGCCTTCATGGTCACCACATGCGGGGCAAAACGGCGGTTGAAACCGATCATCAGCTGCTGGTCGGGTCGGGACTGGCTCACCGCCTCGATTTCGTCGAGTTCATCGAGGGTGAGGCACAGCGGCTTTTCGCAGAACACGTGCTTGCCCGCTTCCAATGCCTGCAAGACCTGGCGGGCGTGCTGGTCATGCCGGGTGGCGATGACGATGGTGTCGATTCCGGGGTTGGCGAGGATATCGTCGATCCCGGTTCCGGCAGCGGTGAAGCCGAACTTTCGCTGCGCCAGGGCTGCGGTGAGACCGCCAGCGCTGACCACGCTGTGCAGTGTCGCACCGGCCGCCTTGAACGCAGGGATGAGCACCCGGCCGGCATAATTGCCCGCACCCAGGAACGCGACGCTGCCGGCATGGCCCACCTGGCCATCGGCCTGGAGGTCCGGCGCGATAGCGGTATCTGGCTGGGCTGCCGCTGCGTGGGCGGTAGTTGCGGCCGTAGCCGCGCCAGCTGCATAGTCCAGCAGGATTCCCAGGGAGGGTTCGCCCGAAGACAGCAGGTCATAGGCCTGATTGGCATCTGCCAGCGCATAGCGGTGCGAAACGAGCGGGGCCACGTCGATGGCGCCCGCCGCCATCAGGTCGAGCACCGCTTCGAAGTTGCGCTGCTCGGTCCAGCGGACATAGGCGAAGGGATAATCCTGGCCGCCGGATTCATATTCGGGGTCATAGCGCCCGGGACCGTATGAGCAGCTGACCTGGAAGCTGAGCTCCTTTTCGAAAAAGTCGGCACGGGAAAGCTCCAGCCCCGTGACGCCCACCAGCACGATGCGACCACGCTTGCGGCTCATCTTTGCTGCCTGGCTCACCGGCTCGTTGCTCGACGTGCTGGCGGTGATGATGACCGCATCGACGCCGCGCCCGCGCGAAAAGCGCTGGGCCACGGCCAGCACGTCCTCGCCGGCCCCCGGGTTGACCGTTTCCGCGCCGAAGTGACGCGCAAGCTCCAGCCGCCCCGGATCAAAGTCGATCCCCAGCACCCGGCATCCCTGGGCACGCAACATCTGCACGGTGAGCAGGCCGATCAGGCCCAGGCCGGTGACGACGACGCATTCGCCCAGGGTGGGATTGACCAGCCGGATGCCCTGAAGGCCGATCGCGCACAAGACGGTGAAGGCGGCCTGGTCATCACTGACCACGTCGGGAACGCGCGCCGTCAGGTTGCGCGGAACGTTCACCACTTCGGCGTGGTTGCCGTTGCTCACCACCCGGTCACCCGGGGCGAAACCCTGCACGCCCTTGCCCACCGCGCGCACGGTGCCGACATTGCAATAACCCAGCGGAATCGGCTGATCGAGCTTGGAGCGCACCGCATCGAGTGTGGCGACGACGCCGTCGGTACGGGCCTTCTCCAGCACCATCTTGACCTTGTCCGGCTGCTGGCGAGCCTTGTCCAGCCAGTTGGCGCGGCCGAACTCGACCAGCATCCGCTCGGTCCCGGCCGAAACCAGCGTCCTGCGGGTGTCGAT
>JBKBTF010000038.1:0-32985 GCA_046291395.1 Blastomonas sp. | reverse complement strand
AGATCGAGCCTTTGCTCGATCTCGCTCCTTTCGGCCATCGCGCTTCTGGTCCGCCCGAAACGGTGACACAGGACCTGCCGCCGCTGCCAGGGGCGCTGGCAACCGCGATCACCGATCTGGCCACCCGTTTTGCCGCGCTGATGGGATGCGACACCGTGCGGGTGCGCCTGGAAGGCGTGACCGGCAACGCCTGCCGCAAGGTGCATGCCGACTATACCGACCTCAGGCTGATCTGCACGCTGGCGGGCCCGGGCACCGATTACACCGTTGGCGATGATCCCGATGCCGCGCTGCAGCGTGTCGCCACCGGTGCGGTCGTACTGTTCAAGGGGCACATGTTCGCTCCCGGACACAGCGCCTGCCTGCACCGTTCCCCGCCAATCGAAGGCAGTGGTGAACGCCGGCTGGTGCTGGTGATCGACACCCCGTCACGGCATGCGGACGGGTAGCATATCCATTCTCAAGCGCGCTTGCCCAGCGCTTTTGGTCGGTCTATCTGGTCGGCCACCAATCGCTGTTGGCGATAATTCGGAGTGTTTCCCATGCGTTATTCCCTGTTGCTTGCCACTACCGCGCTGCTGCTGTCCGCGCCCGCCATCGCCGAAGAGGGCATGTGGCTGCCCGGCCAGACTCCCGCGCTGGGCGAAAGGCTCAAAGAGGCGGGGCTCGAGCTTTCGCCTGCCGATCTCGGCAATCTCAACGCCGCGCCGCTCAATGCCATTGTGTCGCTGGGCGGCTGCTCGGCCTCGTTCGTCAGCCCTCAGGGTCTGGTCGCGACCAACCATCACTGTGTCTACGGATCGATCCAGTACAACTCCAAGCCCGGCCAGGATTATCTGGTCGACGGCTTTCTTGCCAAGACCAACGCCGATGAGCTGCAGGCTGCGCCGGGGTCGCGCATCTATGTGATCGAGGATCTGCGCGATGTGACCGCTGCGATGAACAAGGGCGTCACCACCAGGTTGTCAGGGCTCGACCGCTACAACCGGCTGGAGGCCAACCGCAAGAGCCTGATCGCCGAATGCGAAAAGCTGGCCAACCGTCGCTGCGACGTGCGGCCCTATTTTGGCGGTCAGACCTATTTCCTGCAGCAGCAGCTCGAGATCAAGGACGTCCGGCTGGTCTATGCGCCGGCGGGCGGCATCGGCAATTTCGGCGGCGAGACCGACAACTGGCAATGGCCGCGCCACACCGGCGATTTCGGCTTCTACCGCGCCTATGTCGCGCCCGATGGTTCTTCCGCGCCCTATTCGGCCGAGAATGTGCCCTATCAGCCCAAGTCGTGGCTGAAGATCGCCGACAAGCCTCTGCAGGAAGGCGACTTCGTGATGGTCGCGGGCTTCCCCGGCGTCACCCAGCGCCACTGGACGGCGGCCGAGGTGCGCCACAATTTCGAGCAGGTCTATGCCATCGACCAGCAGCTGCGCGCGGATTATTCCGCGGCGATCGAAAAGGCGATCGCCGGCAACAAGGATGCCGAGATCAAATACGCCTCGATCCTCAAGGGATCGGACAACTACAAGAAGAAGCTGCTGGGCGAGATCGCCGGGGCCGATGCCATCGACCTTTTAGGCCGCAAGGACCGCGCGGATGCGGAGTTCCGCGCCTGGGTGGCAGCGGACCCGGCACGTACGCGGGCCTATAGCCAGGCGCTGACCAACCTCGACGCACTGGTCACCGAATCGAACCAGGCGCGCGTGGACAGCATGCGCCTTGCGACGGTCAACCGTGCGCAGCTGCTGACCGCGGCGCAGTTGCTCTATCGCTGGGCCAAGGAACGCGAAAAGCCCGACGCACAGCGCGAGCCGGGCTTCCAGGACCGCGACCGGCTGTCGATCCGCGAGCGGCTGACCCAGATCGAGCGGCGCTATGATGCAGGCGTCGACCGCGCGCTGTTCCAGCAGGCGCTGGGCGAATATGCCAAGGTCGCTACCGACAAGCGCAACGTCCCGCTGGAAGCGAAGATCGCCGAGATCGGCATGGACAGGATGTATGCCGACACGCAGTTGGGCGACACCGCCCAGCGCATCGGCTGGATGGACAAACCCGCGTCCGAGTTCGAAGCGTCGACCGATCCGTTCATCCAGCTCGCAGTGGCTGCCTATCCGGGCGCAAAGGCGGATGAAGACAAGGCCAAGGAACGCGCCGGGCGGCTTCAGGCCGCACGCTCGCAGGTGATGGCCGGCCAGCTCGCCTTCGCCAAGGCGCAGGGCCGCACGCTGTATCCCGATGCCAACGGCTCGCTGCGCTTCACCTATGGCAAGGTCACCGGCAAGCAGCGTGACGGCCTGATCTGGACACCGTTCACCACCGCGGAAGGACTGGTCGCCAAGCAGACCGGGCGCGGCGAGTTCGATGCGCCCAAGGCAGCGATCGATACGCTCAAGGCGCGCGATTTCGGGTCCTATGCGGATGCCAAATTGGGGACGCTACCGGTCAACTATCTTTCCACCGTGGATATCACCAACGGCAATTCGGGATCGGCCACGCTCAATGCGCGCGGCGAGTTCGTCGGGCTGGCGTTCGATGGCACGCTCGACGGCGTGGTGTCGGACTGGTCGTATGATGCATCGATCAACCGCACCATCCATGTCGACAGCCGCTTCATGCTGTGGACGATGGACAAGGTCGACGGCGCGCAGCGCCTGCTGACCGAAATGGGCGTAACCCGCTGAGCAACGAGCGCGGGCGGGGCGGCAACGCTCCGCCCGCATTGCTCCGGGTTCAGAAGTCGACGGTCAGGAACATCGTCAGCTGGCGCGGAGAATTGACCTGATAGCTGCCGCTGCCGACCAAGGCTAGGTCATAGGCGTTGGTCAGGTTTTGCACCTGCACGCGCAGCAGCGCGGGGTTGTCGCCCAGATCGAAGCGCCAGCGCACGCCTGCATCCAGGATCGCGCGCGCAGGCAAGGTTACAAGATTGCGCGTGTCGGCGGCGCGGGTGCCGCGATGGGTGACGTTGAACGTCAGCTGCACGCCCTCGACACCGGGAAGCGCATATTGCGTCGCCAGCGTCAGCAATTGCGATGGCTGGCCGATCGGGCGGCGGCCGACCCGGCCCAGCCTGACGCCATCGCCGGTGACGCGCGGCTGCATCAGCACCGCGCCTGCGACCACGGTCAGCCCCTTGGCCAAAGGACCGGCAGCGGAAAGTTCGACCCCGCGATGCCGCACATCGCCCAGCTCGCGAAACACATTGGCCTCGTCGGCGGCGAAATAGGGTTTGCGCACATCGAACAGCCCCGCGATCAGGCTCATCCCCCAGGGCGCCTTCCAGCGCAGCCCGCCATCGATCTGCGATGTCAGGATCGCAGGCAGCGCCTCGGTGCGGTTGGCGGCGCTGTCGGGCGCGATGCCGCTTTCCTCGAGCCCCTTGGTGTAGCTGCCATACAGCGCCAGCCGCTCGGTCAGCTCGAGCGAGGCGGTAACATTGGGCAGCCACGCCTGATCGTCGGTGCGCGCGAGCGGCGCTCCGGGGCGATCGACCCGCTTGGCATACCAGGTGTGCTGCAATCCGAGGCTGAGGCCCCCGACGCCCGCCCAGCGGCCGTCATAGGCGATGCCCGCAATCCCCTGGCGCACGGTCTCGCCGGTCTGGGGCAGGAAGGTGAATTCGGGCGCCGGGATATCGAGCACCTGGTCGACCGGGGCGCGCTCGAACTCGATCCGTCCGCCGCCGCCATAGCGGCTCACCCGCTCGCGCCCGCGCACCGCGAGATGCAGCGTGTGGCGGCGCGGACCATCTGCGAAGGTCCGGCTGAGCCGCAACTCGCCGCTGGTTCCGGCGAGCGACAGCGGCGGATCGCTGGTGACCCGGCGGACCGCGGTGCCATCGGGGCGCATCGCGACGAAGTTCTGCGCAAAGTTGGTGCTGCTGTCCGATGTCGAGCGGAACAGTCCGGCGGCGAGCTGCCATGTCTCGCTCAGCCGCGCCTTGGTGAGCGCGCCATAATGCTGGACGGTGTTGCGCTGATCGGCCCATTCGGGGCCGGGGAAGCGGCGGCGCTCCACTCGCGGCGGCAGGAACGCGCCTTCGGGGGTGTAAAGCGGCGCGGCCTCGCGGTTGTACAGGTCGATCCGGCTCCAGAACGGGATGACCTCGATCCCCGGTGCGGGCTTCCACCGCGCGGCGAGCGCATAGGAGCCGAAAAATGACTGATTGCCCGGTGCGAGTTCGTCGACGAAGCCCGCTGCGCCCGCAACGAGGCTGAGCTTGTCCTTGATCACCGGGATTTGCGCATCGAGCTCAAGCCGACCGCCGCCCCAGCTGTTGAGGCCGAACATCGTGCTGAGCACGAAGTCGTTGCCCGCCGGGCGAATGCGATAATCGACGATGCCGGTGGGCGCGGGGAACAGGTAGTTTTGCGCGGTCAGGCCGACGCGCACGACATTGCTCTGCACCAGCCGGTCGGTGAACGAGGCCGGCCGATCGAAATACAGCCCCTCGAGCCGGATGTTGTTCGCGGTGACCGGAGAGAAGCCGCGCACATCGCTGCCGCTGTAAAGGCCGACGCGCTCGTTGCCGATGCTGGTGCCGAAGGCATCCTCCGCACCGCCTGCGGCGTTGTCGGTGACGCGCTGGGCGTAGGCGGTGTCAGTCAGCCCCAGCGCTGTTGTCGTCAGCAGGATCGAAACGCGGCACGTTCGCCAGAATCGAAAGGTCGAAAGGTCGTTCACTGAAGAGATAGTCATAATAATACTCGCGCAGTCGCGTATGATAGGCGCGGATGCGCTGTTGAAATTCAAGCTGGGCGGTGACGTCGGTTCCCGCCAATGCGGTCATGGCCTGCGCTATTCCCGCTGGGGGAAGCAGCCAACCAGCGGCTCTCGCATAGGCCGCCCGGCCCGCAATACCGTCGCGATAGGCCTGCGATTGCTCGGCGACGTGCAGATCGCCCAGATGCTGGAAGGCGAAATACCATTTATAGTGGAAGGTCGGCGGCAAGGCACTTCCCGCGGCATGTTGCGGATAGAGCGCCAGGAACGCGTCCATCGTCTGCTCGCGCGGACGATCCCATGCGCCATGGACGAACTCGCGGTTCTCGCGTGCCAGTTCAGCGCCATCGGGCACCGGTACCGACGCGTTGATGACAAGATTGGCCGCCGCCGGAACGACCAGCGTCAGCGCGAACCAGATCGAGGCCAGGGTCGCAGCGTTGACCACCGAGCTCGATCCGCGCCGCGCCACCAGCAGGATCACCGCCGACCAGAACAGGCAGGCGAGCGTGATCAGCCCGCCGAACGCGAGCACCCGGGGCAACGCCGTGCCGGCAAGTATGGCCCCTACCGCAAACGGGATCAGCAAAGCGGCCAGCACGCCTGCAATCCGCACCGCGATGCGCACCGTCCACAGCCGCCGCCGCGCACCGGGCAGCGAGGACAGCATGAACAGCCGCCCCGCCTCGCGCTCGCCCGACCACATATCGTGCAGCAGCGCGATCAGCACCAGGGGCGCGATATAGATGGTGATGAACACCAGATCGAACCGTCCGGCCAGGGACAGCTCAGGGTTGGCGCTCTCGTTTTCATAGAGCTGCGCTTCGAGCGACAGCGAGCGCACCCGCAGGATCGCAGGCGCGATGTCGCGGTTGCCAAGCGCAGCAAAGGCGAGATCCGACGGCGGGTCCCAGACCGGCTGGAAGCCATAATAGGCGCCATAGCCCGCATCCTTGACGAAGCCCGCCACGGCGGCCTCTTCGGCAGGCTGGCCTGCGAGCATTCGCTCGATCATCGCAGAATCGCGCGCGACATTGGCTAGCCCAATCGCCACGCCCGCTGCGGCGAAAACCGCCAGCAGCAGCAGCGCCGCGAGGGCTGCGCGGTTGCGGCCCAGTAGCCAGATTTCGCGCATCACGTTGCTCATGCGCCGTGCCTTTCCATCCGCCGTGCGGCCCAGCCCAGAACGCCGAACGCCAATGCGATCCACAGGCCGAGCAGCAGCAGCGATGGCACCATCGCGGCCATCCGGGCCGAAGCAGATGGCGCGTTGAATTCGAACTCGGGCATCGTCTTCCAGAAGTCGGCAGAAATGCGGGTCCGCTGGTCGGCGAGCGGGTCCTTGCTGCGCGCGGCATCATCGGCGCCGGAAACAGCGGTGGCCTGCAGCCCGTTGAGCCTCTGCACCAGATCGAAGCGATAGGCTTCGGCGGCATTCATGAACGCGGTGTGTGTCGTGAGGTCGGTGGCGGCGCCCACCATCGAGGCATTGCGCACCGAAAGCGCCGGGCTCAGCACGCCCGCCCAGCCCAGCCAGCCTGACTGACGCGCGCGGATGGCATCGGCGCGTGCGGCGTATTCCTTGAACAATTGCGAAGTGATCCGCTCGCCCTCCTGCGCTACATATCCGCGATAGTTGAACGGCAGGTCCTCGGTGCGGCTAACCCCGTATTTCTTCAGGGTCTCGGCCTTGAACGCAGCGAAATGCGGATCGTCGGGATTGTGGCTGTCGCCGATGCGGCGCAGATCGGCGGCGATCGCAAGCTCGGTATCGACCCGGCTGGGCAATGGATCGGCAACGCCTGCTATGCCGGCGGCCGCGCGCGGCACCAGCACGACGATCAATGCCCAGGCGGCGATCAGCGCGATCAGCGCGCCCTGCGAGGTCCGGGCAATGCCTGACACGGCAACGATGCCCAGCACCCAGGCGGCGAGATAGCCCGCATAAGACAGTGCAATCATCAAAGCGATGCCGCCCTCGTGTGGCTGTCGCAACGCGGCCCAAGCCAGTGCAACCAGCGCCGGCGCCAGTGCCAACAGCGCGACAATCCCCAGCGCCATCGCCTTGCCACCCAGGATGCTGCGTGCGCTAGCGCCGTGCGCTGCCAGTGCGCGCAGGCTGCCGCGTTCGCGCTCGCGCGCTACGCTCGCAAAGCCCAGGAAGATCAGCAGCAAGGGTGCCAGCGTCTGCAGCACGAACGCCGGGGTGAGCTGGCCGAAGCGCAGCAGGTCGGACGATTCCCGCGCTGCGCCGAAGGTGGCGCTGTTCTGTCTGTGCCCTTCGAGAAACACGACGGTGCCGGTGAAGGAATCGACGCCCGGATCGAACGCGGCCAGCGGCCCGACCGGACGCAGCGCATAGGTTCCGTAATGCACCATGCGATGCGGGTGACGGTTCGGCTGCGCCTTGAACTGTTCGTCGGTCTCACTTTGCGCCTGCGCGCGCGCCTGAGCGGTCTCGGCCATCTGGACCGCGGACGTCACTGCCGCGATGGCCGACAACAGCAGCAGCGTGACAACGCCGACCAGCGCCAGCCGCGAACGCAGCATCAGGCGCACCTCGGCTGCGGCAATGATCAGGCTGCGGTTCATTTGACGCCTGCAAAGCCGTCGTGAAGAATGTTGAGGTCGAACCTGGGACCGGTCTCCTGCGCGCGCCACTCGTCGGCGATCCGCCCGCCCGCGATCAGCCCGATGCGGTCTGCGGTGTCGGCCGCGCCGAGCAGGTCATGCGTGACCATCAGGATCGAGACCCCGCGTGCCGACAACGCCTCGAGCAAGCCATGGAAATCCGCCGCCGCAGCAGGATCGAGCCCCGAGGTCGGCTCGTCGAGCAGCAGCAACGGGGTGTTGCGCAGCAACGCGAGTGCAATCGCGGTCTTCTGCCGCATCCCCTTGGAGAAGCGTCCCGCGCGTTGGTCCCATGCGGATGCAGCCAGGCTCACACTGGCGAACGCTGCCTCGATCTCGGCCTTGCTGCGCCGTGCATCCGCGACCTTCAGGAAATACTCGACATTCTCGCGTGCGGTCAGGTGATCGTAGAGCGCGACGTTCTCTGGCAGATAGGCGACCGATGCGCGTACCGCATCGGGGCTGGTGCCGGGATCCTGGCCGCAGACCGTCAGCGTTCCCGACGAGAACGGCAGGAAACCCAGGATCGCAAACAGGGTGGTCGATTTGCCCGCGCCATTGCCGCCGAGCAGCGCATAGATTTCTCCCGGCGCCAGCGACAGCGAAAGGCCGTCGACGATGCGGCGGCTGCCGCGTTCGACGACCAGATTTTCAATGGCGAGGGTGCAATCGGTCACCTCAATCCCTTCTCAAAAAGACACGCGCACGGCAACCGAGGCGGCACGCGGCGTACCCGGCTGGACCCACAATTGGGCGAAGCTGTTGGTGTAGTAAGTTGTATTGAAGAGGTTTGTGACGTTGGCAATCACCTCGAGATTGTCCTGCAGCTTCCAGCTGGCAAAGGCACGCGCCAGCACATAATCGGGCAGCTCGAATGTCGTGGCTGTCTCGCCCAGGCGCTTGCCGACATATTGCACGCCGCCGCCCAAGTTGAGCCGGGTGGTGCCAATGTCGAACCCGCGCGATAGCTGGATGTTGGCGCTGTGGCGCGGAATGTTGATCAGCCGGTCGCCCGAGCGGATCGCAAGGCCGAAGTTGAGATCGACGACATCGGCGCGGGCCTCGGCATCGACATAGGCATAAGACAGCCACAGATCGATATCGCCAGGCAGCTTGCCCGCAAGGTCGATTTCAAGCCCGCGGCTGCGCGCCTTGCCGATAGGCAGCGAGAAGCCGGGATTGGCCGGGTCTGCCGCCAGCACGTTGGACTTGGACAGGGTGAACAGCGACACCGTGCCTTCCAGTGCGCCGTCCAGCAGCCCGAATTTCGCGCCGACTTCGGCCGATTTTGTCGTCTCGGGGTCGAACAAAGTGCCTGCTGCCGTCGCGCCCAGATTGGCGCGGAAGCCCTGGCCATAAGCTGCGTAGAGCGACACTGCATCCGATGGGGTAAAAACGATGCCGGCCTGCGGGCTGAACCGGTTGTAGCTGCGGCTGACCGCGACATTGTTGGCCCGGTTCAAGGTTTCCACCGTGATATCGTCGAAACGGCCGCCGATGCGCAGCTGCAGACTGTCGCTCAGCGTGATCTGGTCCTGAAAATAGGCGCCGAACGCGCGTTGCTGGTCCAACCGGTTGGTCTGTGGTCCAGGCGCGGGCAGCGGGAAGCGGCCATAGACCGGGTTGAAGATGTCGATGTCGTTGGTCGCCAGCGGCGGCGTGGCAGCGCCGATCACCGCCGGACGGAAGCGCAGGAACAGTTGCGAATTGTCGAACTCGTCATAATCGACGCCCAGCAGCACGCGGTGCGACAGGCTGCCGGTGTCGAACTTGCCCGCGACCTCTCCGCGCAGCACGAAATGCTCGGCCTCGTACAGCCGCGAGCGGCGCTGGCGCGACAGCGAGCGGCCATCGCGGCCCAGCCGCTGGCGGCCTGCGGCGAGTTCTGCTTCGGTCGAAAAGCCCTCCAGCCGCGTCTCGCGATACTGGCCGCCGATCATCACGCTCCAGTCGTCCGAAAGTTCGTGACGCAGCTGCACCTGATGTCCGGTGGCATCGGCCTCGATCGGCCCATCGCCCGGCTCACCCAGAAAGCGCGAGCGCGGGATCAGCCCCAGGACGCCGCCGATGGCCAGAACGCCGCGGTCGAAATCGGCTTCCTGCCGCGACAGTTCCAGATCATAGGTCAGGCTGGTGCGTTCGCCGAGCTTCACCAGGATCGAGGGCAGAAAACCTACCCGCTCGCTGCGCACGGTGTCGCGAAAGCTTCCGGCATTTTCGTAATAGCCGACCAGACGGATCGCAGCGACATCGCCGATCGCGATGTTGACGTCGCCATCGGCGCGGCGGCGGTCAAAGCTGCCAGCCAGCGCCGTGATCCTGCTGCGGGTGTCGAAATCGGCGACCTTGGTGACGATGTTGACCGTTCCGCCCGGCTCGCCCCGGCCGAACAGCGCCGCGTTGGGACCTTTCAGCACCTCGACCCGCTCGATCCCTGCTGCATCGCGAGTACCGCCAAAGCCGCGCCCACCGTTGAAACCGTTGACCAGATAGCCCGAAGGCAGGTTCTCGTCGCCCGCAAAGCCGCGCACCGCGTACGAATCCCACAGTCCGCCGAAATTGTTTTGACGCGCCACCGAAGCCGACAGGTCGAGGACATCGGACAGCCTCAGGATCGCATTCTGGTCGATGATCTCGGCATCGATCTGGGTGATCGCCTGCGGCGTTTCGCGCAGGGTGAAATCACCGCGATAGGCCTGGCGTTGACCGGTGACGACGATCGAGCCGGTCTCATCTTCGGCCATGGCCGGGGTTGTAGCAACAGCCGTGCCTGCTGCGATGAACGACATGAGAGTTATGACACGATTGGCCATGATATATACGATCCCGATTGTTGAAGCGGCCCCCACTGATCGCCTCCAGCGCTGCGTGATACAAAATATCATAACATGCGCAAGCAAAATGCGTTCGACAGGGAATTTTTGGTGCGCGCGACCCCGATCCGCGCCGGATCAGGGGGTATCGGGCTTGCGGGAGCGGAACAGTTCGCGGTCTTCCGGGCCGAAGCCGCGGCGCCAGATGATCCAGCCATAGACGCCCAGGATCGTGGGGATACCGAAGGCGAGCTCGGCCCATTCGGGCAGCTTGGTAAAGCCCCAGCCGACCAGCGAGGCCACGGCCGCAGCCCAGACCAGCGCCCAGCGCCAGCCATTGACTGGCGCGCCCAGCAGCTTGGAGAGCAGCCGGGCCTTGACGATCGAGGCGAAGCCCAGGGCGAGCGCCAGTGCGAGGGCGACGCTTGCGGCCTGAAACAAGGGCGGCAGACCCAGTGCCTGCGCGGTCAGGATCAGCACCACGCTGAGCACCGCCTGCAGGGCGAGCATGGCAAGCGAGATCATCAGGTTGCGGTGACGGGCGATGTAGATCAGGGCGGCTTCGCTCACCGCCGCGGTCGCCGCCACCACTTCCGCCGCCAGAAGGAAGGCGAGCGCGCCGGTGCCGCCGACGAAGTTCGGCCCGACCAGCCCCATCACGCCTTCGCCCGGAATGCCCAGCGCCAGCGCGACTCCCGCCTGCGCGGCGATGATCCAGAATCCGACCTGGCTGACCTGACGGGCGATCTCGGTCAATTTGCCTTCCTGCAGGTTGCGGGTGATCACTGGCCCGAGGATGGGATCGAAGCTGGTCTTGAGCTTTTGCGGCAGGCTGGCGACCTGTTGGGCGATATAGTAGATGCCCACCACAGCAGGCGATGCGAACAGGCCAAGCACCGCCAGATCCAGGCGCCTGCTGCCCCATTCGATGGCGTCGGCAGCAGCAAGCGGCGAATTGCGCCGCGCCATGTTCGCCAGCGCAATCGGACGCGGCTTCCATCCCCAGGGCATGCCATAGCTGCGCATCATCGGCCAGATCGAGGCGACGAAGGCGGCAGCCATCGCAGCCATGTAGGACAGGATCAGGCCATCGCGCGGGGTGAGATAGAAGAATATCCAGGCGGCGATGCTGATTGTCCAGGGCTCGATCACCGACCGGGCACGGACCGCAGAGGCGATATCGAAACGATAGGCCAGCGCAGCCAGCGCAATATCCGACCCGGCCACCGCAAAGATGATCAGCGGCAGCAGCCGGTCGACCTCGCCGGCCTCGCTGTTGGGGAACATGATCTCGGGAAACAGCAGCAGCAACGTGGCCGCCGCCGCAGATGCAATAAAGCTGACCAGCAGCCCATCGGCGACGACCTGGGCATGGGGGCGCGAGGTGCTGGCCAGTTGCGCGGCCAGCCCGCGCTTCAGCCCCAAAGTGGCGAGCTGAGCGGCGAACTCGACCACCAGGATGGCATAGGCGAAGCGCCCCAGCGCTTCGGCACCGTACAACCGCCCGGCGATGAACAGGAAGGGCAGCCTGGCCGCAAGACGCAACAGAAAGCCGAAGAAGTTGGTGCGCCCGCCCTTGGCCAGAGCGGCGATATCGCCGTCGGCCTTGGCCTCTGCGCTGGGCTCTGGCGCGTGCGCAACCGGCCTTCTGCCGGATGATTCATCCGAACGCGATGGCTCATAGGGCGGCGGCACTGATGTCAAATTAAAGGTTCCAACCCCAAAATCGGGCATGTTCTTAAGCAGCTTTGATGGCTCTTGGCTAGGGTCCCGACCATGGAGGAAGCTGTTTGCGCCTCGTTGCCCGGCGCTGGAAAAAATATAGGGCGCGATGCAACCATCTGTAGCGGTGGCCGTAAATCCCGTCATGCGTCGTGCATGAAACAGGGTAGTGGAGCAAATTATGCGTAAACTTATTTTTACCGGCATCGCCAGCATCGGACTTCTGAGCCTCGCAGCATGTCAGAGCGAGCAGGCCGACCAGGTCGAAGATCAGGCTGAAGCCGAAGCCGATCGTCTGGAAGACATGGCCGACCAGGCACCGACCGACGCACAGGAAGATGCGCTCGATGCGCAGGCTGACGCCGTGGAAGACGCCGGTGAAGAGCGTGCGAACCGGATGGATGACAACGGTGAGATCGCCCCGAGCGAAGTTCCGGGCACCACCCCCAACCAGTAACCTCACCCCCCTTCGAGGTTGAAAAGATGGCGGCGGACCTTCAACGGTCCGTCGCCATTTTCATGTGTGGTGCAGGTGGGGCGATGTCAGATCAGACCCCGTGCCGCCCAGGGATCGTCGCGGATTGTCGGCGCATCTTCGTCATCGGCTCTTGCCAGCAAGGCGGCGAACGCCTTGTTCTGCGAGAGCCACACCTCGCCGGTCAGATCGTGGAGGAGGTGGGAGCGTTCCAGCGCGTCCATCACCGGTCCCTTGACCTCCGACAGGTGCAGTTTCACGCCCGCATCGGCCAGGCGGTGGTTGATAGCCTCCAGACTCTCCAGAGCCGAGGCATCGATACCGTTTACCGCCGAGCACATCAGGATGAGGTGGCGCAATTGCGGATGCTCCGCGACCTGCTCAAGCACGAACTCCTCGAGCCAGCGCGCATTGAGATAGGTCAGGCTCTCGTCGATCCGGATGGTCAGGATACGTGGATCGGTTAGGACCGTGTGCCGCTTCACGTTGCGAAAATGCTCGGTCTCGGGCACCCGCCCGACGATCGCCGCGTGCGGCCGCGAGGCGCGCCACAGGAACAGCGCCAGCGACAGACCGACGCCCGCGATCACGCCGGGCTCAACCCCTGCCAGCAAGGTGACCAGCACGGTCGCTGCCATTGCCGCGAAATCGGGTTTGGAATAGCGCCAGATGTGCCGCGGTGTTTTCGTATCCACCAGGCTGAGCACCGCGACGATGATCGTGGCTGCCAGTGTTGCGATCGGCAGCGAAGCCAGAAACGGGGTCAGGAACAATGCGGCGATGCCGATGCCGATCGCGGTGAAGGCGCCGGCTGCCGGGGTCTCGGCACCTGCATCGAAGTTCACCACCGAACGGGCAAAGCCGCCGGTCACCGGGTAGCCGCCGGTGAAAGAAGCTGCGACATTGGCCGCGCCCAGGCCGATCAGCTCCTGGTCCGGATTGATCCGCTGGCGCTTCTTGGCCGCCAGCGTCTGTGCGACCGAGACGCTTTCGACGAAGCCGATCACGCTGAGCAGCAGGGCAGGGATCGCGAGCCGCTGCCACAGCTCGGCATCGAACAAGGGCACGGTGAACGGCGGCAGGCTCTGCGGGATCTGGCCGACGACCTTGACCCCTTGCGCCTCGAGGTCGAGCAACACCACGGCAAGCGTCGACACCGCGACGGCGGCGATCGGACCGGCCTTGGCGGTGAGATCGGCGGTGCGTGCCTTGAGCCCCAGCTTTATCAGCAGCGGCTTCAGCCCCTTGCGCACCCAGAACAGGAACGCGGTCGAAGCAACGCCGATGACCAGTGTCGGCAGGTTGACACTGGCAAGGCTGGCGAACAGCGTCGCCACCAGTTCGGGCATCGCCTCGCCGCTGGCAGAGACGCCGAGAATCGACTTGAGCTGGCTTGTCGCGATGATCAGTCCCGATGCGGTGATGAAGCCCGACACCACCGGGTGCGACAACAGGTTGGCGAGGAAGCCCAGCCGAAGCACCCCCATCGCGATCAGCATCACGCCTGAGAGGAAGGCAAGCACCAAAGCCGCCGCGATGAACTCGGCACTGCCCGGCGGCGCGATGCTGCTCGCTGCGGTCAGTGTCATCAGCGAGATCACAGCGACCGGCCCGACCGCGAGCGCGCGGCTGGTTCCGAACAGCGCATAGGCGACGATCGGCAGGATCGAGGCGTACAGCCCGATCTCGGGCGGCAATCCGGCGAGCATCGCATAAGCCAGGCTCTGCGGAATCAGCATGATCGTGACGATGGCCGCTGCGACCAGATCGTTGGTCAGAATATTCCGATTATAGCCCCGGCCCCATTCGAGTACCGGCAGGTAACGGGCCAGTGCCATGGCTTAGCTGCCGATCATGTGCGGCTTGACCATCCATTCGCGCCCTTTCAGCATCCCGTGCCAATAGACCGGCGGCAGGATGGTGTCCTTGAGCAGCCACGACAGCCGCGAGGGCCGCGTCCCGTCGATCAGCCAGGCGGGAAAGCTGGGCAGCAATTTGCCGCCATAGCCGAACTCGGCGAGCACGATCTTTCCAGATTCGACCGTCAGCGGGCAACTGCCATAGCCGTCATAGTCGGCGACCGGCGGCTTGCCCTCAAGCGCCGCTAGCACGTTGACCGCGACCACCGGTGCCTGTTTGCGCGCCGCCGCCATGGTCTTGGCGTTGGAAGCCGAGCACGCATCCCCCAACGCGAAGACATTGGCGTAGCGGCTGTGGCGCAATGTCGCCTCGTCGACCTCGATGAACCCCGATGCGCCCGCAAGCGGGCTGGACCGGACGAAATCGGGCGCGGTCTGCGGCGGCACGACATGGATCATGTCGAAGCGTTGCTCGGCCCGGGTCACCGTATCGCCCCGCTTCTGCTCGAAGGTCGCAAAGCCGGCGGGGCCATCGACCGCGACCAGCTTCGATTCGAAATTGAGGTGCGCGTTGTAGCGCTTCACATATTCCATCAGCGCAGGCACATAGGCCGGCACGCCGAACAGGACGGCACCGGCGGTGTGGAACTGCACATCGATGCTAGGCAGCGCGCCCGATTTCTCCCAGCGGGTGCACGACAAGTACATCGCCTTTTGCGGGGCTCCCGCGCATTTGATCGGCATCGGCGGCTGGGTGAACAGCGCGCGGCCGCCTTTCAAGCCATCGACCAGCTTGCGGGTGTAGGGCGCGAGTTCATAGCTGTAGTTCGACGTCACGCCGTAGTTGCCCAGCGCATCGCGCAGGCCGGGGATAGCATCCCAGTCGAGCTTGATTCCGGGGCATGCGACCAGCACGCGATAGTGAACATCGCCGCCATCGCACAGGATGACGCGGTTATCTTCCGGCGCAAATCCGCTTGCCGAAGCCCGGATCCATGTCACCCCATCGGGCATCACCGAGGCCTGCGAGCGGCGGGTGAAGGGCGCATCGAATATGCCGCCGCCGACCATCGTCCAGCCGGGCTGGTAATAATGCACCTCGGATGGCTCGATGATCGCGATCGACAGCCGCGCATTGCGCTTGAGAAGACTGGCGGCGGTTGCGATGCCCGCGCTGCCCCCGCCGACGATGACGACGTCATAGGTCCGGGCTTCCGGGGAGGGGGCAGGCGCAGGTTGGGCGCCGCCTTGCGCCATTGCATGCAGCTTGGTCGAGCGCGCGCCCGAGCGGCAGTAGGCGAGCACCGGCGCGGGTAGGGTCGCCAGAGCATTGGCCATCGCTTCGCCATCGGCGTCGGAGAGCGCACCCGAAACGGCGGGCACATGCGCGAAGGCGAGACCGTGGCGCATCGCTTCCTCGCCGATCTGCGCGGCAGAGACCTGTCCGGGTTCCTCGTCATCGGGCCGGTTGCAGATGATCGCGCGAAAGCCGAGCGCGGCGAGTTCTGCAACATCGGCAGGCGTGATCTGCGGCGACACGCTGATGCGGTCGGTCAGTCTGGTGATCTGCATAGGGCTCTCCCGTCCCGCGCGGTGGCGGATTGTCGTTATCGGATGGCGAACTTGTGCACCGCCATGCCCGCCAGCATTGCGGCGATGAACATCGCGGCGGGCGCAGGTGCGATAGCCAGATCGGCGATGGCAGGGCCGGGGCACAGCCCGCCGATGCCCCAGCCCGCGCCGAAGATCACCGCGCCGATCGCCAGTCTGCGGTCGACCTTGGCGGTGCCCGGCAGGTCGAACCGGCTGACCGCGACGGGCGCCGCCATCCGCCGCTGGATGCGCCAGGCGACCGCCATCGGAATCATTGCCCCGCCCATTACGAAGGCCAGCGTCGGGTCCCAGACGCCGAACAGATCGAGAAAGGCCTGCACCCGCTGCGGATCGGCCATGCCCGAGATGGCGAGCCCCGCGCCGAAGATCAGCCCGGCGGCGAGCGCGATGATAGCCTGTTTCACAGCCACCCTCCCACGCGCAACAGGGCAACGGTGATGAAGCCAGCGGCCATGAACATTGCGGTCGCGAACAGCGAACGCGGTGACAGCCGCGACATGCCGCACACGCCGTGTCCGCTGGTGCAACCCGAACCCAGCCTGGTGCCGAAGCCGACGAGCAGTCCGCCGACAATCAGCGGCCAGGGGCTGACGGGAAAGGTTGTCTCGACGCCGCCGGAGAGTGCGCTGACCAGCAGCGCCCCCAGCGGCAGGCCGAGGACAAACGCGATCGCGATGCTACGCGGCGCGCCCCCGGACGACAGCCCGGTGGCGCGCGCGGCAAGTCCGCTGACGCCTGCGATCCGGCCCAGCGCGAGCAGCATGATCGCGGCGGACAGGCCGATCATCAGTCCGCCCGCCAGCCCCTGCAGCGGCATCGCGTCAGGAAACCCCGGCAAGGTCACGGCTCGGGTCAAAGCTCCGCTCACAGCGCGTCGAGCGGGATCTTGAGATAGCGCACGCCATTGTCGTCTGCATCGGGCAGGTGCCCGGCGCGCATGTTGACCTGAATCGAAGGCAGGATCAGACGTGGCATGTCGAGCCCGGCATCGCGCTTTTCGCGCATTGCGACGAATTCGTCCTCGGTGATGCCGTCATGCGCATGGACATTGTGCGCGCGCTGTTCGGCCACGGTTGTTTCCCAGACGAAATGGGCGCGGCCCTCCGGCAGATAGTCATGGCACATGAACAGCCGGGTATCGCCGGGAAGCTCGAGGATGCGGCGCAGCGAACGGAACAGGGTGCGCGCATCGCCACCCGGGAAATCCGCGCGCGCGGTGCCGTAATCGGGCATGAACATTGTATCGCCGACGAACACCGCATCGCCGATGACATAGGCGACGTCCGCGGGCGTATGCCCGGGCACGTGCAGTACGGTCACGTCGAGATTGCCGATCTTGAAGTGATCGCCATCATGGAACAGCGCGTCGAAGTCGCTGCCGTCGCGCTCGAACTCGGTGCCGGCGTTGAACAATTTGCCGAACACGTTCTGCACGAGGGTGATCGATGCCCCGATCGCGATCTTTCCGCCCAGTTTCTGTTGCAGATAGGGCGCAGCAGAGAGGTGATCGGCATGGGCGTGAGTCTCGAGCATCCAGTCGATCGCAAGGTCCCTTCCCTGGACATAGGCGATAATCGCATCTGCCGAAGAGAAGGAAGTGCGACCCGATGCGGGGTCATAGTCCAGCACGCTGTCTATGACCGCACCCCGCAGGGTTTCGGGATCGTGGACGACATAGGACACCGTGTTGGTCGCGTTGTCGAAGAACGCCTTGATGACCGGCACACCCTTGCGGGCGGTCGTGATCTGGGCGGCAGCGGTTGCGAGTGCGGAGTCGGACATGGAAAATCCTCTTCAAATTCATATTTACAGGAAATATGTAATTTAGTATTGGCATTCCGTCAAGCGGGTTGATCTGGCCCGCGAAAATGTGAAAAGGCGCACAGATGACCTCGTCCCAAATCCCGGCCCGTGCCGTCCGCATCGGCGATGTTGCGCCAGATTTTACTGCCCGCACCACCCAGGGCGAAAAGGCACTGCGCGACTATCGCGGTCAGTGGCTGGTGTTCTTCTCGCACCCGGCGGATTTCACGCCGGTATGCACCACGGAATTCATCGGCATGGAAAAAGCCGCAGACCGGTTCCGTGCGCTTGACTGCGCGCTGCTGGGCCTGTCGGTGGACAGCCTCTATGCGCACCACGCCTGGTTGCGCGCGATTCGCGACGGCTTTGGCGTCTCGATCAGCTTTCCGGTGGTGGAAGACCCTTCGATGGCGATCGGCAGGGCCTATGGCATGATCGACGAACAGGCCGAGAGCAGCGTGGCGATCCGCTGCAGCTATTTCATCGACCCGCACGGAGTGGTCCGCGCGATCACCGTCTATCCGCACAATGTCGGCCGATCAGTGGACGAGATGCTGCGCCTGCTCGCGGCGCTGCAGCGCGCAGATGACGGAGCAGTGATGACCCCCGAGGGGTGGCAGCCGGGCGATGCGCTGCTGCAGGCACCCGATCCCGAAGCGACACCCGACGGCGCCGCCGCCGACTGGTTCTGCCGCAAGGTGGAGGCCTGATGTCGGCTATTCACCAGAGCCGGGCGCTGGCCGAGGCGATGACCGAGAAACTGCGCGCCTATGCCCAGCCGCAGCGCCTGATGATCCTTTCCTATCTGCTCGATGGCGAGAAGACCGTCGGCCAGATCGATAGTGCGACAGGGATCGGTCAGCCCGCGCTCAGTCAGCAGCTCGCCGAACTGCGGCGAACCGAACTGGTGCGCACCCGCCGCGAGGCCAAGCAGGTCCATTACACACTGGCGGACGATCGGATCGCTCTGTGCATGCGGACGATGGAGGCGATGATGGGCGGTAGTGACGATCCGGCGGCGGCGCTTCAGCAAGTCCTGCAGGTTCCATCGGGCACCCGGGCGCCCGCGCGCATTCCACAAGGTGCCGCCGGTTTCGCCCGCATCGGGTAAGCGCACCGCCGAAGTTCGGAAAATCAGCGTAGATACAAAGGGGCACCCGCCCCGGGCATTTTTGCGCCTTCTGCGGGGAGATGGGTTTGCAAATGCGGTGATCAGGGGGAAGGTAGATTTTCTATCTTGCCAACCAAAACAGTAGAGATTAGCCCTATGGCTGCGGGCCATGCTGCATGCAGCCGGTCCGCACCAGATCAAACAGGAGTTCAGCCCCATGCCTCCTTCCAAGCCTGCCGGTGCGGCCGACCCGGTGCGATTGCCTATCCCGATCTCCGCCATCGCCGAAGCCATCGCCAAGTTGCGCTTCGGCGCGGTGGTGTTGACCGTCCATGATGGCAAGCTGGTCCAGATGGACGTCACCGAACGCCAGCGGTTTTCTTGACATCTTATTCCCTCGACTGCCGGGACCGGGACACCGGACCGGCTTTTTTCTGAGGTCACCTCACGTGCAACAGCCATACAGCCGTGCCGACCGGACAGCCGGAAGCACTTCCATCCCCGGGAGTCTTTCCAAATGTCCATTTCCATTGCCGCGCGCACGTCGGTTGCCGCGCTGGCCATTGCGCTTGCGTCTCAGTCTCCGGCAGTCGCTGCTGAAACCGATGGCGCTGCAGCCGCAGCCGACGTGCAGGCCGACAACCTCGCCGAAGCCGAGCAGCAGTCCGGCAACGTGATCATTGTATCCGCCCGCCGTCGCGCAGAATCGTCGCAGGAGGTGCCGATCGCCCTGTCGGTCGTTGACGTAACCACACTTGACAACACCGGCAGCTTCAACGTCAGCCGGCTGACCCAGCTCCAGCCGACCTTGCAGTTCTATTCGTCCAACCCGCGCAACTCGGCCATCAACATACGCGGGCTCGGCGCGCCGTTCGGGCTCACCAATGATGGCATCGAACAGGGCGTCGGCATCTATATCGATAATGTCTTCGTCGGGCGGGTTGCGGTGGCGACGCTCGATTTTCTCGATATCGCACAGGTCGAAACGCTGCGCGGACCGCAGGGCACGCTCTACGGCAAGAACACGACCGCTGGCGCGATCAACATCACCTCGAAGGAGCCGAGCTTCGATTTCGAGGGCCGGGCCGAGGTGACCGCGGGCAATCTCGAGTTCCGCCAGGCCAAGGCGTCGGTCTCCGGGCCTTTGTCGGATACGGTCGCGGTGCGGTTCGGGGTTGCGAACACCGACCGGCGCGGGACGATCTTCAACGTCGCCACCGGCACGAACGTCAACGAGCTCAACAATCTCGGCCTCCGCGGAACGCTGCTGTGGAAGCCAAGTGACAGCTTGAAGATCACGCTGGCGGGTGACTACAACCGCCAGAACCCCGAATGCTGCGCCCAGATCTATGCGCGTTCCGGCAGCACCCAGCGCCCGGCCAACCGCCAGTTTCCCGCGCTGTCGGCGGCGTTCGGCTATGCCCCGCCCAGCCTTAACGCCTTCGACCGGGTGACCGATGTCGATGCCGAACTCAGCGCCAAAAGCATCCTGGGCGGAGCATCGCTCAAGGTCGAATGGGATGTCGGCCCCGGGACGCTGACCTCGGTTTCCGCCTGGCGGTTCTGGGATTGGACCCCGTCGAACGACCGCGATTTTACCGGCCTGCCGATCACGCTCAAGGTCAACAACCCCTCGCAGCAGGAGCAGTTCACGCAGGAAGTGCGCTACGCCGGATCGCTGGGCGAGCGTATCGACTTCGTTGCAGGCGTGTTCGGCTTTTATCAGACCATCGACACCCAGGGCATCCAGGAGCAGGGCACGGCCGCCAGCCGCTGGCTGCTCAACCCGACCAGCCCGCTCGCGGGCAACCCTGCGGTGCTGAACGGGCTGGTCGCCAACAACACCATCGGCTTCAAGAACACCAGCGTGGCTGCGTTCGGGCAAGTGAGCTGGAAAGTCACCGACGCTTTTACCATCCAGCCGGGCGTCCGCATCAACTACGACAAGAAGACCGGGTCATACGACTCTGTGGTCACCGGCACGGCATCGAACGGCACGCGGCAACTGGTGACCTTCAACGGGCCGTTCGCCAATGATCCGTGGATCGTCGCGCAGCGCGGGGTGCTTGCGCCGCAGTTTTTCGAGCCCGAATTCAGCGACTGGAACCTGTCCTACGACCTGACCCTTGCCTATCGCGTCTCCGACCATGTGCGCGCGTATGCGACCTATGCCAAGACCTTCAAGACCGGCGGCATCAACCTGTCGGGCGTTCCCAATGATGCGGCGGGCAACCCGCTGCTCGCGGCAGGTTCGGTGAAGCCCGAGAAAGTCGACCATTTCGAGATAGGCCTTAAGACCCAGTTCTGGGACCGCCGCGCGACGCTCAATCTCGCCGGCTTCTGGACCGAGATCAGCGAATATCAGGCGACGGTGAATAACGGCCAGTTGGGCGTGCTGCGCGGGTACCTTGCCAATGCCGGCAAGGTGCGGGTGCGCGGGATCGAGGCGGACTTCAGCGTGCGTCCGTCAGATCGGTTCAATGCCTATGTCAGCGGCGCCTATACCGACCATGAATATGTCCGCTTCGTCGATGCGCCATGCCCGCCCGAACTGGCAGGGGGCACCACGGTGGGTGCCGGGCAGACACCTGGAGCCGCCGGCGTTCCCGGCGTATTGAGCCCGGCGAACTGCGATATCTCGGGCCAGTGGCTGCCCGGCATCTCGAACTGGGCATTCTCCTATGGCTTTGAAGTTAACGAGCCAGCGTCGGTCTTCGGCCTCGACGGCTTTGCCTATGTCGGGTTCGACGGCAACTACCGCTCGAAATTCTCGTCCAACCCCTCGCGATCGATCTACACCGACGTGGGTGGCTATGCGCTCAGCAATGTGCGGCTGGGCTATCGCACCGACGAGGGACTCAACCTGTTCTTGTGGGCGCGCAATGTTTTCGAGCAATTGGCGGCTAACACTGGCGGGAATACCGGCCTCATCGCCGGACAACCCGGCGACCCGCGAACCTTCGGCCTCACCCTTGCTTCCAGTTTCTGACCCCTCCTGCCGTGAAAGGGACCGCTCGTGCCGGACCTTGGAATATTGAACCCTGCCGATATCTGGCCATTCGTCCTGGCGGGCTTTGCCGCGCAGATGGTCGATGGCGCGCTGGGAATGGCGTTCGGAGTCATCTCGAGCACTTTGCTGGTCTCGGTGCTGGGCGTGCCTCCGGCCCAGGCTTCGGCAGGCGTCCATCTGGCCGAGGTGTTCACCACCGGAGCTTCGGGGCTCAGCCACGCGTGGCATCGCAACATCGACTGGACGCTGTTCGGCAGGCTGGTGGTACCCGGCGTAATCGGCGGTGTGATCGGCGCCTATGTGCTCTCGAATATCGACGCAGAGATCGCCCGGCCGCTGGTCATGACGTATCTCGCGGTCATCGGCGTGATGCTGCTCTACCGCGCCTGGCGCTTTCCGCCGCACAAGTTCGAAGATCCACGGGTGGTTGCGCCTTTGGGTGCTGCGGGCGGTTTTCTCGATGCCGCGGGCGGGGGCGGTTGGGGCCCGGTGGTCACCTCCAACCTGTTGATCCAGGGCAGCGAGCCGCGCAAGACCATCGGCACGGTCAGCGCATCGGAGTTCTTCCTCACCGTCTCGATCTCGTTGACCTTCATCCTGACGCTTGGCTTCGAGGCGTTCACAAAGGCCACAATCGGGCTGCTGATCGGCGGCGTGCTGGCTGCGCCGTTCGGCGCAATCCTCGCCAAGAACGTGCGCCCGCGCATCCTGCTGTTCATGGTCGGCGCGGTGCTGACCGTGACCAGCGCGTTCAGCATCTACAAGGCTCTGGCGTAACCGGTACGGCCGGGTTCATCCCTTGCGGTAGGCCGCCACCTTCATCACCGCCAACCTGATCACCGCCTCGCCCGTCACCACGAGGCTCGTTCCGTCTGGCGGGGGCGGGGCCGTGTCGCCGATCATCGGCAGCAGCGTGACCGGGCGCTTGGCCGGACGCGGTCTTTCGAAAGTCACCACGGTATAGTCGCCGACCGCCCGGATCGCGGTGATCGCCCCCCACCATGCCTCATCCGTGCGAAGCGCTGTTTGCAACTGCGCCAGCGTGTGAGTGGGTGGATACTTCCTGTCTTCGCTCATGGTGTCGCCTCCATTGCCTGGATCTTGGTCAGGATATCGGAAACCTTGGCCGCGCGATCGGGCGCCCGGCAATAATCCGTGTCCAGCTTGATGCCGATGTTTCGCAACGTGTCGGTTTCGGTCGCGCCTTGGGGAACACCAAATTCCTCGGCGGCGAGCCTGAGGCGGCGGGCGCGGCGGGTGGGGTCGGGATCGTCCTGCAGAACCACCGCCAGCGCATCGGTGGTTTCCTCCATGTCCTCGGCAATGCTGCAGGCGATCAACGCCTTGGAGAGAATGGCCTCATTGGCGTTCTGCGCCTCGACTGCGCGGTTGACCACCTGGGCGATTGCGAACTCGAACGATCCAGCGCGCTGATAGGCGGCCAGATCACCGAATGCGAGGGGTAGGGGATAGGTCTTGTCGTCCTGCTTCATGGCACGAACGATATCCGTGCGGATGCGGGCCCGTTCGGCCTCCATCGTCGCGAACATTGCAGGCAGGGTGCGGTCGTAGAACAGGTTCTTGTCGAACGATCCGCGCGCGCCCAGGAACGCTGCGGCAGCGGTGGCGAACGGGTTGACCTCGTCCGCCTCGGCAACGGCCGCAGCGCCAGTAAGGCCGAGCAAGGCAATATCGAACGCCAGCCCTGTCGCCCGGCTTTCCGAGCCCGCCTGCGCGCGGAACTCGGCGAAGCGGGCGTCGATCGCATCCAGATACAGGGCGATGACCAGATTGCGATAATCCATCGGCGACAGGTCGAGCCGGGCGCCGTCGTCGCGGGCATAGAAACTGGGCAGCGAGATCTCAGGCTTGAACTGCCGAGCGGTGGCAACGCTTTCGGCGGGGGACAAAACGGGTCGCTGCGCGCCGCTAAGGCTGGTGCAGCCGCCGATCACGGCCGTGGCGGCCAAGAGTAGCAAAAGACCGCAGCGATTGGCCATGATGTATTCCGATCCCCCCATCGTCATGGAGGGTACAACAACAATCGGACCCGAGTTTCGTCAAATTATCATACGGTAATAGTACCGGCGGACGTTACATCCCCATGATCGCAGCGGCGATCCAGCGGTCTTCCGAGCGCAATATGCCCCATGCGCGGGCGGCCGCACGGCTGTCCATCGCTTCCACCCCGATGCCGCGCGCTTCCATCGCGCGGATGAAGGCGCGGGGAGGGTGGGCCAGCGCCTGGCCGGTGCCCAGCAGCATGAATTCCGGGGTGGGGCACATAGCCAGCACCTGCTCCATCGCCGCGATGTCGAGCGCGTCGATGCCGGGCGCATCCCAGGGCATCGCGGAGACGGGAGTCAGCACCAGGCTGGATTCCACCCGGCGCGGGCCGAGGTTGTCGCCATCCAGCTTGAAGCCGCGCGCGGTGAAGCCGGTGATCACCGGTCCGGATGCGCGCGGGTCCTGATTGAATTCAGCCATGGTCCATGTTGCCGATCAGGGTTGGGCGCCGCCCATGCCCTCTTTCAGCTTGGCCGCGGCCTTGTCGGCGTCGGTGGCGTGCGGCACGAAGCTGTGGGCGCCGACACCCAGCCAGACAAGGATGGGGTTGGCCATATAGACCGACGAATAGGACCCGACGAACAGGCCCAGCGTCATCGCCGCGGTGAAGCCGAAGATCACACCTGGGCCGATCAGCAGCAGCGCCAGCAGCGCGATCAGCATGGTCAGCGTGGTCATGATGGTGCGGGCCAGCGTCTCGTTGATCGACAGGTCGAGCAACGCGATCATGTCCATCTTGCGGTATTAGAGCAAAATCTCGCGCACGCGGTCGAACACGACGAAGGTGTCGTTGAGCGAATAGCCGATGATGGTGAGCAGCGCGGCGACGATGTTCAGATTGAACTCGAGCTGGGTCAGCGCGAAGAAACCGAAGGTCAGCGTGACGTCGTGGAACAGCGCGAACAGCGCGGCGACGCCGAACTGCCATTCGAACCGGAACCAGATGTAGATCGCGATCGCGATCATCGCGAACACCAGCGAATAGACGCCGGTCGACAGCAGCTCGCTCGACACCTTGCCCGACACCGAATCCACCCCGTCGATGCGCGCGCCTTGCGCGGCATATTCCTTGGTGATCATCTGCGTCACCCGGCTGGTCACCGCGTTGACCTCGTCGACATTGTCGCCGGCCAGCCGCATGCGGACCGAGACCTGGTTGGGTTCGCCGAAGCGCTGGATCGTCGATTCGCCCAGGTTCAGCGCCTCGATATCGTCGCGCAGATCGGTCACCGGGGCTTCTGCCACCTTGTCGAACGTCACCTGGATCATCTGGCCGCCGACGAAATCGACACCGAGGTTCAGGCCGCGCACTCCCACGAGCACGATCGAGGCGATGATCGACAGCAGGCTGATCGTCATCGCGATCTTGCGCCAGCGCAGGAAGCGGAAATTGGTGTTGTCCGGGACAAGCTTGAGGAGCTTCATGGGATAAAGCCTTAAATTACGAGTTCGCGCGGACGTGCGCGCTTCAGCCAGATGGCGACGAACATGCGCGTGACATACACCGCCGTCCACACCGAGGTGACGATACCGATCATCAGCACCACTGCAAAGCCGCGCACCGGACCCGATCCGAACAGGAACAGCAGCACCGCCGCAATCACATTGGTGATGTTGGCATCATAAATCGCGCGCGAGGCTTCGGTATAGCCGACCTCGATCGCCTGGATGATCCGTCTGCCGTTCTTTCGCTCTTCCCGGATGCGCTCGTTGATCAGCACGTTGGCGTCGACCGCAGCACCGATGGTGAGCACGAACCCGGCGATCCCCGGAAGGGTGAGCGTCGCGTTCATCAGCGCCATGACACCCAGGATCAGCAGGATGTTGAGGATCAGCGCGATGTTGGCGTAGACCCCGAAACGGCCATAGGTCACGATCATGAACGCCAGCACCGCAACCGTGCCGACGGCGCCCGCGAGCATCCCGAGCTGGATTGATTCTGCGCCCAAATCCGGCCCGACCGATCGTTCCTCGACCACCTTGAGCTCGATCGGCAGCGCGCCCGATCGCAAGGCGATGGCGAGCTGGTTGGCGCTTTCGGTGGTGAAGCTGCCCGAGATCTGCGCAGAGCCGCCCAGGATCGGTTCGTTGATGTTGGGGGCCGAGAGCACCTCGCCATCGAGGATGATCGCGAACGGCTTGTTGACGTTTTGCTGGGTCAACCGGGCAAAGCGCGTTCCGCCGTCGCGGTCGAAGGTGATCGACACCACCGGCTCGTTGGTCTGCTGGTCGAAGCTTTGCTGGGCGTTGGTCAGCTTGTCGCCGCGGATGCCGCCTAGGCGGCGCACCGCGATCGCGGTGCCGCCGGCCGGATTGGTCGGATAGGGGACGATTTCGCTGCCCACGGGTGCGCGGCCCGCGGCGATATCCTCGGGGCTGGCGTTGAGATCGACCAGCTTGAATTCGAGTTCGGCGGTCTGGCCGAGCAATTCCTTGAGCGCCTCGGGATCGTCGAGGCCGGGAACCTGCACCACGATGCGGTTGTCGCCCTGACGGATGATCGTCGGTTCGCGCGTGCCCAGTTCGTCGATTCGCTTGCGCACCACCTCGGTCGCGGTTTCCATCGCCTGATCGAGAGCTTCGGTGAGGCCCGCGTCGGTGGGGGTGAGCACGATCCGGCTGGTGTCGCGGACCTCGATGTCCCAGTCGCGCTGACCGGTCAGGCCTGCGCCGGTGGTCAGTGGCAATATCGCCTCGCGCGCGGCATCGACCTGGCCGACATCGCGCACCAGGAAGGAAAGCCTGCCGCCCTCGCGCGAAATGTCACCGATGCCGATGCGCGGCGTGGCTGAACGCATCGCGCCGCGGACGGTCTCTTCCATGTTCTGCAGCCGCTGCGCGGCAACATCGGCGGGGTCGCCCTCCAGCAGGATATGGCTTCCGCCCTGAAGGTCGAGCCCCAGGTTGACCTTGGCCTGCGGCAGGAAGCCGGGATAATATTGCGCGACGCTGGCAGGCAGCAGGCTGGGGATCGCCAGAAGCACGCCAAGCGCGAGCAAGAGGCTGATCGAGGTCGTTTTCCAGCGCGGAAAATCAAGCATTCTCAAGGCTTCCTTGGCAGTGCTGCCTCATGCGACGCTCGGGTGCGGGCAAGGCTGACGCGAACCGGATGTGCGCGCCATATATTCATAGGGCCCGTGCGCGGCAAGGCGCTCGGATCAATCGTTGGCGGGCGCGCCACCGGGCTGCACGATGTCGCTGATCGTCGCCTTGACCGCGCGGACCTTGGCGCCGCCCAGATCGATCTCGACATAGGCATCGTCGACCTTGGTCACCTTGCCGACCAGACCGCCGCCGGTGATCACCTGATCGCCGCGCTTGACCGCATCGATCTTGGCCTTGTGCGCCTTCATCTGGCGCTGCTGCGGGCGAATGATGAGGAAGTAGAAGATCAAGAGCAGCGGCACGAACATCAAAAGCTGGGTCCAGGCAGGCGCGCCGCCGGGTGCGGCTGCGGCCAATGCAAGCAGAAGTGTCGAGTCCATGGCGATAAAATCCGAATGTCTGAAAAATGCACAGGAGAGCGATACGGAAAAAACCCGGTCGCAGCGATGGGCGCGCCTATCACCATCGGCCGCTGATGGCAATTGATCTTGGCTGTGGCACGCATGGGTGCAGGACAGGCTTGCCAATCGTGTTGCATGCCCATATAGGCGCGCTTCCCATCAGCTGCAGCGCGGCGATGGCACGGTCGGGACGTAGCGCAGCCTGGTAGCGCATCACACTGGGGGTGTGGGGGTCGGAGGTTCGAATCCTCTCGTCCCGACCAATTCTTTTCAGAAACATCCGTCCGGCCCTGTCGCATAAGGCCCGTGCGCCCGATCTGCCACGGCGCAGGCGCATGCCTGATGGAAAGTGCCCGCAATTTTTGGGGAACATGGTCGCTTTTGATGAGTAGGTGACGAGTGATCGCCCGCTGGCCGGGCGGTTCGCACGCCATGACAGCACAGGCGAGCTTCTGGGAAAGCCCGCAAAAGGCTCGTGCACCTCGGTTCCGACGTGGACCATCAGGATAGCGGAAAGTCGGTCCGATGAACGAAGCCCAGTGGGTACACACCGCAGCGGTGGTGATGGAGGTCGTGGGGATCGCGATCATTGTCATCGGATCTTTCGGCGCGCTCGGCCTCTTTCTGGTGCGCGCGGTGGGGAGGGCGCTGCCGCTGGCCAGGCTGGTCGCATCGCTTCGATCCAACCTCGGCTATACCATCCTGCTCGGCCTCGAATTTCTCGTTGCGGGCGACATCATCAACACCGTGGCGATCGAACCGACGATGAGCAGCCTGCTGGTCCTCGCCGGCATCGTGCTGATCCGCACCTTCCTCAGCTTCTCGCTCGAGGTCGAGATTGAGGGTCGTTGGCCCTGGCAGAAAAGCGCAGGGCGAGCCGAAGCGACGGGTGACACCGGGCAGGATTAGAATGGCCGGTCTGGTGCAGCCTTACGCGAAGCACTCGGTGTCTATCGACCGCTGCATGGCCTCACCATAGCGCGGGCCAGCGACAGTTTGCTGGTTGATAAGCGCGTCGATCTGCGCGGCGGTGGCTGGCGGGATGGTCCAATCGGCGCGCGCTATATTCTCTGCCATATGTGCGATTGATCCGGTGCCGGGGATGGCGACGACATGCTCGCCGCGCGAGAGCACCCAGGCGAGCGACAGCTGCGCGGGTGTCACGCCGCATTGCGTGGCAAGCGCGCAGAATTGATCGACCAGGGCCCGGTTGGCGGGCCAGTTGTCCGCGTTGAACCGCGGCATCGTGCGGCGCAGGTCATTATCGGCGAGCTCTGATGGATCACGTACGCCATTTGCGAGCACGCCGCGCGCGACCGGCGAGAAGGCGACGAAGGTGGTGCCGAGCTCGCGGCAGGCCTCGATCACCGCGATCTCGGGCTCGCGCGTCCAGGGCGAGTATTCGGTCTGCATCGCCGCGATGGGGTGAACCGCGTGCGCGCGCCGCAGCGTCTCGGCCGACATCTCCGACAGCCCGATGCTGCCGATCTTGCCCTCCTTGACCAGATCGGCCATCGCGCCCACCGATTCCTCGATCGGAACGCTTCGGTCGCGGCGGTGCATGTAATAGAGATCGACATGGTCGGTCTGCAGCCGGGTCAGCGATTCGTCGATGCAGCGGCGAATGCTTTGCGGGCTGCAATCTATACCGCGTTTCTCGCCTTCGATGACGATGCCCATCTTGGTGGCGAGGAAGAATTCGTCGCGTCTTCCTTTCAGTGCCTCGCCGATCAGCGTCTCGTTATGGCCCAGGCCATAGATGTTGGCGGTGTCGAGATGATCGTAGCCCCGATCGAGAGCCCGGTTCAGCAGTGCGATCGCCGTATCGCGGGCAGGCAGAGCGCCATAGCCCCAGCTGAGCGACATGCAGCCCAGGCCGATGGGGTTGACCGGTCTGCCGTTGATCGCGCGCGATGTCATGCGGTGAAGCCTTTCGAAGCGGGAAGGTGCCTGTGGCCGGGCGCTGGCACAGATGGCGTTTGCAGGTCAACAGCAGCGTGGGACGGCCGCCCCCTCTCGCGTATCTGGCGGTGCGCGATTCGGCTGTCCGCACCGGTCACAAAACGGCAGGTCGATGGTGCTATCTTGAATGGCACAGCACCGTTTTCCGTCGGGTCGGATGCCCAACCCGCCTGAGCCGATCCATCGACGGCTTCGCGAACAATGCCGCATTTGTCGGGATGTTTTCCAGATTTGACCGCGGTTTGCCATGAAACAAGGCAGGTGAAGCGCTCGCCGGAATTCCCGAAATGACGCATTGGAGAACTCGATTTTATCCTCTTTTCCGCCTCTGGTAACTCGGCTATATGCACGGTTCCCAAGGGTGCGGGGGATAGGGGGCGGGCTATGTGCGTGCCCTTCCCGCGCCAGTGCAAGAAATATGTCTTGCCAGAGTCCCAAGGGTGTCGATACAACGCGGGCTCTTGTTTCCGCAACGAAGGGGAAAAGTACCATGAAGTCCATCATCAAGCTGAGCCCGGTTTTCGCCGCCGCTAGCGTTCTGGCTCTCGCAGCCTGCACTCCGGAAGAAGCCGCTGAAGCTCCTGCCGAAGAAACCACCGAAGCCCCCATGGAAGAAACCATGGAAGCTCCGGCTGAAGCTGGCATGGAAGCCGGTGCAGAAGCTGGCGCCGAAGCCGGTGCTGAAGCTGGTGCCGAAGCCGGCGCTGCTGCTGGTGCAGAAGCTGCTCCGGCCGCTCCGGCCGCTCCTGCTGAATAAGCAGACGCCCAGCTTCGCCTGAAAAGGCAAAGCCATCAAAGACGCCCGGCCGCCCTCAGGGGTTGGCCGGGCGTTTTTATTTATGCCCGGATATCCGTCGCATTTACCATCGGTTAGGCACTTGGTCCTATGCGTTGGCATTGTGTGACCCATCGACGGCGGACGTCCGGCGGCAAGCCACAGCTCAGCTCCAGCGGGGACAAGTGATGACGGCGATGATGCGCAAGCAAGCGGGAGCGAGCCAACCGGCTAACGATCGCCGCTATGCCATCCGCATCAACGTGCAGATCGACGCCGACCTGCTCGATCAAGGCCGGCGACGCTGCGGGGTGACGCTGACCAATTTGTCGATCACCGGTTGTCGCTTCGAATCGGATTACTTTTTGCGCATGCCTGCGCCGGTCACGCTGCTGATCGACGGCGTCGACCCGATCATGGGGGAGGTGGTGTGGGCGGAAGGCAAGCTTGTCGGATGCCATTTTACCGAGCCCCTGAGCCCGATGATCTGCAACCGCATCATCCGCACGCTGCGTGACCGGGCGAAGCAGGCTTAAGCCAATATTCGCTTGAAATGCTGTTCAAGCTCGGCTGCATTGCGCTCCCAGCTGAACAGTGCGACGCACTGGCGCACCGCAAACGGGTCGGGCCGGTCCGAGAGTATGCTGCCGATCGCATCGGCCAAGGCTGAAGGATGCGGATTGGCGATCGTTCCGGCCACAGGATCCGTCAACAGCTCGGCCGCGCCGCCGGCATCGCAGATCACGATCGGCGTGCCGCAGGCGAGCGACTCGACCCATGCATTGGCCAGACCTTCGGACCTTGAGGGCAACGCCATGACATCGGCCGCCGCCAGCCAGCGCGGAAGATCATCATGCTGCAGCGGTCCTGTAAAGATGACCCGATCCGCGACGTTCAGCCGTGCGGCGAGTGCGCGATAGTCTGCCTCGGATTCGCCCGCTCCTGCCAGCACCAGCTTGGCTTCGGGCAGCAAGGGCAGTGCCTCGATGATCAGGTGCTGGCGCTTGCGCGGGATGAGCGCGCCGACCGAAATCAGCATCGGACCACTTATGCCGAGCTCGGCGCGCAGAGCGCTGCCATCGCGCGGCGCGAAGCGCTGCTGGTCGCAGCCGGTATAATGCACGGTGATCGCATCGCCAGGCATGCCCAGCGCGACCATGTCCGCCTTGAGCGCCGCCGAAACCGCGAGCAGACCCGCAGAATCGCGGCCAGCCTGCTGCACCATGTCGCGCGTTTTCGGCGCATGGCCCCAATGGTGGATATCGGCGCCCCGGGCCTTGACCGAATAGGGCAGGCCGAGCGCCTGCGCGACGATCCGCGCCGCTGGGCCGTCAGGATAGAAGAACTCCGCATCGATCAGATCGAACGGCTGTTCGGCATGCAGTCGGCGCACCAGCGGCAGCACTGCGCGCGCGAGCAGCCGCGGCTGCCAGTGTCCACCGATCCCCGGCAGATGCAGATATTGCGGGCGATAGACGTCGAGCCCGCGCCAGGTCTCATGGGCGGGCAACGCGGCGATCGCGCGGTAGCGCGGATGGCGCGACAGCGGCCAGGGCGGCACCGCCTGCGGGCTGATCACGGTGACCTCGACGCCCTCGCGCGCGGCCAGGGCTGCGGTCTGGCGCTCGACGAAGATCCCGAAGTTGGGCCGGGCCGCATTGGGAAACAGCGTGGCGAGGGTGAGGATGCGCATGATGCCGCCGCTTCTACAGCGTGCGGATTAACGTTTCTGCCACTGCCAGCCAGGGCGGATTGTTGACCACCTGCTGGCGGGTGCCCGCACCGGGGGGCAATATCTGGATGCGCTCGCCGTCGCGCGCGATCAGCCGGCCGAAGACGAACCTGCCGGCGGGGCGGGGCACCAGCACGTCGCGATTGAGCGCGGCGGCGATGCCGTCGCCGTCGATGCGCCGCAGCCACACCGTGTCGCCGCTGCGATAATCGCCCAGGCTTGCAGTGACCCGCATTGCGACCATCTGGTCGTTCGGCGTTGGCGGCACGGCGCGCTCTGTCCGGGTGGGCGCACGTGCGCCATCTGCGTCGAGCAGCGCGACGACCGGCAGTTCAGCGGCGGCTGCAGTGCTGACCAGCGCGCTGCTGTCGACCTCCAGTGCGGCGGCGATGCGGTTCAGCCAGTCGATCGACAGTGTCCGCGTGCCCGTTTCCAGTCGTCCGATGGTCTGCGCCGTGGTCGGCGGATTGCACCTGCGCGCAACATCATCAAGCGTGAAGCGGCGTGCCTTGCGGACATCGCGGATGCGGTTGATCATCATGTGCTCCTTGCGAACCGTCTCAGAAAATCACTTTCCTACAATCAAACCTAAATGGCAATGTAATTTCCATCATTACCAACCAATATGGATAAAGACATGAAAGCTGCAGGCAAATTCGGTGCGGTAAGGGCGGGAGCGGGCCGGTTACTGGCCGAGCGAGCGATCGAGGGTGAGACGGTAGCGATGCATGGCCAGCCGTCACGGCGCCCAAGCCGCTCGGTCACCGTGAATCTGGCGGAATCTCCGCTCGGATGGCTGCTCGCACGCGGCATGATCGATCAGCGCCAGTTCGATGCGGGCGAAAGGCTTCGCGTCGACTGGGAACGTGCCAATCTTTCGCCATCGATCACCATGCGCTGGGACGCGGCGCCGAAGTCGAGCGGCTATCGCGGTGGGGCCGGTCATCTCGAGCCGACCGAACGTCAGGCTGCGGCGCGCCAGCGTTTCGATGCCGCGATGACTGCGCTCGGGCGTGATCTCAACGACATCGCCTGGCGGGTGATCTGCTCGGGCGAGGCAATGCCGATGGCCGAAAAGGCGCTGGTTTGGCCGGTCCGCTCGGGCCGCCTGGTGCTGCGCCTGGCGCTTGATCGGCTGGCGGACTTCTATCGGTTGCCGTGCAATTGAGCGTCAATCCTGAAGGCCCTC